>CAZBZU010000011.1:0-53500 GCA_964496495.1 uncultured bacterium
GCCAGGTCGAGCTGCACGAGGCGTCGCCGCACGCCCCCAGCGTGCCCAGCATGCGCGCCTGGTCGCGGGGGCCGACGTTGTTGAACTCGATGCGAGCGTTGGTGTGGTCGATGAGCTCCTGGGCGAGCACGCGTAGCGGGGGCCGCTCCTCCGAGGAGTAGCTCACCACCATCAGCTCCTCGTCCATGGTGAACTCCACCGCCACCACCTTCATGTCCGCACCGCTCTGACGTGCCCGCGCCCGCAGCAACCACTTGAGATCGTCGGCCCTCCGTGAGAGCGCCCGGTGGCGCTCGATGTCCTCGTCGAGGGCGTCGCGCACGTAGTGCCCGTGGGGCTTCTGGACGTCGCGCGGCTCCGTTCGCACGCGCGCCAGCTCCAACCCGCGCCGGGTGCTCACGACGCAGCGCGTCCCCACCGCGGGCGCCGTCGGTGGCGCCTCCATGTAGTGCAGCTTGGGCCCGTTATCGAACTTCACGCCGATGCACTCGGCCATGGTCGTCTCTCCCTCACGACCCGCCGGCTCGCCCTGCCACTCGAGGCCGTGCGAAGCCCTTCCGCCGCGGCCGGACGGGTGCCGCGCGTGCGCACTCCAGCCGACGAGAACACCGCATTCTACGTCAGGAAGAGCCTTGCCTGCGCCACCGGCGCGAACGAGCGGCGGTGCTCCGGGCATGGCCCGAAGCGTTGCAGCGCCGTCAGGTGGGCCGGCGCGCCGTAGCCCTTGTGCCCGTCGAAGCCGTACTCCGGATAGTCGCCGGCCATGGCGACCATGCGCGCGTCCCGCGCCGTCTTCGCGAGGATGCTGGCAGCCGCGGCCTGCAGGCTGCGGGCATCGGCGTGTGCCACGGCCAGCTCCGGCAAGCCGGCTCCGATGTGGAGGTAGTCGGTCACCAGCGCCGTGGGCCTGAGCGTCAGGCCGGCGACGGCGCGACGCGCCGCCAGCCGGGTCGCGCCGAGGATGTTCAGCTCGTCGATTTCGGCGGGGCTGGCCTCCGCCACGGACCACGCCAGCGCCACCTCCCGCACGACGGCCGCCAGTCTCTCACGTTTCTCCGGCCCGAGGGTCTTGGAGTCGCGGAAGGGGTGATCGCCCGGCGGCAGCACCACCGCGGCGGCGACCACGGGGCCCGCCAGCGCCCCGCGGCCGGCCTCGTCGATGCCGGCCAGCGGGCTGTAGCCGCGGGCCCAGAGGACGGCTTCCAGGTCCCAGCCGGCAGACGCCTGCGTCACGGCGGCGTCCGCCCTCAGCCGCCGGCGATGGCGACGCCGTCCTCGGCGGTGGCGATGACGTTGGCCGGGATGGTGAAGAAGAAGGTGCTGCCGCGTGCCACCTTCGACTCCACCCAGATGCGGCCGCCGTGCTTCTCCACGGCCAGCTTGCAGAAGGTCAGGCCCATGCCGGTGTCGTAGCGATCGTGCACGGTGTGGCGGGACTGCTCGAAGGCGTTGAACACCCGCTTCTGGTCGGCCTCCGGGATGCCCTCGCCGTCGTCGCGCACGCTCAGCACGAAGTCGTCGTCCTGACGCCAGGCTCGGAAGTCGATGTACCCGCCCCGCCGGGTGTGCTTGATGGCGTTCGCCATCAGGTTGGCCAGCACCCGCCGCAGGAGCTTGGGATCGGCCCGCAGCCGCTCGGCCTCGGGGCGCACCAGGAAGCCGAAGTTGCGATCGCGCGGGCCTCCGCTGACGTCGCCGAGCGACTCCTTCGCCAGCTCCGTGAGGCTGGGGATCTCCTGCGGCTCGAAGGGCATGTGGCCCTCCTTCATGCGCCGCACGTCGAGGATGTTAGCCGCCAGGTTGAGCAGGTGCTGCGACTCGCTCCTGGCCAGGCCGAGCAGCTCCTCGATGCCGGTCTCGCCGGGGTCCGCCTTGATCATCTCCAGGCTGTGGTCCAGGAGCCCCATGACGCTGGCGATGGGGCTCTTGAGGTCGTGAACCAGCATGTGGATGAGGTCGTCCTTGACGCGCTCGCTCTCCTTGTACGCCTGCTCGAAGCTGCGCGAGTGCTCCAGCGCCTCCCGCAAGGTGCGCTCCGTCTGGTGCCTCTCCAACAGGCGCCGCAGATGGGCTTTCACGACCTCCGGCCGCGTCGGCAACGAGAGGTAGGCGTCCACCCCGGAGTCGACCACGGCGGACTGCACCTGCGCCTCGTCCGGCCCCAGGTAGATGAAGGGGACGTCGCCGAGGGCCTTGCGCCGGCGCAGCAGGGCGACCAGGTCGAGCTGCGGGACCTTCTCGGCAAGCCCATGCTCCAGCACCAGCGCCTCGGGCACCGACGCCCGGGTGTGGTAGAGCAGCGCCTCGACGTCGGTGAAGATCGCAGCCTGTAGCCCGCTCTCTTCCACCACCCCGCGCAGACCCTCGCCGCGCTCCTCGGTGGTCATGGCGATCAGCACGAACGGTTGCCCGGGCGCGGTCATCGGCCGAATCATACCAGGGCGACCAACCGACACCAGGACGAATAATTCGCGCTTGGGCCAACGTCGCGGCGGCGAAGGTGTCGCCGGCATCGGACGCCGGACGGGGGGCTGCTAGCATGGTGCCGTGCTCCCCGCGGGCCTCCAGTTCGCCTTTCCCTGGGCTCTCCTGGCGCTGCCGCTCCTGCTGCTCTTCCCCCCCGGCCGCTGGCGCTGGGTGCGCCTGCTGGCGCTGGCGCTGTTGGTGGTGGCGTTGGCGGGACCCTCGCTGCCGCGGCAGAGCGGCCACGTTGCGGTGCTGGTCGACGTCTCCGACAGCCTGGGGACGGCCGGCCTGCAGGCCGCCAGGAAGCTGGTGCCGGCAGCGGGCCTGCGGCACGACAGCTACTACGTGGCCGGGGACACCGCCCGCGTTCCCGACCTCTCCGCGGAGGTACCGTCGGTCCTGCCGACCGGCGCGACCGACCTCGCCCGCGCGCTGCAGGTGGCGGCGGCGTCCGGCGCCGCCCGGGCCCTGCTGGTGAGCGACGGCGTGCAGTCGCAAGGGCACGTGCTCGATGCCCTGCCGACCATCCCGGTCGATACCGTCTACGTTCCGCCCAAGCCCGATGTGCGCCTCTCCCAGCTGCTGGCTCCCCAGACCGCCGCCCCCGGCGAGCGGGTGCAGGTCATCGCCGTCGTCGATGCCGACATGGCCGCCAACGTCACGCTACGGGCGCGGGTGGGGTCGCAGTCGCTGGCACCCGTCACGCGGAAGATCGCGAAGGGGCGGAACGCCATCCCCTTCAGCTTCGAGGCGCCCAGCGGCGTCGCCTCCGCCGCGGTGGATGCCAGCATCGCCGTCGACGTGCCGCAGCCCACCGCCGACGACCACCGCCGGACCGAGGTGGGCATCCGCGCGCACGCGCCGGTGCTGGTCATCGGCGACCCCGCCACCAGCAAGCTGCTCGCCGCCCAGGGCATCGAGGTGCGCCAGGGGACCGTAGCCGACGTGCAGGCGCCATTGAGTGCCGGCGCCGTGGTCGTCCGGGGCGGCGCCGCGCAGTTCACGCCCGGCCAGCTCGAGCTCCTCAAGCAGTACGTGGAGAACGGCGGCGGGCTGATGATGACGGGCGGACCCCACAGCTTCGGGCTGGGCGGCTGGTACCGCACGCCGGTGGAGGACGTGCTGCCGGTGACGACCGACGTGCGCACCCAGGTGTCCATTCCGCAGGTGGCAATGGTCATCGTGCTCGACCACTCGCAGTCGATGAGCGCGGGCAACCCCTCGAAGCTCGAGCTCGCCAAGCAAGGCGCGATCAAGGTGGTGGAGCTCGCCTACCAGGACGACCTCATCGGGCTGATCGCCTTCAGCGACCCCTCCAGCACCGACTGGGTGTTCCACCTGCGCAAGGCGACCGAGCGCGGCAAGAGGGAGATGGTCCACGGCATCCTGGGCATCACCACCGCCGGCGGGACGGTGCTCGGGCCCGCCTATCGCGACGCGCTGGCCGCACTGCAGGGCACCGACGCCGCTGTCAAACACGTCATCGTGCTCTCCGACGGCAAGCTCTACGACGGGCAGGGACCCTTCAGCAACGGGCCGCCGACCGACTTCGGCGCGCTCGCGAGCGCTGCCCGCATAAGCGGCATCACCACCTCGACCATCGCCATCGGCGATGCCGCCGACTTCCAGCGGTTGCAGGCCATCGCCCAGGCCGGCGGCGGCCGCTACTACAAGGCGCTCGACGTGTCGACGCTGCCGTCGATCTTCACCACCGAGGCGCTCACCGCCACGCGCCAGCTGCTGGTCCAGGATCCCACCACACCGACGGCCCGCCCCAACGCGCTGGTGGACTTCCCCGCCAGCCTGCCCAAGGTCGACGCCTACGTGGCGACCACGCTACGCCAGAGCGGCCAGGCCCTGCTCGAAGGCAAGCGCCAGGAGCCGATCCTGGCCGTCCGGCGGGTCGGCCTCGGGCGCACCGTGGCCTTCACCACCGACCTCAACGCCTGGGCCGGACCGCTCGGTGCCTGGCCCGGGCTCGGCGGCGCTCTCGGCACCATCGCGCGCTGGCTGCAGGCGCGGCCGCTGGTCTACCAGGCGCGCGCCAGCCGCGACGGCGGTTACCTCCAGGTGGTCGTCGATGCCGTGCGCAACGGCGCCTACGTGGACAACGAGTCGCTCGTGGCGCGCTACGGCGGCGTGTCCGCCCCCATGCAGCAAGTGGCGCCGGGACGCTACCAGGCGCGGCTCAAGGTGGCGAACGGCGCCTCGGGCAGCGTGGTGATCTCGCAGGGCTCCGAAGCGGTGGCGCGCACCGACGTCGGCGGTCCCGATCCGGAGTTCGCCCGGTCCGATGGCGCCGCACTGCTGCGAACCATCGCCGAGCGCACCGGGGGCAAGGTGATCGCGCCGGGCAGCAGCTACCGGCCGGCGCCCGGAGGCGGGCGCTTCCCGCTGTGGCCGTTCCTGGCTGCGGCCGCGGTGGTGGCGTTCCTCGCGGAGCTCCTGCTGCGCCGGTTCGCCGGCGAGCGTGGCGGGCCGGCCGCGCCCGGCCCGTCCGCGGGCGGCGTCGCCGGCGGCACCGCGGGCGGAGCCGGTTGACGCGTCCGGTCGACGGAGCCGGCCTGGGGCACCGGCCTGCGGAGCGATGCCCGCGATGCCGCTCAGGACGCGTCGCCGAGCGAGCCGCCCAGATCGCCGGGCGCCTCGCCGGGCGCCTCGCCGGCCGGGGCCGCGGGCTTCGCCAGCGGCGCGTCGACGTCGACCTTCATCAGCTCGCGCAACACCACCGTGGCGTAGCTTCCCTTGGGCAAGGTGAACGCCACCCGCAGGGCACCGTCGAACGGCGTCAGCTCGGTGTCCTCGAGCAGCACGCGACTGGCTCGGCGGTCCCCGCGACGGGCGCCGAAGTCGCTCCAGCGCAGCCCGTGGCGCGCCAGCACCCCTCGCTCGAGCTCGCCGGCCTCCCCCTCCGAGACGCGCACCCTGCGGCCGTAGAGCGGCAGTGTGGCGCTGATCTCCAACCGCTCGGCCCGAGGGGTCTCGGCGGCGCCGTCCTCCACCTCGAACACGCCGCCGGTGTCGTGCTTCCTGGCCCAGTCGCCGGTGATCACCGCGGCGAACAGGCCGCGGCGCAGGCGTTCGGCCAGCAGCTCGTTGACGATCAGCGACTGCAGCGCCGACACGAAGAAGCGCTTCAGCCGGTGCCCGCCGGGCACGCGCTCGCCGCGGAGCACCCGCAGGCCGTCGACGGCGTTGGTGCCGAAGCGGCCAAAGCGCTGCGGCCCGAAGTAGTTCGGCACGCCGGCGCGCGCCAGCGCCGCGAGCACCTCCCGCGCGCGCCGCTCCGCCTCGGCGCCGCCACCGTCGACGTCCCGCACGGTGACGACGAAGCGGTTCCCGCGAAGGTGCCCGATGCCGAGCTTGTTGCGGTGGTAGGCGCGCTCCAGCACGCGCACGCCGGGGAGCGCCTGCAGCGCCTCGGCCGCGCTCTCGAAGCGCCGCGGGAGGCTCAGCCACTGCACCGTCACCGCGCTCTTGTCCTTCAGTCCCGCCACGCCCACCTGACTCTCCTGCAGCCCTTCGGCCACCAGGGCGGCCACCAGGTCGCGGGTGGTCAGGTCGCGCTTCTCGACGAGCAGGTACAGGTGGGAGCCGCTCCCCTGTGGCAGGTAGGCGGGCACCTCCTCCACCCGGAAGTCGTCGGGCGCGGCCCGGATGCGCCCGCCGGTGCCGGGCAGCCCGGCGGTGGCCGGCGGCAGCGCCCGCCAGCTGAAACGCAGCCCAGGGGGGTCCGCTGCGGCTAGCCCGCTCACGCGCTCGGGTCCGGCGCCGCACTGAGCTGCTCGTCCATCATCTTGCGCGCCAGCTCGAAACGCTCGCTGAGCGAGCGCGCCTCTAGCAGCACCTGCCGCGACGCCAGCGGCACCCGCATGTTCGCGCAGATGAACGAGGCCTGATAGAGCGGATCCTCCGGCAGGTTCGCCTCGATCTGCTCGAGCGCCCCCTCGGCGAAGAAGGCGCGGGCGTAGCGGCGGAAGGCGTCCAGGGCATCCCAGGCGGCCACGCGCTCCTGGTTAGGGTCGTCGCGCTGCACCGGTGCCGGCTCGTCCTCGACGAAGAACAGCGGACGGTGGCCGTCACCGGGCTCCTCCACGTCCTCGCGCCGCAGCACCGCCACTCCGCAGCGCTCCTGACCGTGGACCAGCAGGTCGAAGCTGCCGTCGCGGTTCTCCTCGACGCTCAGGATGTCGACCAGCGCCCCCATCTCCGCCACCGGGACGGGGGTGTCGCGGATGGGCGCATTGTGGGTCACCAGCACCACCGCGAAGCGCTTGCGCTCGCGTTCGAGTGCCACGCGGACCAGGCGCTTGTACCGTTCCTCGAAGACGTGCACCGGCACGGTCATGCCGGGGAACACCACCACCTCGAGGGGGAACAGCGGGACCTCCGCCATGCTCGTACGGTAACAGGTTCTCTCGGCGAGCCCTTTCCGCCCTCCGCGCCGGCGCCCGCCGAGCCGGCGGGACCGCCGCCAGGGCGCTGCGGACGGGCCGCGGCTCAGCCGCCCAGCGCCAGGCCGCCCACGATACCGAGCAGCATCACCAACCCCACCACCAGGTTGGCGTTGAACGAGCGCAGCACGACCGCGGGCTCGAGCCGCCGCACCGCCACCTGCTCGTACAGCAGCACCACCGCCGTGGCCCCCAGCGCCACCCCGTAGGGCCAGCCGAGATGGACCCACAGCAGCACCGCGGCCAGCGCCACGAAGCTCACCAGGTGGGTGGCCGCCGACACCACCAGCGCCCGCTTCACGCCGAACCGCACCGGGATGCTGTGAAGCCCGGCGCGGCGGTCGAAGGCGAGGTCGAGGAGCCCGTAGATGATGTCGAACCCCGCGATCCAGGTGCCGAGTGCAAGCCACAGGGCCACGGCCGTGAACGAGAAGGACCCGGTCACCGCGATCCAACCGCCGGCGGCGGCCGCGCCGATGGTGGCGCCCAGCCAGAAGTGGCACAGCCAGGTGACCCGCTTCAGATACGGGTAGACGGTCAGGAACACCACCGCCACCGGCAACAGCGCCAGCGTCAGCGGGTTGAGCAACGCGCCGGCCACGGCGAGCAGCGCCAGCCCGACCGCAGCCAGCACCAGACCCGTCCGGCGGCTCAAGCGGCCGGCCGGGATCTCGCGGTCGCGCGTGCGCGGGTTGGCGGCATCGACCCGGGCGTCGATCACGCGGTTGAGCGCCATGGCGGCGCTGCGGGCACCGACCATGGCCATGGTGACCAGGGCGAAGGTACGCCAACCCGGCCAGCCCCCGGCGGCCAACAGCATGCCGCCGTAGGCGAAGGGAAGCGCGAAGAGCGTGTGCTCGAACTTGACGAAGGCAAAGTAGCGTGCGACCGTGCCGGGCGTGACGGGCTCTGCGCTCACGCCGAAAGGCTACCACGCGACCCCGGCGGCGCCCGCGCGCCGGCTACCTCAGTGCTGCTTGGCCGCCTCCTTGGCCGCGTGCGTGCTGAAGCCGAAGGCGGGCAGCGCGCGCTCCCCCGCTCCGCGCAGGATGGCGCGGCCCAGCTCGGCCAGGGTGGTCCCGCCGGTGTCGACACGCATCGCCAGGCGCTGGCGCAGCTCGCTCAGCTCGGTGCCGTCCAGAAGCGTCTCGGTACCGTACTTGAGCATGCTGGGCGAGAGCAGCAGCAGGTCGGCCTCGCCGGGCGCCACCGCCGCCAACAGATCGCGCCCCGCCAGCAGCCCGGCCACCGAGGTGACCTCGCCGAAGGTGATGTTGGTCACCGCGCGGACCTCCAGCTCCAGCCCGCTCACGGCGGCGAGCGGCCGCACCGCCTCCTCCAGGACCGGCCCGAACAGCCGGCCGGTCGCCAGCAGCACGCGCCGGGGCGAGGCGAGGCGCTGCGGCAGGGGCGGGAGGCCCTCGTCGAGGAAGTCGCGCACCATGCCGACGCCGTTCTCCAGCATGGGGAAGCCCTCGTAAGCGGCGGCGCCGGGCAGCGGCACCCCCGCCCGCAGGTAGAGCTCGTCGCTGGCGAACACGAAGCGGCTCCCGCGCTCCTGCAGCATGCGCTGCTGGAACGCGGTGAGCCGCTCCACCACGTCAGCCGCCCGCTCGGGGGTGTACGGCTCGAGGTGGGGCAGGTGGGCGCGGTGGGCGGTCAGCCCCAGCGGCACGGCAGCCACCGCCCGCACGTTGTGCCTTCCCGCGAGGTAGCTCAGGGTTTCCTCGAGGTCCTCACCGTCGTTGCGCCCGGGAACCAGCACCAGCTGGGTGTAGAGCGCGATGCTCTCGAGTCGTTCGATCATGGCGCGCACGTCGAGCGCGCTGGCCGCCGGCACCTTGTGCGGCCACGGCTTCATCAGGCCCTCGCGCACCTGCGGGTCGGCGCTGTGAACCGAGACGTAGAGCGGGCTCAGCTGCTCGCTCACGATGCGCTCGAGGTCGTGGTCGGTCAAGTTGGTCAACGTGACGAAGGAGCCGTAGAGGAAGCTCGTTCGGAAGTCGTCGTCCATGATGTAGAGGCTCTTGCGCATGCCCTTGGGCATCTGATGCACGTAGCAGAAGTCGCAGCGGTTGGCGCACAGGCGGATGCCGTCGAAGATCACGTCCTCGAACTCGAGCCCTGGGTCCTCCCAGGACGCCGCGAAGGTGACGGCCTCGCCGCCGCTCGGGTCGCGCGCCTCGAGAAGGACGTCGCCGCGCTCGAGCTCGCGCCGGTAGGCGAGGATGTCGGGGATGGCGCGCCCGTTCACCCGCAGCAGCTCCCACCCCGGCAAGACGCCGGCGCGCGCGGCGGCGGAGCCGGGCTCGACCGCACGGATGGCGGCCGGCGTGAGCGCCGGTTCCGGACGCTGCTTGCGGCTGAGGACGACCTTGGGCACGACCCGGCATTCTAGCAGAGTGGCCCCGGGCCGCGGGTGGCGGGGGCGCCGCCGACGGGCGCGGCGCTCACATGGCGTCGTCGGCGCTCTCGCCGGCATCGGCGCGGTGGTCGCGGCGCAGCTCCTGGATGACGAAGCCGTGCACCGGCGGCACGCTGGTGAAGCGCACGAAGCCGCCCTCCTCCAGCGACCCGCCCTCCGCCGCCTCGCCGTCGCCGAGCACCGCCACGATCAGCGGGACGCCACAGTCCACCACCGCCATCCGGCCCTCGCGTGCCACCAGCTGGCCGGCCGCCTCGAGCGTGCCGAGCCCCGACACCTCGAGTCGCCGAGCCGGCTCGGGCAGCGGCTCCAGGGTCTCCACCATGGGGTTGATGATGACGCGCCTGCGCCCGGAGCCCCCCTGGTACGGGCCGGTGCGATCCAGCACCTGCAGGATGGCGCCGGCGGCCAGGCACTCCAGCATCGGCGAGCCTTCGGTCCGCGGGAACACCTGCACCTCGGCGGCGTACTCACGCCACCGCTGGATGAACCCTTCGGGCGACTCCTCGATCACGCTGGGCGCATTCTACCCCGGGCGTGGACGGCGCCGCGGCCGGCGCCGTCGCGGGAAAGCGGCGGGGGGCGGCCCGTGCTACACTCGATCCCGTGAAGCGATCCTTCATCGAGGGACCCACATGAACTCCGTTCGGGCAGAGGCGAACGGAGTTTCTTATTCCGTGGAGGACGAATGTTGGAGAAGTTGAGCGAAGTCCAGGGGTTCGACCTGCAGCTCGACGCTCTCCAGGAGGAGCGGGCACGGACGCCGCCCGAGCTCCAGGAGACGCGTGACAGGCGCCACGATCTGGTGAAGCGCCTCGAGCGCAAGAAGCAGGAGCGCGACGAACTCCGCAAGCGGGTAGCCAACACCGAGTTGGAGCTGAAGACGCTCCAGCAGCGGCGCAAGGACGCCTCGGAGTCCTCGCTGCGCGCGTCCAGTGCCAAGGAGGCGTCGCAGTACCAGAATCAGGAGCTGCAGTTCGCGACCCGCGTGCAGGAGCTGGAGGAGGACGCCCTGCCGCTGATGGAGAGCCTGGAGGCGGCCGAGAACGAAGCGGACGGCCTGCAGGCGGAGCTCGACGAGCTGCAACCCGCACTCGACGCTCTGGTGGCCGAGGAGGAGGCTCGCGTCGCGGCGGTGGACGACCGAACCAGCGAGATCCGCCAGCGGCGCGACGCCCTGGCCGGGAGTCTCGACGGCAGCCTGCTCAAGCAGTACGAGCAGGTGCGCAGGGCGCGCCGCGGTCTGGGGCTGGTGGAGATCGTCGACAACCAGCGCTGCGGCGGCTGCAGCGTACGCCTGCCGATCCACGTCATCCAGAAGGCGCGGCGCGGCAGCAGCGTGGTGCGCTGCCCGAGCTGCGGGCGGCTGCTGTGGCCGCGGGACGGCGACTGACGCCCTGGCGGCGGGCCGGCGCGATCCTCGACGAAACGGCTCAGTGCAGAACGGTCATGGGGTCGACGGCCCTGCCATGGATGTGCACCTCGAAGTGAACGTGGGGACCGGTGGAGATGCCGGTCGAGCCCTCGCGGCCGATGACGGCGCCCTGCTCGACGTACTGGCCCACGTGAACCAGGATGGTGCTGAAGTGCCCGTACCAGGTCTCGTCGCCATCGGAGTGGCGGATGCGCACCAGGTTGCCGTAGCCCTCGTTGGACCAACCCGCGAAGATCACCACGCCCGAGCGCGAGGCGTGCACCGGCGTGCCCCACGGGGCTGCGATGTCGATGCCGCGATGGAACGGCGAGGTGCCCATCCCCAGGTTGCGCCAGCCGTAAGGCGAGGTGATGCGGCCGTGGATGGGCCAGATGAAGCGGTTCTCCGCCGCGCGCACCTTCCTGAGCCTGCTCAGCGCCTTGGTCGGCACGACACCGGGAAGGAACAGCATCATGCCCGCTTGCACGTCGAAGGGCGAGCGCAGGTGGTTGGCGCGCGCGACCTCGGTGGGGTCCACGTGGTAGCGGCTCACCACGTCGGCGAGCGACTGGCCGGGTTCCAGCGTCACCACCAGCCCCTCCCGAGGCGGGATGAGCAGGTCGACGCCGACCGGCAGGTGGTCGAGCGAGGAGATGGTGGGGTTCGCGCCCACCAGCGCGTCGACGCTGATGCCGTAGCCTGCCGCCACCGACGACAGGGTCTCGCCCGGCGAGAGGGTGTGCCAGGTGAAGCCGGGCGGGATGCGCGGCGCCGCTTCGCCGACCGGGCCGCCGACGGCCTCCACGTACGGCACCCGCAGGACGTCGCCGGGATGGATGGTGACCGTCCGCAGGTCGTTCGCCGCCATCAGGGCGTCGACGGACAGCTCGTACTCGTTGGCGATGGTGCCTAGCGACTCCCCGCTCTTGACCGTGTGCAGGGCGTATCCGCCCGCGTAAGTCACGGGCGCCAGCAGGAGGACAGTCACTAAGGTCCAGGCGACTCTGTACTGCAACGACCGATCTCCTCGTTGTGGAACCTCGTCGAGGAAGTCCCCTCCCGTTGAATGTAGCAAGCGTCGCCTTAGACCGTGATGAGCTTCTTCATGCGGCTCGCGCTCATCTTCGCCTACAAGGAGCCGAGATCGCCGTCCAGGACGGCCTCACGTTGCAGAGTACGCGCGCCAGACGATGAAGGTCCCGACATGGCGGGACGCGCACCGGACGATGACGGCCTCGCGGGGACGCGACCGTCGACGCGCCGCGCCCGGCGGCCGGCCCGGAGCGCCCCGGGCGGCGTCCAGGCGACCCTGGACCCGCACGCCCCGCCTCAGGCGCCGGCGCCCCGCCGCAGGGGCACCTCGCGCCGGAGGTACGCCACCACGTCGTGGGTGTTGGCGCCGGGAGTGAAGATGGCGCCTACGCCGAGGTCCGAGAGGGCGGGCCGGTCCTGATCGGGGACGATCCCGCCGCCGAAGACCAGCACGTCGCCGGCGCCCCTGGCCCCGAGCCCCTCGACCACCTCGCGGAAGTAGTGCATGTGAGCGCCCGACAGCACGCTCAGACCGACGGCGTCGACGTCCTCCTGGATGGCGGCGTTGACGATCATGGGGCCGGTCTGGCGCAGGCCCGTGTAGATCACCTCCATGCCGGCGTCGCGCAAGGCACGGGCGATGACCTTGGCTCCTCGGTCGTGGCCGTCGAGGCCGGGCTTGGCGATCAAGACGCGGATGGGTCGTTCCATGGGCTCTCCTAGCGCCCGGGCGAGCGCGCCGGCAGGCGGCTCACACCAGGACGGGCTCCTCGTAGACGCCGTAGACCCGGCGCAGCACGTCCATCTGCTCGCCGAGCGTGCAGTACGCGTGCGCGCACGCCAGGAAGGCGGGCATGGTGTTGCGGCCTTCCCTCGCGGCCCGCTCGAGCTCCCCGAGCGCGGCGTTCGCCGCCCCCGCGTCGCGCTCGGCGCGCACCCGCTGCAAGCGCTCCTCCTGGACCTTCAGCACCTCCGGATCGACGAGCTGCAGCGGCACGTCGGGGTTCTCCCCCTCGAAGGCATTGACGCCGACGATGAGGCGGCGGCGCTCGTCGATGTCGCGTTGCTGGCGCCAGCTGGCGTCGCCGATCTCGCGAGCGAAGAAGCCGGCCTCGATGGCGTTCTCCACACCGCCCAGGGCATCGATCTGCTCGAAGTAGGCGAGGGTCTGGCGTTCCATCTCCGCCGTCAACCGCTCCAAGTAGTAGGAGCCGGCCAGCGGGTCGACGGTGTTCGCCACGCCAGACTCGAACGCCACCACCTGCTGGGTGCGGAGCGCCAGGGTGGCGGCCTCCTCGGTGGGCAGCGCCAGCGCCTCGTCGTAGGCGTCGGTGTGAAGGCTGTTGGTGCCGCCGAGCACCCCGGCCAGGGCCTGGATGGCGACGCGCGCCACGTTGACCAGCGGCTGCTGCGCCGTCAGCGAGACGCCGGCGGTCTGGGCATGGGTCCGGAGCTTCCAGGCGCGCTCGTCCTTGGCGCCGAACACCTCGCGCATCTGCCGCGCCCAGATGCGCCGTGCCGCCCGAAGCTTGGCGATCTCCTCGAAGAAGTCGTTGTGCACGTTGAAGAAGAAGCTGATGCGCGGCGCGAACTCGTCGATGTCGAGGCCTCGCTCGAGCGACTTGCGCACGTAGTGGATCCCATCGGCGAGCGTGAACGCCAGCTCCTGCACCGCGGTCGACCCCGCCTCCCGGATGTGGTACCCGGAGACGCTGATGAAGTTCCACCTGGGCACGTTGACCGGGCCCCACTCGAAGGTGTCGATCACCAGCTGCACGCTTGGGGCGGGCGGGAAGATGAACTCCTTCTGGGCGATGAACTCCTTCAGGATGTCGTTCTGGATGGTGCCCCCGACCTTCGCCAGGTCGGCCCCCTGCTTCTGCGCCATCGCCAGGTACATCGCCCAGATGGCGTTCGCAGGGCTGTTGATGGTCATGGAGGTGGTGATCGCCTCGGGGTCGATGCCGTCGAACAGCACCTCCATGTCGGCCAGGCTGGAGACGGCCACGCCGCACTTGCCGACCTCGCCGCGGGCGAGCGGGTGGTCGCTGTCGTAGCCCATCAGGGTCGGCAGGTCGAACGCGGTGGACAGACCGGTCTGCCCAGCCGACAGCAGTCGCCGGAAGCGCTCGTTCGTCTGCTCGGCCGTACCGAAGCCCGCGAACATGCGCATGGTCCACAGCTTGCCGCGGTACATCGAGGCCTGCACCCCGCGGGTGTAGGGGTAGCTGCCGGGGTAGCCGACGTCAGCCTCGAGGTCGACGTCGGTCACGTCGTCCGCGGTGTAGATCGGATCGACCGGGATGCCGGAGAGCGTCTCGAAGAGAGCGTCGCGCTCCGGGAAGCGTTCGCCGGCCTCGGCGTACTCCTCCCGTAGCCAACGCTGTTTGTCCTTCATGCTGGCATCATAGCCCGGTGCCGTGCAGGCGCCCGGCTTGTACGCCGCGGCCGGCGGCGGCCGCCGCGGCGCCGGCGCTCACGCCAGCGGCCACGGCTGCCAGGCGCCGGCGGCATCGTCCCGCAGCGCGACGTCCGGCGGCAGGTCGCGCCGTAGCACCGCCAGCGCCGCCGTCCCTCCTTGCGGCAACGTCACCACGGTACCGAGCCGGCCCACCTCGCGACCCTCGACCGTCAGCGCCCGTCCCTCCAGCGCCGCCTCGGACAGGTCCGCCGGGGCGTCGCCCGTCGGCGCCCGCTTCAGGCGCGCGAGCCCCTTGCGGACGGCGCCCCGGGCCTCGATGCGCGCCATGATCTCCTGGCCCAGGTAGCACCCCTTGCCGAACGACACCGCCGACGTCAGCCCCAGCTCCTGCGGCAGGGCACCGGCAGCACCCTCCCTGACGGCGCTGGGCACGCCGCCCAGCACGCGCATGAGCGACAGCGCGCGCTCGCCGGCGAGCTCGGCGCCCTCCCGGCGGAGCGCGCCCACCGCCTCCTCCAGCTGCGACACGGGGAGCACCACGTCGACCCCGCCGGCCGGCGAGCGGCGGCGCGGCAGCAGCAGCGGGCCGTCACTGCGCTCGCCGGCGCTCCGGGCCTCCCCGAGCCCGCCCGGCAGCGCCGCGCCGTCTCGGGCCGTGCCCTCGGCGGGTACTCGCCCGAGCGCCCGGCGCACGGTCGCGCTGGCGTCCGCTCCCTGCACCGTGAGCGCGGCCCAGGCTCCGCTCAGGTCCTCGATCGCGACCTCGTCGAAGATCACATGCGCCTCCAGCGAGGCGCGCACCGCGGCTCCGCGCCCGTCGTCGATCGTCAGCAGTAGCTCGCCCGGGCGCACGCACAGCAAGCCCTCCCCCACCACCTGGCCCTTGGGCGTGAGCTGCAGGGTGTGGTTGCAGCTGCCGGGCGCCAGGTCCTGCACGGTGTTGCTGAGCTGGCCGTGGAGGAAGGGGGCGCGATCGGCGCCGGTGAGGCGCAGCAGCGTCAGGCCCGGCAGCGGCACCAGCACCGCCCCCTCGCCGGACGCGGGCGCGGCGGCCGCCGCGCGCGCGGCTTCAGCCTCGGGCCGGCCGAAGTGCGCCACGCCCCGCCCGGCAGCCTCCTCGCCGGCGAGCACCGCCCCCAGCTCGCGCCAGATGTTCGCTGCCGTCATGCCCGGATTATCGCAGCGAGCGGGCCCGCGTCCCGACGCGCGGCCGACGCCGCGCCCCCGAGGCCGCGACCACCGTGGCGCTCAGGCGCCGCCGGCGGGCGCGCCCGGCTCGAGCTCGAAGATGGTGAACTCGAAGGCGTTGATCACGCGCACGCCGGCCTCGGTGCGGTACTCGCGGGCGGCGTTGGCGCCGGAGAGGTGAACGTGCCCGTGCACGTGCACCTGCGGCCGCCAGCGCCGGTGGAAGCGATTGAAGGCGCCGACCCCTCGATGCGCGAAGTCGTCGCCGGCGTGAGGCCCCAGCGGGGGCGCATGGGTGAGCAGCACGTCGACCCCTCGGCCCGTCCGCCGGCGGTTGAGCACCAGCCTCGGGGCCATGCGGGCCGCCATCCAGCGGTACTGCCACTCGCTGTACTGCTGCGGGCCCGGGCGGTAGCGCAAGCAGCCCTCCAGGCCGGCGATCGCCACGCCGCCCACCTCGACCACGCGGCCCTGAACGTTGAGGCAGCCGCCCGGCAGGTGCATGGCCGAGCCGTCGGCGGGCCGCACGTAACCGTTGCCGTGGTTGCCGAGTACGTACACCGGAAGGGTGCGCGTCTTGGTGGCGATGAACTCCAGCAGGTAGCCAGGCAGATCGCCGGCGGCCAGCACCACGTCGAACGGCGGCAGATTGCCGGGGAAGTTGCGCGAGTAGACCACCGGCGACACCGCGTCGGACAGGGCGAGGATCCTCACCGCCGGTCGCCGCCCCGTCCCGCCGGCTCAGGCCACGGCACGGCCCTCGGCCGCCCACTCCAGGCCGGACCACAGGAGATCGTCGATGTCGCCGTCGAGGACGTTGTCCGGGTCGTGACGCATGACGCCGGTGCGGTGGTCCTTGACGTACTGCTTGTCGAGGACGTAGCTGCGGATCTGCGACCCCCACTCGATCGCCTTCTGCTCGCCGCGCGCCTTCAGCTGTTCATCGCGGCGGCGGCGCTCCTCCCGCTCGAAGAGGCGGCTGCGCAGGACCGTCATCGCCTTCTCGCGATTCTTGATCTGCGACTTGCCGTCCTGGCAGGTGACCACGATCTCCTCGGGCGTTCCGGCGCGGTAGACCACCCGCACCGCGGAGTCGGTGGTGTTCACCGACTGCCCGCCGGGGCCGCTCGAGCGGTAGACGTCCACCCGCACGTCCTTGGGGTCGATGTCGATCGAGATGGCGTCGTCGATCTCCGGCATCACCTCCACGGACGCGAAGCTGGTGTGGCGCCGGTTCTGGGCATCGAACGGGCTGACGCGCACCAGCCGGTGCACGCCGCTCTCGACCCCCAGCAGGCCGAACGCGCGCTCGCCGCGCACGATCATCTGCGCGTAGTCGATGCCGCTGGGCGCGTCGCTGTTGCCCACCAGGTCGAGGAGCTCGACCTTGAAGCCGTGCCGCTCGGCGAAGCGCCGGTACATCCTGAGGAGCATGCCCGCCCAGTCCGAGGACTCGGTGCCGCCGGCTCCGGGCTTGATGGTCACGATGGCGGCGCGGTCGTCGTGTCTGCCGACGAACAGCGCCTCGCGGTAGAGCCGCTCGAGCGCGGACTCCGCACGCGCCCGCTCCTCCTCCAGCTCCGCCGCGTCCTCCTCGCTCGCCTCCGCCAGGAGCTCCACCAGGCCGTCGATGTCGTCTTCCAGCACCCGGAAGTCATCCACCACCCGCCGCAGCCGCGCGGCCTCCTGCGTCACGGTGCGCGCTCGCTCGGGGTCGCCCCACAGGTCGGGATCGTTGAGCTCGGGCTCGAGCTCGCTCAGCCGGGACTGCTTGCCAGCCAGGTCAAAGATACCCCCGGAGGGCATCGAGTCGCGTCTTGAGTTCGTTCATCATCGCCTCCAGAGGGGCAGTGTACCGCACCCCGCTCCCCGCGCCCGCAACCGGGCGCGGCTCCCGCCGGCGGTCGCGGGACCCCTTCCGCCGGCCCGGCTCGGGACCGTCTGGGACGCTCGCGGGCGCCGCCGAGGCGACGCCGGGACGCGAGGGCCCTGTGGTATCGTTTGCGTATCGCACGGGGTTCTCCGGCCCCGTACGCCTCAACCCATCCCGCCCGGCGCTGTCTTCAGGCGGCGAGCCTTCGGGGCGCCCGCCGGTGGCGAGCCGGACAGTCACCCGTCCTCACGAGCCGATGGAGGCGTACCTGTTGGCGTCAGCACTCGAGGGCTTCCGCGTCCGGGACATCGTAGACATCCTCATCATCGCGGTCCTGCTGTACCAGGCCTACGTGCTGCTCATCGGGTCCCGCGCCTGGAACGTGCTCCGCGGCCTGCTCGCCCTCGGCGTCCTGTGGCTGCTGGCGGCCCAGCTCGGGCTGGAGGCGACCAACTGGCTGTTCAACCGGGTGGCGCCGGTCGGGTTCATCGCCATCGTGGTGGTGTTCCAGCCGGAGCTGAGGGCGGCGCTCGAGCGCGTCGGCCGCGGTCGCCTCAGCCGCACGACCCACGGCGGCCCGGTGCAGGAGATCATGGGCGCGGTGCGCGAGCTGGCCACCCAGCGGCGCGGCGCCCTCATCGCGGTGGAGCGCCGCACCCCGCTGCGCGAGTACGGTGAGTCCGGCACCACCATCGGGGCGCCCGTGACCAGCGCTCTGCTGCAGACCATCTTCGCGTCCAAGGGGCCGCTGCACGACGGCGGCGTCATCGTCCGGGAAGACACCGTCACCCACGCCGGCGCCATCTTCCCGCTGTCCGACCGCCACGAGGGCTGGTCGGTGAAGCACGGGACCCGGCACCGCGCGGCACTCGGCCTGTCCGAGGCAACGGATGCCCTGGTGGTGGTGGTGAGCGAAGAGCGCGGCACCGTGAGCATCGCCCGGGGCGGCGAGCTCACCAGCGACATCGCTCCGGCGGACGTGCTCAAGGCGTTGCGCGAGGTGTACGCCGAATGAGCCTCCTTCAGCGACTCGTGACCGTGGCCGTTCACAACTGGCCCCAGAAGCTCGGCGCGCTGGTGCTGGCGTTCGTCATGTGGCTCGCCATCACGTCCAGCTCCGTCACCACCACGCAGCGCAGCATGCTTGTGCCGCTCGCCGCCGAGGGGGTCCAGCAGAGCCAGGTGGCGGTGGGGGTGCCGAAGATGGTGGAGGTCAACGTCTCCGGACCGAGCGGGCGCATCGACCGGCTGCGTGCCGACAACGTCACGGCCACCCTCGACCTGAGCGGCCTGAGCGGAGAGTTCCAGCAGCAGGTGAGCGTGCAGACGCCGGGCGGCGTCCGCCTGGTGGGCGTCTCCCCCAACCACGTGATCGGCTTCCTGGAGACCGTGGGCAACCGCGACATGGCGGTGACGGTGGCGCTCTCGGGGTCACCGCCCAGCGACAAGCTGCTGTCGCTCACCGCCCGGCCCAGCACCGTCACGCTCACCGGCCAGCAGCAAGCGCTGCAGAAGGTCTTCCGCGTGGTGGCGGTGGCGCCAGCCAGGGAAGGCCAGGCCCGGGCCCACCCCTATCCGGTTGACGACGCGGGCGTTCCCGTGCAGAACGTCAAGGTCACCCCCAGCGACATCACGATCGACGTCACCGCGCAAGCCGCGCTGGTGAGCAAGCGCGTGCCGATCGACCTGGCCGTGCCGAGTGGGACGGCGAACGCGAGCGCCAGCCTGAGCCAGGCCGAGGTGGAGATCGCCGGACCGAAGGACGTGCTGGCGGGGATCGCCAGCGTCAAGGGTACGGTACAGCTGCCGACGCCGGCTCCCCAGCCGGGCCGGTATACTCTGCCTGTCAAGCTCGACCTCCCCCAGGGCGTTTCCGCGCTGTCGAGCCCCACCGCGGTGCTCCAGGTGACCCGCCCCGCCAGCACCCCCTAGGTCGAGCCCGGAGGGCAGCTCAGGTGATCCACCCCATCCGCTACTTCGGCGACCCGATCCTTCGTCGGCGGGCGCAACCCGTGACGCGCTTCGACGAGGCGCTCGCATCCCTGGCCGACGACATGCTCGAGACCATGTACGACGCCAACGGCGTGGGCCTGGCAGGACCCCAGATCGGCGTGCCCAAGCGACTGTTCGTGGCCCTGGAGCTGGCGCCGGAGCAGGAGCACGAGGCCGACGGTCAGCAGCATCAGGGGGACGCAGCGGCGGCGCGAGCGGACCGCGACGTCGCTCCGGCCGACGCAGACGACGCCGAGGACGACGCCACCCGGGACGACACCACCCCCGCCGACAAGCGGCGCAGCTGGGGCGTGCTCGGCGAGCACGTGATGGTGAACCCGAGCTTCGTGCTGCGCGAGGGAGAGCAGTTCGGCCACGACGGCTGTCTGAGCGTGCCGGGCCTCTACGTCGACGCCCTCCGGCGCGACCTCCGCGTGCGCCTGCGCTACCAGGACGTCCACGGCAGCTGGCACGAGCAGGATGCCGAGGGGCACTTCGCCCACGTGCTGCAGCACGAGTACGACCATCTCGACGGGGTGCTGTTCTTCGACCGGCTACCGGACGACGAGCGGCGCGCCTTCCTCGAGGAGCACCGCGCCGAGCTGGCGGACATCCAGCGCGACGCCAAGGCGCTGCTCAAGGAGCTGCGGCGCGCGCCGATCGCCGTCACGGTGCAGTGATCCCCCTCGCGCGGGGCCGGACCCATGCCTGAGGCCGGCGCGAGCCCGCCCGGCGCGCGCCTGCGTGTCGCGCTGTTCGGCTCCCCTGCCTTCGCGCTGCCTGCACTGGAAGCGCTCCACCGCCGCCACCAGGTGCTGCTCGTGGTCGCGCAGCCGGACAAGAAGGCCGGGCGGGGGCTGCGCGTCGCCTCTCCGGCGACGGCCGGCCGGGCGCGCGAGCTGGCCATCCCCCTGGCACAACCGGCGCGGCTCAAGGGCAACGAGGACTTCGCCGCGCGCCTTCGCCGGCTCGAGCTCGACGTGGCCGTCACCGCCGCCTACGGCAAGATCCTGCCGGCGAGCCTGCTCGCCGTGCCGCGCCACGGCTTCCTCAACGTCCACGCCAGCCTGCTGCCCAAGTACCGCGGCGCGGCGCCGGTGCAGTGGGCGCTCATCCACCGCGAGCGGGAGACCGGCGTGAGCATCATGCGCACCGAGGCGGGCCTCGATACCGGCCCCGTATGCCTGCAGCGCACCCTGCCCATCCCCGACGGCGCCGGGGCGTCCAAGCTGATGACGGCGCTCGCCGACCTCGGCGCCGATGCCCTGCTGGAGGCGCTGGACGCCCTGGCCAGCGCCGAGCTCAGCTGTCACCGGCAGGACGATGACCTCGCCACCCAGGCCCCGATGCTCACACGCGAGGACGGCCGCATCCGCTGGCAGGACCCGGCCGCGGCGGTGGCCGCGCGGCACCGGGGCGTGGAGCTCTGGCCCGGCAGCCACTTCCGCTTCGCGGGCGACAGCGTGAAGGTGGCGGAGCTGACGGCGACCTCGGAGACGAGCGGTGGCGCCGAGCCCGGCACCGTGCTGAGGTCCGATGGCGCGGGCCTGCTGGTCGCCTGCGGCGCCGGCAGCGTGCGGCTGCTGCGGGTTCAGCCGCCGGGAAAGCGCGTCATGGCCGCCCGCGATTGGGGGAACGGCCGCGGGGTGCGGCCGGGGGTGCGACTTGGCTAGCGTTGCCATCGTCGGCCGGCCCAACGTCGGCAAGTCGAGCCTGTTCAACCGTCTGGTCGGCCGCCGGGAGGCGATCGTCGCCGACCAGCCCGGCGTCACCCGCGACGTCAAGGAGGGTGAGGTGGCGGCGGACGACGGCACGCGCTTCCGCCTGCTCGACACCGGCGGGCTGTGGTCGGGCGACCGCTGGGAAGCGCCGGTGCGCCGCCGCATCGAGGAGGCGTTGCAGGGCGTCGACATGGTGCTCTTCTGCGTCGACGGCCGCCAGGGCGTGGGCGCGGCCGACCACGAGGTGGCGGCCTGGCTGCGGACGCTGGGGAAGCCGGTCCTGCTGGTGGCCACCAAGATGGACGACCCGCGCCACGAGGAAGCGCCGGAGCTGTTCGAGCTGTACGCGCTGGGGTTCGGGGAGCCCTTCCCGGTGTCGGCCGAACACGCCAGGAACACCTACGAGCTCATCGACGCCGTCGTCGCCGGGCTGCCGCACGGCGAGGGCGAGGCCGAGGAGGAGGCGGTGCGCGTCGCCATCATCGGCCGGCCCAACGTCGGCAAGTCCAGCCTGCTCAACGCGCTGGTGGGCAGCGAGAAGGTGATCGTGGCGGACGAGCCGGGCACGACCCGCGACAGCATCGACGTACGCTTCCATTTCGCCGGCCGCCCTTTCGTGCTGGTCGACACGGCTGGCATCCGCCGCAAGGGAGGGTCCGATGTCGCGCACTTCGCACGCTTGCGCTCGGAGAGCGCCCTGCGGCGCTGCGACGTGGCCGTGCTGGTGGTCGATCCCTTCGAGTTCGGCGATCACGAGCTGCGGCTCGCCAACCTCGCGCTCGCCTGGGGCAAGCCGGTGGCGCTCGCCATCAACAAGTGGGACCTGGTCACCAACGAGCAGCTGGCGCCCCTCCGGGAGGACATCGCCCAGGCCCTGACGCACATCGGCTTCGCCCCGCGGGTCTACACCAGCGCCCTCACCGACTTCGGCCTGCACGAGCTGCTGGCGACCGCCATCCGGCTCTACGACACCGCCCGGCGACGGGTGCCGACCAGCGAGATGAACGCCTACCTGGAGGTGTGGACGCAGCGGCAGGCGCCGCCCAACTTCAAGGGCCGGCCGCTGAAGCTGCTCTATGCCAGCCAGGTGGCGGTGGCGCCGCCCACCTTCGTGTTCTCGGTCAACAGCGAGCGGCTGCTCACCAGGGCCTACGAGAGCTACCTGCGCAACCGCATCCGCGACGATCTGGGCTTCGCCGAGGTGCCCTTCCGACTGGTGTTCAAGGCGCGCAGCGCCGACGGGGGGCGGAAGGTACGGGTCTAGGACGGCAGCGTGCCGACCGCACGCGCCGCGCCCCCGGTCCTCGCAGCGGCCATGGCGCTCCCGCGCCGGCCCGCTCCAGGGCGCCGACGGGCGGAGCCCTCACCGCTCGGACTGCACCACCACCTTGAGGTTCCCTCGCCGGGTGCTGCCGTCGACGCGGAGCACCCGGAAACGCCCCAGCCCCTCGGCGTAGACCTCGTCGCCCACCTCGGCGACCGTGCCCTTGGCGGCCGGCCGGCCGTTGACACGCACCCGACCGGCGGCCACCCCCTTGGCGAAGTAGCTGCGGGACACGCGGAAGGCCTTGCCGCCGAGCACGTCCACCCGCAACGACGGCACCACCACCGCCAGCTCGTGCCGGGTACCGCGCGCCAGCCGCTCGAGCCCCACCTCCAGCGGCGTCACCTGGCGACCCGCGACCCGGGTGAGGCCGAGCAGCTCCCCCGGCAGCGGCCCCAGCGTGATGAGCGAGACACCGTCCTGGTGCCGTACCGCGTCTCCGAGGCGGCCGGCCTCCACGCCCGCCACCCGTGCGGCGCTGCGCAGCTCCTCGCCGTCGGCGACGCCCTCGACGTACACCGCTGCCAGCCTGACCGTGGCCTCGGGAAGGTGGTCGGGGTACGCCACCACGACGCGCCGACGCGCACCCGGAACGCCGCCGCTGAGGCTGACCGCCACCCCCGGGCGCCTCAGCGCGGCCGCCAGGGCGTCGGCGTCGGGCGGCTCGAGGAAGCCGCTGTGGGCCACCCGCCCCCCGAGCGCAGCGCCCGCGAGCTCGGCGGCCGTGGCGCTCAGGTCACCGCCCTCGCCGTCCGGGCGCGCCGGCACGGCGGCTCAGCGGACGTCGACGACGTCGACGGAGGCCGCCTTGAGACGGTCGGGGAAGCCGTCGGCGTCCTTGCCTGTCACGCGCAGCACCATCCGGCGCCGGTGGCCCGTCTGCACGCCGGTGGTCACGGCCGCGACGATGTTCGACGGGGGACCCGCCTGGGCGACGCGCGCGAGCACCCCGGGCTCATCCGGAAGGTCGACCGTGACGCGCGTGCCGCCCTCGCGCATGCCAAGGAACGATACGAACGCGCGCATCAGGTCGGTGATGGTCACGATGCCGATCAGCTCGTTGCCCTTGAGCACCGGCAGGCCCGACACGCGGTGCTCCTCCATCAGCAACGCCGCGTGCTCGATGGGGTCCTCGCTGCGAACGGTGATCACGGGCGCCTTCATGACGTCCTTGACCAGCAGCTTGCTCAGCAGGTAGTTCAGCTCGTACACCGACAGGGTGGTCGCCTTGGAAGGGGTCGCCTCCTTGAGGTCGCGGTCGGTGACGATCCCGATGAGCTTGCCGTCGCGCGTGACGGGAAGTCGCCGGAAGCCGCCCTCACGCAGGCGCTGCATGGCCTCCATGACGGGCGTGTCGGCGGTGACGGTCTGGGGGTTCGGGGTCATCCACTCGCGAACTAGCATGCATTCCTCCTCGTCAGACCTGACCAACGATACCACCTGAGAAGCCGTGAACCTCGGGCCAGACGGCAAAGGCGGGACGCGGGAGGTGCCATGATGGGGTCATGGACCCTGCCGCCAAGCGCATCGTCGTGCTGGGCTCCACCGGCTCCATCGGCCGGCAGACGCTGGACGTCGCCCGCTGGCGCGGCTACCGGCCCGTCGCGCTAGTCGCCGGCCGCAACGTCGAGGTGCTCCTGGCGCAGGCGGCGGAGTTCCGGCCCAAGCTGGTGGTGTGCCACCCGGAGGTGGCCGCCGCGGTGCGCCCGCACCTGCCCGCCGGCACGCGCCTGGCGACCGGCGAGGACGGGGCTGCGGACGCCGCTGCCCGCGAGGCGGACACGGTCGTCGCCGCCATCCCAGGCATGGCCGGCCTGGCGCCCACCGCCGCAGCGCTCCGCGCCGGCCGTCACGTGGCGCTGGCCAACAAGGAGGCGATGGTCGTCGCCGGACCGCTGATGTGGCAGCTGGCGGAGGCCGGCGGCGCCACCATCACGCCGGTCGATTCGGAGCACTCGGCGCTCTACCAGGCGCTCCTCGGCGAGCCCCGCGAGGCGGTGAGCTCTCTGGTCCTCACCGCCTCCGGCGGGCCCTTCCTGCACGGGCCCGGCGACCTCTCCTCCGTCACCCCGCGGCAGGCGCTGGCGCACCCCACCTGGTCGATGGGCCCCAAGGTCACCATCGACTCGGCGACGCTGTTCAACAAGGGTCTCGAGGTGCTGGAGGCGCACTTCCTATTCGACATGCCGCTCTCGCGCATCGAGGTGGTCATCCACCCGCAGTCGCTCATCCACGGCTTGGTGCGCTACCGCGACGGCAGCATCAAGGCGCAGATCGGCCCCCACGACATGCGCCTGCCGATCCAGTACGCCCTGTCGGCGCCGGAGCGGCCGCCGACGCCACTCGAGCCCCTTCCGCTGATCGGCGGCTGGGAGTTCCTGGCGCCCGACCGCGCCCGCTTCCCCAGCCTCGACCTCGCCTACCGGGCCGGCGCTCTGGGGGGGCTGGCCCCCGTGTACCTGAATGCCGCCGACGAGGTGGCGGTGCCGCGCTTCCTGGAAGGGGGCCTGCGCTTCCTCGACATCCCACGCCTGCTCGAGGCCGTCCTGGCAGGCGCCCCGAGCGCACCCCTGAGCTGGGACGCGCTCGCCGGCGCCGACGCCGAGGCCCGCGAGGCGGCGGGCGCGTTCCGAGGCACGGCCGGGCCCTAGTGCGCCCACGCGGGCGGGCAGCGCGCCTGCCGGCGCGGGAAGGCGCTGCGGGATGGCGACCCGCGCCAACGTCGCCGAGGGGGCCGGGCCCGCTATCGTGAGGTATGTTCCGGCGCGCGATCAAGCTGCCGTTCAAGCTGCTGGGCATACCGGTCAGCCTGGACACGTCCTTCCTGCTGGTGCTGCCGTTGTTCTCGTACCTGATCGCCTCGCAGATCCCGGGGTACGTGCAGCTCTTCCGGCGTGTCGGGCTGAGCATCGATGCCGCGCCGCTCCAGAGTGGCATCACCCCCTACTGGCTGGGCCTGGCCGCCGCCGTGGGGCTGTTCCTGAGCGTGCTGGTGCACGAGCTCGGTCACGCGGTGGTGGCGCGGCTGTACGGCGTGCAGGTCAGGGAGATCACCCTGTGGTTCCTCGGCGGGGTCGCGCAGTTCAGCGAGATGCCCCGGCAGCGCGGCGCCGAGGCCGTGGTCGCCATCGTCGGGCCCATCACCAGCGGGCTGCTCGCCCTGCTCAGCGGGCTGGCGTGGCAGCCAGTCGAGGGGCACGACGCCGCGCTCTTCCTGCTCAGCTACCTCACGGTCACCAACGCCGGGCTGGCGCTCTTCAACCTCCTGCCCGCGCTGCCCCTCGACGGCGGCCGCGTGCTCCGCTCGCTCCTGGCGCTCGTCACCCCCCACCTCAACGCCACCCGCATCGCTGGCGCGGTGAGCAGCGTGCTGGCGATCCTCATGGGCGTGTACGGCTTCTTCACGCTGAGCTTCTTCCTCGTGATCATCGCCTTCTTCGTCTACAACGCCGGGCGGGCGGAGACGCAGGCGGCGATCGTGGCGGACGCCTTCGAGGGCTACCTGGTGCGCGACCTGATGACCGTGGACCCCCTCACGGTGGAGCCCGGCATGCCGCTCGGGCAGTTCCGCCAGCTGATCTACTACCGCCGCCACACGGGCTACCCCGTGGTCGACGCCGGTGGCCGGCTGCTCGGCTTCGCCCGCATCCAGGACGCCCGCGAGGAGCTGGAGAGCGCCCGCGTGGAGGACATCATGGGGCCCGCCGAGACCATCGCCCCGGACGCGCCGGCCAAGACCGCGCTGCAGCGGCTCGGTGAGGGCCGGCTCGGCCGGCTGGCGGTCGTCGACGGGGCCGGCCGGCTGCTGGGTATCCTCAGCAATAGCGACGTCCTGCGCCACCTGCGCGAGCGCGGTGAGCGCCCCGGGCCCTTCGGCCGTCTCGGCGGCGGCTGGGGTCGGGGGGGCGCCGGCGGCGGCGCCGGCAGCGGAGGCGGCAGCGCGGGTGGAGACGGGAGCGGCCGCGGAGGCGGCCACGGACCGCAGCCTGGCTAGCGAGCGCCCGGGAACGGTGCTGCGACGGTAGAGCAGCCCACCGCCGCGCGGCCCCGGCTCTGCCATACTGGATGGGGCCGTCCACGGCCCGGAGCCTCCCATGCTGACGGCCATCACCCTCATCCTCATCCTCTTCGTCGCCGTGCTGGTGCACGAAGGGGCGCACTTCGTCAACGCGCGAAGCGTCGGCGTGCAGCCGCGTGCGTTCAGTATCGGGATGGGGCCAGTGTTGCTGCGCGCCCGCTGGCGCGGGACCGAGTGGCGCATCTGCCTCTTCCCCATCGGCGGCTACGTGGACCTCCCGGGCATGGCGCCCAAGATCGACGAGAACGGCAACCTGCAGCACCCCGACGAGGGCATGGCGAAGAAGCCGTTCGGGCCCAAGCTCTGGGTGCTCGTCGGTGGCATCATCGCGAACTTCGTGCTGGGCGTGGCCCTGGTGACCTCGGCGGTGGTGCTGCAGCCCGCCTTCCGCAGCTATACCTCCGGCGCTACGGGGAACGGCAGCGAGGTGCTCAGCGTGATGGCGGGCTCGCCGGCGGACAGGCTCGGGCTCGCCAAGGGCGACCGCATCGTGGCCGTCAACGGCGTGAAGGACCCCGCGCCGCAGCAGGTCGTGGCCACCATCAAGAGCGCCAGCCGGCTCTCCATCACGCTGGCCGACGCGAGCGGAGCGCGACGTACCGTCACCACCCCGTGGCCGCCGAAGAACGACGTGGCGCGCTCGCAGGACGGCGCCCCGCTGCTCGGCATCAGCGTGTCGCCGGTGTACCAGGGGGTGCCGCTGCCGCAGGCCCTGGCGGAGTCGGCGTGGTTCGGCGTGCGGGCGGTCCCGGAGATGGTCCGCGGCTTCGTCGTGGGGTTCGCCACCATCCTCGCCGGCCGCCACACCAACGACGTCGCGGGTCCGGTCGGCATCGTCAGCTACGTCAACCAGGCCACCCATGTGGGCCTGGCATCGGTGCTGTTCCTCGCCGCCGTCATCAACTTCTCCTTCGCGGTGTTCAACGTGCTCCCGATCCCCGGCCTCGACGGCGGGCGCATCCTGCTGGCGGCGGTGGTGGCGCTCCGCGGCCGGCCGTTCAAGCCCGGCCAGGAGGAGCAGGTCCACTTCATCGGGCTCCTGGCCGTGTTCGCCTTGATCATCCTCATCACCTTCAATGACGTCAGCCGCCTCTTCCACGGCTAGGTCGCGCCCCGCCGCGCGCGCGGCGGCCAGCTGCGCGGTGGTGGTGCCGGCCTTCAACGAGGCGGACACCATCGGGCCGGTGGTGCGCTGCGCCGTGCGCAGCGAGGTCGGCCCGGTCGTGGTGGTGGACGACGGCTCCACCGACGGCACGGCCGCGGCCGCGGAGGCTGCCGGCGCGCGGGTGGTGAGGTTGCCGCGCAACGTCGGCAAGGGTGGGGCGGTGATGGCTGCGGCGTCGGCCCTCGAGGTCGACGTGCTGGTGCTGCTCGACGCCGACCTGGTGGGGCTCACGCCCCGGCAGGTGCGCGCCCTGGCGGAGCCCGTATGCTGCGGCGACGCCGACATGACACGAGGCGTGTTCCGCGGCGGCCGCTGGCGCACGACCGCCGCGCAGCGCTTGACGCCGCAGCTCAACGGGCAGCGGGCGCTGCGCCGGGTCGACCTGCTGGGTGTCCCCGGGCTACGCGCGAGCCGCTACGGCATCGAGGTCGCCATCGGCGAGCACGCCCGTCGCCGCGGCTGGCGGCGCCTGGACGTCCCCCTCGAGGGCGTGTCCCAGGTGATGAAGGAAGAGAAGCGAGGCGTGCTGGCGGGCATCGGGATGCGCGCCGGCATGTACCGCGACATCCTGCGCGCGCTGCTGCGCCGCCGTGACCGGGAGGCCTGAGCGGTGGAGATACGGCGCTTCGCGGTGGGCGCGCTGCAGGCCAACGCCTATCTGCTCGCCAACGGTGGCGAGGCCGTGCTGGTGGATCCCGGATCGGAGCCACAGCGGCTGTTGGACGCGCTCCGGGCCAGCGGCGCGGAGCTGCAGGCCGTCTGGCTGACGCACGCGGACTTCGACCACGTCGGCGGCCTCGCGGGCGTGCTGGCCGCGCGGACGGTGCCCGTATACCTCCATCCCGCGGACCTGCCCCTGCTGCGCAGCGCCGCCGAGCGGGCCGCCGCCTGGGGCGTGCCCATCGATCCTCCCCCCGCTGCCACCCGCGATCTGAGGGACGGCCAGGTCCTGACGCTGGCCGGGCTCGAGGCACGCTGCCTGCTCACGCCGGGGCACACCCCGGGGCACATCGCCTTCCACCTGCCGGCCGCGAAGCTGGTCTTGACGGGAGACGCGCTCTTCCGCGGCTCCATCGGTCGCAGCGACAGACCGTTCGGCGACGGCGACCAGCTGCTGCGCTCCATCCGCACCTCGCTGCTGGCGCTGCCCGACGAGACCCGGGTCCTACCCGGCCACGGCGCCGAGACCACCATCGGCCTGGAGCGTCGCACCAATCCATTCCTCGCTGCCGGCTGATCAGGCCGCGCGGGTCCGGGCGGCCGTGCGGGTGCCTGCAGCTAGTCGCTCGTGAGGCGCGCCTGGATGGCGCGCGCGTGGGCCTCCAGCCCCTCCGCGCGGGCCAGGCGCGCCGCTGCGGGTCCGATCTCGGCCACGACCGCGGCGCTGAAGCTGACCAGCGGGATGACCTTCTGGAAGTCGCGCACGTTGAGGAAGCTGCTGAAGCGAGCGGTGCCCGAGGTGGGCATCACGTGGCTGGGGCCCGCCAGGTAGTCTCCCAGCGCCTCCATGCTGTTCTCGCCTATGAACAGCCCGCCGGCGTTGCGGACCTCGCTCACCCAGGCCCACGGATCCTCCACCAACAGGCACAGGTGCTCCGGCGCGTAGGCGTTGGCGGCGGCCACGCCCTCGTGGAGGTCGCGCACCAGGACCAGCATGCCGCGCTCCTCCACCGACTCGCGCGCGGCGGCGGCGGTGGGCAGGCTGTCGATGGCGCCGGGGAGCGCCGCCTGCACCTCGGCCGCGAGGCGCTGGCTGGGCGTCACCAGCACGGGCTGCGCGCCGAGGTGCTCCGCCTGGGCCAGCAGGTCGGCGACCACATGGCGGACGTCGGCGCCGTCGTCGGCCAGGATGAGCGTCTCGGTGGGGCCGGGGAGCGCCTCCACGCCCACCCGGCCGAAGACCTCGCGCTTGGCAGCCACGACGTAGCGGTTGCCCGGTCCCACGACCTTGTCGACTCGCGGCACGCTTTCGGTGCCGTACGCCAGCGCCGCCACCGCCTGCGCCCCGCCCATGCGGTAGACCTCGGCGATGCCGAGCAGGGAGGCGGCGAAGCGGATCTCCGGCGCCACGCTGCCGTCGGGCTGCGGCGGCGTCGCCACCGCGATCTCCGGCACGCCGGCGACCTGCGCCGGCACGGCGGTCATCACCAGGCTGCTGAAGAGCGGATGGGTGCCGCCGGGCACGTAGCATCCCACCCGCTGCAGGGGCCTCACCAGCTGTCCCAGGAGGGCCCCGCGCTCCTGCGCCAGGAACCCGCCCGCCGGCTGGCGCGCGTAGTAGTGGCGCACCCTCTCCACGGCCAGGCGGATGCCGTCGGCCAGGCCGGGTCCGAGCTCCGCCTCGGCCCCGTCGATGTCGGCCTGTGTCACGGCGAGCGTGGCGGGCCGGACCCCGTCGAGGCGCTCGCTGGCGTCCAGAACCGCACGATCGCCGCCTCGCTCGACGGCCTCCAGGATCGGTCGAACGGTGGCCTGGGCCTCGGGATCGAGTGCAGCGGCGGAGCGCGCGGCGAACGCCTCGAGGCCGGCCTCCAAGGTCGGGAAGACTCGCATGGCGGCATCATACTCGCGGCGGCGCCGTCCCCGCCGCCGTCTTCAGGCCGCCTGCGCGATCCCCTCCAATGTGATCGTCAGCGTCTTGCGCAGCTCGTCCCGGATGGAGCGGTCCTGGCGATAGGCCGCCCACTGCAACGTGGTGATGAAGTAGGCGTTGGCCAGGGTGCGCGCCAGGCGCTCCCGGGAGAAGTCCTCGCGCACCAGGCCCGAGGCCCGTGCCCGCGCCAGCGCATCCTGCAACAGGTCACCGAGCGGCAAGGCCAGGTAGGCCGCGCGGGAGCGCGCCGGGTCGGGGTTCAGGAGCTCGTAGCTGAGCGGCAACACCAGATGCCGGCTGCCCTCCACGAAGCGCGCCAGCTCATCGAACAGCAGGTACAGCTCCGCCAGCGGGTCGAGGCCCTCGGCCACCCGCCGGCGCGCCACGGCTCGCCCCAGCTCCTCCAGGTGCCGCCCGAAGAACTCGATGAGCAGCGCTTCCTTGTACGGGAAGTAGTTGAACACGGTGCCTCGCGACACGCCCGAGGCCCGCGCGATGGCATCGAAGGTGGCCTCCTGGAACCCCTTCTCGTCGAACAAGCGCATGGCGGCGTCGAAGATGCGCTGGCGACGGTCCGCCTTCTTGCGCTCGCGGAGGGTCACGGAAGGCGCCACCCAGGCATTGTATCGCGGGCCGACAGCGAGGAGCGCCCGCCCGGGCGAGCCCTGGCGGGCGTGCGACGACGCCGCTGGCGCCCGCCGGCCGCACCCGACCGGCCCGGACGCATGACGCCCGGCTCGGGCCGAGCCGGCCGCTCGGGGCTAGGAGGCCGCCTCGGGCACAGGGGCCTCGCGAGCCTTCGCCACCAGTCCCTTGAACGCCTCCGGCTCGCGCACCGCAAGATCGGCCAGCACCTTGCGGTCGACCTCCACGCCGGCGCGCCGGAGGCCGCTCACGAAGCTCGAGTAGCTCATGCCCTCGGCCCTGGCGGCGGCGTTGATGCGGGTGATCCACAGCCGGCGGAACACGGCCTTCTTGTCCCGGCGGTCGCGATAGGCGTAGTCGGCGGCGTTGAGCAGCGTCTGCTGGGCGATCCTGACGCTCTTGGAGCGCAGCCCCCAGTACCCCTTGGCACGCTTGAGGATCTTCTTGTGCCTGCGGCGGCGAACCACGCCGGTCTTGGCGCGCGGCATTCACGCCCTCCTACTCGTACGGCAGGAGCGACTTGATGCGCTCCGCCTCGGGCTTGGCGAGTAGCAGGTCGGTGCGGCCCTTCCGGATGCGATCTCCCGACTTCTTGAAGTTCAGGTGTCGCTTGCCGGAGCGCATCGCCTTGACCTTACCTCGCCCAGTGACTTTGACACGGGCTCTGGTGCCCTTGTGGGTCTTGAGTTTCGGCATGCTCTCGTCTCCTTGCCGCCCGGGGCGGCGTTCCTCGTTGCCTCTGGTGCCCCGTCCGTGCGGACCGAGCCGAAGGGTGTGAACAGGCCTACGAGGCTTCGGTGGGGCGAAGGACCATGTTCATGTCCATGCCCGCGATGACCGGCGCGGAGTCTACCACGGCCAGCGCGGTGAGGTCGGTCGCCACCCGGTTCAGGATCTCCTGCCCCAGCTCGGGGTGGGTGCGCTCGCGGCCTCGGAACATGATCGTCACCTTGACCTTGTGCCCGCCGGTGAGGAAGCGGCGGATGTGGTTGACCTTGGTCTCGTAGTCGTGATCGTCGATCTTGACGCGGAACTTGATCGACTTCATCTCCTGCTGGCGGGAGCGCTTGCGCGCCTCCTTGGCCTGCTGCTGCATCTCGAACCGGTAGCGTCCGTAATCCATCAGCCTGGCGACCGGGGGCTCGGCACTCTCGCCGACGAGCACGAGATCCATGTCCGCGTCGCGGGCGCGCTGCATGGCGTCCCGGGTATCGATGATGCCGATCTGCTCCCCGGACTCCGTGATCAGCCGCACCTGCCGCACGCGGATCTGTTCGTTCACCTTCAACTCTCTCGCTATGGACTTCACCTCCAAAGGGTCCGCCCTGCCGCCGGCCTTGCCGGGCAGCGGGCACAGCGGCTCAGTCTAGCAGATGCCCCAGTGCCCTTCAACGCGCGCGTGTCACGTCCTGGAGCGGTCGACCGGGCCCGCCTGAGGGGACGGCCGGGCCGGACCGGCCGCGGTGCAGCGAGCGGGGGCGGTCGCGCGGCGGCGCTCGCTCGCCCCACCGCAACTCCAGGCGGACCGCGCGCCACGCGGCACCGCCCAGGTGCCGGCGGCGCTACCCTTGGGTCATGCTGCGACCCGGTCACCCCCCGAGCACCCGCCGCGGTGCCTCCGCGCACGCCGCTCCGGCCACCCCGGGCCAGGCCGGCGCCGCCGGCCCGACCCCGGCACCCGCATGAGCGCCTCGAGCATCCGCCTGCGTCTGGGCTACTCGCCCTGCCCCAACGACGCCTTCATCTTCTACGCCCTCGCGCACGGCATGGCGAAGGACGGCGAGCGGCCGGAGCTGGACTTCGACATACGGCTCGAGGACGTCGAGACGCTCAACCGCGCCGCGGACGCCGGCGAGCTCGACGTCGCCAAGGTGAGCTATCACGCCTACGGCTACCTGGCCGATCGCTACGTGATGCTGCGCTCCGGCGGCGCACTGGGACGCGGGGTGGGGCCGCTGATCGTCACGCGCGAGCCGCTCGCCGACCTCGCCGGCCGGCGCATCGCGATCCCTGGCGGCCGCACCACGGCCAACCTGCTGCTGCGCCTGTCGCACCCGGCGACGGAGCTGGTGGAGATGCGCTACGACCGCATCATGCCGGCGGTTGCCGCCGGGGAGGTGGACGCCGGCCTCATCATCCACGAGAGCCGCTTCACCTATCCCGACCACGGCCTGACGTGCTTCCTCGACCTGGGCGAGTGGTGGGAGCGCACCACCGGCAGCCTGGTGCCGCTCGGCGGCATCGTCGCACGCCGCGACCTCCGCGAGCCGACGCTCCACCGCCTTCAGGGCATGCTCCGCAACAGCCTCGCCATCGCCTGGCAGGACCCCGGCGCTACCCGCGGCTACGTCGCGGAGCACGCCGCCGAGATGGACCCCAGCGTCCGTCAGCGCCACATCGACCTCTACGTCAACCGCTACTCCATGGACGTCGGAGAGGAGGGAGAACGCGCCGCCGAGCTGCTGCTGGGCCGCGCGGCGCAGCAGGGCCTGTTCCCCGCCCCGCGCGCGCCGCTGTTCCTGACCCCGGGGGCCTGACGGCTGCGCCCCTTCGTCCGTCGACCCGCTGTGGCCCGGCCGCCTCGCGGCAGCTCGCAGCGGTGTCCGCCCTCGCTCGCCGTCCCCATCCGGCGGCAGCGTTCCCGGGTAAGCTGACGGCATGCCCAGCTTCTCGGCCGGTGAAGAGGTCCTCTACCAGGGCCAACGCTACGTGATCACCACGGCGAGCGCAGAGCCGCCGTACCGCTTCCGCCTGGTAGCGTCCACCCCCACCGGCACCAGGGTCACCTGGGCCCGTCCCGAGCAGCTCCACAAGATCGAGAGCTACACCCGGCCCGTCGACGACACCGAGCGGGCCTGACGGGTGGCGGCCGGCGCCGCTTCCGCTCACGCACGCCGTCCCCCGCGAACGCCGAGAAGCGCTCGCGCCAGCCGCACACCATCCAGGGCCGCCTCCTCGAAGGGCAGATAGCCGCGGGCGCACAGGCCCGCCGCGAACAGGCCGGGCAGGCCAGGCACCCCGAAGCCGTCACCGGCAAGCCCGGAGGGCTCGATCACGCGGCAGCGGACTTCGTATGCCAGCACCCCGTTGGCGGGATCGGCCGTCAGGCTCACCTCCTTAAGGGGCACCAGGCGCGCCTCGAGATCGAGGTAGAGCTCGTCGTAGGCCATCTCGCTCAGCCGCCCGGCGGCCTCCTCGAGCTCGCCGACGGTCAGCCGGGCGCGGAGGAAGCTGCCCACGCACAGCGCCACGCGGCCGCCCCGGCGCGGTACCCCCTCCCAGGTGTCGACTCCGTCCACGCGCCCCCGCTCGTCCAGCAACAGGCCGGTGACGTTCGACTGAAGCAGGTGGAGCCCCTCCTGCCGCTCGAGGGTGTACTTGGCGGCCCGGTGCAGCTGCCAGTTCGACACCGTGCCGTCGGCGTCGGCGTTGGCGCGCCACAGCTCATGCATCAGCGTCCCCTCGGGGGGGTGCAGGCCGACGCGGTCGCCAACGGTGTTGTAGACGGTGTCGAGGCTGGTCGTGACCAGCAGCGTGTCGAGGCCGCCGCGGGCGCAGGCGTACGCGGCCTCGCTGCCGGCGACGCCGGCACCGACCACGACCACGTCGTATACATGCCCGCGCGTGGGATAGCTGGCCAAGCGCGCCCTCAGTCGATGAGCTTCATCCCCGACAGCAGCGGCTGCCGGCGGCCAACGGCCCGCACCAGCACGTGCTCTCCGCGGCGCGTGCGCTGGTAGATGAGCACCCCGGCGGGCGCGCCGATGAGCGGGCTCACGTCGGGCGCGTCGACCAGCACGCGCAGGTGGAGGGGAAGCGTGGACCGGACGTGTCCGAGCTCGTAGCGTCGGTCGCTGGTGAGGCGGTAGCCGAAGAACACGTCGGGTGGGTCGTCGCCCGAGTAGACGGCGGTCAGCGACTGCGCCTCGCGAGCGCGGTAGTGCGCCACCGCCTCCCACACGGCCGCACGCGCTTCGGCCTCCGGGACGGTCCTCACCTCCGGCGAGCGGGTATCCCCGAAGAACGCGGCGGGGAAGTTGCGCGCCTGGGTGTAGAAGCCCTCGCGCCCCACGCGCAGCCGCATCACCTGATTGTCGTAGGTCCGGCCCTTGACCAGGCTCTTGAAGTGCGAGATGGCCAGCCCGAAGCGGCGGTCGTGCGACTCGGCGAAGTCCTCCCAGTCGGGATCCACCAGGGAGGCGTCGGTGTTCAGCTCGAAGCCGCTGAGCGGCGCATCGGACAGGTTCATGCTGGCTTCTCTCCTACGTGGATGGCCGAGATGCCGAAGGTCTGCAGCGTGTAGCGTACCTGCTCGAAGCCGGCGCTGCGCATGCGCTCGGCCAGCACGCCGGGCGGCGGGAACGCGATGACCGACGCGGGCAGGTACCGGTAGGCGCCGGCACGCCCCGAGACCAGCCCGCCCACCGCGGGTAGCAGACGCCGGAAGTAGAGGCGGTAGAGCACCCCGAAGGCGCCGCCGGGCGGCGGCGGGAACTCCAGCACGACCAGCCGCCCGCCCGGCCGCAAGACGCGCTGGAACTCGCGCAATCCGGCATCGATGTCAGCGAAGTTGCGCAGGCCGTAGCCGATGGTGACTGCGTCGAAGCTGCCGTCCGCGAAGCCCAGGGCGGTGCCGTCGCCGGCTTGGAAACGCGGGCGGCCGCGCCGGCCGGCCGCCTTGGCTCGAGCGCGCTCGAGCATCGGCTCGGCGAAGTCCACTCCCACGACCTCGGCCCCGGGGGACAGCTCGGCGAGCGTGAAGGCGAGGTCCCCGGTGCCTGTCGCCACGTCCAACACCCGGCGCGCTCCCCCGTGTAGCGCTGCGCGCGCGGCCTGACGTCGCCAGCGACGATCGACGCCGAAGCTGAGCAGGCGGTTGAGCGCGTCGTAGCGCGGGGCGATGGTCGAGAACATCGCCTGAACGTCGACCGTCTCGTGCTCGGGGGTACGCCTGGCGGACGCCATCGCCTGAAGGCTACCACGGCCTGCCGGCTCGGCGAGGTCCGGCGGCGCGCCGTGTGGGCGGGCGCGTGTCGGGCCGTCGTCCGTCAGTCCACCAGCAGCTCGTGGCGGGCGACGAAGGCGTCGAACTTCTCGCGCGTGAAGTTGGAGAGACTGGTGGCGGTGTCGCCCACGACCAGCGTAGGGACGCTGCGGCGCCCGCCGTTGACGCGTTGCACGTAGGCGGCGGCCTCAGGGTCCTGCTCGATGTCGACCTCGACGAAGGGGATGGCGAACTTGTGCAGGAAGCTCTTGGCGCGCTGGCAGTCCCCGCACCAGCGCGTGGTGTACATGAGCAACGGTCGGCTCTGCAACGGTCTCCTCCTGGGGCGGCGCCCCTTGCCGCGAGCGCGCGCCTCATGCACTGCACATGAACCTATCAGAGACCGGCAGCGATCCCTGTCAACCACGACGCACGCCAGGACGCACGGCGCGCCGCGGAGGCAACCATGCGCCACGGGGCGTGCGCCGCCGGGCCAGGGCAGGCGCGCCCCGTCCGGCGCGTTGCCCCAGGCGCCTCGCGCGGTGCGCCCGGTCCGCTATACTGGCGAGTTGGCCGCCACGCGGCCGACCGACGGTCGCCCGCCAAGGGCGCCGCCCCCGGAGAACGGATGCCCTACCGCAACATCGCCATCATCGCGCACGTCGACCACGGCAAGACCACGCTGGTGGACGGCATGCTGCGTCAGTCCAACGTGTTCCGCGCCAACCAGGACGTCGTGGAGCGCGTGATGGACTCGGGTGCGCTCGAGCGCGAGCGCGGCATCACCATCCTCGCCAAGAACACCGCCGTCACCTGGCACGACGACAAGATCAACATCGTCGACACGCCGGGCCACGCCGACTTCGGCGGGGAGGTGGAGCGCGCGCTCACCATGGTGGACGGCGCGCTGCTGCTGGTGGACGCCGCCGAGGGGCCGATGCCGCAGACCCGCTTCGTCCTTCGCAAGGCCCTGGCGCGCGGGCTCGAGCCGATCCTCGTGATCAACAAGGTGGACCGCAAGGACGCCCGCCCCGACGAGGTCGCCACCCTGACCTTCGACCTGATGGTCGAGCTGGGGGCGACCGACAGCCAGCTCGACTTCCCGATCCTCCACGCCGTGGCGCGCGAGGGCCGGGCATGGCGCGAGGGTGAGGCGCCAGCCTCGGACCTGCGCGCCCTGTTCGAGACCATCCACGACAAGGTGGCCGCCGCGAGCGGCGATCCGGATGCCCCCTTCCGCATGCAGGTGGCCAACCTGGACTACTCCGACTACCTCGGCCGGCTGGCCATCGGTCGCGTGCTCCAAGGACGGGTTCGCGCCGGCGACGCCATCGTCCGTGCGGACGTCGACGGCGGCGCCAAGCCGGTGCGGGTCACGAAGGTGTTCACGCACCTCGGCCTCGGCCGCAGCGAGTGCGAGGTGGGCGATACCGGCGACATCGTGGCACTGTCCGGCGTCGAGGGCGCCGTGATCGGCGAGACGCTCTGCCAGCCTGAGGCGGTGGAAGCCTTGCCGGCGGTGCGCGTCGACGAGCCGACGGTGAGCGTCAGCTTCAGCCCGAACACCAGCCCCTTCGCCGGCCGCGAGGGCCGCTACGTCACCAGCCGCCACCTGGCCGAGCGGCTCGAGCGGGAGCTGCTGACCAACGTGGCGCTGCGCGTCGAGCCCCTGGGGAGCGAGCGTTACCGGGTGTCGGGTCGCGGCGAGCTTCACCTGAGCATCCTCATCGAGACGATGCGGCGCGAGGGCTACGAGTTCTCGGTGTCGCGGCCCGAGGTGATCCTCAAGCGCGACGCGGGCGGCCTACGCGAGCCCGTGGAGCGCGTGGTGGTGGACGTTCCCACCCAGGCGATGGGAAGCGTGATGGAGGCGCTGGGCGCCCGGCGCGGCACGCTCGTGCAGATGGAGCCGGGCGAGACGCGCGCCCGCCTGGAGTTCAGGGTCCCCAGCCGGCTGCTCTTCGGCTTCCGCACCGCCTTCCTCTCGCTCACGCAGGGTGAGGGCGTGCTGAGCCACGTCTTCGACGGCTACGAGCCCTTCGCCGGTGAGGCGGAGGTGCGCGCCCAGGGCTCGCTGGTGGCGATGGAGGCCGGCGAGACCTTCGCCTACAGCCTGTTCAAGCTCGCCGACCGCGGCGAGTTCTTCATCACGCCGGGCACCGAGGTGTACGTCGGCATGATCCTGGGCGCCCGAAGCAAGCCCGGCGACCTGAACGTCAACGTCTGCAAGAACAAGAAGCTCACCAACGTGCGGGCGGCGGGAAGCGACGACAACCTGCTGCTCACGCCGCCGCGGCGGCTCAGCCTGGAAGAGGCGCTGGAGTACATCGCCGACGACGAGCTGCTCGAGGTCACGCCCAAGGCGGTTCGGCTGCGCAAGCGGGTGCTCGACCCCCAGCTGCGGCGGAAGGATCAGATCGCGGCACGAGCGCTCTGAGGCGCGACGCGTCCACGCTCGATCCAGAGCGTCAGTCGGCCCCTGCGTAGGCCGCGTCGGTAACCACCTCGGCCGATGGCTCTGCGACCGTGTCGGGAGCGCGGTGGCGCTCCTCGTCGGAGCCGTCCGGGGGCGCGTCGGCTCGCGGGCCCCGTTCCACCGAGATGGGCGCGAACGGTGCCTCCTGGCGGGCTCGGGCCCGCCCCTGGCGCACCAGCTCCATGAGGGCGGCGAAGCTCACGGTGCGGCTCGCCCAGTCGGCGGCCTCGGTGAGCTCGAACAGCTGCCCTCGGCGCAGCCGCTTCAGCCCCGACATCAGGCGCCGCATGGCACCGGCCAGCGTGAGCCGCTCGAGCGCCACCTCGAAGTAGCTGCCGGCGCGGTAGCGCGCTGCCATGCGCGCCAGGTCCCCGGGTGAGGCTCGCAGCGGCCGCTCCGGGCGCGGGTAGCCGGGCCTGGGGGTGCGCGCCGGCAGCACCAGCCGCCGCTCGTCGCGGCGCGAGCGCAGGAAGCGCACCGCCTCCTCGAGCTCCTCGAGCAACGCCAGCGTCGAGAGCGTCTCCTCCAGCGCCTCCTCCTCGGCGGCGACCTGCTGGCGCGCCGGGCGCGGCAGCAGCAGACGCACCTTCAGCTCCAGCACCTGCGCCACCTGCGGCAGCGCCTCGCTTGCGACCTCCAGGTCGCTGCTGGCGAGCGCCTCGAAGTAGTCGAGGTAGTCGTGGACGAGACGGTACAGGTCGAGCCGGGCAGGAGCCAGATCGCCGCTTCGTAGCGCGTGCGCCAGCTCGCCCAAGGTGCCCCGGAAATGCTGCTGCTCGACGGTGAACGTGGTCGACTCGGCCACGGCGCGAGTCTACCATCGCCGCCGGCGCGCTCCGAGGGCGGCTCAGTCGAGGAAGGGGTCGGCGCCCTCGCCCGCCAGGTGGCGGGTGTCGTTGACCCGCTCGACCACCGCCTCCTCGCCGTTGAACAGCACCCGGCTCACGCCGGTGTGACGCAGGTAGATGCGCTTGCGCCAGCGCGGCCTCTCCACCCCCAGGACGTGCGCCAGAAGCATCTGGATGGTGCCGGAGTGGCTCACCGCCACCACGTGGTCCTCGGCTCCGAGCTCGTCCATCCACGCCACGGCACGGTCTCTCAGGTCGCTGTAGGACTCGCCCCCCGGCGCCCGCCGCGCGAACGGATCCTCGGACCACCACGGCCACTGCGGATGGCGCTCGTTGTCGAGCTGGGTGGCGCCCTCGAACTCGCCGAAGTCGAGCTCGGCGAGGCGCGCGTCGAAGCGGATCTCCCTCCCCGGGAAGGCGACCTCGGCGGTCTCTCTCGCGCGCGCGAGCGGGCTGGCGTAGACCACGGCATCGCGCTCCAGCCCGCGGACGTAGCCCGCCAGCAGGCCGGCCTGCCTGCGCCCCTCCTCCGCCAGCGGCACGTCCGTCTGCCCCTGGAAGCGGCCGTCGACGTTCCACTCGGTGAGGGCGTGCCGGATCAGCGTGAGCCGTCGCATGCGCAACGAAGTCTACCAGGCGTAGGCGCCAACGCCGCGCTCCTGCACGTCGTCGGCGGCGCCCGGCCGGGGACGGGGACCGTGCTACCCTCGCGCCATGGACCTCACCGGGAAGTCCGCCCTCGTCACCGGCGCCAGTCGGGGCATCGGCCGCGCCGTGGCCGACGCGCTGGCCCGGGCCGGGATGAACGTCACCCTCACCGCCAGGGACGAGCAAGCCGTCACCGCGGCCGCCGGCGAGATCGCAGCGAGCGGGCCGGGCCGCGCCCAAGGCGTGGCAGCCGACGTGCGCGATCCGGCGGCCATGGAGAGCGCCGTGCAGCGCGCGCTGAGCGCCTACGGCAGCCTCGACGCGGTGGTCGCCAACGCCGGCGTCGGCGTGTTCGCCAGCATCGACGAGATGAGCATCGAGGACTGGCAGCGCACCGTCGACACCAACCTCAGCGGGGTGTTCTACACCGTCAGGGCGTCAGTCGAGGCGCTGAAGCGCAGCCGTGGCGCCATCATCACCGTCGGCAGCCTGGCCGGCACCAACTTCTTCGCCGGCGGCGCGGCCTACAACGCCACCAAGTTCGGCCTCGCCGGCTTCAGCCAGGCCATCATGCTGGACCTGCGCAAGCACGGCGTCAAGGTCTCGACCATCATGCCGGGGTCGGTGGCCACGCACTTCAGCGGCGACGCCCCCGGGCCCGCCGACAGCTGGAAGATCCAGGCCGAGGACATCGGGGAGTTGGTCCTCTACCTGCTGCGGACCCCCGAGCGCACCCTGCCGAGCAAGGTGGAGGTTCGCCCGACGCATCCGCCCGGCAGCTGAGCGCTGCGGCGGGCGCGCCCCGCCCGCGCCGGCCCCGCGCCGTAGACTCTAGGGGTGTATCCCGCCGTGCGCCGCCTGCTCTTCCGGCTCGAGCCGGAGCGGGCCCACGCACTGGTGATGGGCGGGTTGGCGACCGCGGGTCGCAGCCTGCTGCTGAGGCGCCTGCTCGCCAGCGCGCAGGGCCCTTACGACCCGCGCCTGCAGGTCCCCCTGTTCGGGCTGCGCTTCCGCACGCCCGTGGGCCTGGCCGCCGGCCTCGACAAGGACGGGGTGGCCGTCCACGGGCTGGCCGCGCTCGGGTTCGGGCATCTGGAGCTGGGCACGGTGACCGCCCTCCCGCAACCCGGCAACCCCCGCCCGCGCCTGTTCCGCCTGGTGGAGGACGGGGCCCTGATCAATCGCATGGGCTTCAACAACGCCGGCGCCGCGGCCCTGGCCAGGCGCCTGGCATGGTTGCGCCGGGCCGGCGGCGTGGACGTTCCGCTGGGCGTCAACGTCGGCAAGTCGCGCGCCGCGCCACTCGGTGCGGCGGCGGACGACTACCAGCGCGCGCTTCGCGAGGTCTGGCCCGTGGCCGACTATCTGGCGATCAACGTGTCCTCGCCCAACACCCCCGGCCTGCGGAGCCTGCAGGAGCACGGCCCGCTGGAAGCGCTGCTAGGGCTGGTCGCGCGGCTGCGCAGCGAGCTTGGCAGCAGGCCGGTCCTGCTCAAGATCGCTCCCGACCTCGAGAACGCCGCCCTGCTGGACGCCGCCGCGGTGGCCGAGAGCCACGGTCTGGCGGGGTTGATCGCCACCAACACCACCACCGCACGAGGCGGCCTGCGCTCACCCCTCGCCGCCGAGGCGGGCGGTCTCTCCGGGAGGCCGCTGGCGGCCCGCGCGCTCGAGGTGCTGCGGCTGCTGCGCAGCCACACGTCGCTGCCGCTGGTGTCGGTGGGGGGCGTGTGGAGCGGCGCCGACGTGGTGGAGCGGCTCACCGCCGGGGCGTCGCTGGTGCAGATCTACACGGCCTTCGTCTATCGCGGTCCGGCGCTGCTGCGGGAAGCCGCCGACGCGGTGCTGGCGGCGCTGGACGCTCGCGGCCTGAGCGGCGCCGCCGAGCTCGCTGCCGACGCTAGCGCCGCGACACCCAGGGCACGTCCGCCACGCCCGAGCGTGCGTTGACCGCGCGAGCCAGCATGAACAGCAGGTCGGACAGCCGGTTGAGGTAGGCCAGAGCGTGCGGGTTCACCGCGCTCGCGCGCGCCAGCGCCACCGTGTCGCGCTCGGCGCGACGCGCCACCGCCCTCGCCACATGGAGGGCCGCGGCGGCCGGGCTGCCGCCCGGTAGCACGAAGCCGGTGAGCGGCTCGAGCTCCTCGTCCAGCGCGTCGATCAGCGTCTCGAGCCCGGCCACGTCGCTCTCGGCGATCCCCCGGACGGCCTGCCTCGCCTTCGCCTCCAGCGGCGTCGCCAGATCCGCTCCCAGGTCGAACAGCGCGCTCTGCACACCGGCCACCGCGCCATCCAGCTCGGCCGCCTTCGCCGGCGAGCCCGCAAGCGCCGCCCGGGCCACGCCAAGCGCCGCGTTGGCCTCGTCCACCGCGCCGTAGGCGCGGACCCGGAGGTCGTCCTTGCCCACCCGGCCGCCGCCGAAGAGCCCCGTCTCGCCGGCATCGCCGCTTCGGGTATAGATCTTCATGCGACCACCATAGCGCCCGCGAGATCGCGCGTGCGGCACGCGGCTCCCGCGCGCGTGCCGGGCCACGGCGGGTAGACTGGCCGCAGTCATGAACGTCGCGACGGTGCTCCATACCCACATCCTGGGCAACGAGCTGCTGCGCTGGGGCGTGGCGCTGCTCGTGGCCCTCGGCGTCTACTTCGCGCTGCGCATCATCCGCGGCATCGTGCGCAGCCGTCTCACGGCCATCGCCGAGCGCACCCGCATCGCCTTCGACGACGTGCTGGTGGAGACGCTCGGCAAGACGCACACGTTCACGTTCGTGGCGGCCGCCATCTACTGCGGGTCGCTGGCGCTGGCCTTCGAGGGCCGCACGCACGAGCTCCTGGCACGCGGCTTCGTGCTGGTGCTGCTGCTCCAGCTGGCGCTGTGGGCCAACCATGCACTGAGGGCGGTGCTGGAGCGCTACCGCAGCGACGAGTCGCTGGGCTCGGGGCGGCGCACCGGGCTCGCCGCCATCGGCTTCGTGGGCCGGTTGGTGCTGTTCACGCTGGTGTTCCTGCTGGTCATGGAGAACCTGGGGATCCACGTGAACACGCTTCTCGCGGGCCTGGGCATCAGCTCGCTGGCGGTGGCGCTGGCCCTGCAGAACATCCTCGGCGACCTGTTCGCCTCGCTATCGATCGTCTTCGACAAGCCGTTCGAGATCGGTGACTTCATCATCGTCGACCCCCACCTGGGCACGGTGGAGCACGTGGGCCTGCGCACCACCCGGGTGCGAAGCCTCTCAGGCGAGCAGCTGGTCTTCCCCAACAACGACCTGATCAAGGCGCGCATCCGCAACTACAAGCGCATGGCGGAGCGGCGCGTGGTGTTCGCCTTCGGGGTGCTCTACAGCACGCCGCCCGAGACCGTGGAGCGCATCCCCGGCATGGTGCGCGAGATCATCGAGGGTCAGGAGAAGGTGCGCTTCGACCGCGCCCACTTCAAGGAGTTCGGCGCCTCGGCGCTCAACTTCGAGGTGGTCTACTGGGTCCTGGACCCCGACTACACCCTCTACATGGACATCCAGCAGGCGATCAACCTGGCGTTGATGCGGGCGTTCGGGCCGCTGGGTGTGGAGTTCGCCTTCCCCACGCACACCGTCTACCTGGAGACCGGGGAGGAGACGCCGGCGGGGCCGGTGGGCTCGAGCACCTGGGCGGCCCCGGCGGAGGCCGGCGGCGAAGGCGCCGGCGGCTAGGGCGCGGGCAGTCAGGCCGCTGCCTGAACGAGCCGCTGCCTGCTCTAGGCGCGGCCGAAACGCTCCTCGACGTAGGCGTCGAGCATGCGGTTGAAGTCCTCGACGATGCTGTCGCCTTGCAGCGTGCCGACGAGCTCGCCGTCGCGGTAGACGGGCGCCCGCGGGGACTCGCCGGTGCCGGGGAGGCTGATGCCGATGTCGGCGTGCTTCGACTCGCCCGGACCGTTCACCACGCAGCCCATCACCGCCACCTTGAGCCGCTCCACCCCCGGGTAGCGCTCGCGCCAGGCGGGCATGCGTGAGCGCAGGTAGCTCTGGATGTCGCGCGCCATCTCCTGGAACAGCGTGCTGGTCGTGCGCCCGCAGCCGGGGCAGGCGGTGACGGTGGGAGCGAAGCTGCGGAGGTCGAGCGCCTGCAGGATCTCCTGGGCGATCTCCACCTCGCGCTCCCGCGGCGCGCCCGGGTCGGGCGTGAGCGACACGCGGATGGTGTCGCCGATGCCCTCGGCCAGCAGCGCGCTGAGAGCCGCGCTGCTGGAGACGGCGCCCTTGACCCCCATGCCGGCCTCGGTGAGGCCGAGGTGGAGCGGGTAGTCGCAGCGGGCGGCCAGCTTGCGGTAGACGTCCCACAGCGACCGCACGCCCGACACCTTGGCGCTGAGGATGATGGCGTCGTGCGGCAGGCCGTGCTCCTCGGCCAGCTCCGCGGACAGCAGCGCCGATTGCAGCATCGCCTCCACCAGCACCTCGCTGGCGTCGAGCGGGTCGGCGCGACCGGCGTTCTCGTCCATCAGGCGCGTCAGCAGCGACTGGTCCAGGGACCCCCAGTTCACCCCGATGCGCACGGGCTTGCCGTGCTCCACGGCGGCGCCCACGATGGTCAGGAAGTTCTCGTCGCGGTGCTTGCCGCCGCCCACGTTGCCGGGGTTGATGCGGTACTTGTCGAGCGTGCGCGCCATCTCCGGGTAGGCCGGCAGCAGCTTGTGACCGTTGTAGTGGAAGTCGCCCACCAGCGGCACGTCGGCGCCCATGTCACGCAGCCGGGCGCGGATCTCCGGCACGGCCCCTGCGGCCGCCTCGTTGTTGACGGTGACGCGCACGATCTCACTGCCGCTGGCCGCCAGCGTGGCGACCTGCGCCGCGGTGGCGGCGGCGTCCGCGGTATCGGTGTTGGTCATCGACTGCACCGCCACCGGGTGGTCGCCACCGACCGGCACGGAACCGACCCACACCGTCGGGGTGCGCCTGCGAGTGCTGCTCACCGGTCCAGTCTACCGGCGAGGCCCCTGCACGCTGTGGCTCTGGCGACCGCGCGCCGCCGGCGCGAGGCCCGGCCGGCGCACCGGCGGCAGCCGCAGCCGCGTCGCCCGCGGCTCACCCCGCGATCAGCTCGAGCACCCTCGGCAGCAGCGTGCGGCTGGTGCTCACGGCCTCGCCGCCATGCACCGTCTCGTTGCCCGACCAGTCGCCGAAGTAGCCTCCCGCCTCGGGCAGGATGACGCCGAAGGGACCGCAGTCCCAGGCGTTCATGATGGGATCGAGCATCAGCTCCAGCCGGCCGCTGGCGACCAGCGCATGCCCGTAGGCGTCGCCCCAGCCCACCCGCATGTAGCAGGCCTGCTGGAGCCGGCGCCAGGCGTCACCGCGGCCGTGCCTCTCGAAGCTGCCGGGGTCGGTACAGGACACGAAGGCGCGCGCCAGGTCGGGCGTGTCCGCCACCGAGACGCGCCGGCCGTCCAGGTAGGCGCCCCGGCCGCGCGCGGCGTAGATCATCTCGCCCAGGGCCGGGAAGTAGGCCACGCCGACGGTGACGACGTCGTGTTCCTCCAGCGCCAGCAGCACCGCGTAGAGCGGCACGCCGCGCACGAAGCTCTTGGTACCGTCGATGGGGTCGACCAGCCAGCGTCGTCCGCTTCGCCCCGCCTCGCCGCCGTACTCCTCGCCCACGATCCCGTCGCCCGGGAAGGCGGCCGCGAGCCGGTCGCGGATCAGGGCCTCGGCCTCCCGGTCGGCGACCGTCACGGGGGTGTCGTCGGGCTTGAGCTCGGGGCGCACGCCGGCCTGGAAGTAGCCGAGCGTCAACCTCCCGGCCTCGAACGCGATGGCCTGAGCAGCGTCCAGGGCGGCATCGAGCGGATCGGATCTGGCCACGCCTCACCTCCGGCGGGAGGCGCCGACCCACCACCGCCCGGCCCCTGCCGGCGGCCGGAAATGCGCCTCCCACGCGAATGCTACGATACCCGCAGCATGCTCTTCGAACGGGCCGCGCTGGAGCAGCGCGAACGCCGGACCCTCGCCCCGTACGCCTGCCTCGCGGCCGACTCGCGCGGACGGCTTCACCCGGAGGCCGAGAGCCGCTACCGCACCGCCTTCCAGAAGGACCGCGATCGTGTGGTGCACACCAGCGCCTTCCGTCGGCTGGAGTACAAGACGCAGGTGTTCATCAACACCCAGGGAGACTACTACCGCACCCGCCTCACCCACACCCTGGAGGTGGTGCAGGTCGGCAAGAGCGTCGCTCGCGCGCTGGGGCTCAACGAGGACCTCACCGAGACCATCGCGCTGGCGCACGACCTCGGGCACCCACCCTTCGGGCACGCCGGCGAGCGCGCGCTGGACCGTCTCGCCGGCGGCATCGGCGGCTTCGATCACAACCGCCAGAGCCTGCGCATCGTCACCGAGCTCGAGCATCGCTACCCGGACTTCCCCGGGCTCAACCTCACCTGGGAGGCGCTCGAGGGCATCATGAAGCACGAGACCGAGTACGACGTTCCCGATGCCGGCTGGGAGCCCGACAGCCAGCCCTCGCTGGAGGCCCAGGTGGTCAACGTCGCCGACGAGCTCGCCTACAACGCGCACGATCTCGATGACGGCCTGCGCTCCGGGCACCTCTCCCCCATGGACATCGGCGAGGTGGGCATCATCGGGGAGCTGATGCAGCGGCTGCAGCTCGACCCCATGCGGTTCGACAGCGGCCAGCGCTACTACCTGGTGCGCGAGCTGCTGGGCGACGTCATCACCGATGCCGCCGAGCACACCGACCAGGTGCTGCGCGAGGCCGGCGTGGAGAGCGTGGCCGACGTGCGCCAGGCATCCGGCAAGCTGGTCGCCAGCTCGCCCGCCATGGGCGCCAGGCTGGCCGAGCTCAAGCAGTTCCTCTTCGATCGCTTCTACTTCCACTACCGCCAGATCCGCATGACGCACAAGGCCGACACCATCCTCGAGCGCATCTTCCGCGCCTACCAGGCGACGCCGGACATGCTCCCCTTCGAGGTGCAGGCCCAGGCGCGGGGGCTGGGGCTCGAGCAGGCCATCACCGACTACATCGCCGGCATGACCGACCGCTTCGCCGGCGAGGAGTATCGGCGCCTGTTCGACCCCGACGTGCTGACCTGAGCTCCCGCCGCAGCGGGCGGCCGGCGCGCGAGGCGAGCGGAGCCCGCTACTGGGTGGCCCTGGCCACCGCGGTCAGGCTGCCGTCGTCAGGATTGCGGATCCAAGCGACCTGGAAGCCGCCATGCAGCACGTGGACGATCACCCAGGGACTGGTGATCGCCTGGGTGGTGACGGCACCGGTGCTGGGGCTGGTCTTGACCAGGTCCAGATACAGCTCGCCGTTCTCCACGCTCACCCCGCGCACGTCCAGGCCGTAGCCGCCGGTCGCCTTCTTGCCGTCGAAGATGGCGACCACGGTCTCCCGCGAGAAGTCGAGCTTGGGCACGGCCGGAACCTGGAGCTGGCTGCCGTAGGCCTGGTACCACAGGTTGCTCAGCTGGCCCTGGCTGGTGACCAGCACGTAGGCGGGCTTGTCGAAGCCGACCGCGTGCTGACCCTTGGCCAGCACCTCCCAGGGAACCTGCTGGCTCGAGCCGCCGGCGGCCGCGCGGCTCGTCGGAAGCGTCCGCTGCACGTAGAGGCCGGTGTGAAGGTACTCGCTGGTGCCGTTGACGGCGTGGGTCGGCAGCGAGGACGCCGGCAGGGCGGCCACCACGAACGGCTTGCCCGACTGTGCCAGGCCGCTCGCGATGGCGTCCGCCTCGCGATCGGTCAGCTGGCCGAGGCCGCGCAGGCCGTTGAGCCGCGGCCGCGGCACCACCCGTTGCGTGGTCCCGGGCGTGCCGCTGTCGATGAGCGTGAAGTAGTCTCCCCCATCGAAGTACACGACCTGCTCGACGGGCTTCGTGACCTCGACGTGGAGGTCGGTCGTGAGCGGGATGCGCGACACCGTCACGGGTGCGGTGCCGGGCTTGGGCAGGCTCGCGCGGAGGTACGGCTGACCGTCGGCCAGGAGCGCGTCCTGGACGGCGAAGGGATCGGCCTTGGTGCCCTGCGTCAGCGTCACGCCCTTGCCGCCCATGCGGATGGTCCCGGGCGACCCGTACAGGTAGCTGAGGCGGGCGTTCACGGCGCCGTAGAGGTAGACGTCGTGAAGCTTCGGCCCGCTCTGCGGCACACAGCCAGCGAACAGGACGAGGACGGCCAGGGCCGGCAGGGCGAAACGCATCGGTACCTCCTGGGCGCATGCTATCACTGCGCGCCTGAGAAGCCGCTGAGGGACGCGCGGCGGGCAGGGCAACCCGGGAGGCGCCTGCTATGCTTCCAGGGTGTCGCCCCAGGGCCAGCGTTTCCCGGTCGTGTCGACCTCCGGCGGCGGCGGGGTGGTGGCCGGACGCCGCCCGCGCGGCCTGGGTCGCGACCCCAGGCGACCTCCCGGACGGCGGCGCACGCCCGCCCAGCGCCGCGGTCGGCCCCGCTGGCTGCTGGCGTTGACGCTGGCGGCCGCCGCCGCGGCTTGCGTGAGCACCGGCGCGTCGGCCCAGGCGCCATCCCAGCCGAGCGCCGCGAGCGCGCCGCCGGGCGGACGCGGGGCCGAGCTGGCGGACGTGCTGGTGATCGGCAGCCAGCCCGAGGCGATCTCGGCGGCGGTGGCCGCCAGCGAGCAGGGGGCGCGCACCGTACTGCTCACGACCGCCCCTCGCCTGGGCGGCCTCTTCGTGCTCGGAGAGCTCAACGTCCTGGATCTGCGGACGCGGCCGGAGCTCTACCAGCGCGGCCTGTTCCTGCGCTGGTGGCAGCGGGTGGGCAGGCGGCCCGCCTTCGATGTCGACGCCGCCGAGCGCGCCTTCGTCGCGATGCTGTCGGAGGCGGGCGTGCAGGTGATCGAGGACGGCGCGTCCCCCGTCCCGCTGCTGGACCAGGACGGCCGGCTGCTGGGCGCCCGCGCCGGCGACCGCACCATCCTGGCGAAGCAGGTGATCGACGGCGAGCGCGACGCCCGCTTCGCCGACGCGGCGGGGGCGCCCTTCACCATCGGCTGGCGCTCGCTCGGCGTCCAGCAGCACATGGCGTCCACCCTGGTCTTCGCCCTGAAGGGCGTGGACTGGGCGCGCTTGACCGCGGCGGTCAAGGCGCGCGGCGACAGCTACGCCCACGTGCGCGACAACGTGGTCTGGGGCCCCTTCGGCGGCTACCCCGCCGGCTACGACCCGACCAGCCCCAGCCTCCGGCTGCGTGGCCTCAACCTGGGCCGCGAGTCGGACGGCACCGTGCTCGTGAACGCCCTGCTCATCTACGGGGTGGACCCGCTGAACGCCGCCAGCCTGGCGCGCGGCAGGGCCCGCGCGGCGGCGGAGTTGCCGGCGGTGGTGAGCTACCTGGACGCCGGCATCCCGGGCTTGGAGCACGCCACCCTGGCCGGCGCGGCTCCGCGCCTCTACGTGCGCGAGACGCGGCATCTGAAGGCGCAGTGCGTGCTGCACGCCAACGACGTGCTCGACAACAAGGTGACGCCGTGGGACGTGGCGGCGGGCGGCTACCCGCTCGACGTCCAGAGCCTCACGCCTCACGACGCCGGCTTCGTCTATGGCGTCCCCGACATCTACGGCGCGCGCCTGTGCATGGCGGTGGCGCCTCGGCCCGCGCCGCTGTGGGTGGTGGGCATCGCCGCCGGCTTCGATCCCATCGCCTTCGCGAGCGCGCGGGTGGTGCCCTTCGGCATGGCGTTCGCCGAGGCCGTCGGGGTGGCCGCGGCCAGGGCGGCACGTCTGGGCCTCGACCCGTCCGCCGTGGCCGGAGATCCGTACCAGGTGGCGGCGGTGCGGGCGACCCTGAAGGCGCGCGGCGCCTTCCTGCCGCCAGACGCCAACCTGCCGCCGGTCGGGCCCGTCGCAAGCCCCTACTTCCAGGACTTCCGGCTCCTCCTCTCCCGCGGGCTGGCCGTCGGCGGCTACGACAACGACCCACGCCTGGAGGAACCGATGACCCAGCGCGGCTTCCTCTACCTGCTCAGCAACGTCGCCACGCGCTTCTTCGGCAACAGCGACGCCGGCATCTCGCTGCTCGCACGCTACGGCACCAGCTCGCAGCGCCTCGCGCCGGAGGCCGCGCTCGGCCTGGCCTACGACGCGGCCTGCCTGGTGGGTGCCTGCCCCGCGGAGCCGACCTGGAACGCGCTTCAGGCCGCCGGGGTGGCGCCTGCCGGCTTCGCGCCCGACGGTCCTCTCGATCGCGGCCAGGCCTATGCCTTGGCTGCGGGCGTGGCGCGTCTCGCCCAACCCGCCCCCTGACCGCGCCGCTCGGCCCCCCGCCCGCCGCCCGCGGGCTCTCAGGTGCCTCCGGCGGCCTGCTCCTGCAGGAGCGCGTCGATGAACTGGCGGGCGGTGCGGCCGGAGTAGCCGTTGCCCCAATCGGCGAAGCGCACCGCACGCTGCCGTAGGTCGGGCAGCTGGAGCCCGGCGCTGCCGGCGAGAGCCTCGACGATCTCCAGGTAGTCGCGCTGACCGGCAGCGGGGAAGGTGATGGTGAGGCCGAACCGGTCGGCCAGGGCCAGCCGCTCGTTGTGCGTGTCCCAGGCGTGCACGTCGTCGTCCTCGCCGGGCTCGGGCCGCTCGCCGAAGCGCTCGCGCAACAGGTGCCGGCGGTTGCTGGTGGCGTACAGGACCACGTTCGCGGGTCGGGCGGTGAGGCTGCCCTCCAGCAGCGTCTTGAGCGGATGGTAGCGGCGGTCTCCGTGCTCGAAGCTGAGGTCGTCGACGTAGAGCACGAAGCGCTGTGGCAGCCGGCGCAGTGCCTCCACGACCTCCGGCAGTCGGTCCAGCGCCTCGCCGGGCAGCTCCACCAGGCGCAGGCCGCGCTCGGCGTAGCGTCGCACCAGGCCGCGCACCGCCGTGGACTTGCCGCTGCCGCGAGGACCGTACAGCAGCGCGTTGTGTGTCGGAGCGCCGGCGAGCAGCGCCTCGGTGTTGCGGTGGAGTCGGGCCAGCTGGTCGTCGACGCCGACGAGCGTCTCGCCCTCGCCCGAGGCCGGGTGGGCGATCCCGCGGAGCTCGCCGCCTTCCCAACGCAGCGCCGCGAAGCGCGCTGCCGCGCCCGCTCCCTCGCGCCGGAAACGGTCCACCAGGCGCGCCGTCAGCGCGTCGACGTCGTCGCGGCAGAGGGCCGACGCGAGCTCGGCGACCGCCGCTTCCCAACCGCCCGCCAGCGAGGCGTCGGTGCCCGCCAGGTCGCCCAGCAGCGGCAGCTCCAGCCCGCTGGCGCAGCTCGCCTCACCGTGCCAGTCGCGGCGCGCGGCGGCCGCCACGAGGGCGATGTCGGCGGCGGCCGCGGCGACCAGGCCAGCGGGCGGCGCCTGGCGCCGGGCCAGGCGGTTGTCCTCCTCAAGCAGCCCGGCGGCCAACCCGGCCGCGACGTCGGCCCGCTCCTCGGCCAGCAGCGCCCGCACCACGGCCGCGTAGCTCGCCTCGACGCGCGCCGCGGCCGCCGGGGGGCCGGCCTCCCGCCCGTCGCCGGCGCCTGCGGAGCCGGCCTCCCGAAGATCGGCGTCCAACGCGGCCAGCGCCGGCCACAGGGGCCGGCGCTCGAGGCGGTCGAACACTGTCAGCGACCTCATGGCGCCTCGACCCCGTGAAGCCGGGCGACCAGCTCGGGCGCCTGCGAGAGGGCGCGTCGCATCGCCCACTCGCCGGCCAGGATCGCCTGCGGCGACTTGTGGAAGTCCCACCATTGCGCCGGCGGGTCCTCGCGCACCAGAACGCCGCCGGCGGGCGCGCGCAGCGCCCGGCTGTAGGAGCGCAGAGAGACCGCGAACCCTCGCACGATCTGGCCGAAGGGCCCCTCCGGCCGGACGCGGGCGGCAAGACGCTGGAAGCGCCGGCCGGGCCGCGAAGCGTTGAAGCGACGGATCGCCCGGATCAGCCGCGAGTTGTCGACGTCGAGTCCGGCGTGGAGGCCGATCACCAGCTCGGGCCCGAGGCTCGACAGGGCGCGGAAGGGCACCGTCTCCACGAAACCGCCGTCGATCAGGACGCGGCCACTCTCCCGGACGGGCGCGAAGATGCCCGGCAAGGCACAGCTCGCTTGGACGGCCCGCGCGATCGGTCCCTGGCGGATGAGGGCCAGGCGGCCGGTGGCGAGGTCGGTGCAGGCCACCACCAGCGGGATCTCCAGGTCGGCGAAGGTGGCGCCGAAGAAGAACTTGCGGTCGAGCCAGCGTGTCAGCCTGTGACCATGGATGAGGCTGCCCCGGTGCAGCCCGAAGTCGAGCCCCTGCAGCCAGATCTCGCCCGTGTTCTGCTCCCGCACGAGCTTCTCGAGCTCCAACGCCGGCATGCCCAGGGCGTAGAGCGCTGCGATGATGGCGCCGTAGCTGGTACCGGCGAGGGCATCCGGCGCCGTCGCCTCGGCCTCGAGCACCTTGAGCGCACCGATGTGCGCCAGGCCTCGCGCCGTGCCGCCGCCGAGCGCCACCCCAAGGCGCGGCCCGGCAGCCCGCGTGGAACCCGGTTCCATGCCGCCATGCTACACCGGGCGTGCCGCCGACCCGCACCAGGACGCGCCACGAGCGGCATCCTGCGGCTCCGGGACGGGCCGCCCTCGATGGTAGAGTGGGACGGTCATGCCCGCCCTGTATCAGCGCGCCCGCCCGGTCAGGTTCGGCGAGGTGGTGGGTCAAGAGCACGTCATCGATGTCCTCGGCCGCGCCGTGCGGGTGGGGCGCATCGGCCACGCCTACCTGTTCTCGGGTCCGCGCGGCGTCGGCAAGACCACCACCGCGCGATTGCTGGCGATGGCGGCCAACTGCGAGAACGAGGACGCTGCCGCACGTCCGTGCGGCGTGTGCGAGTCCTGCCGCCTGGTCCAGGCTGGAGCCCATCCCGACGTCACCGAGCTCGACGCCGCGTCCAACAACTCGGTGGAGGACGTCCGCGATCTGCGCGAGAAGGTGGGCCTGGCGGCGCTAAGAGGCGGCATGCGGGTGTGGATCCTGGACGAGGCGCACATGCTCAGCCGGGCAGCGGCCAACGCCTTGCTCAAGACGCTCGAGGAGCCCCCGCCCGGCCTGCTGTTCGTGCTGGCCACGACCGAGCCGGAGAAGCTGCCGCCCACCATCCTCTCCCGCTGCCAGCACTTCCGCTTCCGGCGCCTCTCCGATGACGAGATCGAGGGTAAGCTGGCGAGCTTGTGCCAGGCCTCGGGAACGACCGCCGAGGAGGACGCCTTGCGGCTGGTGGCGCGGGTGGCCGACGGCGGCATGCGCGACGCCGAGTCGATGCTCGAGCGCCTGATGGTGCTCGAGGGCGGCATCACCGCCGAGGCGGCCGAGGACGCCCTGGGTCTGCCTCCGCAGGCGCGGCTGCAGACGATGGCGACGGCGCTAGCCGTCGCCGACCTGGCTGGCCTGCTGACCGAGGCCGACGCCCTCTACCGCGCCGGCTTCTCGCCCCGGACGCTGGCCGAGCAGCTCGGGCGCACGCTCCGCGACGCGCTGGTCGGATCGGTGCTCGGCGAGGGGTTCCGCCTGGCGCTCGCCGACGATGCTCTGATGCACGTGATCCAGGCGCTCGACGAGGACATGGAGCGCTTCGTCCGGCACGACGACCTCTACGCCCTCGAGGTAGCCCTCATCAAGGCCCTGAACGCCGCCAGCCATGGGGGCGCGGCGCGGCCGCCGGCCGAGCTGCAGGCGGCACCCGGCGCGGAGGCCGCGCCCGACAGAGCGCCCCGTTCCGACGGCACGCCCGATACCGCCCCCGCCACCGTGCCGGACGCCGTGCCCGACGCCGTG
>CAZBZU010000011.1:53600-57955 GCA_964496495.1 uncultured bacterium
CAGCGGAGGCCGGCGCGGTGCCGCAACCGTCCTCGCAGAGCCGCCGGCGCCCCGCCGATCTCAAGAGCGCGCTCCTCGGCAGCGGGGCGTCGGCCGACGAGACGCCTGCCGCCATCCACGACACCGTGGACGCCATCGCCGAGCTGTTCCCCGGAAGCCTGCTCGCGGCCAGCCGCCGCCAGGACGACGCCACCGGCGGGCCGACCGACGACACGGCCGACGGCGCCGGCGACAGCGCGGGCGACAGCGCGGGCGACAGCGCGCCGGACGGCGCCGCCGCGGATGGATCCTGGGAGGACTCGCCGGACGCGTCGGCAGACGCGCCGGCAGATGCCACGCCGGAACCCGAAGGCCCCGGCCTTTTCGACGACGCCTAGCCCCCGGGAGCCCAGCGCAACCGGCGCGACGCTGCGCGCGCGATGGCGGCGGGCGCACGCGGCGGGGGTCGGGACGTGCGACCCCTGGCCGCAGCCCACCGGGCTACACTGTCGCGGGAGACCTCATGAACATCCAGAAGCTGATGAAGGAAGCCCAGAAGGCGCAACGCCAGATGGCCGAGGCGCAGGAGCGCCTGGCGAGCATGGCGGTGGAGGGCAGCGCCGGCGGCGGCATGGTCACCGCCAGCGCCACCGGCGACGGCGCGGTCACCCGCATCCACATCGACCCCAAAGCGGTCGACCCAGACGACCTGGAGATGCTCGAGGACCTCGTCACGGCGGCGATCAACGACGCCCAGCGGAAGGTGAAGGAGCTCCAGGAGAAGGAGCTCGGCGGGGCGATGGGCGGCCTCGGCGGGCTCGGCGGCTTGGGGGGCATGGTCTGAGCGCCGCTCGCGAGAACCTCGGGCCGGCACAACCGGCTCCGTCCGTCGCCTGGCCGCTCATGCCTCGCCGGCTCGCGTGCGGGGCGCCGGCGTGAGGTACCCCACCGCGCTGGTAGCGCTGATCCGCGAGCTCGGCCGGCTACCGGGCATCGGACCCAAGAGCGCGCAGCGTCTGGCCTTCTACCTCTTCAACCAACCGGAGGAGGACGTCACGCGCCTGGCGCATGCCATCCGCGACGCCAAGGCCTCGCTCGACCGCTGCCCTCGTTGCTTCAACGTCATGACGCGCGGGGAGCCCGCCTGCGCGGTGTGCTCGGACCCGCAGCGCGAGCGCTCGGTGCTCTGCGTCGTGGAGCAGCCGGCCGACGTGCTCGCCATCGAACGGAGCGGCGAGTACCGGGGCCTCTACCACGTGCTGCATGGCGCCCTCAGCCCGATGAACGGCATCGGCCCGGACCAGCTCACCGTCGCCGCGCTGATGGAACGCGCCGCGGGCGCCGAGATCGGCGAGGTCATCCTCGCCACCTCCACGACGGTGGAGGGGGAAGCGACCGCCATGTACCTCGGCAAGCAGCTCGGCGAGGGCGGCCTCCGCATCTCCCGCATCGCCTACGGCCTGCCCATGGGTGGTGACCTGGAGTACGCCGACGAGGTCACGCTGGGCCGGGCCATCAGCCACCGCCGCCCCCTCTGACGGCCGCCGCCACCCAGGGCGGCGCCGTCCTCGGCGCCGGGCCGATGGCTCGTTGCGCCGGCAGCGATGCTGCCCAGGCCACCGTTGACAGGCGGGGGCCTGTCCGTATAATGGCGGCGCATTTTGCGGCGCCCAGGTCGGCGCACATGAAGGTGGACCCACATTGACTGCACAGAACCGTAAGACGACGAGACTCGTCATCGTGGAGTCGCCCACCAAGGCACGGACCATCCGGCGCTTCCTGCCGCCGGAGTACCAGGTCGAGGCGTCGATGGGCCACGTTCGCGACCTGCCCGCCTCTGCCGCCGAGATCCCCAAGGAGCTCAAAGGCACCTCCTGGGCCCGGCTCGGCGTCAATGTCGAGGAGGGCTTCAGGCCGCTGTACGTCGTCTCGCCGCGCAAGAAGAACGTGGTCAGCAACCTCCGCTCGGCGCTGAAGAGCGCCGACGAGCTCTACATCGCAACCGACGAGGATCGCGAGGGGGAGTCGATCGGCTGGCACCTGGTGGAGGTCCTCAAGCCGGAGGTGCCGGTGAAGCGCATGGTGTTCCACGAGATCACCGAGAGCGCCATCCTCGCGGCCCTCGACGCCACCCGCGGCATCGACGCGCACCTGGTCGACGCGCAGGAGACGCGGCGCGTGCTGGACCGGTTGGTGGGTTACAGCATCAGCCCCCTGCTGTGGAAGAAGATCGCCCCGAAGCTCTCGGCGGGCCGCGTGCAGAGCGTGGCGGTGCGGCTGCTGGTCATGCGCGAGAAGGAGCGCATGCGCTTCACGCCGTCGGCCTACTGGGACCTGCAGGCCCAGCTCCACAAGCAGGACGCCGCCGGCGCACCGTTCGACGCGGTCATGACGCACCTGGCGGGCGTGCGCCTGGCTGGCGGGCGAGACTTCGACGCCGATACCGGTGCCCTCAAGCAGGGCCTGGTGCCGGGCCGCGACGTGTTGCCGCTCTCCGCCGAACGCGCCGCGTTGCTGGCCGGCGCCGCACGCTCGGCGCCCTGGCGGGTCGCTGGCGTGGAGGAACGCAGCGCCACACGCTCCCCGTCGGCCCCGTTCACCACCTCCACGCTGCAGCAGGAGGCCGGGCGCAAGCTCGGGCTCGCGGCACGCGAGACCATGCGCGTCGCCCAGGAGCTCTACGAGAACGGCTATATCACCTACATGCGCACCGACTCGACCCACCTGTCGCAAGAGGCGGTGGACGGCAGCCGGGACGCCATCCGGCGCCGCTACGGCGACGACTATCTGAGCGCCCGTCCCCGCCAGTACCGCGGTACGGCGCGCAACGCCCAGGAGGCGCACGAGGCCATCCGTCCCGCCGGCAGCGCCATGCGCACCGCCGACGAGCACGGCCTCAAGGGGGCGCAAGCCGCCCTCTACGACCTGGTGTGGAAGCGTACCGTGGCGACCCAGATGGCCGATGCCCGGCTCAAGTTCGTCACCGCACGCATCGTGGCCGACACCGACGAGGGCGAGGCGGCGTTCCGGGCCAGCGGCCGCACCACGCTCTTCCCCGGCTTCTTCCGCGCCTACGTGGAGGGGTCCGACGACCCCGACGCCGCCCTGGACGACCGCGAGCAACCGCTCCCGGAGCTGGCCGAGGGCGACGCGCTGACCGTGCGGAAGCTGACCCCGGAGGCACACGAAACCAAGCCGCCCGCGCGCTACACCGAGGCGTCGCTGGTCAAGCTTCTCGAAGCCGAAGGCATCGGCCGGCCCAGCACCTACGCCAGCATCATCGACACCATGCAGCGGCGCGGCTACGCTCTCAAGAACGGCTCGCAGCTGGTGCCCACCTTCATGGCCTTCGCCACCAACAACCTGCTCGAACGCCAGTTCACCAGGCTGGTCGACACCGAGTTCACGGCCAACATGGAGGCGGCGCTGGACGACATCGCCACCGGCGCGCTGGCCTCCACGCCCTACCTGCGCGACTTCTTCCGGGGCGCGGACGGCATCGAGGCGCGGGTCAGCGAAGGGCTCGAGGACATCGACGCCCGCGAGATTTCCACCGTGTCCAACCCCCGCTGGGACCCCTACGTCGTGCGTGTGGGCCGCTACGGCCCCTACGTCGAGGGGCCCGTCGAGGGCGGCGAGGTCAAGAGCGCCTCGTTGCCGGACGAGCTGGCGCCCGGCGACGTCAGCCGGGAGACGTTGGAGACCCACCTGCGGGAAGCGTCCAAGGGCGACGTGGAGGTGGGGACGTTCCCCGGCAGCGAGCAGCCCATGCTTCTGAAACGCGGGCCATACGGCCCCTACCTGCAGCTTGGCCCCGACCCGGCGAGCAACGACAAGAAGCCCAAGCGGGTGTCGCTGCCGCCAGGGGTGCAGCCCCACGACGTACACGCCGAGCTGGCGGCCAGGTTGCTGCGCCTGCCGGCGCATCTCGGCGACCATCCCGACACCGGCAAGCCCGTGGAGGTCGGCATCGGCCGCTACGGCCCCTACGTGCGACACCAGGGGGTGTACGCCTCGGTGCCCAAGGATGCCTTCGTCCTGGACGTGACCCTGGAGCGGGCGCTGGAGCTGCTGCAGAACAAGCAGGCTCGCAACAAGCCGCTGCGGGTGCTGGGCGAGCATCCCGAGAGCGGCGTCGCCGTCGAGGTCCGCGACGGGCGCTACGGTCCCTACGTCAAGAGCGGCAAGTTGAACGCGTCGTTGCCGAACGACGTGACGCCTGAGCAGGTGACCTTGGAGCAGGCGCTGGAGCTGCTGGCCGCCCGTGCCGCCAGGAAGGGCAAGGGCCGTTCTGGCACCGGCAAGGGGGCCACTCGCAAGGGGGCCACCGGCAAGGGGCGCGCTGGCAAGAGCACCGCCAAGAGCACCGCCAAGAG
>CAZBZU010000011.1:58055-70764 GCA_964496495.1 uncultured bacterium
GGGCCACCGGCAAGGGGCGCGCTGGCAAGAGCACCGCCAAGAGCACCGCCAAGAGTGGCAGCAAGAGTGGCAGCAAGAGTGGCAGCAAGAGTGGCAGCAAGAGTGGGACGGCGAGCAAGGGCAAGCGCTCGTCCGCCCGACCCAAGGCCACCATGGACGATCTGCGCCCCTTCCTCCAGGAGCTCGAGCCGGAGGTGGCCGAGGTCGTGCGCCGCGTCGAGGGCATGAACGGCGCCGAGCCGCAGCCTCGCGATGCGGTGGCCCGCGAGCTGCGGCTCGAGCCGCAGGACGTCGATCGCATGCACAAGCGCGGCATGTTCAAGCTGCGGATGGCGTTCGGCAAGAGCCGCAACCAGGCGCGGCCGGCCGGCTCGGCCTGAGCCGCGGGGCAGGACGGGCGCCACCATGGACCTTGGCGAGCCGCTCAACCTGCTCGGACTGGCGAGAGCGTCGGGCGCCGTCGCCAGCTCGGTGCCGGGAACCGACCTGACGGTGCGGCGCGTGGCCGAGCGCGTGGACGAACGGACGACCGCTGCGACCTGGCTGCTGGTCCTCGAGGGCCGGCTGATCGTCGACCTCCCCCACGGCGACTTCCGCATCCTGGACCGCGGCGACGCGCTGCAGCTGCCGGGGGGGCTCGAGCTCGCGCTTCAGAGCGTCGAGCGGGAGGCGCTGCTGCTGTGGCGGTCCGTCGGCAGCCGCTGAGGCGGCCGGCCGCTGGCTAGACTGAGGTCGTGCGGCGGACCTCCGTCACCGAGGGCATCGTGATCCGGCGCCTGGCGCTGCCGAGCGGCGACGTGGTCGCGACCCTGCTGAGCGAGCACGGCAAGTGGCGCGGCGTGGCGCGCAAGGGCAAGCTGCCGGGCGGCAACCTCGGCCGCCTCAGTCTGTTCCACGACGTCACCGTTCAGTTCTACCGGCGGCACGACGACGATTTGGCGCTGCTCACCCAGGTCCGCCTCAACGGCGCGCTTCCCAACCTCAGCCGCCCCGAGGTCTACCCCTACGCACACGTCCTGGCCGAGCTCGCCGACGCGCTCACCGTCGACGTCCACCTGGGCGAGAAGGTGTACGCCTACCTGGCCAGCGGGCTGCGCGGCCTCAACCGCCATGCCGATCCCGAGCTGGTGACGCTGGCCTACGCCTGGAAGCTGCTCGGGCTGGCGGGGCTGGCGCCCGCCACCGACCGCTGCCTGCACTGCGGCTCGGAGGGGCCACTGTGCCGCTTCGACGTGGCCGGGGGCGGGCTCGTCTGCGAACGTTGCGGCGGCGGGGCGCCGCTCGGAGCGTCGGCGGCCAGCGAGCTGCAGCGGCTGGTGGCGGGCAACCTCAGCCACACGCTCAAACGGCCGCCGGCGGAGCGCCCGCTGCACTGGCGCCTGCTCGCACAGTACGTCGCTTACCACGTGAGGGAGCTTCATAGCCTGACGCTGGTGAAGGCCGTGGCCGAGGGCTCGCCGCCGGCCGGGCCGGCCGCCACCGGCGAGGCGAGCGCCGCTGACGGAGGCTCGCGTGAGTGAGACGCTGGCCGCAGTCGTCGCGCTGGCGTGCGGCTACCTGCTGGGCTCGTTGCCGATGGCCGCCTGGGTGGCGCGCCTCAGTGGCCGCCGCATCTTCGAGGTGGGGTCGGGCAACATGGGCGCCATGAACACCGCCCGCAACCTGGGGGTGGCCGCCGGCGCGCTGGTGCTGCTGCTCGACGTCGCCAAGGGGGCGGGCGCCACGCTGGCGGGGCTGTCGCTGGGAGCGCTGGCGCCGCAGGCGGGGAGCGGGCACCCGGCGGCGCTGGCGCCGCCCCTGGCGGCCGGGCTGGGCACCGTGCTGGGGCACGGATTCTCGCTCTACGCCGGCTTCCGCGGGGGCAAGGGGCTGGCCGCGGCCTTCGGCGTGGCCCTTCCCCTCTACCCTCTCGGCGCGGTCGCCGGCGCCGTCCTGCTGGTGGTGCTGACGCTGCTGATGCGCCGGCGCTCGGGGATGGCCGCGGTGATCACCGTCGGCCTCTACCCGTTCCTGGCGAGCGCCACCCTGATGGCGGCGGGCGCCGCCCGCCCGTGGGCGTTGACGATCGGCGCCGGCATCGCCGCGATGGCGGTGGTGGTCCTCCTGAGGCACTTTCTGGCATTCCGGCGCGAGCGCCGCCGGGCCGCGTCCGGGCGGGCGGCCGGCTGACGGGAGCCCGCCGGCGCGCGCGTGCCGCCGAGAGCCGCCCGCCACGGGCGCTCGCTGCCGGCGGCCAGCACCGGCGCTCACTGCCGGCGACCGCCGCCAGGACTCACTGCCAGCGCTCGCGGCCCTCGGCGCTCTCTCCCAACGCCAGCGCGCGCGCCTCGCCCACCAGGAAGAGGCTGCCCGCGACCACCAGCGTGCCGCCGGCGCCGGCCCAGGCCCGGCCGCGCGCCAGCGCCTCGCCGAGCGAGGGCAGCGGCGTCGCCGTCGGGGCCACGCGCGCCAGCGCCTCGGGCGACAGCGCGCGCGGGCTCCAGGCCGCCCGGGTGACGATGAGGCGCTCGGCCGCCGGCGCCAGCGCGTCCACCACGCCGGCGACGTCCTTGTCGGCCGAGACGCCCAGGATCATCGCGGCGACGCGGCCCTCCAGCGAGCCCAGCGCACGCGCCAGCGCCCTCGCCGCCTCGGGGTTGTGGGCGCCATCGAGCACCAGCCAGCCGCCACGGAACGGCAGCCGCTCGAGCCGGCCCGGCCAGCGCGTGTCGCCGGCGGCCGCGCTGCTGGCCGCCGGCGACACGCCGAGCTCCGCCGCACCCACCAGCGCCAGGGCGACGTTGCGCGCCTGGTGGGCCCCCACCAGCGGCGAGCGCACGATCAGCGGCTGGCCGGACAGCTTCAGTGACACCTCCAGCCCCTCCCAGCCGAGGTCGCGCACCGCTACGCCACCACCCTCGCGCTCCAGCGCCCGCAGCTGCACGCCCAGCGCCTCGGCCGCCAGCTCGAGCTCCGCCAGCGCCTCGCCCTCGGCTGCCGTCCAGGCAGGCACGCCCGGCCGCAGGATGCCGGCCTTCTCGCGCGCGATGTCGCGAAGGCTGCCGCCCAGCACCGCGGTGTGATCGAGGGACACCCCGGTCACCAGCGAGAGCGCCGGCTCCACCACGTTGGTCGCATCGAAACGGCCGCCCAGGCCGACCTCGAGCACCGCGGCATCGACGCCCGCATCGGCGAAGAGCAGCAGCGCGGCGGCGGTGACGACCTCGAAGAAGGTGGCGCCCAACCGCTCCGCCTGCGGCCGGATCCGTCGCAGGGCGCCGGCGAGCATGCCCTCGCCGACCGGCCGGCCGTCCACCGCCACCCGCTCGCTCAGCCGCTGCAGGTGAGGGCTGGTGGTGAGGCCCACGTGGGCGCCGCCGCGCTGCAGGGCGGCCGCCAGCACGGCGGCGGTGCTGCCCTTGCCGTTGGTGCCGGCCACCAGCACGCAGCGGTAGGTCGCCTGGGGCTCGCCCAGTGCCTGCATCAGCCGGCGCATGCGCTCGAGGCCCAGGCGCGCCCCGAAGCGCTGTCGAGCGAACAGCCAGCGCAGCACCTCGTCCGTCTCAGGTCTCGTCATCGATGCGCCGCAGCAGCTCGGCGTCGCCTCCCGCCTGGTGGTGGCCGGCCACCAGCCGGGCCAGCGCTTCGCTGCCGCCGGCCTCGCGGATCATCTCGGCACCGTACCGTTGGTGGTGGCGCTTGATCTGCAGCGCCCCCGCCAGTCCGCTCAGGCGCGGTTCCGGCGGAACCTCCCGCCCCGACAGCAGGTGCACCGCGACCCGCTCGCCGACCCGGTAGGGGCGGCCGGCCTTGCCCACGTCGTGCAGCAGCGCGGCACGCACCAGCAGCTCGGAGACCTCGGGGTGCCGCATCAGCAGCGCCTTGGCGACCTCGCCGGCATGATGCCGGTCGCGCGGGTCCATCCGCAGGTAGAGGCCGTACTCCGTCGCGCTCAACCTCTGGCGCGCGAAGGCATCGTCGGGTGGCGCCAGCCACGGCAAGAGAGCGAGCAGCGTGCGCCGCGCCGCATTGAGATACCAGACGCCCGGCTTCGCCATCCCCAGGAGTCTACCGCCGGGCCGAACGGCAGCCGCCATCGCGGTATGCTGGCGCAGCCGGGGCGTCCGCTCCGGCCGCCCCTACCCATGAGCCACCGCCACCTCGCCATCCCCCTGCTGACGCTACTGCTGTCGCTCGTCGGAGCGGCCTGGGCGCAGGGCTCGGGAGCCGGCGCGGGCGGCGGCGCGGCGGCCCCCGCCACGGCGGTGCCGCCCGGCACCGTCACCTCGCCCACCTCGCCCAGCCCGGGGAGCGGCCTCTCGGGGCCGACCGCCATCGGCATGACCGGCACCGACCCGGCGGCGCTCGCCGATCAGGCGGTGCGCACCTGGTTGAAGCGCAGCCCCATCGCCGTGAGCCAGCTCGCCAGCCTCGACACCCCCAGGCTGTGCCGCGCCCTCCCCAACATGCTCGCGCACCCGGCGCCGCAGCCCGGCACCCAGGTGCACCTGAACGACCGCCAGGAGCAGCCGACAACGAACGCCCAGCACAAGCGCTTCACCTACAGCGCGGTGCGGCCGGGGAACCAGCTCGATGTGGTGGAGGTCGACCTGAGCCGCAAGGGCGAGTCGTGGACGGTCGACAAGGTCGGCTACCGGCAGAACGTGCAGCCTGGCGCGGTGCGTGCCTGGTTGCAGGGGCGCACCGCGTCGTGGATCTTCGTCGCCTTCAGCCTGCTGATCCTCTACGGTCTGGTCACACGTTCGCCGCTACGGCGGTGGCTGCGCGAGGGCTGGGGCTACATCCGCGAGCACCGGCGGTTGGTGATCGGCACCTTCGTGTTCCTCTACGCCATGTTCGCGCTCGGCGCGCTGGTAGGCTCGTCGCTGCCGAAGGAGTGCGAGACCGCCGTGGTGAGCGTGGTCAAGACCGCGGTGACCAGCGTCGGCGCAACGCAGGCCTACGGCAGCGGCGACATCGTCCGCGCCGCGGTGACCACCTACTACCAGAACTTCGTGGTGGTGACGCTCTCGGTCACCTTCACCCTGGCGCTGCTGCTGGGCGTGCCCGCCTACCTGCTGTCGGCGGGCTCGTACTTCGTGCAGGGCATCCCCTTCGGGCTGATCGGCACGGCCAGCGCCTGGCAGCTGCTGCTGGTGCTGATCCTGCTCTTCATCGAGCTCAGCTCGTACTTCATCGTGGTCGCGGGCGGCGGCATGTTCCTGGTGACCCTGGTGCGCCGCGGCCTCGGCGCCCTGCCGATCGCCTTCCGCAAGCTCGCGGCGATGCTGCCCTTCGCCATGGTGATGCTCCTGGTGGGCGCCTGGTACGAAGCGTTCGTGGTGCTCCGGCTCGGCGGCTGAGGGCCCCGGGCTCAGCCTTCCCCCAGCACCTCGCCCGTCGCCCGTCCCACGTCGGTGAGGTCCCGCGCGCCCGCGTAGCTGGCGGCGGCCGGCCCGACGGCCAGCAGCGGCACCGGGTTCAGCGAGTGCCGCCCGCTCGACATGTCCTCGACATTGCCATGGTCGCTGACCAGCACCAGCGTCGTGCCCGGAAGGCGCCGGGCGAGGGCGGCGACCACGGCGTCGATCGCCTCCAGCAGGGCCACCGCCTGGTCGTGGCGCTGCTGATGGCCGTAGCGGTCGGTGAGCCAGACGTCGTAGAAGGTGAAGCCGTGGGCCTGGGCGAGGCGCGCCAGCCTGCCGGCGGCCTCCTCCGCCGTTAGCGGCGCCAGGTCCGGGTCGAAGTGGCGGAAGCCCTCCCCCGTCACGTCCGCCCCCAGGCCGCGCCCGTGGCGGTAGCCCTCCAGATCGATCAGGGGAACGCCGGCGGCGCGGGCCGCCACCACCGGGGCGTTCGCCCGCGAGCGGCGCCCCTCCAGGCCGCGGATGTACTGCTCGGGGTAGGCGTTGGCGAGCACCGCCGACGACGCCCGGTGGAACAGCGTGCCAGACTGCAGCACACGCTTCAGAGTGGGGCCCGGCCAGGGTCCGTAGTGGCGCCCCATGACCTCGGCGCCGTTGATCCCGCTGAGCAGACTGGTCTGTCCGGTCGCCGATTGTGGCAGCCCGTCGACCCCGAGCCCGGCGTCGAGGTGACGGAACACCACGTGCGCGCTCGCGTGTGGCGGCGTATCCGTCAGCAGCTTGCCGCCGGCGAGGGCTTCCAGCGCGGGCAGCTCGGCGGCCGCCAAGGGGTTGCGCGACGGGTCGCGCCCGCCGAGTCCGACACCGTCGAGGAACAGCATCAGCACGCGGCCGCGGCCCGTGTCAGCCAACCCCCATCGCCTCCTTGGCGCGAGCCAGCGTGCGCGCGGCGGTCTCGCGGGCGCGCTCGGCGCCACGCTCCAGCATCGCGTCCACCCCGGCGGGGTCGGCCATGATGGCGTCGAAGCGCTGGTGGATCGGCTGCAGGGTGTCCAGCACGGTCTCCACCACCGCCTTCTTGAGGTCGCCGTAGCCCTTGCCCTGGAAGTCCGCCTCGATGGCCTCCATCGGCCTGCCCTGAAGCGTCTGCAGGATCGTGAGCAGGTTGCGTACGCCCGCGGACGCGTGCTGGTAGCGGACCTCCCGACCCGAATCGGTCACGGCCGCCATGATCGCCTTGCGCACCGTCGTCTCGTCGTCGAGCAGGTTCACCGCATGCCCGCCGCGCTGGCTGGCGATGCTCTTCGACATCTTCACGTCGGGGTCGTCGAGGCCCATGATGCGCGCCCCGTACGCCGGCACCACCGCATCGGGCAGCGTGAACACCTCCCCGAAGAGGTTGTTGAAGCGCACCGCGATATCGCGCGTCAGCTCGATGTGCTGCCGCTGATCCTCCCCCACCGGCACGATGTCGGTGTCGTAGAGCAGGATGTCGGCCGCCTGCAGCACCGGGTAGTCGAGCAGTCCCGTGCCGACGCTCTCGCGCCCCTCGGACTTGGCCTTGAACTGCGTCATCCGGTAGAGCCAGCCGAGCGGCGTCACGCAGTTGAGCAGCCAGGTGAGCTCGGCGTGCTCGTGCACCTGACTCTGCACGAAGATGATGTTGCGCTCGGGGTCGATGCCGGCCGCCATGTAGAGGCCCGCGACGCGGCGCACGTGCTCGTGGAGCAGCTTGGGGTCGACCGCCTCGGGGATGGTGAGGGCGTGGAGGTCGACCACGCAGAAGACGTTGTCACGCTCCGTCTGGCGTTCGGCCCACTGCCGCAGCGCGCCCACGTAGGTGCCGAGATGCAGGTCCCCGGTCGGTTGGACCCCGGAGAAGACGCGCGGCCGGGTCGCGGCCTGGGGGGCGGGGGCGGCCGCTGGGGCCGCGGGCTGGGTCCGGTTCATCCGGCCAGTATACCGGCGGCCCACCGGCCGTCCGGCACGACGGCGGCGCGCCGTGCGGGCTCAGGGGTAGCGGCGCCCGACCCATGCCAGCGGGTTGGTGGGGACGCCGTCGACCCGCATCTCCCAATGCAGGTGCGGGCCGCTCGAGAGGCCGGTGGTGCCCACCAGCCCGATCACCTCGCCGCGCGTCACGCGCTCGCCGACGTGCACCAGGATCTTCGACTGGTGGAAGTAGAGGCTGAACACGCCGGCACCGTGGTCGATGGCCACGATGTTGCCGGAGATGGGCAGCTTCTCGGCGATGGCGACCACGCCGTCGTTGGCGGCGTGGATGGGGGTGCCGGCATCTGCCGCCAGGTCCAGCCCGGTGTGGTAGGAGACCGGCCCGCCGGCGACGAAGCGGCGGGCGGAGCCGAAGCCGGCCGACTCCACCCCCTTGATGGGCATCTCGAAGGGCTGCTGCCAGTCGGGCTGCGGCCCGGTGGTGGCGAACGCCTGCTGGAAGGCCTTCGTCTCGATGGCCGCGGCCTCCGGCGTGTCCTGCGCCAGCACGGAGGGCTGAATGTGGATCAGCTCGACCGACTGCGTCGGCTCGGTCACGACGATGCTGCGGGTCACCACGTGCGCGACGCCGAACTCGTCGGCCACATCGACCTTCAGGGTGTGGGCCCCGGGCCGGGTGCCGAGCGGCACCGCGACGAGCCCTTCGGCGCCGTCGGCGCCGGCCTGCCGGATCACCCGCTGCGGCGTGCCGTCGAAGGTGACCTGCACGCCGGTCACGCCGGCACTGCCGGCAGGCCATGAGACCGCCACGCCCAGCGGATCGCCGGCCAGCACCTGGCCCAGCGAGGTCACCGCCGGCGTGGGTGCCGGCACGCCCTCGATGACGGCTTGCTCCTCGGTGCGGTTGCCCGCCCCGTCGGTGGCCTGGATGTCCACCGGCACCAGCCCCGCTTGCGCGACGAGGCTCAGGTGCCAGTCCTGCGTGACCTTGCTCTCGTCGAGCGCGCCGTAGCGCACCCGATACGTCACCGGCTCGTCGGCCGTGATCAGCAGGTGGGCGTCGGTGCCGGCCTCGGCTCGTGGGGGCGACTCGATGTAGAGCTTCGGCGGGGTGGTGTCGCGCCGGGCCTCCGACACGGCGAGGCCGGCGAGCGCGGCGGTGAGCACCAACAGGACGACGAGCCCGAGCCGTCGATACCGGCTCATGCCTCGCTCTGGCTGGTCACGTACGGCATGTTGCGGTAGCGGTGCGCCACGTCCAGGCCGTAGCCGTAGACGAAGGCGTCCTCGATCTCGAAGCCGACGTAGTCGAGCGGGACCTCCACCAGGCGGCGACTAGGCTTGGACAGCAGCGTCACCACCCGTACCGAGTTGGGGCTGCGACCTCGCAGGTAGCCCAACAGGTACTGCATCGTCAGCCCGGTATCGACGATGTCCTCCACCAGCAGCACATCGCGGCCCTTGAGGCTCTGGTCGAGGTCCTTGACCAGCTTCACCTCGCCCGACGACTCGGTGCGCGAGCCGTAGCTGGAGACCGACAGGAAGTCGACGGTGAGCGGCAGGTCGATGGCGCGCATGAGATCCGCCATGAACACGAAGGCGCCGTTCAGCACGCAGATGAGATGCAGCTCCCGGCCGGCGTAGTCCCGCCGGATGTCGGCTCCGAGCTGGGCCACGCGCTGCTCGATCTGCTCTCGCTGGATCTGGACGGGACCGTCACCGGCCCGGAAGATGCTGGTCTGGGACATCAGCCGTCCTTCTCGCTCGGGAGTGACGCCCGGGCGGCGGCCCGCGGGCGGCCGGCGCCGCCAGGCGCGGCATGCGAGAGTATACCCGAGGCCAACGCCGGCGGCGTCTGCCCTAGCGCCGGCTCCTCGACCCGGACGGCCCGCCCCGGCCGCGCGGGCACGCCGCCGCTTGAACGTCAGCCAGCTCCTCGGCCGTCAGCTCTCGGAAGCGCCCCAGCGGCAGGTCGCCGAGGCGCAGCTCGCCCAGTCGGACGCGCCGCAGACGCTGCACCCGGTAGCCGACGGCCTCCAGCATGCGACGCGCCTGGCGGTTGCGACCTTCCGTGAGCACCAGCACGCAGCCTCCCTCGACGGCCCGAGCGCTCACCGCCCGCGCCGGGCCATCGTCCAGCTCCACGCCCTCCCGCAGGCGCGTCAGCGCGGACCTCGCGACCTTCCCGCGATCGCACCAGAGGCGGTACTCCTTCTCGTGCTGGTAGCGAGGATGGGTCAGCTGCAGGGTGAGGTCACCGTCGGTGGTCACCACCAGCAGGCCCTCGGAGTCCATGTCCAGGCGCCCGACCGGGTGCAGGCCCGCGACGTTGGGTAGCAGGTCGAGGACGGTACGGCGGCCGTGCTCGTCGCTCACCGAGCAGACCACCCCGGGCGGCTTGTTCAGCAGGTAGCTGACGTGCTCGCGTTCCATGGCCACCGGCTGGCCGTCGAGACGCACGTCGTCACCGGCCTGCGCCCGGTCGCCCAGCCTGGCCACGCGACCGTTGACCGTCACCCGGCCCTCGAGGATCAGCCCCTCGGCCTTCCGGCGGCTAGCCAGGCCCGCCCGGGACAGCAGCTTCTGCAGCCGCTCTCCCTGCGGGGACCGCTTCGCGGCGGCACCACCCGCCTCGGCACTCACAACGCCACCCAACCCGACGCCAGCCGCACCGCCGCCCCGCCGACCTCCACCGCCACCTGCCCGTCCTCGAGGCGGACGCGCACGTGCACCTCGCTGTCCCGGCCCATCTCCGCGCCCTGCCGGCTGAGGAACGTGACCGGCCCGGAGGTCGCGTCCACCACGCCCTGCCTGGCGAGGTAGGCGCCGAGCGGACCGTGGGCGCTGCCCGTCGCGGGGTCCTCCCGCAGGCCCGCCGCGTCGAAGAGCATGCGTGCCTGGACGCGCGCGCCCTCGGCGTCGAGGGTGAACGCGAAGACGGCGCGGTGCTCCTCCGGCAGGTAGGGGGCGAGCGCGGACAGCTCGGGCCGTAGGCGGCCGAGCGCCTCACGGTCGCGCAGGGGCACCATCAGGTAGGGCAGGCCGGCGCTGAGGACCGCCAGCGGGAGATCGGGCGCGAGCGCCTGCTCGTCGAGCCCCAGAGCGCCCGCCACCTCCCGCCGGCGCGTCACCTCCCCCAGGAACCGCGGCCGGCCCTGGTCCATCCACACGCGCGTCAGCCGCCCGGCATCGCGCTCGAGCGTCAGCGGCACCACGCCCACGCCGAGCTCCAGGCTGGCAGCCTGCCCCGGCAGCCGCCCGGCGGCGTCCAGCGCGAAGGCCGTGCCGATGGTGGGGTGGCCCGCCATGGGCAGCTCGCGGGCCGGGGTGAAGTAGCGCGCGCGGGCGTCGGCCCGCCGGCTCGGCAGCACGAAGGCGGTCTCCGACAGGTTGAACTCCTGCGCCAGCGCCTGCATCAGCGCGGCGTCGAGGCCGGCGGCATCGACCACCACCGCCAGCGGGTTGCCGTGCAGCGCACGCGTGGTGAAGACATCCCAGAGCTCATAGGCGAAGCGCGCCTCGGTCATCTGGGGCCATTCTACGGTTGCGAGGCGAGGACCTCGCGGTCGGCCAGGCGCGCCGCAGCGACACCGGCCCACGGTACACTTTCCGTCATGGACACGCTCGAAGGCGACGCCTTCCGCAGCATGGTGGAAGAGCTCGTCCCCTTCAACCGCTTCCTGGGGCTCAAGCTGGAGCGTGCCGACCGGGAGAGCGGCCGGCTGGAGGTGCGCCTGCCGCTCCGCCCGGAGTTCATCGGCAACCCCCTCCGCGAGATGCCGCATGGCGGCGTTCTGTCGGCGCTGATCGACGCCACCGCGGGCGCGGCGGCCGCCCTGACGCTGCCAGATCCCGGCCGGGCCGACCGGCTGGCGACGATCGACATGCGGGTCGACTACCTGCGCCCCGCCCGCGGAGCCGAGCTCGTCGCCCGAGCCGAGGTGATGCGCAGCGGTCGCCGGGTGATCGTGGTGCGCGTCGACGTCCGCGACAGCGGCGACGCCCTGGTGGCGCTGGGCTCCGCCGCGTTCAACCTGGCCCGCTGACGCACCCTCCGGCTCGTGCGTGGGGATGCAACCCTTTTGAAACCCCACGCCGTGTTAGCGTCGCGCGTGATTCCCCCCATGTTGGAACGCTACGCCGACCTGCTGGTGGGGTACTGCGTCGAGGCCATGCCCGGCGAGCACGTCTACCTGTCGCTCGAGACCCCGGCCGAGCCGCTGGCCCGGGCGCTGGTGCGCGCGGTGCTGAGCGCCGGCGCCGAGCCGCACCTGCGCCTCGCCTACCCGGAGTACGCCGCGGACGTGGTGGCGCTGGCAGGCGACGCCGTGCTGGACCGGGAGCCTGAGCTGCAGCTCCAAGAGATGCGGCGCATGGACGCCTACATCCGGGTGCAGGCGCCGGCCAACGGCCGCGCCCTGCAGGGTGCCGATCCGGCCCGGCTGGCGCGCCTGCAGCACCGCGACCGGCCTGTCAGCGAGCAACGCGTCAACCACACGCGCTGGGTCGGCACCCTCTTCCCCACACCGGCCGGCGCCCAGGATGCCGGCCTTAGCACGGACGCCTACGAGCGCTTCGTGTTCGACGCCATGTTCCTCTACGACGACGATCCGGCGGCTCGCTGGCGCGAGCTGCGCCAGCGCCAGGAGGAGCTCATCGAACGCCTCGCCGCCGCCCGCGAGGTGCGCATCGAGGGTCCCGGCACCGACCTGCGCCTGGACGTGAGCGGGCGCACCTGGATGAACTCCGACGGCAAGCGCAACATGCCCTCGGGCGAGGTGTTCACGGGCCCGCACGAGGCCAGCGCCGACGGCGTCATCACCTTCGACGTGCCCAGCACGGTGCGCGGCGAGGAGGTGCAGGGCGTGCAGCTCACCTTCGAGCAGGGCAAGGTGGTGCAGGCCCGCGCGGAGCGCGGCCAGGAGGCTCTCGACGCGCAGCTCGCCACCGACGACGGCGCCAGCTATCTGGGCGAGCTCGGCATCGGCACCAACATGCGCATCCAGCGGCCCACCCGCTCGACGCTCTTCGACGAGAAGATCGGCGGCACCGTGCACCTGGCGCTGGGTCGCTCCTATCCGGAGACGGGCGGCGTCAACGAGAGCGCCATCCACTGGGACCTGGTGTGCGACCTCCGGCGGGGTGGCCGCCTGTTGCTCGACGGCGAGCCCTTCCAGGAGGGCGGGCGCTTCCTGCTGTGAAGCTCGGCGGCCGGCGCGTGCGCGCCCGGCCGCGCCCCCTGGAGGCGGGTTGCGCGCCCTCGCCAACGTGGTATATTGCGTACTCGCGCGGGCGCCGGCGGGCACCTGCGGCCGCGCACGCGCCGAAGTGGCGGAATTGGTAGACGCGCATGATTCAGGGTCATGTGACCGCAAGGTCGTGGGGGTTCAAGTCCCCCCTTCGGCACCAGC
>CAZBZU010000012.1:0-67936 GCA_964496495.1 uncultured bacterium
ATGCTGGCGATCTTCCTGCTCGGCTTCTTCATCGACTTCATCGAGATCACCTTCATCGTGGTGCCGCTCATCGCGCCCATCGCCGCGCGCATGTTCGGGCACGACCTGATGGTGTGGTTCGGCGTGCTCATCGCCATGAACCTGCAGGCATCGTTCCTGACGCCGCCCTTCGGGTTCGCGCTGTTCTACCTCAAGGGCGTCGCGCCCCCCGAGGTGCGCACCACCGACATCTATCGCGGCATCATCCCCTTCGTCGCCATCCAGCTGATCGCCGTGGTGATCATCGCCGTGGCGCCGGGCATCGTCAACCTGCTGCCGTCGCTGGCCTCCGGGCACTGACCCCAGCGGTCACGGACTCCACCGGGCTGCGGTCTGACCGGTGCCCTCGGCCGGGCAACCGGCCTGCCGCCGGCCGCTGCCATCGCCAACAGGCGCGTGGCGCGTCCGGCCGGCCGGACGCGCCACGCTCGCTCGTGCGCCTGCGGGCGCCGAGGCTCAGGTCTGGCTGAAGACGAAGTTCTCGAACGCGAAGGTGTTGAACTTGTCGAAGCCGCGCACCTGTCCCATGAACGAGGTCATGGAGTCGGAGATCTTCTTGTAGGTGGCGTTGGAGCCGCGCAGGTCGTCGTTGACCTTGGTCCAACCGTCGTAGAAGGTCTTGAGCACATCCTGCGGGAAGACCTTGGGCTGCGCTCCGGCCGCCTGCAGGCGCTTGAACGCCGCCGGGTCACCGCTGGTGTAGTTGGAGAGCATCTGCACGTTCACCGCTTGGGCGGCGTTCTCCACGATGCCCTTGATGTCGTCCGGGAGGCCGTTCCAGGTGTCGAGGTTGATGTACAGGCAGAACGCCGCTCCCGGCTCCTGCCAACCCGGGCCGTAGTAGTACTTGGCGGCCTTGTTCAGGCCGAGGATCTCGTCGTCGTGCGGGCCCACCCACTCGGCCGCGTCGAGGACGCCGCGCTGCAACGCCAGGAAGATCTCGCCGCCGGCGAGCGTCTGCACGTTGGCGCCGGCCTCTGAGTACACCTTGGCCCCGAGCCCTGCAGTGCGGAACGACAGGCCCTTGAGATCGGCCGGGGAGTTGATCTCCTTGTTGAACCAGCCGCCCATCTGCTGCCCGGTGTTGCCGGCGAGCAGGCCCTTGAGGTTGCTCTTGGCATTGAGATCGTCCCACAGCGCCTGGCCGCCGCCGGACTCGATCCAGGAGTTGATCTGCCTGGGCGTCAGCCCGAACGGCACGGTGGTGAAGAAGGCGTGGGCGAAGTCCTTGCCGACGTAGTAGTACGACGCCGAGTGGCCCATCTCGAAGGCGCCGCTGGAGACGGCGTCGAAGACCTCCAGACCGCCCACCTGAGCGCCGGCCTCGTAGACCTGGATGGTGACGTCCCCGTTGGTCATCGCCTTGACGCGATCGGCGATGGCCTGGGCGCCGCCGAACAGATAGTCGAGCGAGCGCGGCCAGGACGTAACCATGCTCCACTGGTACTTGGATCCCTGGGCGTTGGCGAACATCAAGGGCGACAGGGTCGCTCCGGCCGCAACGACACCAGCCTTCTTCAGGAAATCACGGCGCTTCATACAACCTCCGATGCTGGCCTCTCGAGTTGTTAAAGCCGAGACCAGTATAAGGTTTCACCCGGGCGCGGTCCTCCCCGCGCTTGTGTACGGACACCGGCGCCGTCCAGCGCGGTCCGCGACCCAGCTGCAGGCCGCGGCGCCGGCGGGCGCCGAGGCGCCATACGGGGTCGAGGTGGCAGCCTCATGCGGCGCCGCCCACATGACAGCGATCCGTCCCACGGGCACCCGCGACGTGATCGAGGCCACGGGGTCGGGCCGTCTCGACGTCGCCTTCTTCCCGCCCGACGGCGTCGTCGCCGCTCGTCGCGAGATCGGCGCCCCGTCGTGACTGCGCGCCAGCCTGGTGCGACGCCGTGCACGGCGGCCGCGCGCGAATCGCTCACGGGAAGGTCGGCGGAGGGCGGGTAGAATGGCCGGCATGAGACGGTTCCTGAACACACGCCTCGGCGTGACCCTCGCGGCCGTGCTGCTGGCAACCTGTATCGCCACGGCAAGCGCCCAGAACGGCAACTGGGTCGGGCTCCGGTCCGGATACCCGCTCGGCGTCACCCTGCACTACGGCCTGAAGAACGGGCTGGCCAGCGGCGCCGACCTGCGAATCAGCGGTCGCGTCTACGTCTACGGCTCGGTGGCGCACTTCGGTATCGGTCTCGACGCCATGCACGACGTGCTGGTGAGGTCGCCCTTCAGCGTCTACCTGGGCGGCGGGCCGGCCCTGGACGTCGGCTCGGACGGCAGCTACCTCGACGTGCACGCGCTCGCGGGGAGCGAGTTCCGCTTCGTGGACCTGGGCGTGCCGCAGCTCGGCATCTTCGCCGAAGGCACCCTGGGAGCCCTCATCGGCATCAGCAACCAGCCGTCACGCATCCCCACGTTCGGCCTGGCCCTGGGCGTCAACTACCACTTCTAGCGTCCGCGACTCTCGACCAGCCCGACGAGCGCCTCGGGGTCCCTCGGCGCCAGCAGCACCGGCGCGCCCGCGTCCGGCCGGAGCAGCACGCCTCGGCCGCGGCGCACGGCCACGACGACGAGCACGCCGCCGAGCCCGGAGAGCGGGAAGCGCCCCACGTAGTAGCCGGGGAGGTGGCTGCGCGGCCATCCCAGGTGCAGGCCGGGCCCCACCTTGAGGTCGAAGTCGATCTGCTCCGTAGCGGCTACGGAGCGGAGCGGGACGGTTCGGTGGCCGAGCAGCGTGGTGATCACGAGCGTGCGGGCCCGCAAGCGGTAGTCGAGCCGGCGCGGAGCGGCGTGGATCCCCCAGATGGCGATGGCGGCCGCGGCGACCACGCCCACCAGCCACAGAGCGGCGATGGCGGGCGCCAGCTCCGATCCGGCCTCGCCGGGCGCCAGCGCGCGCCACAGCACCACGCCAGTGGCCACCGCCCCGATGGCGGCCACCAGCAGGGTGGGCCACGCCTCGGGACGCTCGCGCTGGGGGCGGAGCTCAGGCGTCGGCATCCGCCTCCTCCCGTGCCGCAACGTCCGCCTCCCTGGCCGGCAACCGGCCCGCGCGACGCAAGGCCTCCATCAGCACGAACTCGATCTGCGCGTTCACGCTGCGCAGGTCGTCCGACGCCCACTTCTCGAGCGCCGCATGGACGCGCGGGTCGATGCGCAACAGGAAGCGCTTGCGGTCGGCCATGGGACCCCTCAGCCGGACGCGGTCAGGTAGCCGAGCAGCCAGGTGTGGAGCGCTTGGATGAGGACTGGCGACAGCGGCGTGCCGGCGTCCGGCAGGCTGTGGTCGATGGCACTTCCGCGCACCTGGTAGAGGTCGTGGGCCAGGTCGGGCAAGAAGAGATAGGTCGCGTGACTCGCGGCTTTCGCCAGCGCCCGTCCGTTGGCCTCGGTGACCTGCACGTCCTTGCCGCCCTGCACCACCAGCACCGGCGCGCTCACGCGGGAGGCGAGGGCGGCCGGGTCCTGCGCGAACTCGCTGCGCAGCAGCCCGGCGGCGTGGGCGAAGGTGGCGGCCCAGGGGTTGCTCGCCAGCTCTCCGGTGAGCTCCATGCTGACGCCGCTGCTGTGCTTGATCGCGGCGATGGCTGCCTCCAGCTGGGTTCGGGTCGTCGCGATGTCTTGCGGCGAGGCGCCCTTCAAGCGGTCCTGGTAGGTCACCTGGTCGAGGATGACGGCGTCGAGCGGCATCCCCGGCGACTCCAGCAGCACCACCGCGGTCGGGTCCGCGTATCCCTCCGCAACGGAATAGAGCGCGATCAGGCCTCCCTCGGAGTGGCCCATCAGCGCCACCCGCGTGCCGTCCACGCCGGGCTGCCGCCGCAGCCACGCCATCCAGTCGTGGACGTTCTGCGCGTAGGTCTGCAGGGTGACGGCGTTGCCGTCGCCGGTGCTGGCCCCGATACCGAGCTTGTCGATACGCAGCACGGCGAACCCCTGGCATCCGAGGGCGTAGGCCAGCTGGCGGTACACGCCGTTGGTGAGGAGCGGCGGCACGTTGCCGTTGCGGTCGACGGCGCCGCTGCCCGGCAGCAGCAGCAGGGCCGGCGCCGGCCGCGCGCTCTTGGGCACCGTGAGGCTGCCCGCCAGGGTCGCGCCGGCGCTCGTGACGCTGCCGTCGCGTTCGCTGACACACTGCTTCTGGCGGGCCAGGGTCTGCTCGAGCTGCGAGACGGCCGCAGCCTGGGAAGCGGCCTGCGCGGCGGCGCTCGCGGCGCTCGCCGGCGTCTCGAGCTGATAGCGCAGGCCCACCGAGGGTTGGCCGAAGGCCAGCAGGGTGCCGTCCTGGCCGCGCCACATGGTGAGCTTCACGACCTGCCCGGCGACCTTCATGGTGGCGCCGATGCGCTCGGCCGGGCGCGACTGGCCGCCTCCGAGGTCGACGTCCTCCTCGCCCTCCGGCGACAGCGTGACGGTGCCGGTCGCCGCCGCTTGCGGCACCAGCACGTCGACGGTCGACTCGCCCGCCGGCTTCGGCCCGAGGCGGTCGAGCAGCAGCTGCCAGCCGTCGAGCATGCTGTTGTCGAGCACCACGACCGGGCCCGGCAGCGGCACGTCCAGGCTCCGGCTGTGGCCGGCTTGCTGGATGGTGAGGGCGGCGTTGTGCGCCTGGATGGCCGCCTCGATGGTCACCGGCGCTCCACGCGCGGTGCCCTCGAGGCGGTAGCTCAGGGCATGGCCGTCGCTACCCACCTGCAGACGGTCGCTGAGGTCGGCCAGACCGGTGAGGTGGAGGCTCGACAGGCTGGTGGCGCCGGACGCGTCGCGCGTCAGCGCCAGGTCGAAGGTCCCCAGCGCCTTGCCGCCCTGGCTGATCTGGTAGGTCTGCGCCGCCGCCGTTCCGGCGAGCGCAAGCACCGCCAGCGCCACCAGCGCGGGAGCGCGGAGGCTCGAGCTAGCCCGCATACAGCGTCCCCGTGTTCACCACCGGGGTGCTGGCCTGCTCGCTGGTGAGGGCCACCATCAGGTTGTTCGCCATGGCGGCGCGCTTGTCCTGATCGAGCTCCACCACACCGCGCGCGGCCAGGCCCTCGAGCGCCTCCTCCACCATGCCGACGGCCGCCTCGACGATCAGCTTGCGGGCGGCGACCACCGCCTGGGCCTGCTGGCGCCGGAGCATCGCCTGTGCGATCTCGGGTGCGTAGGCGAGGTGGGTGAGCCGCGCTTCCAGCACGTCGACACCGGCCACCTCCAGGCGCGCGTCGAGCTCCTCCTTGAGCGCCGCGGCCAGCTCCTCCGGGTTCTCCCTGAGGCTCTGGCGCTCCTGGCCGCTGGCGTCGTACGGGTAGCGCGTGGCCAGGCTGCGGATGGCCGTCTCGGCCTGGATGTCCACGAACTCCTCGTAGTCGTCGACGTCGAACACCGCCTTGGCCGACTCCACCACCCGCCACACCACCACGGCCGCGATCTCGACGGGATTGCCGTCGGCGTCGTTGACCTTGAGCTTGTCGCTGTTGAAGTTGCGAACCCGAAGGCTCACCCTGCGTTTGTTGGTGAAGGGGTTGGTCCACCAGAAGCCCGGGTGTCGCATGCTCCCGGCGTAGCTGCCGAAGAAGATGAGCACGCGCGCCTCGTTGGGCTGCACCGTGAAGAAGCCCGGGGCGAGCAGGAATGCCAGCGCCCACAGCACGATACCGAGCACGATGGCGCCACTTCCGTTCACGGACGCACCGTCGACGAACCGCCACACGCCCACGCCGACCAGAGCGAGCTCGAGCGCGAGCACCGGGAAGCCGTTGAGGCCGAACGGACGCTTCTCTTGTACGCGGATCATGATGCCTCCTTTGGCAGCGAGATGCTATCACATCGGTATCACCTTGGCGAGGGACACATGCCTCCACGGTAAGAGGACCGTAAGGCGGCGCCGGCTAGCTTGGTCGCAACTCCCAGGCGCGTCGGCGGGGCAGCCGAAGGCGCCGAAGGTAAGGATGGGCCCCAGCGTGACCGGCCGAGGCGATCACTCCCACCCCCGCGATTCCCAACCGGCTCTTCTCCCGTGGCTCGCGCGCCTCCCGCTGCGCACCAAGCTCGCCGTGCTCTACCTCCTGGCGATCCTCGTCATCGGAGGCGCGGCCTACGTGACCGACGGGATGCTGGTCGCGCACGGCTTCCGAGAGGCCGAGCACGAAGCGGTGGTGGCGCAGCTCGATCGCGCCGGCGCCGCGCTGCAGCTGCGCGCAGACGACCTCTACCACTCGGTGGACGACTGGGCGACGTGGGACGCGAGCTACGACTACGTCGCCACCCTCGACCCCGGCTTCGCGAAGGAGAACCTGTTCCAGGACAGCCTCGCGACCCTCGGCGTCACCTTCATGATGTTCCTCGACGCCAACGGCAAGCCGGTGAAGTACCTGGGCTACGACCTCACCAGCGGCGCTCCGGACGATCGCTGGCGCAGCGTCCCCAGCCACGTTCCTGGTGGGCTGACGACGCCGTCCGCCGGCGAGGGCCTGGTGCGACTCGGCGACGCCGCCGCCCTGGTGGCGTACCGGCCCATCCTGCGCAGCGACGGCAGCGGTCCGGCGCGAGGCACCCTCGTCATGGGGCACACCATCGACAGCGACGTGGCGACCAAGCTCTCGAAGGCGCTGGCCGCCCGCGTGAGCCTGTCTCCGGCGAGCGAGCCGGTCGTCGATGCCGTCTCGGCCCTGGGACCGGACAGCATCCAGGGCCGCACCACCCTGGCGGGCCTCGATGGCGGGCCCGCCGTCCTCGTGCAAGTCCAGGCCCGACGCCCCGTGGCCGCTCAGGCGCGGCTCACCCAGCGTGCCATGCTGCTGGCGCTCATCGGCGTGGCGCTCGCCGGCGGGTTGGCGGCGGCGCTGGTGCTCGAGCTGCAGGTGTCCGGGCCGCTCACGCGGCTCACCCGCGACGTCGGCCGCATCTCCGAGGACGCCGACGCCAGGCAGCGCGTCACGGTGCCGCGCGGCCGCGAGCTTGGCCGCCTGGCTTTCAGCGTCAACACCCTGCTGGAACGCCTGGAGCGCCGCCGCGCCGAGCTGACCACCCGCGAGCGCCGCTTCCGCCGCCTGTTCGTCGACTCGCCCGTGGCGAGCGCCATCCTCACCAGTGGAGGCCGCGTCGTGCAGTGCAACCCGGCCTTCGAACGCATCTTCGGCTACACCGCCGAGGAGCTCCGCCGACCGCGCGGGGTGCTCCTGATCGCCGCCGACGGCGGCAGCGATCAGGAGCAGGAGGCGATGCAGAGCATCGCCAGTGGACGGGTGCAGCGCTACCAGTGGGAGCGCCGCCTGGTCCGCAAGGACGGCACGCCGGTCTACGCGCTGATGCAGATGTCCGGGCTCGAGCGCGACCCCGACGAGACCGACACCTACATCGTGCAGGTGCTGGATTTCACCGCCCGCCGCGAGCGCGAGGAGGAGGCCCTGACCCTGGCGTTCCAGGACCCGCTCACCGGTCTGGCCAACCGCCGGGTCCTGCTCCACCGGCTCTCGGAGGCCGGCCACGACACCGGTGAGGAGCGAGGCGCGCTCATCTACCTCGACCTCGACCGCTTCAAGGGCGTGAACGACCGCTGCGGTCACGATGTCGGCGACCGCGTGCTGGTGGAGCTCACCCAGCGCATGGTGCATCAGCTGCGCGGCCCGGACCTGCTCGCCCGCCTGGGCGGCGACGAGTTCGCGGCCTTCCTGCCCGACCTCACCGAGGGCGCCGCCCGCAAGGTCGCCGAGCGGCTGGCCGCCGCCGTCAAGGAACCCGTCGACATCGGAAACGGCGCCACCGCGCGCCTCGCCGTCAGCATCGGCGTCGCCATGGGTCCGGTGCCGGACGAGGAAGCGGAGCGCTGGCTGCGCCGCGCCGACGAGGCGATGTACCGGGCCAAGCGCAGCGGCGGCGGGCGCGCCGTCGTCGCCACGGCACCCGCGTGCGCCGAGAGGGGCGACGCGTGAGCTCAGCCGCTCACAGCCGCTCGGCGAGCAGGCGCAGCCCCGTGAGGGTCAACAGCGGGTCGATGCGATCCAGGGTGCGGGCGTGCCCGTCGACCACGTCGGCGAAGCCGCCGGTGCCGATCACCAGCGGGGGGCGCGCGGCCTCCGGCAGCTCGGCGCTGAGGCGGGCCACCATGCCGTCGACCATGGCGGCGTAGCCGTACACCAGGCCCGACTGCAGGGCGGTGGTGGTGTTGCGGCCGATGGCCCGCTCCGGCGCCACCAGGTCGACGCGCGGCAGCTTCGCCGCACGCTCGAACAGGGCGTCCGCCGCCACCCCCGGCCCGGGCGCCAGCGCCACGCCGATGAGGCGATGGGGGCGCACCACCACGTCGAAGTTGGTGGCGGTGCCGAAGTCGACGACGATGAAGGACTCGCCCTCGTACTCCAGCGCCGCCACGGCGTTCACCATGCGATCGGCGCCCACCTCGCGGGGGTTGTCGGTGTCGACGTGAAGCAGGGGCGCCACCAGGTCGGAGGTCACCAGCCGCGCCTGGACGCCCCAGTAGCGCCTCAGGGCCGTGGAGAGCTCGGGCCCCGCCGGCGGCACCACCGAGGAGACCATCGCACGTGTGGGAGGGTCGAGCCCCTCGAGCTCCAGCAAGCGGCCGAACAGCACGGCGTACTCGTCGGCCATGCGGCGCCGGTCGCTGGACACGCGCCACGAAGCCACCAGCTCGCTGCCCCGGAACATGCCCAGCACCGTGGTGGTGTTGCCGATGTCGACGGCGAGCAGCACGGCGCGAGTCTATCACCCGCCGTGGCCGGGGCGTGACCCCGCCTCGGCCGTCGCGGGCGCTGGTAGACTGCGCCGCATGAGCGTCAAACCGGACTGGTGGATCCGCGAGAAGGCCGAGGCCGGCATGATCTCCCCCTTCGAGGCGGGCCTGGTGCGCGATGGCGTCATCAGCTACGGCCTCAGCAGCTTCGGCTACGACATCCGCGCGGCTCCGGAGTGGCGCATCTTCGTCAACGCCTTCAACTCGGTGGTCGATCCCAAGCACTTCGACACGCGCAGCCTGGTGGAGTTCGAGGGCGTGGAGTGCGTCATCCCGCCCAACAGCTTCGTGCTGACCCGCTCGGTGGAGTACCTGCGCGTGCCCGACGACGTGATGGTGCTGGCGCTGGGCAAGAGCAGCTACGCGCGCTGCGGCATCGTCGCCAACGTGACGCCGCTCGAGCCCGGCTGGGAGGGCCACGTCACGCTGGAGCTGTCCAACACCACGCCGCTCCCGGCCAAAGTGTATGCCAACGAGGGCATCGTCCAGCTGCTTTTCTTCCAGGGCGAGCGGCCCCGCCTGACGTACGGAGAGCGCAAGGGCAAGTACCAGGGTCAGCGCGGGGTCACCCTGCCGCGCCTGTGATCTCCGGCTCGAGGCCTACTCGTCCTCGTCACCGACCTCGACGGCGGGCAGGCGCAGATCGAAACGGGTGCGTCCGGGCTCGCTGACCACGCTGATCTCGCCCCCGTGATGGCGAGCGATCTGGCGCGCGATGGCCAGGCCCAGCCCGGCGCCGCCCCCGGCACCCTTGTAGAACTTCTCGAAGATGTGCGGCAGCACGTCCGGCGGGATGCCGGGCCCGTCGTCCTCGACCCCCAGCATCACCCACTGGCCGGCGCTGGCCAGCGACACCGTCACGCCCTCGCCGCCACCGCTGGCGCGCACCGCGTTGGCCACCAGGTTGCGCACCAGCTGCCGCAGGCGGTCCGGGTCGCCTAGCACCAGCTGGCCGCTCGCCCCCGTCCTCTGCACGCCCGGGAACTCCTCGGCGACGGGCTCCACCACATCCTGGCAGAGGTCGACGAGGTGGGGCGAGACCTCCTTGACCAGCTCGCCGCGCGAGAGCTGCAGCAGGTCCTCCACCAGCCGGTTCATGCTGCGGCTGACGCGCCGCGCGTCCTCGAGGTCGTGGCGCGAGCGCTCGTCGGCATGCCGGCTGGCCCGCTCCAGGAAGCCTTGCAGGCTGGTGAGCGGCGTGCGCAACTCGTGGCTGGTCTCTGCCAGGAAGGCGCGCTGGGCGTCCATGGCGTCGCTCAACCGTGCCAACAGGCCGTTCAGGCTCTCGGTGAGGCGGCCGAGCTCGTCGCCGGGCCCTCCGTACGGGATGGGCTGCAGCCGCTCCGGACCGAGCGCCCCGGCGAGCCGCGACAGGCGCGTGATGGGACGCACGGCGGCCTCGGCCACCAGGTAGCCGACCACCGCGCTCAGCACCACCAGCGCCAGGGCCGTGAGCAGCAGCGCGCGCGACAGGCCCGCCAGGGCCTGGCCGATGTAGGAGGGATCGGCCAGCACCGCCACCACCCCGACGTCGAAGGGCGCCAGCGCGGCCTCCATCTGGCGGCCGGCCAGCATGCCGCTCCACATCAAGCTGCCGCCGCTCGCCGACGCCACGTCGGAGGGCGGGATCGCGGCCTGTGGCCGTTCGAACTCGGGCTTGGAGGCTACCAGCAGGCTGCCGCCGGGGTCGTAGACCTGCACCACCACCCCGCCGGTCGGGCCGGTCACGCGACTGCGCGCGCTGCCCTGCCCGCCCTCGCGGTAGAGGTCGGCCACCGCGCCGGCGTCCCCGCGGAGCGCCGTACGGAGGTTGGTGTAGAGGCTGCTGCGCACCACCAGGTAGGCCGCCAGGATGGCGACCAGCGCCAGCACGGCGATCGCCGCGCTCGCCAGCGCCGCCACCCGCCACGTGAGCGGCAGCCCCCCGGTCTTGAGGGCGCGCGGCATCAGGGCCGCCTCCAGCAGCGAGCCGTCGGCCACGCGGTGGCCGGCAGGTCCCCCACGCGCGCGCGCGATGGCGGCCCGCCCGCGCCCACGGTCAGGACTTCAGGGCGTATCCGATACCCCGCACGGTGCGGATGACGCCGTAGCCGCCGGCGTCGCGCAGCTTGCCGCGGATGTTGGCGATGTGCACGTCGACGACGTTGCTCGAGGGCGGCAGGGCCTCACCCCAGACGTTGGTCTCGATCTCCTTGCGGCTGTACACGCGTCCGGGCTGGTTGGCGAGGTACGCGAGCAGGTCGTACTCGCGCGGGCTGAGCCGCACCTCGTCCTCCCCCCAGAACACCTGCCGCCGCGCCGGGTCGATGGTCATCTCCCCTACCTTACGCGCCCGGCCGAGCCCGCGCTTGCGCAGCTGGACGTTGATGCGCGCCACCAGCTCCTCCACGTGGAAGGGCTTCGAGAGGTAGTCGTCGGCGGCCGCGTTCAGCATGTCGACCTTGGTGTCGAGGTCGTCGGCTGCGGTCAGGATCAGGATCGGCGTGTCCCCGGTGCGCCGGATGCGGCGCGCGATCTCCTGCCCGCTGATGTCGGGCAGGCCCAGATCCAGGACCACCAGATCCGGCTCGGCCTCGCGCACGGCCGACAGGCCTCGGATGCCGGTCTCGTAGGCGAGCACCTCGTACCCGGCGTCCTGCAGCTCCAAGGTCAACAAACGCAGGATGTCTACGTCGTCCTCCACGATCAGGATGCGCTTCTTCGGCACCTACGGCTCCTTCCCGGGTTGCATCCCGAGCACGATGCCGCGGTCCTGGAGAAGCGTCCGCAGCGACACCGGCTGATCGCTGTTGGGGAACTGCAGCAGGATGTCGTTGCCGTCGACGCTGACGCGGCCGCTGATGACCCGCGCCCCGCTGAGGGCGGCCGCGCGCTGCGCCTGCGTGGCGTCGGGCGGGAAGATGAGCAGCCTCAGCTGGGTTCCGGCGGGAGGCGTCAGCTGGAAGGCCAGGCTCCCGCCCCGCACCTGAGCGCTGGCGTAGACGGTGAGCAGATCGGGCGATACCAGCCGCACCTCGGTGCCGGCAGGCAGGCCAGGCAGCGCCATGACGGTCTGCGCCACGAGGAACAGGATGCCGGCGGTCACGTGAGCCGCCTCTGGCCATGGCTCGCGTCTTCCATGCCCACATGCTAGCAATCTGCCATGAAACCGCTGCAGGAGCGGCTTAAGCGAACCTTCATCCCCTGGCCACGGTGCGCGGCCCGTCAGCAGGCGCGGCGGTGTCACGACGGCGCCCGCGCTGGCCCTCTCGCTCCGTCAGAAAACGCCTCGGGGAGCGACATCGTCGAAGTGAACGACCTAACCCCGGTCGACAGCGGCGTCCGTCATCATGGAGCGGATACGCCGACCGCAACGACGCGCGCCGGCCGCTGACGTGCCCCGGTGCCCCGGTGCCCCGGCCCCGGCCGGCGCGCCCGTTCGGGCGGCGGATGAAGGGGTCTTGCATGAGCCACGCACCGGTCCCCACGTGGGCCGACCGCCCGTCCGATCCCGCCGAGCCCGGCCGCCGGCGCCAGTCGCGCCGCCACCGTTCGCCCCGGCAGACCGGGCCGCGTCGGTCGGCCCTTCCCGTGGCCGTCCTCGCCGTCGCCTGCCTGGTGGTTGCCGGCAGCGCCGTGGCCAGGGCCCAGAGCTTCGACGCCAACCGCTACTATCAGCAGTGCCTGAGGTTCGAGGCCGGCGGCGACCTGGAGACGGCCCGCCAGGCCTGCCTGAACGCCTTGCAGATCGACCCCGGCATGGCCGACGCCGAGCTGGCCCTGGGCCGGATCGAGCTCGCCTTGGGCCTCGACAGCTCTGCCGTGAGGCGCCTGCAGGATGTCCGATCGAAGACCTCCAGCGCCGAGCCGCTGGTGCTGCTGGCGGAAGCCGCCGTGCGTGGCCACCGCTACCAGGAGGCGGAGAGCGACGTGCAGGCCGCGCGCTCGCGACTGAGCGGCCAGCCCAACCGCCAGCTGGCCGCCAAGACCGACTACATCGACGGGCTGCTCAACGAGCGCCGCGGCAACTACAACCTGGCGCTCACGCGCTACGGCAAGGCCATCGAAGAGGACGGCCTGAACGTCGACTACCGGCTGACGGACGCGAGCCTCCGTTTCCGGCTCGGCGACCCCGCCGTCGCTCGCGACCAGCTGCAGGCGTACATGAAGCTCTCGGGGGACACCAAGAACGCCGACGTCTACTCGCTCCTGGGAACCGCCTTGTGGTCGATGGGCGACCTCAGCGGGGCGGTCACCGACCTGGAGAAGTCCCTCAGCTACCGGAGCTCGCGCGACACCCTGGCGCAGGCCGACGACCTCCGCAAGCTGTCGCTCATCTACTACGCGCAGGGCGACGTCCAGTCGGGCGGCCTGGCCCTGCGCGAGGCGGCCAGGCGCGGCAACCTGCAGAACTTGCTGGTCAGCAACGCGCTGCTGTGGCTGTTGCTGCTGCTGGTGCTGGTCGCGGTCCACCTCGTCGGCGAGAGCCGCATCGCGAACACCACCACCCTGGAGGTGGTGGAGGGGCCGCAGGAGTGGTCGGTCGGGCAGGCCTACGGCATGCTGGTGGCGAGCCTGCTGATGGCCGCGCTGACGGCGCTGGTGTACAGCGTGGTGGTGTACCACAACGCGCTCGCCATCGCCACGCCGCTGCAGGGCACGCAGGTTCGCGCGGTGTTCCTCGTCGCGCTGGCGGTGCTGCTGCTGGTGCTGGCGTGGCGCAGGGTGTCCATGCTCGGATGGGATGCCTTCGAGCGCCTGCTGGGAAGCGCCGAGCAAGCCGCCACCGGCATCGTGCTGGGGCTGGTGCTGCTGGCGGTCGTGCTGGGCTATCTCGCCTACCTTCCCCGCGGCGGCCTGCTCGGCCCCTTCTACCTGGACCTCACCACGCTCACCCCCCTGGTCGTGGCCGCGATGGTGCTGCTACCGCTCACCGAGCTGTTCTTCCGCGCCTTCCTGATCCCGCCGCTCAGGCGGCGGTACGACGCCGGCATCGCCACGGTGGCGTCGGCGGCTCTCTACGGGCTGGTGCTGGGGACCCCGGTGGCGCTGCTGTTCGTGGTCGGCGTTGCCCTCGCCGAGGTCTTCCGTCGGCGCTCGAACGGCATCACCCCGCTGCTCGCGCAGCTCGTCCTCAATGTGGGGCTGGTGCTGGCCGTGGCGTTCAGCGCCTGGGCGCGTAGCCTGTTCCTGTCCTGATCCCGCCGGGGCCCGCTAGACTCGTGGGCGTGGTCGCGGACTTGACGCGCGACATCTTCTATCTCGCGGACGCCGGCGATGCCGGCGTGGTCGTGCTCCAAGGTCCCGACGCGCGGATCGCGCCGCTCTTCTCCAGCCGCTCGCGCGCCGCGGCGTTCGCGGGCGAGGCCCCCGCAGGCGTCCGTGTGGCGCGCGCCCCGGCGGGCGACCCGCGAGCGAGGGAGGAGCTGCTCCTCGCTTGCCTCGGCAACGGGGCGGAGGTGCTCGCCCTCGATCCGGCGCCGGGCGGGGAGCGGCCGGAACGCCCCGCCTCCGTTCGTCTCGCGCTGGCCGCCGTCCGCTCGCAGCGCGTCGCCCTCGCCTGCCTGTGACGGCCGCTCCCTGGAGGTCAGTAGGGGATGGAGGCCCCGACCGACAGCCACCAGCCCTGCGCGTAGCCGCCTCTCACCCCCAGCCTCACCAGCCCGTCGTAGTCCACCACGGTGTCCGCCCACAGCCCCAGGTCGGCTCCCGCCCCCACGCGCGCGCCGCTACCCGGCGTGAGGCCGCCCCAGGCGCGTGCCGCCGGCTCGACATCGATGCGCTCGAGGGCGAACAGACCGTCTCCGACACGCAGCCGCACCGGCAGCGAGACCCGCCCGCCCGCGGTCACGGTCACCGCCCAGGGCGGCAACGTCACGGGCACGGGCGGTTGCGGCCGGTAGCCGGCGCTGCCTGATAGCTGCCACACCACCGGCACGCCCCGGAATGCCGGATAGGCCGCCGCCTCCGCCCAGGCGCCGGCCGAGACGCCGGCAGCACCGTAGCTGAACCTGGCACGCACGGCGAACGCCTCGCCGCCGGTCACGGCTCCGAAGAGATCCGCCGTGCGGCGGTCGAGCACCGCGTCCAGGCCCAGCCGTGGGCGCCACCCCGGCAGCGAGGGCGCGCGCAGCAGCGCCGCATCGAGCGCCAGTGAGCCCGCGTAGCCCGCGACCGGCGCGCGCAGCAGCGTCTCCGCCCGGACACCGTAGGCCACCTCGTCCACCGGCGCCAGATAGGCCCCGTAGGGCCACGCGCCGAGGCTGACGGCTGCGCCGAGGACCGGCGGCGGTCCCGGCGCCCGCACCAGCTCGGGCATGTTCCAGGCGTAGCGTAGCCAGCCGTAGGCCCCTGCCAACGGACCCCGCAGGCCGGTGTCGTAGCCGACGCTGAGGTCGAGGCCGTAGTGGGCGCTGTCGTCGAGACCGAGGGCAGTGAGCTGGAGCCCGGCGGCCGCCGGCGCCAGCGACACGCGGCCACCGGTCGGCAGCCAGCCGAAGGGCAGCAGGCTGGGCCACGGCCGGTAGGGCCTGTCAGGATAGGCGCCGGCAACACGGGCGCCGGCAGCATCGGCGCCAACCTCGCCCGCGACAGCCGCCGACCCACCCGCGGATGGCGAGATCCCGCCGCCGCCCGCGACCTCCCCGCGCGCGACGCGCGCCAGGACGTAGCCGTCTCCATGGAGGGTTCGGAACACCGTCCCGGCGGGACCGCCGGTCGGTTGGTCCGCTCCACCCAGGGCGGCTGTGAGGGCGACCGCGGGGGCGGCCCCGCCGCCGGCCGACAGCGCCAGCCGGTAGAGCTGGAACAGGCCGCTGCCGTCGCTGGCGAAGACCAAGGAGTCCTCACCTTGCCATGCCGGGTCCAGCTCGCTCGCCGGATCGTCCGTCAGGAAGCGCAGCCTGCCGCCCTCCAGCAGCGCCAGGTCGACGCCGCCGCCCGGGCGCCCGAAGCGGTACAGGCTCACGGCGATGCGGCCGGCGCGGCTCACGGCCAGGCCGACCACGTGCGCGCCGGGTGGCGCTCGCCACACCAGGACGTCGGCACCGCCCGGGCACAGCCGCCGCAGCGACGCTCCCTGCGGAATCACATCGCGCACGTAGAGCACGCAGCCGTGGCCGTCGGCGCGCGGCAGGTGCGCGTGCGCCCCGGAGCTCAAGCGCGTCAACGCCCCGCTCCGCACGTCCAGCGCGAACAGGTCGCTGGAGAGGCTGCCCGGCAGCGGCGCTACCCCGGCGAGCACCAGGGTGTGCGGACCCGTCCAGGCCAACCCCTCGGCCGCGACGCGCGTGTGGAGCGTGCGGCCCTCGGCGAGCGCCGCGCCAGCCAGGCGCGCCACGCGCACGCCGCCCGCGACGCGCCACGCCAGCCTGGACCCGTCGGAGCTGAGTGCGGGAACGCCGACGTCCTTGCCGGCCGGCGTCAGGCCGGGCGGCAGCCCGAGGCCCTGCCGGCCTCGCGCCTGCCTTGCCAGCGCCGCGCTCCAGGCACGCCACTCCTCATGCAGATCGGTTCCGACCGCCCGCTTCCAGGCATCCGCGAACGGCACCAGATAGGCACCCGCCTGGAAGACGTGCAGCGCCTCGACCAGCGCGCCGAAGCCATGCTCGTGGACCAGCCGGTCGATGAACGAGGCACCGAGCAGGTAGCGGGCCCGGCCGCCGGGCCAGGCCTGGAAGCTCACCAGGCTGACGTCGCTCAGGGTCGGCATGCTCCCGTCCGCGGCGAGCGTCCACAGCAAGGCGCGAGTGCGGGCGTCGTGAAGCCGCCCGCCGAGCCCACCCGTGGACTCCACCCAGGTGGCGATCCCCTCCAGCAGCCAGGCGGGAGGCAGCACCGCGCTGCCCTGCCCCACCAGGCCGATGTCCGGCAGCCTCGCTGCGCCGTGCGGTACGCGCTTGTCGGTGAGCTGCACGAGGTGGGTGAGCTCGTGACGCAAGACCAGCTCGGTGGGGTCGGCGGTATGGAAGCCGAGCGCGCCATCCAGCGGGAACAACGCCCGCAGCGCGACGTGCGGCCGCGGGATGGGCATGGCGAAGGCGTTGAACTGATCGTCCCCGCTCAGCAGGCGCACGCGCACGGGGAACGGGTCGCGGCCGAACAGCGCCGCTACCCGCACCAGCTCGGTCTCGGCGGCGCGGGCCACCTGCTGGGCGTACCCCGCAAGCGCAGGCTGGTCGTAGAGCACCCGGACGTATGGCGCGCGCACCACGCGGGTGGCGCCCGCCCAGGGGAAGGCGAGCCCGAGCGCCCCCACCAGCAGGATGCCGGCGAGTCGCATGGCGCAGTATAGGTGCCGCACGGGCATCCCGAGCGAGGACGCTCAGCCGGACCGGCCGCGGCCGCCCCGCAGCTCCTCCAGCGAATAGCGTGTCCCTCGCCACTCGACCTCGCCGCTGATCAGGGCCGCCGCCGTCGAGCGCGCCAGCGCCAGCGCGAGCAGCGCGGTCCCGAGCGGATGCAGCACGAACAGCCACGGCGCCTGCCGCGAGCGTGGCGCGTCGTAGGCGTAGACGAACGCCACCGTCGCCACCGTCAGCAGGTAGAGCCAGCGTGCCGGGCCGCTGACGACGACGGCGGCCACGAACGGCATGACGTTGGTCAGCAGCAGCAGCGTCACCACGGCCGCCGTGCGCCATACCGAGTAGTCCATGCCGGCGAAGGCGTTCTTCTCCAGCCCCTTCACGGCCGCGCGCACGTCGGGGTACCACTCCACCGCCACCAGGTCGCCGCCGAACACCGCCTCCTGGGCGAAGCCGAGCCACTTGAGACGCCGCCCGAGGCTGAGGTCGTCGTCGGGTCGCAGGCGGATGGCCCGGTGGCCGCCGACGGCCTCGTAGGCGCCTCGTCGCACCAGGCCGAAGGCGCCTATGCCGATGGCGGCGCGACTCGTGGCCTCGGGCGCGCGCCAGGGCCTGGTGTGGACCGCGAACAGCAGCGCGAACGCCGCGACGAAGCTGCGCAGCAACGGTGTCCGGGCCTGCAGCCTGGGAAGCGCCACCAGGTGGTCGAGCCCACGTCGCCGAGCGTAAGCGAGCGCCCGCGCCAGCGCCCCCGGCGTGAAGCGCACGTCGGCGTCGGTGAACAGCAACCAGCTCCCGGCTGCAGCGTCCGCCCCGACCTGCAGCGCGTGCGTCTTGCCCAGCCAGCCCGGCGGCAGCTCGGTCACCCTCACCAGCCGCACGCGCGCGTCGCGGGCCGCCGCAGCGGCCGCGACGGCGGCGGTGCCGTCGTGCGAGCGGTCGTCGACCACCACCACTTCCAGCCCGGGCAGCTGCTGCGAGCCGAGCATCGCCAGCGTCGGGCCCAGGGTCGCCGCCTCATCCCGGGCCGCGATCACGACCGACAGCCGCGGCGCGTCGGCCGCGCCGCCCACGTCCCCCTCCGGCGAGTCCGCCAGGTCGGCCATGCGGCGCACCCCCAGCGCCCAGTCGAGCGTCAACACCCACCACAGCAGCAGCGTCAGGGAGGCCAGCACGACGAGCATCGCCATCACGCTATCGCGCCCGCCGCGCCGGCCGGCGCAGCTACGGCACGGGTACAATCGGGCCCGTGCCGATCCTGCCGGTGGACAAGCCGCTGGGGCTCAGCTCGCACGCGGCGGTCGTCGACGCCCGCCGCCGTCTGGGCAGGCGCCGCGTGGGCCATGCGGGCACCCTGGATCCCCTCGCGACCGGGGTGCTGGTGCTGCTGGTAGGTGGCGCCACCAAGCTCTCGCCCTTCCTCACCAGCAGCGACAAGGGCTACCTGGCGTGGGTGGCCTTCGGCGCCGGCACCGCCACGCTCGACGCGGAGGGTCCGGTGACGAGCGAGGCGGATGCCTCGTTTCTCGATGCCGCGCTGGTGGCTGCCGCGCTCCCGCCGTTCCTCGAGCTGCGGGAGCAGCGGCCACCGGCCTTCTCGGCCATCAAGCGGGAGGGGGAGCGGAGCTACCGGCGTGCGCGGCGGGGCGAGGAGGTGACGCTGCCGGCCCGCCCCGCGGGGTACCTCGAGCTCGAGCTGCTCGCCTTCGCGGCCGACCGCGAGGCGTTGCCGGCCCACGTCGCCCGCGACGAGGGCGGCGGCTGGCGGCCGGCCGCCAGCGGCTACCGCCCTGACCTCCCGCCGGCGCTGGCGCCGCTGCCCACCGGCCTGGTCCGGGCGCGGGTGCGCGCCGGCACCTACCTGCGGGCCTTCGCGCGCGATCTGGGCGCCGCGCTCGGCGTGCCGGCACACCTCTCCGGCCTGGTGCGAACCGACGCGGGGCGCATCGGCTTGGAACGCACCACCCCCCTGAGCGCCCTCGAGCGTGCCGCGGGCGTGGCGCCGGCCGACGCGCTGCCCTACCCCACCATCCGTCTCGAGGCCGACGCCGCGCGCCGGGTGCGGCTGGGCCAGCGGCCGCCAGGGCGCCTCGAGGGCCGTGTGGCACTGCTCGACCCCGACGGCCGCTTGGTGGCGGTGGCCGAGGCAGCCGGCGACCGTGTCTCACTGCTGCGGGTGTGGGCAGGCGACGACGACTGAGACGGCGGCCGACCGGCGCCGGCCGCGGCTCGACGGCGGCGGGACGGCGAGCCCTGCGGGCGGCCGACGGCGGTTTACATCGCCGGGCCCGACGTCCCGGCGCCGCGGCCAGGGGGGCGCTAGACTGGTCGGTGCATCCCCATCGACGGGGGCCCGCATGCAGCGGGCAGGGAGAACAACATGGACATCGGCATCCCCAAGGAGATCAAACCCCAGGAGTATCGGGTGGCGGCGACGCCGGGCGCGGTCCACGCGCTGTGCGACGCCGGCCACCGCGTGTTCGTGGAGCGCGGCGCCGGCGAGGGCAGCGGCTTCTTCGACCAGGATTACCTCGCGGCAGGCGGCACCGTCGTCGACGAGGCCGCGGAGGCCTGGTCCAGGCGCCTGGTGCTCAAGGTCAAGGAGCCCATCGCCAGCGAGTTCGGCTACCTTCGCGACGACCTGATCCTCTTCACCTACCTCCATCTGGCCGCCGCGCGGCCGCTGACCGAAGCGCTGCTCGAGAGCGGCGCCACGGCCATCGCCTATGAGACGGTGCAGCTCGCCGACGGCAGCCTTCCGCTACTGACCCCGATGAGCGAGGTCGCCGGCCGCATGGCCACCCAGGTCGGAGCCCATCACCTGGGCAGGTTCCTCGGCGGGCGCGGCTTGCTGCTGGGTGGCGTGCCAGGCGTGGAGGCCGGCGAGGTGGTGATCCTCGGCGGCGGCGTGGTCGGCACCAATGCGGCCAAGATCGCCATCGGCCTGGGAGCGCGCGTGACCTTGCTGGACATCAGCCACGTGCGCCTGCAGTACCTCGACGACGTGTTCGGGGGCCGCCTCCAGACCCTGTCCAGCAACCTCGCCAACATCCGCGCCATGGCCGAGCGCGCCGACCTGCTGATCGGCGCCGTGCTCATCCCCGGCGCGCGGGCGCCGCACCTCGTCACCCGCGACATGCTCGGCCTCATGCGACCCGGCAGCGTGATCGTCGACGTTGCCGTCGATCAGGGCGGCTGCATCGAGACCATCCACCCCACCACGCACGACGCGCCCACCTTCGTGGTGGACGGCGTGGTGCATTACGGCGTGGCCAACATGCCGGGCGCGGTCCCCAACACCAGCACCCGGGCGCTGTCCAACCAGACGCTCCCCTACGCCCTGGCGCTGGCCGAGGGCGGCACCGCCGCGCTGCTGGCCGACATCGCGCTCCTGCGCGGCCTCAACACCCACGCCGGCAACCTCACCTACCGCGCGGTGGGCGACGCCTTCGACCTGCCCACCTCCGATCCTCGGGAGGCGCTCGACAGCCGGACGCGCGCCGCCACCTGAGTCCGGCGCTCGCCAGGCGCATCGGCGTCCTCGCTGGCCCGTCATCTCGGTCTTTCGCTGCCGACGGTATCGGCACTCGTCCAGAGCCTGGTGACACGCGGTCCGGTCGACTGTGCGGTGACGGCGAGCGACCGCCGGCGTGGCGCTCCTCACCCGGGTCGCGTGCCAGCTCTACCCCCAGGTGGCCCAGTGACGTCCGAGCGCGTCAGCGCAGCCGTGCCAGCGCCCGGCGGATGAGCGCCTCGGCCCCGTCCTCGGGGTGGTCGGCCACCAGCTCGGCGACGGCCGCCTTCACCTGCGACTCGCGGTAGCCGAGCGCCACCAGCGCCTCGGCCGCGTCCTCGGCCGGCCCGGTGAGCAGCTTCCGCGGCGCCCGCTCCGCGCCGGGGCCCGCCAGCAGCTCCTCGGGAAGGCGGTTCTTGAGCTCCAGGACGATGCGCTCGGCGGTGCGCCTGCCTACGCCTGGGGCACTGGTCAGCAGATCGGGGTCCTGCTCCAACACCGCCGTGGCGATGAGCGCGGGCGGCAACGCCGAGAGGATGGCGAGCGCCAGCTTCGGGCCCACCCCCCCGACCTCCAGCAGCCGCCGGAACAGCAGCAACAGGTCGCGGTGGTGAAAGCCGTAGAGCACCGGCGTCTCCTCGCGAACGGTCAGCTGGGTGTGCAGCACGGCGGTCTCGCCCACCTGACAGTGCGCCAGGGTGGAGGCGGGCGCCCAGGCCTCGACGCCCAGGCCACCGGCCTGGATCACCACGCTCGCCTCGCGCACCTCGCGCACCACCCCCTCCAGGAACGCGATCACGGTTCCCCGAAGAGCGGCGCGAAGACGATGTCGTAGCTCACGTCCGCCAGGCAGGAGCAGCCGGTCATACGCATGGCGTAGTGCAGCTCCGCCTCCAGGCTGGCCAGCGCCCGGTCGCTCTCAACGACCAGTGCCTCGGCGCCGACCGCCAGGTAGCGAAGCACATCGACCCCGTCGCGCACCGGGCCGCCCGAGACGATGAGCAACATGCCTGCCACCGCATCGATCACCTCGGGCAGGACATCGATGACGGCGGGGCCGCCGAGGCGCGCGCCCGCCGTCGCCTGCAGCACCACGGCTTCCAGGCCCGCCTCGGCCACCACCTCGGCGTCCGAGGGGCCGCCCACGCCGAAGACCCACAGCGAGCAGTTTGCCGCCGCCCGCAGCTCCGCCAGATCCTCCCGGGTGCGGGGGCGCCAGGCGCCCCGTCCGAAGGGCGGACTGTCCGCCAGCGGCGCCATGTCGAGCCCGATCGCGGCCACTCCGAGCTCGCTCAGCTGGCGCACCCGCGGCATCAGCTCCCCCATCTTGGCGGGCCTGAGCACCGCCAGCGCATCCGCGGGCAGGTGGTGCGCCGGATCGGCGAGGACCGCCTCGGCATCGACCACGGCAGGGACGCCCGCCCCGGGGGTGGCGTCCGGGCGGCGCCTGGGAAGCATCGGGGATGACAGCGACCGGCCCAGCAGGGTCGTGCCGGTGTCCACCTCGTGCACCTCGTGGAGCAACCTCGGGATCAGCTGATAGCCGTCCAGGGCGGCTTCCTCGCTGCGGTTCATCCGGCCCATGATAGCAGGCGGTCGCCCGCGGGCCGCCCCGGCGCAGGCCACCCGGGGCCGGCCGGCCCACCCTGCAGAACGGCACTCCAGCACGGCGCCCGAGCGCGTCACGCGTCCCTTGACATGCCCATGCCGCATGCTTAGACTCCCTCGACGGTGCCGCCCGGTCCGAACGAGGCCGCGGCGGCGCGGTCACCCCGGAAGGACCCATGTGATCTCGACCAGCGGCATCAGCAAGGCGTTCGACGGAGTCCAGGCCGTGGACGACCTCAGCTTCGACGTCGACGCTGGCGAGGTGTTCGGGCTGCTGGGGCCGAACGGGGCTGGCAAGACCACCACCCTGCGGATCCTGGCCACGCTGCTCGCCCCCGATGCCGGCAGCGCCCGCGTCGCGGGCTTCGACGTCGCCACCCAGGGCGAGAGCGTCCGGCGCGTCATCGGCGTGGTGAACGGCGGCATGGGCCTCTACGACCGCCTCACCGGCCGCGAGACGCTGCACTACTTCGGCCGCCTCTACGGCATGCGCCCCGCCGCCATCGATGCCCGCATCGAGGCGCTCGATGAGCTCCTGGAGCTCGGAGACATCCTGTCGCGCCGTGCCGGCGGCTTCTCGAGCGGCATGAAGCAGAAGGTCGTCATCGCTCGGGCCGTGCTGCACGATCCGCCGGTGATCTTCTTCGACGAGGCGACCAGCGGCCTGGACGTGGTGGCCCGGCGAGCGGTCCTCGACTTCGTGCGCCGCTACCCCGGCGACGGCCGTGCCGTCATCTACTCCACCCACGTCATGAGCGAGGTGGAGGAGCTCTGCGACCGCGCCTGCATCATCTATCGCGGCCGCAAGATCGCCGAGGACAGCATCGGCGGGCTGGTTCGGGAGACCGGGGCGACGACCCTGGAGGACGCCTTCTTCCGGCTGGTGGAGGGTAGCGGCCTGCGCACCGGAGCGGACGCCGCACCGCGCGCGACGGAGCCGACGTCATGAGGCCGGGCATGATCGGCCGGGTCGCCGCGAAGGAGATCCTCTCTACGCTCCGGGATCAACGGGCCATCATCTCGAACTTGCTGGTCCCCCTGATCGTGCTGCCGGTGGTGATGCTGGGCCTGCCGCTGCTGCTCGGCGGGCTCTTCCAGCGCGAGCAGAGCACGGTCACCAGCGTCGGCGTCCAGGGGCGGGCCAACCTTCCGCCCGAGCTGGCGACGCTGCTGACCAAGCAGAATGTCACCCTGACGCCCGTGAGCGACCCGGAGTCGGCCGTGCGCGACGGCAGCGTGCCCGTGGCGGTGCGCGTGCCCGCCGGCTTCGCCGCCAGTGTGGCGGCCGGCGGCGGCGCGGACCTGACGATCTACAGCAAGCAGGGCAACATGAAGAGCGAGCTCAACGCCACCAAGGTGCAGCAAGCCGTCCAGGCGTATAGCCAGCAGCTGGTCGCCGCCAGGCTGAAGGCGGCCGGCCTCGACCCCGCCATCCTCCGGCCGGTCACGGTCACCAGCGTGGACGCCAGCTCGGCGGCCGAGAAACGCAGCGGCCAGCTCTCCTGGCTCATCCCGTTCTTCATCGCCATCTGGACGCTCACCGGCGGCCAGATGACCGCCATCGACGCGACGGCCGGCGAGAAGGAGCGCGGCACGCTGGAGGCGCTGCTGGTGACGCCCGTGCGCCGCACCGAGGTGGTGATCGGCAAGTTCCTGGCGACCGTCACCTTCGGCCTCAGCGCAGCGGTGATGGCGATCGCCGGCTATGTGGTCGGGGGCGCCGTGGTGCGGTCGGTCTTCCAACCCCACCTCGGCGGGCAAGCGGCCGACATCGTGCAGGTGATGGGCGGAGCGCTCGACATCTCGCCGCCGTCGGTGCTCCTGCTGCTGATGAGCGCGCTGCTGCTCGCCGGCACCATCGCCGCGCTGCTGCTGGGCATCACCATGTTCGCGCGCTCGTTCAAGGAGGCACAGAGCTACGTGGCCCCGCTCTCCATGCTGCTGATCCTGCCGGCGGTCGGGCTGCAGTTCAAGGACCTGCTCGGGTTCGGCAGCGGCATCTACATGGTCCCGGTGTTCAACGCCCTGGTGCTGATGGACGACATCGTCAAGGGCACGGTGCAGCTCGGCGCGGTCCTCACGACCTGGCTGACGCTCGTGGTGGTGATCGCCCTGCTGCTGGTGTTCGCCTACCGGAACTTCCAGCGCGAGGGCGTCATCTTCCGGACCTGAGCCTGGCGCCGGCCCCGGCGCGTCGGCGGTGCCGGCGAGCCGCGGCGCGCCCCGGTCATCTCCCCGGCAGGGTCGACTGCCGGTAGGGGGTGTCCACCGCCGGGCCGGCAGGCAGGCGCCCGTACACGCGCGCCATATCCTGCAGCGCGGGCGCCAGCCAGTCCGGCAGATCCTCCCATGCGAAGCGCCACGCCCAGTTTCCGGACGCGCGGCCGGGGGTGTTCATGCGCGCCTCGCTGCCGAGACCGAGCACGTCCTGCAGCGGTGCGATGGCCAGGTCGGCGACCGATGCCTGCGCCAGCCGCACGAACTCCCAGGGCAGGTTGGCGTCGTCGCGCGCCAGGTAGCGGCGCACGACGTCGCGCTCGGCGTCCGGTGCCTGCGCGTACCAGCCGGCCGTGGTGTCGTTGTCGTGCGTGCCGGTGTAGGCCACGCAGTTGCGGGGGTAGTTGTGCGGCAGGTAGGGGTCCGAGGCGTCGCCGGCGAAGGCGAACTGCAGCACCTTCATGCCGGGCAAGCCGTTGGCGTCGCGCAGCGCCTCGACCTCGGGCGTGATGACGCCCAGGTCCTCGGCGATGACGGGCAGCTCGCCGAGCGCGCCGGACAGCGCATCGAAGAGCGGCTGCCCGGGTCCCCTCACCCAGCGACCCTCCACCGCCGTGGGCTCGCTGGCCGGGATCTCCCAGTACGCCTCGAAGCCACGGAAGTGGTCGACGCGGACGATGTCGAAGAAGTCCAGCGTGGACTGGAAGCGCTGGATCCACCAGTCGAAGCCGCGCTCGGCCAGGCGCTCCCAGCGGTATAGCGGGTTGCCCCAACGCTGGCCGGTCACGCTGAAGTAATCGGGTGGCACGCCGGCGACCACCGTCGGTCGCCCGGACGCGTCGAAGTGGAACAGCTCAGGGTGCGCCCAGGCATCGGCGGAGTCCAGCGACACGAAGATGGGGATGTCGCCGACGATCCTCACTCCCTGCTCGCCGGCGTAGGCGCGCAGCGCCCCCCACTGCTGGTAGAACCAGTGCTGCCACAAAGCGTGCCGCACGATGGTCGGCGCCAGCTCCTTGCGAGCCCGCTCCAACGCCTCCGGCTGGCGGAGGCGCGCGCCTTCCTCCCAGTCGGTCCAGGCCGCCCCGTCGTGCGCCTCCTTGAGCGCCATGAACAGGGTCAGGTCGTCCAGCCAGGCGCGCTCGCGCGCGCGGAAGGCGTCGAAGGCCTCGCGCTCGCCCGCGCCCGCGGACCGGTCGAAGCGCTCCGCGGCACGGGTGAGGCGCTCCAGCTTCGCAGGGATGACCGCGCCGTAGTCCACCCGGCCGGGGTCGCGGTCGCCGGGACCCTCCAGCTCACCAGGCTCGAGCCACCCCTCGTCGGCCAGGTCCTGCAGGCTCAGCAGGTAGGGGTTCCCGGCGAAGGCGCTGAACGACTGGTAGGGGCTGTCCCCGTAGCCCGTCGGCCCCAGCGGCATGACCTGCCAGGCGCGCTGCCCGGCGGACGCCAGGAGGTCGACCCAGGCGAAGGCGTGGCGGCCGAGCTCGCCGATGCCGCCGTCGCCGGGGAGGGAGGTGGGGTGCAGCAGGATGCCTGCGCTGCGGGAGAAGGGCATTCGCGACCTCCAGGGGAAGGTGAGGAGCGCTCAGGGGGCAGGGTCGGCGCCGTCGACGAGGCTCGCGAGCGCCTCCAGCGCCTCCCCGGCGGTGGCGTAGCGGGCCGCGGGATCCTTCGCCAGCAGCCGCGCCAGCAGCGGGTCGAAGGGCGCCAGCGCGGGGTCGAGCTGTGACACCGCCGGCGGGCGCTCGCGGGTGTGCGCCGCCATCACCTCGCCGACGCTGCCGGTGAACGGCAGCTCACCGGTCAGCCCCCAGAACAGCATGACCCCCACCGCGTACAGGTCGCTCGCGGGCGTCACGGCCCCGCCGCGCGCCTGCTCCGGGCTGAGGTAGGCGATGGTGCCCGCCAGGGTGGCGCGCGGCACCGGCTCGTTCACCCGCACCGCCAGGTCGAAGTCCAGCAGTCGGCCATGCCCGTTCCTGTCCACCAGGATGTTCTCGGGCTTCACGTCGCGGTGGATCACCCCGCCCTGGTGCAGGCAGCGGATGCCGTCGAGCACGCCGAGCATCGTGCGGAGGAAGGGCGTGCGGCCGGGGGCGTCCGCCAGCCACCGGCCGAGCCGTACGCCCGGCGCCAGCGGCATCAGCACGCCGGGGTAGCCGTCGACCTCGACGGCGGCGTCCACCGGGTTGAGGTGTGGGTGATCGAGCTCGCCACCGATCGCCAGCTCGCGCTCGGCGCGCGGCCTGTGGCTGGGCGGGAACAGCTTGGCGGCCTTCACGCGCTGACCATCGCTCACCAGGTAGACGCGCGCCACCGCTCCCTTGCCGATCTCCCGTAGGATCTGGAGACCCTCTCCGAACCGCGTCCCGATCACGTTCACGTCCGTCCAGGATAGCGCGTAGGCCACCGCCCTCGCTGCGATGCTTCCGACTCGACGTCGCTCAACGGCGGACCAGCACGCCCTCGCGCACCAGCGAGGCGAACGCCTGACGTTCCAGCTCCGCTTCGGAGACGCCCTCGCGCACCCGCATCAGCACGTGGCGGAAGCCTGCCCGTATGGCCGCGGCGCGGGTGCGGCGTACGAAGGCGTGCACCTCCTCACGGTAGGCGCGCACCTCCTGGGGGCCGGCGAGGAGGCGTTCGCCCGTCTCCACGTCCACCAGCTCGAGCTGCCCCTCCTGCGGCTCGAGGTCCGCCTCGCTCATCACCTGCAGCAGCCCGGCGTCCAGGCCGCGCGCGCGCAGCGCGGCCAGCGCCCCTTGGAGCGGGGCGTCCTCCAGCAGGTCGGAGACCACCAGCGCAAGCGCCGCCCCCCTCACCGGCGGAAGCGTCAGGGCGAAGCGCTTGAGCGCCGTGACCGGCGCGTAGGCGTCGCCCTCGAGGGAGCCCGCCTCCTCCACGAAGCGCCAGCTCTCCCCCACCGCCGCCAGCCCTTGTGTCGGCCGGTTCCCGCTGCCGTCGAAGAGGTGGAGCTGCGTGGGCGCGTCGCGCTGCGCCACGTACACCAGCAGCTCCGCGACCGCGCGCGCGAATCTGGCCTTGCCGCCCAGCTCCATGCTGGCGCTGGTGTCGAGCAGCACGTGCAGCCGGATCGCCCGCTCGGCCTGGTAGAGGCGCGTCACCAGGCGGCCGGTGCGGGCGTACACCCGCCAATCCACGTAGCGCAGCTCGTCCCCGAACTGGTAGGGGCGGAAGTCGTGGAACTCGACGCTCTGCCCCGGCTCGCTCGCCATCCGCTCGCCGGACTCACGGCTCAGCGCGCGAGAGGCCAGCGCGTAGCGTTCGAGCAGTGCACGGCTGCGGGCGCTGATCATGAGCCTCGTCGGACCCGCGGCCGGCGCTCAGCGCGGCGCGCGGTCCACACGCTTGAGGATCTCCTGCAGGACGGCGTCGGGGTCGGCACCCTCCACCTCGGCCTCGAAGCTCAGCAGCAAGCGGTGGCGCAGGGCCGGCAGTAGCGCCCGGCGCACGTCCTCCAGCTCCACGTTGGGCCTGCCGGCCGCCAGCGCGTAGCCCTTGGCCGCCAGCGTCATCGCCTGGCCGCCGCGCGGGCTGGCGCCCAAGCGGACCAGCGGGTGGTCGTGCGTGGCTTCCACCAGCCGCACGATGTAGTCGAGCGCCGCCTCGGCCACCGGCAGCGCGCGCAGGGCACGCTGCAGCTCCAGCAGCTCGTCGCGAGCGACCACCGGCTCCGGCGCCTCCGGCTCGCTGCCGGTGGTGGCCAGCAGGATCCGCCGAAGGGTGTCGGCGCTCGGGCGCGGCACCAGCACCTTGAACAGGAAGCGGTCGAGCTGCGCCTCGGGCAGCGGGTAGGTGCCCTCCATCTCGATGGGGTTCTGCGTCGCCAGCACCAGGAATGGCTCCTCCAGCTGGTAGCGCGTCCCGGAGGCGGTCACGGCGCGCTCTTGCATCGCCTCCAGCAGGGCCGACTGGGTCTTGGGCGTGGCGCGATTGATCTCGTCGGCGAGAAGCACGTTGGTGAAGACCGGGCCGCGCTGGAACTCGAAGCGCCCCCCGCCCGCGGCCTCGATGAACACCGTGGTGCCGGTGACGTCGGCCGGCATGAGGTCGGGGGTGAACTGGATGCGGCCGAAGCCGAGGCCGGTGGCATCGGCGAAGGTGCGGACCAGCCGCGTCTTGCCCAACCCCGGCGCGCCCTCCACCAGCACATGGCCGCGGGCGAGGGCCGCCACCAGCAGGTCCTCCACGACTTGCTCCTGCCCAAGGATGACGTCGTGGATGGCAGCGGCGAGCGCCGCGAACCTCTTGTTCAGCGCCTCCACACCCGCCTTGGCGCCCTCCGGTGCTGCGCCGCTCTCCATGCGTGCCTCCGTCTCCCGTCCGTTTCCGACGCTCAGACTAGCAGCATCGGCGCGCCGCCGCCCGCCCCCGCGAGCAGCCCGAGCGTGCGGTCCCGCGCTTCCAGCCGGAGATGCCCGGAGTAGACTGGCCGCATGCACCCGGGCTTCGGAAGGGTCACGCTGCGGCCGCTTGCCGAGCTGGACAACGTGGCGTGGCGGCAGATTCAGAGCCACTTCCGCGACCCCGAGATCGCCTTCCTCAACGGCACGCCGCCCAACCGCATGCCGCTGTGGCTGCTCAAGCGCGTGCTCAAGGCCGACTCCCGCCGCACCGACCGCGCCACCTTCGGGATCTTCGACGAACACGACGGCTACATCGGCACCATCGAGCTCTACGACCTGCGCGGCACCAGCGCCACGCTCGGCATCATCATCGGCGAGCGCAGCCACTGGGGGAAGGGCTACGGCCCGGAGGCCATCCATGCGCTGCTGAGCCACGCCTTCAGCGAGCTGGGCCTCGACCACGTGCGGCTCAACACCTTCGGCGACAACCTGCGCGCGCAGGCCGCCTTCCGCAAGGTGGGCTTCCGCGAGGTGAGCCGCAACCGCGTGGCGGGCGGGCGGGTGGACGTGCACATGGAGCTGTACCGCGGCGCCTACCTCGAGTCGCGCAGCGCGGCCGCGCCACCCCGGCGCGGCGAAGCCGCCGGCCGCACCGGCTGAGCGCGGCTCAGGCGCTGCCGGTGTCGCGGACGCGGGTGCCGTCGTCGGCTGCCTCGTCCGCGAAGGACCCTGCCTCGGAAAAGTAGTCCTTGACGGCTCGGGCGGCCGCCGGCCCCACGCCCGGGATGGAGGCGATCTCCGGCAGCCCGGCACGCCGCAGCTGGTCGACGCTCGAGAAGTAGGCGAGCAGCGCATCGCGGCGCTTCGGTCCGATGCCGGGGACGTCGTCGAGCACGCTCCTCGTCATCGCCTTGCCGCGCCGCTGACGGTTGTAGCCGACCGCCTTGCGGTGCGCCTCGTCACGCACGTTGATGAGCAGTCGCAACGCGGGGTGCGTCTCCGGGACCAGGATGTCGCGGCCACCCTCGGTGAGGAGCGTCTCCTGCTTCTTCGCCAGGCCCACCAGCGGGAGCGTCACGCCCGCCTCGTCGCAGGCCCGTCGGGCCGCCGACATCTGCCCCTTGCCGCCGTCGATCAGCAGCAGGTCCGGTAGCGGCAGCTTGTCCGCCAGGCTGCCGCTGAAGCGCCGCAGGACCGCCTGGTGCATGCTGAAGAAGTCGTCCGGCTTGTCCAGCCCGCGGATGCGCAGGCGCCGGTACTCGCTCTTGCGGGCGCGACCCCCCTCGAAGACCACGATGCTGGCGACGGTGTGGCTGCCCATCAGGTTGGAGATGTCGAAGCCCTCGATGCGCCACGGCGGGCTCTCGAGCTCCAGGAGCTGCTGGAGCTCGCGAACCCCCGGCGCCTCGCCGCGCCGCTCCAGCAACGCGATCTCCCCCTCCACGCCGGTGCGGGCATTGCGTTCGGCCATGCGGACCAGCTCCACCTTGTCGCCGCGCCGCGGCGTGCGCAGCTCCACGTTGCGGCCGGCGCGGCCCGACAGGAACGCCTGCCAGATGTCGCCGTCGAGGTCGTTCTCCGGCACCAGCACCAGTGGCGGCACGTGGGTGGCCTGACCGTAGTAGTCCGCCAGCACACGCTCGAGGACCTCCCCATCACTCGCCTGGGCGGCGTTGGTGAGGAAGCGCTTGTCGCGGCCGACCACGCGGCCGCGGCGCATCTGGAAGAGCTGCACCATGGCGTAGTTGCCGGCTCGAGCCAGGCCGAGGAAGTCGAGGTCGTCGCCGCGAGCGTTGACCACGCTGCTGTCGTAGCCCGTGACGCGCCTGAGAGCATCGAGCCGGTCGCGGTACATGCCGGCCAGCTCGAAGTCCTGGCGCTCCGCCGCGGCCCGCATGTCCTCTTGCAGGGCGTCGGCGGCCTCCACCACGCGCCCCTCGAGGAAGCCGCGCACCTGATCGACCACCCTCGCATACCGCTCCGGCTCGGCCGCCCCCACGCAAGGGGCGAAGCAGCGACCCATGTGGTAGCGAAGGCAGGGCTTCTTGCGCGCCTGCATGGGCACGCCGCTGTTGCGCCTGAGCGGGAAGACGGAGTAGATGAGCTCCTGCACCCGGCGCACCGCGCCGGCGTTGGGGTAGGGGCCGTAGTAGCTGCCGCCGTCCTTGACCACCCGCCTCGTGAACACCAGCGTGGGGTAGGGCTCGGCGGTCAGCTTGAGGAAGGGATAGCTCTTGTCGTCCTTGAGCAGCACGTTGTAGTGCGGCTTGTGGCGCTTGATGAGATTGGCTTCGAGGACGAGCGCTTCGACCTCGCTGCTGGTGACGATGAACTCCAGCCCGACCGCGTCGCGGGTGATGAGCCGAGCCTTGGTGCCGGCGTGCCGGCCGAAGTAGCTGCGAACGCGGCTGCGCACGTTGACGGCCTTGCCCACGTAGATGACGCCGCCGTCCGCGCGGTGGAACAGGTAGCAGCCGGGTTGCGTCGGAAGCTCCGGGAGATCGCCTCGCGTCACACGGCAGTCTACCGTCGGCCACGGGCTTCACGGGTAGCGTCCCGGCATCGGGGCGGGCGGCTCTAGCGGCCCGCCGCCGGCCCGGACATCGTGCCCGCCCGGGACGTTCGCCACTAGGTCCGACCCCACCCGGCGGCAGTAGCCTCACGCTGTAAGGAGCCTCGTGGAGCGTCGCGACGAATCGAGCGGCATGGGCGGAGGCGTGGATGTGACGGCAGCCGGTGTCAGGTCTCGAGACCGGCGGTCGGGCTGTCGCATCGCGCTCCGTTCCGGCCCGGGCGCGCGGCTGGACGGTCGACACGCTGCCCGGCAGTTGCTGCAGATCCAGAAGGAGGTCGGTCCGGATGTCCAACAAGTGGGTCTACCTGTTCGATGAGGTCGGCGAGGCCGAGCAGAGCGTGGGGAGCTGGGACGAGGTCCGCGGGCTGCTCGGCGGCAAGGGAGCCAACCTGGCCGACATGACGCGGCTCGGCGTGCCCGTCCCGCCCGGCTTCACCGTTTCCACCAAGGCGTGCAACGCCTACCTCGAGGCAGGCGAGGCGTTCCCCGAGGGGATGTGGGAGCAGGAGCTGGAAGCGCTCCACACGGTGGAGGCGGCGACCAACAAACGCTTCGGCGACCCCGCCAAGCCGCTGCTGGTGTCCTGCCGCTCCGGCGCCAAGTTCTCCATGCCGGGGATGATGGACACCATCCTGAACATCGGCCTCAACGACGAGGTGGCCGAGGGGCTCATCGCGCTCACCGCCGACGACCGCTTCGTGTTCGACGCCTACCGCCGCCTGGTGCAGATGTTCGGTAGCGTGGTGCTGGGGGTGCCGGACGAGGTCTTCGAGGCGGTCATCACCGCCAGGCGCAAGCGCTCGGGCGTCGAGCTCGACTCCCAGCTCACCGCCGACGAGTGGCGCGAGGTCACCCGCAAGTTCAAGGAGATCGTCAAGACGTACACCGGCCAGGAGTTCCCGGAAGCGCCCATCGACCAGCTGAAGCTGGCGACCGAGGCGGTGTTCAAGTCCTGGAACGGCAAGCGCGCCATCGACTACCGCAACGCCGCCGGCATCCGTCACGACCTCGGCACCGCCGTCAACATCGTCACCATGGTCTTCGGCAACATGGGCAACGACTGCGCCACCGGCGTGGCCATGACCCGCAACGCCACCACCGGTGAGCCGGAGGTCGAGGGCGACTACCTGGTCAATGCCCAGGGCGAGGACGTGGTGGCAGGCATCCGCGCCACCCAACCGATCTCCGACCTGGCGATGGACATGCCCGGCGTCTACGAGGAGTTCAAGGACATCGCCAGCCGGCTCGAGCATCACTACCGCAACATGCAGGACATGGAGTTCACCATCGAGCACGGCAAGCTGTGGCTGCTCCAGACCCGCGACGGCAAGCGCACCGCGCAGGCCGAGGTGCGCATCGCGGTCGACATGGTCGAGGAGGGGCTCATCGGCAAGGAGGAGGCCGTCGAGCGGGTCAAGCCCGGTCAGGTCGATTTCTTCCTCCACCCGCAGCTCGAGTCCGCGGCCCGCAAGGCCGCCAAGAAGATCGCGTCCGGCCTGAACGTGAGCCCCGGCGCGGCCGTCGGCCAGGTGGCGTTCGACGCCGACACCGCCGAGCGGTGGGCCCACGAGGATCATCGCGACGTCATCATGGTGCGGCCCGAGACCAAGCCGGATGACGTGCACGGCATGCTTGCGGCCAAGGGCATCGTCACCAGCCGCGGAGGCCGCACCAGCCACGCCGCGCTGGTCGCGCGCCAGTTCGGCAAGCCCGCCGTGGTCGGCATCGCCGAGCTGGAGATCGACCTGGAAATGCGCGAGATGAGCGTCGGCGAGATCACCGTCAAGGAGGGCGAGTTCATCTCCATCGACGGAACGGTGGGCGTCGTCTACGCCGGCAACCTACCCACCGTCGTGCCCGACATCAGCAACGCCTACCTCAACAAGATCCTGGACTGGGCCGACGAGATCCGCGTGCTTGGCGTGCGCGCCAACGCCGACTACCCGGCCGACGCCGAGCGCGCCCGCAACTACGGCGCGGAGGGCCTGGGGCTGGTGCGCACCGAGCACATGTTCTTCGAGCCGGAGCGCCTCCCCACGGTGCAGAAGATGATCATGGCGCGCAACGCCACCGAGCGCGCCGAGGCGCTCGACGCCCTGTTGCCGATGCAGCGCAAGGACTTCGAGGGGCTCTTCCGCGCCATGGACGGGCTGCCGGTCATCATCCGGCTCATCGACCCGCCGCTGCACGAGTTCCTCCCCTCGCACGACGAGCTGGTGCGCGACCTGGCGGACCTCAAGGTCCAGCTGCAACACTTCCACACCCTCAGCGAGGTGGACACCGCGCTGGCCGTGATCCGCGAGAAGTCCGACCACCTGGAGCGCGTCTCCGAGCTGCGTGAGGCGAACCCCATGCTCGGCACCCGCGGCGTGCGCCTGGGCATCCTCATCCCCGAGCTCACCCGGATGCAGGTCCGCGCCATCTTCCAGGCTGCCTGCGAGGTCAAGCGCGAGGGCGTCGACGTTCGTCCAGAGATCATGATCCCGCTGGTGAGCCACATCAACGAGCTGCAGCTCCAGCGCAAGGCCCTCGAGGAAGAGGCCAAGGCCGTGATGACCGAGTACGGCCAGGAGATCCACTACCTCTTCGGCACCATGATCGAGGTGCCCCGCGCGGCGCTCACCGCCAGCGAGCTGGCGGAATCCGCCGAGTTCTTCAGCTACGGCACCAACGACCTCACCCAGACCACCTTCGGCATCTCCCGCGACGACGCCGAGAAGGGGTTCCTGATGCACTACCTCGAGAACGGCATCCTCGAGGAGAACCCCTTCACCACCATCGACCCCGGTGGTGTGGGCCGGCTCATCGAGATGGGCACCCAGACCGGACGCGCCACCCGACCCGATCTGGAGGTCGGCATCTGTGGCGAGCACGGCGGCGACCCCGCGTCGATCCATCTGTGCCACGCGCTCGGCCTCGACTACGTCAGCTGCTCGCCGTTCCGCGTGCCCATCGCGCGACTCTCGGCGGCGCACGCAGCGCTCAAGTACGGCCAGCGCGGCCAGGAAGCACCCGGCGGGAAGCCCGAGTCGGAGCCCGTGAAGGCCTGAGCCAGGGACCGACCGTCCACGGTGGGAGGGCGCCACGCGCGTGCGTGGCGCCCTCCACGTCTATCGCGGCGGCGGGTTCGGGTGGCGCTGTCTGCGCCGCCTGGATCGGGTGTCATCGACCGACCTGGGAAAGCCCGATGACGCTCCTTGCCATGGCGAAGTCGCGCAGCGGCGCGGCCTGGGGGTCGCCCGCTACGGGCGTCGATCTGCGCGTCCTGCGCGGATCTTGGCGACCACCTGCTGGAGTGCTTGCAGATCGGCCCGCGACAGGTGCTGGCCGAAGTGTTTGTCGAGGTCGCGGTGGTAGCCGGCCGCGAGCCGCCGGCAGGCCTCTCGGCCCCGTTCCGTCAGCACGGCGTAGGCGCCGCGACGGTCGTTCTCATCGGGACCGCGCCGCACCAGCTCGCGCGCCTCCAGGCGGTCGACGAGCCGCGTCAGGCCGCCCCGGGTCAGGGCCACGTCGGCCGCCAGCTTCTGCATCCGGAGGCGCCCGTCCGGGGCGGCGGCGAGCCGGCTCAGCACCTGGTACCAGGTCAGCACGTACCCTTCGGCCTTCATGCCGTCTTCCAGGGTCCGGGCCAGCCCTTGCACCATCTGGAGCAACGCTGCCCACACGACGGCCGGCTCCGGAGCGGCGGTCGCGTCGGGCTGGGCGCCGGCAGGGTGCGGCGCGGTATCGCTGGGGCCGCGTCCAGCGTCACCCTGTCGGTTTCTCGGTGTCCGCGTCTTCATCGTCACCAGCTATACCGCAAATTGCTTGCTCGCGCAATCTTTTACCGTTCACCAGTTGACTATTCAACGGTTTTCTGCTATACTTCTCTTTGCACCTCGTCTCGTCTACAGCCCGACAACAGCCCTGTGCACTGCTCAAACCCGGTGTAGCTCGCCGGCGTAGGTTGCGCCTGTTGCGAGGCGGTCGGTTCGGCCGGGCGCCGCGTGACGCGCGAAGGGAGTACCGCTCTATGGCCTACATCATGGTCAGACACAACGTGAAGGACCTCGCCAGCTGGAAGACCGCCTTCGAGGGTGACGCCGGCCGGCGCCGCACCGGAGGCTCCAAGAGCGCCCAGGTCTTCCACGATTCCGAGCATCCCAATACCGTGGTCGGGCTCTTGGAGTTCGACACCGCCGACAGGGCACGGAAGTTTGCCAACGACCCGGCCCTCAAGGGGCTCATGGAGAAGGCCGGCGTGCTCGGGGACCCCGAGATCACCTACCTCGATTTCGTGGAACGCTCGGCTAACTGAGCCTCGCGGCCCGGGAGCTGAAGGGCAACGAGGGGGCGACCGTTGAGGCCGCCCCCTCGTTCATGGCTCGACGGGGGCGAGCGCGCCGGTCGGGGTGACACTGGACGTGAACGGCAACCCGTGGGTAACGCACCAGAGCACGGCGCCCGTGGTGCAGGAGTTCGAGACCACCGACATTGCAGCTACGGGATCGCGCCCACTCCGCGAGCCTACGCGCGCGCTATGGCCCCATGCCGCAGCCGGTCACAGGTCCAGCATCAGCTCCTCGGGCATCTGCAGCAGCTCGATCACCCGGCTAGTGAACATCGCCCCGTCGGCCCCGTCGACCAGGCGATGGTCGAATGAAAGGCTGAGGTAGAGCATGTCGCGAGCGACGATGGTGTCGTCCTCCAGCACCACTGGCCGCCGTTTGATGGAGTGCACGCCCAGGATGGCCGCCTCCGGCACGTTGATGATGGGGAAGCTGAACAGCCCGCCGAGGCTGCCGATGTTGGTGACCGAGAAGGTGCCGCCGCGAACGTCGTCCTGCGTCAACTTGCCGGCGCGCGCGGCCTCCGCCAGGCGGTTGACCTCCGCCGCCACCTCCAGGATCGTGTGCTGATCCACGTGGTGAACGACGGGAACCGTCAACCCCGCCTCGGTGGCCACGGCCATCCCGATGTTGAAGTAGTGCTTGCGGACGATCTCGCCCTTTTCCTCGTCGAGGCTGGCGTTGAGCTGCGGGAAGGCCTGCAGCGCGGCCACCACCGCCTTCATCACGAACGGGAGGTAGGACAGCCGCACGCCCCGCGCCTCGGCCACCGGCTTGAGGCGGCGCCGGAGCGCCACCAGCCCGCTGACGTCGGCCTCGTCGACGTGGAGGGTGCGCACGGTATGGAGGTGTGAGGTGAGCATCTGGTTGGAGATCACCCGCCGGAGGCCGCGCAGGGGGATGCGCTCCTCGCCTTCCGGGTAGGCTGCCGGCGAGGCGATCTGGGACGGCGGGCCGGCGGGCGCCACCACGCCCGCGGCAGAACGCGCGCGCTCGGCGTGCGCGCGCACGTCGTCCGTGCGGATGCGCCCGTTGGGGCCGCTTCCCTCCACCAGCGCGATGTCCACCTCGAGCTCGCGGGCCAGCCGCCTGGCCGCCGGCACCGCCAGCACCCGGCCGTAAGGGCCGCGGGCAGCGGGCGCGGCACGCTGGCCACCCGCCCCCGACCTGACCTGCACGGTCACGGCGCCGGCGTCCTCCTCGTTGGGGCGGAAGAGGCTGAGGCGGGCGCCATCGTCCTCGTTCACGCCGCCGGGCTCGACGATCGAACGCTCCTCCGCTGCGCGCTCGGCCGCCTCCGGGTCACGGGCCGTCTCGGCCCCCGATGCGGAGGCGCCGGCCGCCGGGGCACCGTCGGCGAACAGCGCGATGGGCTCGTTGACCGGCACCACGTCACCCTCTGCCACCAGCTGCTTCTCCAGCACGCCGGCGTAGGGGCTGGGCAGCTCTACGGTCACCTTGTCGGTCATCACCTCGACGATCGGCTGGTCCTGCTCGACCGCCTCGCCCTCGGCGACGATCCAGCGGACGATCTCACCCTCGACCACCGACTCGGCCAGCTCGGGAAGCCGGAACTCTCTCGCCATGCACACTCCTCGACCACCGCGCGGGGCGCGGCCCAGGGTTCCTCTGACGCAACGCGTTCGCGTGGCGCCGTGCCGCTACCAGGCCGGAAGAGCCGGAAGCGTCGCCGATCGCCGCCCGAGACGGGCCTCCTCAGTACTCCAACGCCCGCTTCACCGCACGCAGGATACGGTTGGGGCCAGGCAGGTAGGCGCGGTCCTGCGCGTACGGGTAGGGCGTGTCGAAACCGCTTACGCGCAGCGGCGGAGCGAGCAGCAGGTCCAGCGCCTCCTCGGCGACCGTTGCCGCCACCTCGCTCATGAAGCCCACCGATCTCGGCGCCTCGCTGACGAGCACGATCCGACCCACCCGCGCCACCGCCTCCAGCACCGCGTCCTTGTCCCAGGGCATCAGCGACCGCAGGTCGATGACCTCGGCGGACACCCCTTGCTCGGCGAGGGCATCGGCCGCCTTCAGGGTCTCGGCCATGGCGCCCCCGTAGGAGACCAGCACCACGTCGTCGCCCCCCCGCCGCACGGCCGCCTCGCCGACAGGCAAGGTGAACTCGGGGTCGTCCGGCACGTCCTCCTTGACGGCGCGGTAGAGCCGCTTGGGCTCCATGAACACCACGGGATCGTCGTCTCGGATCGCGCTTCGCAAGAGCCCGCGAACGTCGGTCGGCGTCGACGGGTACACCACCTTGAGCCCAGCGGTGTGCACGAAGTGCGTCTCCGGCGACTGCGAGTGATGGTGCCCACCCTTGACGCCGCCCCCGGCAGGCATCCGGATCACCATGGGCGCGCTGAACTGCCCGCCCGAGCGGTAGCGAAGCTTCGCCACCTGCGACACCAGCTGGTCGAACCCCGGGAAGACGTAGTCGGAGAACTGCACCTCCGCAACCGGCCGCAGCCCGTGGACCGCCATGCCCAGCGCCGAGCCGATGATGGCGGCCTCCGACAGCGGCGTGTCGATGACGCGGTCGGGGCCGTACCTGTCGAAGAGCTTCTCGGTGGCGAGGAAGACGCCGCCCCGCTTCCCGACGTCCTGCCCTAGCACCACCACGCGCTCGTCCGCGCCCATCTCCTGGTCGAGCGTCCGTGCGATGGTCTGGACCATGGTCTGCACGGCCACGGCTCAGCCCTCCCTCGCCCGGGCCGGGACGCGGCCGGCGCGCTCACTCCTGCAGCTCACGCCACTGCTCCTCGAGGTGCGCGGGCCGCTCGGCGTAGACGTCGTCGAACATCCACTCCAGTGGCACGGGGCCGGCCTCCTCGGCCTCCCGCGCCGCCGCCGCGAAGGTCTCGTCGATGTCGCCGCGCAGCGCGTCCTCGGCATCGTCGTCCCACAGCTCCCGGGCGACCAGGAAGCGACGGTATCGCTGCAACGGGTCGCGCCGCTTCCAGGCCTCGACCTCCTCGCGAGGGCGGTAGCGGCTGTCGTCATCGGCCGAGGAATGGGGGCCGTAGCGGTACACCAGCATCTCCACCAGCGCCGGGCCGAGGCCGCTGCGGGCGCGCTCCACGACCTCGCGCATGACGTAGTAGCCGGCCAGCGGGTCCATGCCGTCCACGGTGTAGCCGGGCATGCCGTAGGCGTGCGCCTTGGCGGCCACCGACTCGGCGCCAGTCTGCTTGTTGTAGTCGACGCTGATGGCATAGCGGTTGTTCTCGCAAACGAACACGATGGGGGCTCCCTGAGCCCCGGCGAAGTTGAGCGCCGCGTGGAAGTCGCCCTCGCTGGTGGCTCCCTCACCGAAGCTCGTCACCGCCACCTGGCCGCTGTCTTGCACCTTCATGCTGATCGCCGCCCCCACCGCCGGCGCGATGTGCGAGGCGATGGGCGAGGCGATGGTGAAGATGTTCAGCTCCTTCGAGCCGTTGTGCGAGGGCATCTGCCGGCCCCGGTTGGGGTCGGCGCGAGTCGCCAGCGCCTGGCCGAGGAACTCGACGGGCGGCAACCCGAACGCTAGCAGCAGGCCGGTGTCGCGGTAGTACGGGAAGAGCCAGTCCCGCCCCGGCTGCAGGGCGTGCGCGATGGCCACGTGGGCGCCTTCGTGGCCCGCGGTGGGGGCCACGAAGCTGATCTTGCCCTGCCGCTGCATGCGACCGAGGCGCTCGTCCATCATGCGGCCGGCCACGAGGTCGTGGTAGATGCGGCGGAGCCGCTCGGGCTCCAGGTCCAGATCGAAGGACGCCAGCCACTCCCCGGACTCTCCGAGGAGCGAGACGGGATCGTCATTGAAGGGTTGGAAGAGCTGCGAGTCTCGGATCACGCAGGCCTCCTTTCACCACGTTCGCGCCGCTCGCGCGCAGCCGTGCGCCGGCGTGGCGGCGGTGATGGCGCGGCACGCGCGCCGACCACCTTGCACCGGGTTCAACGAGAAGCCCCGGTGCGGGGACACCGGGGCTGCACCAGGAACCGGGTTCCCTAGCAAAACGATCATCCCGCTGTCCGAACGCGTGGTCATGACGTGTGCCCGTTTCGGCGGCCGCGGCGCCCGCGGCCCACCCCACCGTGTGGGTTCGCCAAACCATACCACCCCGTCAGAGCGCCGTTTGTAGCGCATCCCATACCCCCTGGCGTGGCCGCGAGCTCCCTCTGGGATGGCGATCTCACGGTTCGGCCGGAGTCGTGCGAGAGGCTCGCGGGCTACACTGGGATATCGACCGGCTCGCTCGTCGCGAGGGAGGGAGTGCTCTTCGCCATGACCAACACGCGCCTCGTCGCCTACGCGCTCATCGCGATCGGCATCGTCGCTTTGCTGTCGCGGATCACCGCCGACGCCGGCTGGCTGTGGATCGGCCTGGTGGCGGCCGGCTTCATCTTCGCCTACCAGCGCGAGCGCGTGTACCCGTTCCTGGTCGTCGGGAGCATCCTCATGGGCGTCGCGGTGGGCATCCTGCTGGAGGGCAGCTGGCACTGGCCGGGCGCCTTCCTGGTGAGCCTGGGCGCCGGCGTGGCGGCGATCGATCTCGCAGCTCCCCGGGACAACCGCTGGCCCAGGTGGGTCGGCCTCCTGCTGATCGCGCTGGGCGTGGTGACCGGCCTGGCGCAGACGGGTGTCCTGACGTCCTCCGCCTTCGCGGTGCTGCTGATCGCGGCCGGCGTGGCGATGGTGCTGCTCCCCAGGCGGGGGCGCCAGGCCGAGACGGCGCCCGAGGGCGCGGACGCGGCCGTCGGCCAAGCGGGCGCGGAAGCCCCCACGCCGCAGCCACCCTCGGCAGGCGCCTCGGACCGCCCGTCGCCGTCCGCGGCTTCCTCCGCCGCCACCCCGGAGGTTGCGGGTCCGCGCGAGGCACTCCTCGCCTGGCGGCGTGACACGGCCGCCGCCGAGGGCCGCAGCGAGGCCCTGGTGCTGCGCGACGACACCCTCGAGGCGCTGCTCGCGGACCGGCCAGCCACGCTCGACGAGCTGGCGCGGGTCAAGGGCGTCGGACCGGTGACGCTGGAACGCTACGGCGCCGACATCCTCGCCAGGCTGCAGGGAGGCTGAGCCGGGCCGGCCGTGCCCACTGGGCTTACAATGTGAGCGTCGTGGACTCGAAGCAAGTCATCCTCTCCTTCCTCGTCGCCGTCTTGTTGGGGTTCCTGATCGGTCTGGAGCGCGAGCGCAAGCGCGAGACGCAGGGCTCGATCTTCGCCGGCATCCGCACCTTCCCGCTGATCGCGCTCTTCGGCGCCATCGTCGGCACCCTCACCCAGACGGTCAGCCCCTGGGTGCTGGTCGGCAGCTTCGTGCCCGTGGCCGTGCTGATCGCCCTCGCCTACTGGCGCGAGACGGTCGGCGCGAAGGTCGGCGGCACCACGCAGTTCGCCGTGCTGGTGGCTTTCGGTCTCGGGGTCCTGGCCGGCTACGGTTCCTTCGTGGCGGCCCTGGCGGGGGCCGTCATCACCACCGGCATGTTGTCGTTGCGCACCGAGCTGAGGCGCCTGGCCGGGGCCGTGTCGCAGGAGGACCTCTTCGCGGTGGTGCAGTTCGCGGTGGTCTCGCTGGTGATCCTGCCGCTGGTGCCGAACGAGACGTTCGGCCCCTGGGGCGTGTGGAACCCGCGCACCATCTGGCTGTTGGTGGTCCTCATCTCGGGGCTGTCGTTCGTCGGCTACGTCGCCTCCAAGGTGATCGGCGCCACCCGCGGTATCGGCTGGAGCGGGCTGCTGGGGGGCCTGGCGTCCAGCACCGCCGTCACCATGAGCTATAGCGAGCGCAGCAAGAAGCAGCCGAGGCTCGACATCGTCTACGCCATCGGGGTGCTGGCGGCCTCGGCCGTGATGGTGCCGCGCCTGTGGGTGCTGCTCGGCGTGCTGCAGCCCCGGCTCATCCTGCCCACGCTCATCCCGCTCGGCGTGCTGTTCGTGGTCACCACCATCGGCGGCCTCACGGCGCTGCGCGAGCGCAACAGGGAGCGGCTCGAGGGCGCCAGGGTCACCAACCCCTTCGAGCTGAAGACGGCCTTCCAGTTCGCGCTGCTGTTCGCCCTCATCCTGCTGATCGCCAAGGCCGCCGAGGAGTACCTCGGCAGCCAGGGCCTGTACCTCGCCAGCGCGCTCGCCGGCCTCACCCAGCTCGACGCCATCACCCTCACGCTGGCGCACCAGGTGGGGAGCGGGCTCGACGTGCACGTCGCCGCTCGCGGGTTGGCGATCGCCGCGGCCAGCAACAGCCTGGTCAAGGGAGGGCTGGCGCTGGCGATCGGCTCGCGGCGCTTCGGCCGCACCGTGCTGGCGACCCTGCTGTTGGCGGCGGCTGCCTGTATCGCGGCGGCCTGGCTGCTACCCATGACGTGAGCGCCCCGGCCGGCTTCCCGCCGGCCGCCCGCCAGGGCGCGTGCGCCGGAGAGTCCACCGCGCCCAGCCATTCGGTAGACTTGGGTACGAGAGGCGCGCCGCCGCCAGAGCACCCCGGCGCAGGCGAGGCGCCAGCCTCTGGACGCGCCCAGCGCATCCCGATGCTGATAATGGACCCGGCCGGCCGCCGCGGATCCGTTACCACGACACATGGAGGACTGATGGAACAGACGATCTATCGCGGCCTCGATGGCGTGCACATCGACACCACCACGATCAGCCGGATCGACGGGCAGCGCGGTGAGCTGATCTACCGCGGCTACGACATCCGCCAGCTGGCGGACAAGGCCAGCTTCGAGGAGGTCGCCTACCTGCTGTGGCACGACGACCTCCCGACCCGGCAGGAGCTGGACGCGTTCCACCACGACCTGGCGGCGAACTTCCCGGTGCCCGAGCCGGTGTTCGACGCCTTCCGCAGCATGCCCAGCGATGTCCATCCGATGCACGCCATCAGAACCGCCGTGTCGTTGCTGGGCGCACTCGACCACGAGGCCGAGGCCGTCGACGACGCCAACGTGCACCGCATCGGGCTCAAGCTGCTGGCGCAGTTCGCCACCTTCACCGCGGCCTACCAGCGCATCCGCAGTGGCAAGGAGCCGGTAGCGCCGGATCCCGCCCTGTCCGTGGCAGCCAATTTCCTCTACATGCTGAACGGCGAGCGCCCGACGCCTGCCGCCACCCGCGTAATGGATGTGGCCCTGGTGCTGCACGCCGAGCACGGGTCCAATGCCAGCGCCTTCGTGGCGCGCGCCACCGCGTCCACCCTGACGGACGTGTACTCGGCGGTCGCCGCCGCGGTCGGCGCCCTCAAGGGGCCCCTGCACGGCGGCGCCAACGTCGGCGTGATGCAGGCGCTCGAGCGGATCGGCAGCACCGCCGGGGTGGAACCCTACGTGCTGGAGATGCTCGACAAGCCCGGCGGGCGCGTCATGGGCTTCGGCCACCGCGTCTACAAGGTCATGGATCCGCGCGCCATCATCCTCAAGGACGTCGCTCACCACCTCGCCGAGGAGTCCGGCGACAGCAAGTGGTTCGAGATGAGCCTGGAGATGGAGCGCGTGATGGACCGCGAGATGGAGAAGAAGGGCAAGCAGGTGAAGCCCAACGTGGACTTCTTCTCCGCCTCGGTCTACCGCATGCTGGGCCTACCGCGCGACATGTACACCCCGATCTTCGCGGTGTCGCGCATCAGCGGCTGGATGGCGCACCTCTACGAGCAGTACGCCAACAACCGCATCATGCGCCCGCGCCTGGTGTACGACGGCCCAACCGGCCTGATCTTCAAGCCCATCGAGCAGCGCTGACCTCTCAGCTGCCCGCCGGCCGCCAGAGCCCCGCGAGGAACTCGCGAAGCCAGGCATCGTAGCTTCCCGGGTCGCGGTTCCACGCCTCGACGTGGTCGGCGCCAGCGACCCGGTGGTAGCTCACGGGCCCGGAAAGCCGCCTGGCGAAGGCGTCCACCGAGCCGATGGGCACGGTGCGGTCGTCGGTGCCGGCGATGAGCAGCACCGGCAGGCGCAGCCGCTCCGCGGTTCGGCGCTGGTCCAGGTCCCGCCAGCGCAGCCCGCTGCGCCAGGCCGCCACCCCCAGGCTGAGCCATGCCCACAGCCGCGCCAGCGGAAGGTGGGCCTCGCGAAGCCGTGCCACGGTGGCGGCCGCGGGGTCGACCAGCGGCGAGTCGAACAGCAGGCCGGCCAGGGCGGGCCCGGACTCGGGCCAGTGCTTGGCAGCCTCGAGCACCGCCGTGCCGCCCATCGACACCCCGAAGAGCGCCACCCGGCGCACGCCGCGCTCGGCGAGGAAGCGCACCCCGGCCAGCACGTCGCGGAACTCGCTGGCGCCGTAGTGGTAGAAGCCGTCCGGGCTGGGGGGCGCCCCGCGGTGGTTGCGGTAGGCGAGCACCAGCGCGCCCGAGCCGCCCTCGATCACCGCCGGCAGGAACCGCAGCGTCTCGGCGCGCTCGCCGCGCCTGCGGCCATGAACGATCACCACCGCCGCGTCCCCCCTGCCGGGCAGCCACCATGCCGCCAGCAGCCCCACGTGGCTCGGCACGCGGACGTCCTGGAACGGCAGGCCCAGGTCCTGCAGCGGATCCCGGCGATAGACGAAGGTGTCCAGGCGCGCCGCATCCCCGGCGCCGGGCGGCCGCCCTGCGAGAATCGTCAGCGGCCGCACCACGACCCGGCCGTCGTCGATCTCCACCGGCCCCAGGCGACCGTGACCGCCGCCCCACAGCAGCGCGTAGCTGCCGGCGCGCCGGGTGTCGGCGAAGGGGCGGGGAGATGTCGGCGCGGGGAGCCTGACGCGGCCGTCCCGGTAGCCAAGCACCGTGAACTCGGGCAGCAGCGCATAGGCGCGAGGCACCAGCAGCAGGCTCGAGCCGCGCCACGCCAGCCCCGCGGCCAGCGCCACCAGCACCCCGAGCGCCGCCAACGCCACGACCGTCGCCAGGCCCACCGGCTCGCGCCTCAGCCTGGCGCCGCGACCGAGGCCGGCATCAGGTGCCCCACCTCACCTCGCCGAAGGTGTCCTCGCGGCGGGGGCTGGTGGAGAACATCACCACCGGCGTCTCCGTCGCCTCCTCGATCAGCTCCAGGTAGTCGAGCACCTCGCGCGGCAGCGCGTCGCGGCGGCCCAGCCCCTCGAGCGGGCCCCAGCCGGGGACCTCGCGATAGACCGGCTGCCCGTCCTGGTAGGCGACGCACACCTTGACGCTGTCCAGGCCGGACAGCACGTCGAGCTTGGTCACCACCAAGCCGTCGAAGCCGTTGATCTCACAGGCATAGCGCAGCTGCACCAGGTCGAGCCAGCCGACGCGCCTGGGACGGCCGGTGGTGGTGCCGTACTCGTCCCACTGGTTCGAGCCACTGCCGCGCAGACGCAGCGCCATCCCCTCGTCCTCGATCTCCGTGAGGAACGGCCCGAAGCCGACTCGGGTGGTGAACGCCTTCACCACCCCGTGCACCGCGTCGAGCGCCTTGTGGCTGACGCCTGCCCCCACCACGATGCCGCCGACGGTGGGGTGGCTGCTGGTGACGAATGGGTAGGTCCCGTAGGCCAGGTCGAGCATCGTCCCCTGCCCCCCCTCGAACAGCACCCTCTCACCGCGCCGCAGCGCCGCGCGCAGCTCCTGGCCGGTGTCCCTCACCAGGCCGACCAGCCGCTCCCGGACCCCGGACAACGCCTGCATGGCGGTATCGACGTCGGTCCAGCCGACGCGCCGCGTGGAGTTGGGCTTCGCCTCCAGCAACCGGCTCAGCCGCTCGCGCAGGACCGTCTCGTCCACCAGGTCGCCTGCTCGCAGCCCGACGCGGCGCGCCTTGTCGCTGTAGGCGGGACCGATGCCGCGCCCGGTGGTACCGACGAACCCACCGCCCTCATCGTTCTTGCGGTGGTGCGGCAGCACCAGGTGCGCCTCGTGCGAGATCCACACCTCGCCCGCGTCGCGCCGCTCAGCGAGCGCGTCCAGCTCCTCCACGAACGCCCAGGGATCGATCACCATGCCGCCGCCGAGCACCGACACCGGCCCGTCGTGCAGGGTGCCGCACGGCAGGTGGTGCAGCTTGAAGACGTCGCCGCCGACGACCACCGTGTGCCCGGCATTGGCACCGCCGGAGTAGCGCACCACGTAGTGCGACTCCGCCGCCAGCGCGTCCACTACCTTGCCCTTGCCCTCGTCACCCCACTGGGCGCCGAGGATCGCCACTCCCGGCATGCGCCCTCCCGCGCGCCTCCCGACGGCATCGCGCCCGCGGGAGACCAGCCGTCAGTATGACACACGCGCCCGCCCCTCCAGGACGTGCGGAGGCACGCGGCGGCGGCCGGCGCGCGCGGCGGAGAGACGCCCCGCGAGGGCGCCCGCGGTGCCGCCGGCAGCACCTGGCCCGCGGGGGCCGAGCCGGCGCCGCGTTGCCGCCGTGCTGACGCCGCCACCGCCCGCGATGTAAGCTCACCCAGTGCCGGACGCTGCCCCCGACTCACGACCGCTCGTCCTGATGACCAGCAGCACCGTGCCGCGCGAGCGCGGCCTGCGCCGCAACGACGTCATCCAGGGCCACAACTACGCCATGGCGGTGGTGGCCGCCGGCGGCGTGCCGCTGGTGGCGCCCAACGTGGAGGCCACCCTGGCCGGTCGCTACGCCGACGGAGCCGACGCCTTGCTGCTCGCGGGCGGTCCCGATATCGACCCGTACCGCTTCGGTTCCAGCCCCGAACGCGACCTGGGGCAGGTGGACCGGCGCCGCGACGCCTTCGAGCTGGCGCTCTACCGCGCCTTCCGCGACCGCGGCAAGCCCGTCCTCGGCATCTGCCGCGGCATCCAGCTGATCAACGTGGCGCACGGCGGCAGCCTGCACCAACACCTGCCGAGCGTCCCTGGTACCGAGCAGCACGCCCAGAGAGACATCACCGGCGCCCCGCTGCAGCGCGTGGCGCTGGAGGCGGGATCGCGGCTTGCGGCCGCCTTCGGCGCAACCTCGCTCGACGTCAACAGCTTCCACCACCAGGCGGTCGACCGCGTCGGCGAGGGGCTGCGCGCCGTCGCCCGCACGGGTGACGGCATCGTGGAGGCTCTGGAGCTGGACGGCGTCGGCGGCGCGGACCGAGACGCCTTCGTGGTGGCGGTGCAGTGGCACCCGGAGATGTGCTGGGACACGCACCCCGAGCACCACACCCCGTTCCGCATGCTGGTGGGAGCCTGCCGCGTGCGTCGCGGCGCCGCGGACGTGGTGAACGCCGCGCCAGCCGGGCGTTGACAAGCTCCGGACGTCTGGTAGACTCCTGTCCATGATTGTCGAGCCGGAAGGGGGTGGTGCCGTGGACGACGGCTATGGCTACCTGGCCCCAGCCACCCGTGCGGCCCGCGAGACGCGCGCCGCCCCGGCACACAGGCACGGCACCCCCAAGACGGCAGGCTGACCTCGCGCCCGCACCGGCACGCGCCCGCCCTCGCCTCGCGGGTGCGGCCGCAGGACGACGAGGAGATCCCATGGTTGTCGTGATGCAGAAGGACGCCTCACCCGAGGCTGTGGATCGCGTGCTAGACGAGATCCGCTCGTTGGGCTTCACGCCGCACGTCAGCGAGGGCGAGGAGCGCACCCTCATCGGCGCGATCGGCCCGTCCCCCACCGAGGAGGTCCGCGAGCACCTTCGGGCGCTCCACTACGTCGACACGGTGGTGCGGATCACCAAGCCCTACAAGCTGGCGTCGCGCGAGTTCCGCCACGACGACTCGACCGTGGCGGTGGGCAACGTCGTGGTCGGCGACGGGGCCTTCGTGGTGGCGGCCGGTCCCTGCGGCGTGGAGAGCCGCGAGCAGCTCACGGCCGCGGCCGAGATCGCCCGGCGGCACGGTGCGCGCATCCTGCGTGGCGGCGCCTTCAAGCCCCGCACCAGCCCCTACGCCTTCCAGGGCCTGGGCGAGGAAGGGCTGGCCCTGCTGGCCGAGGCGCGAGAGGCCACCGGCATGCCGATCGTCACCGAGGTCACCTCGCCGGAGCTGGTGGAGACCGTCGCCAGGACGGCCGACATGCTGCAGATCGGTGCCCGCAACACGCAGAACTTCGCGTTGCTGGCGGAGGCGGGCCGCAGCGCCAGGCCGGTGCTGTTCAAGCGCGGCATGTCCACCTCGGTCGGCGAGTACCTGCAGGCGGCCGAGTACATCCTCAGCCAGGGGAACCCCAACGTGGTGCTGTGCGAGCGCGGCATCCGCACCTTCGAGACCGCCACCCGTTTCACCCTCGACGTCAGCGCGGTGCCGGTGCTCAAGGAGGAGACGCACCTGCCGGTCTGGGTCGATCCCAGCCACGCGGCCGGGCGCCGCAGCCTGGTGCCGTCGCTGGCGCTCGCCGCCGCGGCCGCAGGCGCGGACGGGCTCATCGTGGAGGTCCACGCCCACCCCGAGGAGGCGCGATCGGACGCCGCGCAGCAGCTCGACGAGGCCGACTTCGGGGCGCTCATGGATCGGCTGCGCGGCGTCGTCGCCGCGCTCGGGAAGGCCCTCTGAGGTGCGGCCGGCACCGCTCTTCGACACCGTCGTCATCGCCGGCGTCGGCCTGGTGGGCGGTTCGGTGGGCCTGGGGATGCGCCAGCGTTTCCTCACGCGCCGCACCATCGGCCTCGATCACGACCCCGCCGCGCTCGACGCCGCCCGAGGCCTGGGCGTGATCGACGAGTCGCGACTGCAGGTGGGTCCCTGGCTCGGAGAGGCCGATCTGGTGATCCTCGCCATCCCCGCCAGCGGGATCGCGCCGCTGGCCCTCGAGATGGCGCCGCACCTCGACCCCGCGGCCATCGTCACCGACGTGGGCAGCGTCAAGGCAGCGATCGTCGCGGAGCTGCGAGGGCTGCGCTTCGTCGGCGGTCACCCGATGGCCGGCAGCGACCGGGCCGGCGTCCTCAACGCCGACGCGGCGCTGCTGGAGAACGCCGTGTGGGTGCTCACCCCCGACGACCGCACCGACCCTGCGGCGCTGGCGAGCGTGGAGGGCTTCGTGACGGCGCTGGGTGCCAGGCCGCTCCAGGTCGCTCCCGAGCGCCACGACCGGCTGGTGGCCACCGTTAGCCACCTGCCCTACCTGGTGGCGGTCGCCCTCACCGCGCTGGTGGACCGCGGCGACGAGCGCGAGCTGACCATGTTGCTGGCGGCAGGCGGCTTCCGCGACCTCACCCGCGTCGCTTCCGGCAGCCCGCTGATGAGCCGCGACATGGTGAGCGGCAACCGCAGCGCGGTCGCGGTGGCGCTGCGCGCCTTCCGAAACGAGCTGGAGGCGCTGGAGGGGATGCTCGACGACGAGGAGGCGCTGCTCGCCCTGGCGCAAGCGGCCAAGCGCGTGCGCGACGGCATCCCTATCGTCCGGCGCAGCCTGCTTCCGGCGCGGCACGAGCTGGTGATCGCCGTGCCCGACCGCCCCGGCGAGCTGGCGCGCATCACCCGGGCGTTGGGCGACGCCGAGGTCAACATCAAGGACCTCGAGGTCCTGGGCATCCGCGAGGCCGGGGGCGCGGTGCGCATCGCGGTGGAGTCGGACGCCGCCCTCGGCCGCGCCCGCGAGGTCCTGCAACGGGCGGGCTACGAGGCCCGCAGCCGCAACGGAGCCTGAGGGCTCCCGGGACCACGCCATGGCAGAGGGTCGCGACGAGCTGTTCGAGCTGGCCGTCAACCGTGCCGTGTCGGTGACCGACCGCCTGGCCACCGGCGCCGACCCTGCGGCGCGGCGGCGCGCCCTCGAGGTCTGGTACCTGAAGACGCGCTTCGCCCAGCGCTTGCGCTTCGACGCGCTGCTCGCGGCGCTGGCGCGCCGCCCCGAAGGCGCCTGCCACTGGCAGGGCGGCGAGGGCGGCCGCTGGCTGCCGGGACCGCCTCCCAGGCCGTGAGCCCTGCCGCCCGGCGCGGATCGGGCGGGCACCGCAAGGGTCAGTCGTCGATCGTCATGCGGTAGCGGCCGCTGCGGCCTTCCTGCACGATCACGACGTGGGCTTGCTGGCCCTCTCGCTCGTACACCACGATGATCCGGTCGGCTCGCCGCTGGTAGCTCCAGCGGTGCCAGCCGCGATCGCGCATGCGCCGGTCCACGTCGCCGTAGACGCCGTAGAGCGAGGCATCGGAGCGAAAGGTGCTGTCGAAGTGGTGCGGGCCCGCGCTGCGCGAGATGACCACCACGCCGGGGAAGTCGAAGCGCAGGTTCAGGCGCGCCCAGAAGACGACATTTCCCTGGCCGTGGACCGTGGTCGACGATCCGGGCCGCACCGCGACGGTGCAGCCGCCGAGCAGGAGTGCCAGCGCCAGCGGCGCCAGCCACGCCAACCACGCACGGATGCCACGTCGGCGCGATGTTCGCATGTCGATCCTCCCATCCGCGCGAGCGCCGGAAGCGGGCGCGCCGGGCGAGCTGGCCCGCCTGGCGAGGGCGCCCGGCGGGCGCTCCGGTCGCCGTCATGGTAGGCACGCCGGCTCCCCCGGCCGTGAGTCTGCCTTCAGCGCTCCTTCACGGGCGCAGCGCCGTGGACGCCTCCGGGGGCAGGTCATCACTGGCGTCGGCGGCCACGCGGCGGCCGGCGGACGGCGGCCACGCGGCGCCGGCCCGGTAGGCCCGCGGCCGTGACGGCAGCGGGACATGTCGCTGGTGCGCGGTGCGCTATCCTTGCCGCATGTCGGGCGAGCGGGTGCGGCTGATGGACCGCTATGGCCGGGTGGTGCGCGACCTGCGGGTGAGCGTCACTCCCCGCTGCAACTTCCGTTGCCACTACTGCGATCCCTTGGGCGCGGGCGCGCACGAGCCGCCCGGCACCCTCGGCGTGGCGCAGGTCGGCACCGTGTTACGGGCAGCCACCGCCCTGGGAATGACGTCGGTGCGCTTCACCGGCGGCGAGCCGCTGCTGCGCAAGGAGCTCCCGGCGATGATCCGCATCGCCAAGGGGCTGGGCCTGCCGGACGTGGCGGCCACCACCAACGCCAGCGCCCTCGAGCGGCGGCTGCCCGAGCTGCGCGAGGCGGGCCTCGACCGCCTCAACATCTCGCTCGACGCTCTCGACCCCGGGGTCTTCCGCGAGATCACCCAGGGGGGCGACGTCGCACGCGTCTGGCGCGGCATCGAGGCGGCGGTGGACGCCGGCATGACGCCGGTGAAGATCAACACCGTGGTGATGCGCGGCCTCAATGACGGCGAGATCGAAGGGCTGGCTCGGCTCACCGAAGCACGCCCCTTCCACGTCCGCTTCATCGAGTACATGCACCTGAACAACGCCCGGGCCTCGGACTACCGCCAGTCCTTCCTCGCCGGCAAGGACATCCGTGCGCGCGTCGAGGCCGCCTACGGGCCGCTCGAGCCGGTCGATACCGACCCCTCGGCGCCCGCGCGGCTGTTCCGGGTGCCCGGGTGGGCGGGCGCGATAGGCTTCATCAACCCCGTCAGCGAGCCGTTCTGCGGAGCTTGCAGCCGCATGCGTGTTACCTCCGACGGCATGCTTCGGCCGTGCCTGCTCACCGATCGCGAGCTCGAGCTGCACTGCGCCCTCGCCGCCGACGACCCCGTCGAGGCGGTGATCGAGCGCTTCCTGGTAGCCGCCCATCGCAAGGTTGCCTCGGGCGTCACCTCGCCCACCGAACGTCCCCGCACCATGGTCGCCATCGGCGGCTGAGGCGACGACGCCGCGGCTCGCCGGCACCCGAGCGCGCCTCGTTGCGCGACGACGCGCGACCCGCCGGGCCGCGCCCACGGCTCACCCCGGCAGCCGGAACAGCGCCGCCATCCCCTGACCGCCCCCCACGCACATGGAGATGACGCCGTGCTCCCTGCCGCTACGCCGCATCTCGGCGAAGAGATCCGCGGCGATCCGCGAGCCGGTGGCGCCGAGCGGGTGACCGATGGCGATCGCGCCACCGTTGACGTTCAGCTTGTCGTCGGGGATGCCCAGCTGCACCTGGCTGTAGCGGCACTGGCTGGCGAAGGCCTCGTTGATCTCGAAGAGGTCGATGTCGTCGACGGTCATCCCGGTCTTGGCCAGCAGCTTGCCGATGGCCGGGACCGGGCCGATGCCCATGATCTCGGGCGGCACCCCGCACACCGCCGCCTGCACGAACACGGCCAGCGGCTCCAGGCCCAACGCCTCGGCCTTGTCGCGCGGCATGGCGACGGTCATGGCGGCGCCGTCGTTGAGCGGGCTGGAGTTGCCCGCCGTCACGGTGGCCGCCTCGTCGTCGGCGAAGACGGTCCTCAACCCGGCGAGCGCCTCCATGCTGGTGCTCTCGCGGGGTCCCTCGTCCTGGTCCAGCACCACCTCGTGCCAGACGTCATCCTCGTCTCTCACCCGCGTGGCGACCGGGACCAGGTGCCCCGCGAGCTTCCCTGCCTTGTGGGCGGCGATGGCCTTGCGGTGGCTGGCCAGTGCGAAGGCGTCCTGCTCCTGGCGGCCGATGCCGAAGCGGCGGGCCACCTCCTCTGCCGTCTGCCCCATGCTGTGATACGCGCCCGGCTTGCGCCGGGCCAGCGCCCGGTTGAAGGCGGGGTCGCGCCCGCCGATGGGCACGCGGCTGGTGCAGTCGCTGCCGCCCGCGAACACGACGTCGTTCATGCCGGCGGCGACCGAGTGCACGCCCTGAACGATGACCTGCAGGCCGCTGGCGCAGAAGCGGTTGATGGTGGCGCCCGCCACGCTGTCCGGCAGCTCGGCGATCTGGGCCGCGATGCGGGCGAGGTTGTACCCCGCCTCCCCCTCCGGATGCGCGTTCCCGACGAGCACGTCGTCGATCTCGCTGGGGTCCAGCCCGGGGGTGCGTGCCAGCGCCTCGCGGATCACCAGGCCGGCGAGGTCGTCCGGGCGGGTGTCCTTGAGCCGTCCCTTGTGCGACCGCCCCACGGGCGTCCGGATGGCGGTGGTGATCACGACCTCGCGCACGCTGTCTCCTCCCTCGTCTCGCGTCGGGCTCCGGGCCCGGCGCCCGGTGTCAGCTGTTCCAGGGCCGGAGCAGGATGGCGCCGTCCTTGAGGTGCGCGACCTCCGGGCCGTTGGCGGACTTGCCGCCCTCGCCGGCCTGCGCCACCGCGCTGCCGATGCGCAGCTGCGGGCTGAGGATGCGCTCGGCCCACACCACCGCCTTCTCGTTGCCGCCGGCCCCCGCGTGCGCCAGGCCGCGCAACGTTCCCACCACGATGATGTCGTCGTTGGCGATGATCTCCGCGCCGGCGTTGACGTCCCCCAGCACCACCACGGAGCCGGTGGACTCGATGCGGCCGCCGCTCCTGACGGTGCGCGCCACGATCACGGTCTCGCCCCGCGCCTGCGGCATCACCGCCGGCGGCCGCAGCTCCGTGAGCGTGCCGCCGGCCGCGGTCACCGCCTGCACCACGTGCTCGAGCACGGAGTAGGCGACCTTCCCCGCCACCTCGATGACCACCTTGTCGGCAAGCAGCTCGGCGTGGGTCTGGAGGTTGGCGTCGACCGCCTCGAGCGTGTCGCTCTCCTCCAGACTGAGCAGGATGCCGCCCCGCGTTCCTCGCGCCTTCATCAGGGAATGTGCACCTCCACGCCGTGCAGCTTCCAGTACCCGGCCAGGAAGTCCCGGGCGACCGGGACCGACACGTAGGAGCTGGCGCCGCCGTACTCGAGGAATACCACGATGGCGATCTTCGGGTTCTTGACGGGACTGAACCCCATGAACCAGGCATGGGTCCAGTTGTCGCCGCGGCTGGTCTGGGCGGTGCCGGTCTTGCCCGCCACGCTGACGTTGTCGGGGAACACCGACGGCCCCAGGAACCACTTCTCCGGAAAGTCGGTGAACGCCAGCCGCATGCCGTGGATGAGCGTGTCCCACGACGAGCCCTCGAGGTGACGGATCTGCGGCTTGACGGGGACGCCGCCCACCTTCGCCACCAGGTGCGGCTTGGCCTCGACCCCGTGCTCCGCCACCGTGCTGACGAGCTGGGCCAGCTGGACCGGCGTGGCCAACGTGTCCCCCTGCCCGATGATGGTGTTGAGCGTGTACCCGGGAAGCCAGCCGTGCCGGTACTGCGGTTGCGAATGCACCCATTGCAGGTCCGGCACGCGGCCGCTCTCCTCGCCGGGCAACCCCACCCCCACCGGCTCGCCGTAGCCCAGCTTGTGCGCGTTGTCGACCTCGTCCTGCATGAAGCCGTTCCAGCCGCTGGAGAAGTTCGGGGTGGTGAGCGCGGCATTCCAGAAGAAGGTGTTGCAGCTGTCGGCGATGCCCTGGGCGACGTCGTACGGGCCTTTGTCGAAGGTGGCCCAGTTGTGGAAGGTCACGCCGCCGTAGCGCACCGCGGCGCTGCAGTCGAACTTGGTCCGGGGCGTGATGAAGCCGTCCTCCAGGAGGGTGTAGGAGGTGATGATCTTGAAGGTCGACGCGGGCGGATAGGCCTGGATGGCGCGGTTCTCCAGCGGGCGGTTCTTGCTGTCCTGCAGGATGGCGTTCACCGCCTTGGCGTCGACCGGCAGGTGGGTGAAGAGGTTCTCGTCGAAGGTGGGCGCGCTCGCCATGGCAAGGATGTCCCCGGTCTTCGGGTCGACGGCCAGGATCGCGCCGTGGACCTCCTTGGCGAGCGGCAGGTGGACGCGCTTGCGGTCCTGGTTGACGTACTTGATGGCGGCCTTGAGCGTGTCCTCGGCGAGCCGCTGCACCTGCGGGTCGATGGTGAGGGTGACGTCCTGCCCCGGCTGAGCGGGCCACAGCAGCGTCGAGCGCACCACGTTGCCGAGGTTGTCCACCTCCACCAGGCGCGCTCCGGCCTTGCCGTGCAGCGCCGTCTCGTAGCTCTTCTCGATGCCCATGACGCCCACCAGGTCGTTCACGGTGTAGCCCGGGTAGCGTTCCGGGTCGGCCTGCGTGGTGTAGCCGACCGTCTGGGCCGCGAGGTTGGTGGGATAGGTGCGCTCGATGCGCTGCCGAAGGTACAGGTTGGGGTGCCCGGCGACGCGCTCCTCGATGGCGGGGACCAGCTTGTCGGGGATGTTCCACGCCAGCACCGCGCCGTTGCGCACCTCCTCGGGGTTCTTGGGGTCGGGTGGCGTCGGCTCGCCGCTGACGCCCACCAGGCGCTTCAGCCTGGGCCAGTCGGGGATGGGGCCGCCACGGTACATCAGGTCGTAGGCGATGCGGTCGTCGGCCAGCACGGTGCCGTCGCTCGCCAGGATGCGCCCCCGGAGCGGCGTGATGGCCGTCTGTTGCGTGGCGTTCTGCTCGCTCCTGGCGGTGAACTCCTCGGCCATGGCCAGCTGCAGGTACATCAGGCGAGCGGTGTATGCCACCAGGACCGTCAGCACCAGCGCCAGCACCAGCCTGGCACGTCCGTTCACGAAGGCACCCGCGCCGCCCCGCCGGCCGCGATCACAGCAGCTCCTTGCGGAGCAGCCGGCTGCGCTGCAACAGGGCGGCACCCCACGGCAGCAGCAGCAAGCCGGCGGCGACCGTCAGCACGCTCTCCACCGCGGCGACGGCACCCATGCGCACCAGCGACTCGGCCGACCCCGTCAGCCACAGCAGTAGCGGCACCAGCACCAGCCACTTGCCGGCCTCGGCGGAGAGGATCACCAGGCCGCGCTCGAACACGCCGGACTGCGTGAGCTGGGCCCGCACCAGGCTCGCGGCCAGCGCGGCCCCCGCCAGCGCGAACGCGTGCACGCCCAGCACGCCGGCGCCCATCAGGTCCTGCAGCAGTCCCACGCCGTAGCCGACCAGCACCAGCTGCCAGGGCTGGATGCGCCACAGCAAGGTCAGCACGGCGATCATGAACAGGTCCGGGGTCGGGAACGGCGTGAGGAGGGCTGCCAGGAACCCTTGCGCGATCACCAGGACCAGGTAGAACAGCAGCAGCCGCATGGCTCCAAGTGTACCGTCGCACCGGAGCGCTCCGGATGGGAGGCCGGCCGCGGCTCGCCGGGCCCGCCGCACGCCGTTCCGCCGCCCCGCGGCCGCCGACACGCACCACTGGCAGACGTGCCGCCTGCCGGGTACCATTGGTGCCCATGGCCATCCTTCTCATCCACGGCGGCGCGGGGACCCACCCCCAGGACGCCGAGAGCGACACCGTCGCCGGCCTCGAGCGCGCCCGCCAGGCCGGCTACGCCGCCTTCGAGCGGGGAACCGCCGCGGCGGCGGCGCTGGCCGCCGTCGAGTCCATGGAAGCCAACGAGCTGGCCTTCAACGCCGGGGTCGGCGGCTCCCCCACCCGCGAGGGCACCGTCGAGCTCGATGCCGCCGTGATGCTCTCGGACGGCAGCAGCGGCGCCGTCACGCTGGTGCGGAACACCCCGTTCGCGGCGCGACTGGCCGACCGGGTGCGCACCGGCACGCCGCACGCCTTCCTGGCCGCCCACGGTGCCGAGGCCCTGGTGGACGACCCTGTCCCCAACGAACGGCTGCTGACGCCGCGGAGCCGCGCCGCGCTGGAGCGCTGGCGTGCCGCTCACGACGCCTCGCCCGCGGGGTCCGGCACCGTCGGGGCGGTGGCGCTCGACGACCGCGGCGACCTGGCTGCGGTCACCAGCACCGGCGGGATGGTGGGCAAGTGGCCGGGCCGCATCGGCGACACCCCGATCGTGGGGGCCGGCACCTACGCCAACGAGCGCGTCGCCGTCTCCTGTACCGGGCGTGGGGAGGCGTTCATGCGCGCCGTTACCGGCAAGCGACTGGCCGATGCGCTGGAGGCCGGGGCGGACCTGGAGGCTGCCCTGCAGGAGGCGCTCGACGGCATCCGCCGGTTCGGCGGCGACGGCGGCCTGATCGCGGTGACCCGCTCGGGCAGCTTCGGGCTGGCCTTCAACAGCGCCAGCATGGCCCAGGGCTGGCGCACTGCGGCCGGCGGCGAGGCGCGCCTGGCGCGCGCTGCCGGCATTCTGGTGCTGCAGGCGGGCTGAGTCGACCCCGCGTTCGGGGTGGCCGGGCGAACGTCCCTGGGAATGCGTCTGGGGCGGCGATATGCTCGTCGTGTGATTCACACGGTGACGGTGAATCCAGCACTGGACCTGACCTACCGCGTAGACGCGATCATGTTCGACGATACCGTGAGGGCCGATGAAGTTCTGCGCTCGCCCGGCGGCAAGGGCATCAACGTCAGTCGCGTCAGCGCCAGGCTGGGGCACGCCACCGTCGCCATGGGGTTCATCGGTGGCCGGGCCGGCGATGAGCTGCGCGAGCGTCTGGAGGACGAGGACGTGCGCACCTGGTTCACCCACGTGACCGGCGACACCCGCACCAACGTCATCGTCCAGGACGCTGCCAGCCACCAGATCCGGCTGTCGAGCCCGGGCGCGGAGGTGACGGTCGACGACGTCGACCATCTGGTCGAGAGCCTCTTCGACCTTCGCGCGCCGGACGTGCTAGCCCTCTGCGGCAGCGTGCTGCCCGGGATGCCGCAGGACTTCTACGGGACCGTGGCGCAGCGCGCGGCGGCCGACGGGATCCGTGTCGCGGTCGACGCCGACGGGCCCGAGCTGGCGTCCGCGGTGGATGCCGGCGTCTACCTCATCAAGCCCAACCGCTACGAGCTGCAGCGCCTCACCGGTCACGAAGTCGGAACCCGGGAGGAAGCCGTGGCGGCGGCCAGGCCGCTGCTCAAGCGCGGGGTGCAGGTGGTCATCACCAGCCTGGGCGAGCTGGGCGCCGTGCTGGTGAGCGGCGATTGCGCCCTGCACGCCTACGCGCCGCGGGTGACGGTCGACTCCGCGGTCGGCGCCGGCGACGCCATGCTGGCGGCCGCACTGGCCGTCGCCGTCGACGGCGCGCCCTGGGAGACGGTGCTTCGCCTAGGCGTGGCCAGCGGCACCGCCACCGCCATGACCCCGGGAAGCGAGCTGTGCCACCGTAGCGACCTCGAGGCGCTGCTTCCGCAGGTGGTCGTCGAGACGCTGTGACCAAATTCCGGCGCTAGACGCGTCCCTGACGATATCGACAGCAAATGACGTGCGTCACTTCACAAGCCTGGTCCCGTTGCAGTACACTCCCCGTCGGTGCCCGCAGCGAGCGGCGCCCGCGGCCCCCCTCGAGGGGCTAGCCCACGCACGAAGGATGTCGCGATGAATCACGAACGCGCGCTCCGCAGCCTGTCCATCCAACATCACCTGCACATCGGCGCCACCGCGCCGCGACCGGTCTTCGACGACGGCCATGACCGGCGCCCCGAAGCGCCGCGAGCCCCGCAGGCTCGACCCGCCGCCACGCTGCGAACGCTGTTCCGGCGCTCGCGCTAGGCGAGGAGGGCACGTGAGCGTGCGCGCCGTCCGGGCTGGCTGCGCGCACCCCCAGCACAGCGACGCTTGCGGTCGGTCCGGTTGGGCTACTTCCCGAACACGTTGGGGAGCTCCTCGAACTCGACCAGCACCTCGCGTGGCTTGCTGCCCTGGTGCGGGCCGACCACCCCGAGCGCCTCCAGCGAGTCCATCAGCTTACCGGCGCGCGCGTGCCCGACCTGCAGCCGGCGCTGGAGCCTGGACACGCTCGCCTGCCCCTCGTTCACCACCAGCTCGGCGGCCGTGCGCAGCTTGTCGTCGTTCCAGTCGATCAGCCCGCTGGCGTCCGACTCGAACGAGCTCGGCGGGTCGAAGTCCGCCCCGTACGCCTCCACGAAGTCGTCGTCGAAGTACTGCCGCCTGAGGAAAGCGCCGAGCCTGCCCACCTCCCGCTCGCTCACGAACGGCCCCTGGAGGCGCACGGCCTTCACCAGTCCCGGCTGGTAGAACAGCATGTCCCCCAGCCCGATGAGCCTCTCCGCCCCCATGCTGTCCAGGATGGTGCGCGAGTCGTGACTGCTCGACACCGCGAACGCCATCCTCGCCGGCACGTTCACCTTGATCAAGCTCGTCAGGATGTCCACGCTCGGCCGCTGCGTCGCCAGGATCAGGTGCATGCCCGTGGCGCGCGCCATCTGCGCCAGGCGCATGATCGCCGACTCCACCTCCTTCGGGCTGGTGATCATCAGGTCCGCCAGCTCGTCGATCACCACCACGATGAACGGCAGCTCCGGCAGATCCAGGTTGCGCGCCTTCTCGTTGTACTGATCCAGGTTCTTCGCGCCCACCTTCGACATCATCTTGTAGCGCCGCTCCATGTGCGCCACCGCCCCCAACAGCACCCCCGCCGCGTCCGTCGGGTTCGTCACCACGTTCCGCAGCAGGTGCGGCACCCCGTCGAACGGCGTCAGCTCCACCATCTTCGGGTCGACCATCAACAACCGCAGCTCGGTGGGCAGGAAGCGGTACAGCAGGCTGCCGATCAACGTGTTCACCGCCACCGACTTCCCCGACCCCGTCGAGCCGGCGATCAGCAGGTGCGGCATCTTCACCAGGTCGCCCACCACCATCTCACCGTCGATCGACTTCCCCAGGATGATGGGGAGGCGCGCCTTGCTGCGCCGGAAGCTCCCCGACTCCGCCGCCTCCCGGAACCGCACCAGCTCCCGGTTGGCGTTCGGCACCTCCAACCCGATCACGCTCTTCCCCGGGATCGGCGCCTCGATCCGCACGCTCCCCACCGCCATCGCCAACGCCAGATCATCGGACAGGTTGGCGAAGCGCGCGATCTTCTCCCCCGGCGCCGGCTCCACCTCGAAACGCGTCACCGTCGGACCCCGCACCGCAGCGACCACTCGCCCCTGCAGGTTGAAGCTCGACAGCGTGGCATCGATCTTCCCCACCCGCTCGCGATGCTCCCGCACCAGCGCCCCCCGATCCTCCACCGCCGCCTCCGGCTCGTCCAACAGGTCCACGGGCGGCACCTGGATGGGGATGCCACCGAACTCCGGCAGTGGCTCCGCGGCCCCCGGCGGCTCGGCGGCCCCCGGCGCCTCGCGTTCGCGCCCGTTCCCGGCGTGCTCGAGCACGCCGGCGTCGAGAAGCGCCGCCTCCAGCTCGGGATCGGCCGCCACCGCCTGCGTCGCCGGCGCCGAGCCGCTCGCCTCGGGCAACCACGGCGGCAGCTCGTGCTCCGGTGCCTCGCCCGCTCCCTCCGCCAGCCCGGCGGCCGCCACCGGCGCGTCCCGGGCCGCCCACGCGACCGCGGTGTCCTCCTCCTCGGCCGGCGCCTCGCGAGCGGCGGCTTCGACGCGCGCCGCGACCGACCGCAGCGCCTCCAGCCAGCCGCTCAGATCGGCGAGCGCCTCGACGCCACGGCCATCCAGCTCCGCGGCCAGGCCGGCGTCCAGCTCCGTCACTTCGTCCGCGTCAGGATAGCTCGCGGCCAGCTCCTCCAGCTCCCCGATCAGCTCGCGCCACGGCTCCAGCGCCTCGGCGTCTCGCCCCAGGCGGGACGCGTCGGCCTCGATGCGCACGTAGGCAGCGAGCCGGCGGCCGTGATCGGTCGAGGCGCGAGCCAGCTCCTGAGGTGACATGCCCTTGAGCGCGCGCTGGTCGAGGTCGCGCTCGCGGGTCAGGCGCCGATGCCGCTCGAGCAACCCGGTCAGGTCGAGCGCCAGCGTCTTGCGCAGCCTGTCCACCGCCCTCGAGGCCTGGCAGCGCCCCGTCACGGCATCGTCCAGCGCGCTCTTGAGGGCCCGCGACCAGGCGTCGAACGTTCCCGCCCGCCGCCACGCCGCAGCCCGGCCGCCGGCTGCGAGGTCGTCGCCCTCCTGCGGGGGCTGCGCTCCCTCGGCCTTGAGCTGCTCGACCATCTCGCCGGCGCGGTCGCGAGCGAAGTCCCTGACCGCGTTCTGCCAGGCCTTGAGGTCGGCCCGCGCATCGGCCAGGATCGCCGGCTCGGGATCGGAGCCGAGGCGCTTGACGGCCGCGTGCACCTCGCCGCGCCAACGCTCGAGCTCCCCGCTGCCGGGGTAGAGCGTGCTGAGCGCCTGCAGATCCCGGTCGAGCGCCAGCAGGGCTCGCCGCGCCAAGGCCACGTCGGCGAGGAAGGACGCACGCTCCCTGGCCCGCCGGCGGGCCGTGAGCAGCGTCTTGACGCCGCCGCGTACGCCCTCGACCAGCGCCAGCAGGAAGCCGCGCAGCAACCGGGTAGGCGCCAGCCCGAACAACAGGTCCAATCCGATCGAGGCGACGATCACCGCCGGCACCACCGCCAGCGCGCCCCAGGCGCCGGAGAGGCGCGCTCGCAGCGCCTGGCCGTAGGCTCCGGTGTGCGGCAGCGCCACCATCACCACCACGCCCCAGGCTCCCGCCACCGCCAGCAGGTATCCGAGCAGCAAGCGCGGCCACCACCGCGGGCTGCGCCTCAGCAGGAACAGGCCTCCAAGGACCAGCAGGGGCACCGGCAGCGCGTAGGCGCCCCAACCGACCCGCCCCACCACGGCACCGCGCACCGCCCGTCCGAGCTGGCCGGTAGGCAGCGACGGCAGCACCACCCCCAGCAGGAAGATGCCGCCCGCGAGCAACACCAGCCCGATGGCCTCCAGGTCGAGCTGGACGCGCCTTCTCCTTCGTTTGCCCTTCCGCCTCCCGGCCACGTGAGGTAGTTTATCGCGGCGCGAACGTGGCGCACGAGAAAATCGGGACATCGCGGTGGGGTAACATGGCCCGTCCTGCACGCCTCTCATCGGCACGCACCGGCGACCCGCCCGACCTCGGACCATGCAGCGAGAGCCTACCGACCCCGACCCCGCCAGCCGCGCCGCGCGCCGCGGCCGCTGGCGCCGCGTCCGGCGCCGGCCCGCGATCTGGTGCGCCCTGGCGCTCGGCCTCTACCTCGTCGGCGTGGCGCTCGGATGGCCGCGGGAGTGGCTGGGCGTGCTGCTCGTGATCCCCCTCATGATCACCGCCACCGGCCTCGGCTGGCGCGTGGCGTGGCCGCTGCTCCCCATCGGCGTGGCGCTTGCCTGGCTGCGAGACCGCGTCGCCGGCACGCCGACGACGGTGTCCGCGCTGGTGGGCCTGCCGCTGCTCCTGCTGCTGGCAACCCTGGCCGGCAACGATCTCTTCGTGCTGTGGCACCGGACGGCCCGCCGCGCCCGGGACAACGAGCGCCGAGCGCGGCTGCTGAGCGAGGCGGCCCTGGCGATGCAACAGGCGCACACGGCCGCCGCTCTCTACCGGGCCATGCCGCGGCTGCTCGCCGACATCCTGGAGTACACCCACGCCGAGGTGTTCGTTCCGGAGGAGGGCGGGCTGCGGCTGGTGGCGGACAGCGGTACCGAGCTCCCCGCCGACTTCCGGCTGACGACCAGCTCGGTGATGGGCCGTGCCCTCGCTACCGCCGAGCCGCAGCTGGTGCCCGACACCGGCGCCGAGCCGGCCTACCTAGGAGATCCGCGCTTGCCGGCCAGCCGCAGCGAGGTGGCGTTCCCCCTCCGCGCCGAGCGCCGCGTCGTCGCCATCCTGAACGTCGAGCACGCGGCGCGCGATGCCTTCGGGGAGGCGGATCTCCGCACCCTGGAGGGGTTCGTGCGCATCGCCGAGGAGGTGCTGGCGCGCCTGCACGCCCTCGAGCGCCTCGAGCGTCACGGCGCCGAGCAGGCGCTGGTGGCACGGCTCGAGCAGCGCCTGCTGCAGGCCGAGGGCGCCCGCGAAGCCACCGCGGCGGCGCTGGCCGAGGTGGTGCCTGCGCTCGGCTGCGATGCCGGCATGGTGGTGGTGCTGCGGAATGCCAGCCTCTATCCGCTGGCGCTCTTCGGACCCATCCCCGCACCTCTGCGCCGTACCCTCGGCGACGGGGTGCCGTTCCGCGGCCGCATGCGCGAGGTGTGGGAGACGCACCGGCCCGCCTACATCGAGGACGCCCGCGGCGACGCCAGGCTCGACACCCTCACGCACGCGGCGGGCACGCGCGCCCTCGCCATCCAACCCATCACCAACGCCGGCCGCGAGATGCAGGCGTTGCTGCTGCTCGCCAACCAGAGCGGGTCACGCCGCTGGACCGATGAGGACCGGCGCACGCTCGACTTCGTGGCCACCTCGCTGGGCGTCGTGCTCGACCGCGCTACCGTCAACCGCACGCTGGTCGCCATGCTCGACGTGGTGCGCGGGCTCGCGAACGCCGAGGAGCCCGCCGAGCTCTACCACCGAGCGGCCGCCTCTGCGGTGCGACTCATCCCCGGCGCCGAGGCCGCCACCATCCTGGTTCGTGGCGACGACGGCTTCCGGTTCGAGGCCGCGGTGGGCTACGACCTCGAGGCGCTCCGGGTCCTGGGACCCTTCGACGACCGCGACGAGCTGGCCTGGTACCACGACGGCGTCGAGGGGTACCGTCGCGGTATCCCGCGAGTGGCGCGGGGCACGGCTGTGCACAGCCTCAGCGCAGCCGCCGGTGGCGAGCGATCGACCGCGCACGCCGCCGCGGCGCGCGTGTCCGAGATCGTGGCCAACATCTGCGTCCCCATCACCGACGGCGGCGAAGCGGTCGCGCTGCTGAACGTGGACAGCTTCTCGAACGAGGGCGCCTTCGGCTCGTCGGCTCGCCGGCTGGTAGAGGCCTTCGCGCAGCAGGTGGCCGTGATCAAGCGGCAGGCGGAGGCCATGAGGCAGCTGCGCCGTTCGGTGGTCACCGACCCGCTGACCGGCCTCGGCAACCGCGAGGGCTTCCACCGGCGCCTGGAGCTGGAGCTGGCGCGCGCCAGCCGCTACGGCCACGGGCTCAATATCGTGATGCTCGATCTCGACAACTTCAAGCAGGTCAACGACCGCTTCGGGCATCATGCCGGCGACGAGGCGCTGGTGCGCGTCGCGCACGCCCTGCAGCAGGCCACTCGCAGCTCCGACGCCGCCTTCCGCTGGGGGGGCGACGAGTTCGTGATGCTGCTGCCGGAGGTCGGCGCCGGCGAGGCGGAGGCCGCGGCCGCCCGCTACCTCGACGCCGTCGCCAGCGTGCGGGCCGAGGGCCTGCAGCTGCAGGCGAGCGTGGGCATCGCTCGCTGCCCGGAGGACGGCACGGACCGCGAGACGCTGATGAAACGCGCCGACGACCTCATGTACCACACCAAACCGGCTCAGCCGCGCGGTGCCGGCGGGGCGCCGGCCGGCGGTTACTCCCCCCTGTCGCGCGAGGGGGGCCCCTCGCCGGACGGGGGAGGCGGCGGGACGGTGGCGTAGGCTTCCCGGGTGAGCAGGTACTCCTCCAGCACCACCTTCACCAGCGCCACCACCGGGACGGCCAGCAACGCACCCACCAGCCCGAACAGGCCCAGGCCCGCGAGGATCGCCAGCAGCACCGTCACGGGGTGCAGGTTGGTGGAGCGCGACAGGATGAGGGGGCCCAACACGTGGGCCTCGAGCTGGTTCGCCAGGATGAACACCACCACCGCCAGAACGGCGGTCCACGGCCCGACGGTCAACCCGAGAAGCACCGCGGGAAGCACGCCGATGATCGGGCCGAGGTAGGGCACGAGGTTGAAGATCGCGGCCAGGAAGCTGATGGCCGTAGCCAACGGGACCCCGATGATGCTCAGCCCGATCCAGATGAGGATGCCCAGGGTGATGGTGATCACCACCTGGCCTCGCAGGTAGCCGCCCACGGCCCGGTCGGCCTTGTCGCTGAGGTCCTCGTAGACGGGCCGCCAGCGGACCGGCACGAAGCGCCGGAAGTTGGCGGTGAAGCGAGGGTAGTCGTACAGGAAGTAGGCGCTGGCGACGAAGACCAGAACCACCTGGAAGGTGGTGGAGATCACCGCGGTGGCCCCGCTCAGCAGGAGGCTGGGCCCGCCCGCGATGATGTGCTGGAGAAGCTTGTTGAGGCTCTGGGCGAGCTGGGTGGCGAAGGTGACCAGCTCCTGGTGGATCTGCGCGCTCAGCTGCGTCTGATTGGCGGGCAACGCCAGCCGGCTGGAGACGGCACCCGGCAGGTTCTCCAGCACGCCCGACCACCAGGTCCCGACGCTGCCCGACAGCGAGGTGAGGTTGTCGATGGCGCCGGGGATGAGCTTGACGAAGCGGCCCATCTCGGCCACCACCTGGCTCACGACCACCGAGCCCAGCACCAGCAGGTTCACCAGCAGGAAGTAGACGATGACGACGGCCACGGCGCGGCGGATGCGAAGGCGCTGCAAGGCCTCCACCACCGGGTTGAGGACGTACGCGATGACGAAGCCGATGACGCCCACCTGCAGGGCGAAGGCGTAGCCGCGGCGCAGACGCCACAGCACATCGATGAGCAGAGCGGTCAGCACCACGTAGCTGACCGCGCGCACCCACACGCTGCGCCACACCACCTCCAGCGCGGCGATGCGACGAACCGCCGCCTCGGGGCGATCTGTCTCGTCGCTCACGCGATCACGGGCCCGCGAACAGCGAGGCGGCCTTCATGCGCACCTCGTCGGGGCTGAGCCCGTCCCCGAAGTAGCTGCCGTCCTGCCAGATCTCGAAATGCAGTCGCGGGTGGAGGGTGGTCTGTGCCACGCCGTCGCCGGTCCCGGAGTTGCCGACGTAGCCGATCACCTCTCCGCGATACACCTGGATGCCCTGCCGGATGCCGTCGCGGACGCCCGACAGGAAACCGTAGCGGAGCACGCGGCCGTCGGGCAGTCGTTCCCAGATCTGGCGCCCGCGAAGCTCGTCGAGCTGACTGGCGGTGGCGCCGTTCGTTCCCACGTCGTTGAGAAGCTGCTTCCAGGCGGCGGGCGTCATCTCCACGTAGTTGGTGTCGGCCCGCATGATCTCACCGGAGGCGGCGGCGATGACCGGCTGGCCGTAGGCGATAGGGATGCCGGCATCGCCGCCGACGAAGTCGAAGCCCTGGCTGACGCCGTGCCGGTAGGCGCGCGGGGCGCCCGGCAGGTCGGCCGTGTTCTTGGGGACCTGCGCGCCGGGGAGCGGGAACCACAGGCCCGGCGGCGCCTGAACGGCGCCTGACGCCACCTTGACGGTGGCGGGCGGCGCTGTTCGCGCAGCGGGCGCGGCGCCCGACGAGCCACCGGACGGGGCAACGGCGCTGCTGGCGGCGGGTGGCGCCTGGGAGCGCAGCTCACGTACCCGCGCCTGGCTGCCTCGCAGCAGCAACGTGACCACCACCGCGTAGACGATCACCGCCAGCAGCAGGTACCAGCCCGGGCGGAAGGCCGGGACTCGTCTCACGGAACGCACCCTCCCGGCCGCGCGCAGGGTCGCGCGCAGGGTCGCGCACGAGGCCGCAGCGGTGAACGGGGTCGGAACCGGGCGCAACACCGAGCCACACGACGCTCAGGGCTCACACCGGAAGTCTAGCATGGGGCTGTGAGCGCCCTGAGGCCGGCGCGCCGGCCGCTCGCTACGCCCGACGAAGCAGGTAGAGGTGCGGGAAGTGGCCGCCGTGACTCACCCGCAGGTCGCGCGCCACCCGCCACGCGCGCTGGCCGGTCAGCACGGAGCGGAACAGCCGCAGCTCGTGGGTGAGCAGCACCAGCCGGGCGTCGGGAGCAGCGAGCCGGTCTGCGGCGACCAGCACGCCGGGATGCAGCTCGCGGTTGCGCGCGTGCGTGCCGACGGCGTCACCCCAGGGCAGGTCGGCGGTGATGACGTCGAACGCAGCTCCGGCGAGCGGCGCCGTCAGAGCGTCGGCGCGGAGGAGGGTACACGCCCCGCCGGCGCCCGCCGCGGCCAGGTTGGCCGCGGCGCAGGCGATGGCGTCGGCCTCCTGGTCGACCCCCACAAGCTCGCCGGCGGGGCCGTCGAGGAAGCGCTCCACCAGCAGCGTGCCCGAGCCGCACATGAGGTTGAGGTAGCGATCGCCCGGGAGGCTGCCCGCCACCCGGTTCATCGCCACCGCGAGTGTCGCGTTGAGGCCACCCGGCCGGTTGCACACCCGCCACGGCCGCGCCGATAGCGGGCGCGGCGTCAGCCTGACGAGCACCGCCCACCCGCCCTCCTCCGACTTCCGCACGCGCACGAGCAGGTCCCCGTCCTCCGGGTCGAAGCTCACGCCCGTGGCCTCTGCCAGCGCGCGCCCCAGGCGGGCGAACACCGGCGAGTCGGCGCCTGCCGCGGCGAACCGCAGGCCGCGGAAGTCCGCCGCCTGCGCAGTCGCCGCCACGGCCTCGGCCAGCAGCCGGAAGCTGGCGTCCCCGAGAAGTGCCTTGGGGCGCGGTACGGCGAAGTCCAGCCGGCGGTAGACCGCAGCGGCCAGCCGCAGCGAGAGCAGCCGCTCGAGGGGGCCTGCCCACGCGACGCGCAACCCGTCGGGTCGTTCGCCGAGGACGCGCACCCCGACGTCGGTCAGCTCGCGCCGTGCCAGCGGCACCAGCCCCTCCGCCACCTCGATCTCGTACTCGCGGGTTGGCGGGCGCGTCGGCGGCACGTCGCACTCTACCCGTGCAGCGCGGGCGGCGGCAGGGGTGGAGAGCGCCGGCCCGGTCCCGCGACGCTGGCCGCGCCCCCCGACCTATACTGATGCCAACGATGTGGGGCCGGCCACGTTCTCGCGAGCGCCGCGCCGCCGGCGACGGCGGCCTTGACGCTACGCTGACCACCGGCGTGTAGGGTGCGACCGGTGCGACGATCCGGGAGCCGGACGGTTGGTGGAGGGTGCCCGCGATGAGCGCGGGCGGGGCCCGTGCGAGGCGCACGACGCGGCGGGAGTGGCGCGAGTGGCTGACAGGCTACGCCTTCGTGGCGCCGGCGGTCGTCATCATCGGCATCTTCGGCCTCTTTCCGATCATCTACGCGCTGTACATGAGCCTCTACAGCTGGCGCGTGCGAAAGGGGGCGTACGTCGGCCTGGAGAACTACCTGCGTACCGTCGGGAACGTGGGCGGCGCCGCCGCCTTCTTCGCCGGCCTGCTGCTGGTGCTGGTCGCCCACTGGCTCTGGCGCGACGCCTTCAGCGGCGGTCGCAGCGAGACGCGCCGCTGGCTGCAAGCGGCCGGTGCGCTGACGCTGATAGCGGCCGGCGTGTCGACCGCGCTCGGCTGGCGCTTGATGACCGCTGCCGGCGACCGCGCCTTCCTCCAGGGGCTCGTGCGCACCGTCTACTACGGCTTCGGCAGCGTTCCGATCCAGATCGCGCTGGCGCTGGTGCTGGCGAGCCTGCTGTTCCAGAGGATCCGCGGTCGGGAGCTCTTCCGCATGATCTTCTTCCTCCCTTACGTCACACCCTTCGTGGCCGGTGCGGCCATCTTCCGAGCCATCTTCAGCCCGCGGAAGGACTTCCTCGCCAACACCGTGCTCTCGTGGCTGCACATCGCGCCACAACGCTGGCTGTTCGAGACCAAGCCGCTCACCGAGGTGCTCTTCGGCGGCATCCTCGGGCACCTCGGGGTGCACCACATCAGCGGCTTCTGGGCCGGCCCCAGCCTGGCGCTGGTGACCATCATCCTCTTCGGCATCTGGACCTACACGGGCTACAACGCCGTGATCTTCCTGGCCGGCCTCGGCAACATCCCGCCCGAGCTCTACGAGGCCGCCGCCATCGACGGCGCCAGTGGCGTGCAGCAGTTCCGGTTCGTGACCGTGCCGCTGCTCTCGCCGGTGACGTTCTACCTCACGGTGCTCGGCTTCATCGGCACCTTCCAGGCCT
>CAZBZU010000013.1:0-3065 GCA_964496495.1 uncultured bacterium
TTCGAACCCCTGACCTTCTGAATGCCATTCAGACGCGCTCCCAACTGCGCCACAGCCCCATGGGATGAGTTGTCGCCCGCCGAGACGGGCAAGGGAAAGGATAGTCGGCGCGGTGGCGGGGTGTCAAGAACGCGCGTGCGCGCCGGCTCGGACCCGCGCCGTTCCCCTCACAGCCGCTTCTCGAACCAGTGGTGCGCGTACGGCTCGCTGTTGAACGCCTCCACCTCACGGTAGCCGCTGCTGCGGTAGAGCGCCAGCGCCTCGGACAGGGACTCGTTGGTCTCCAGCTGCACGCGCGCCGCGCCGTGGTCCCGCGCGAGATCCTCGAGCGCTTCGAGGATGCGCCGGCCGATGCCGAGGCCTCGGGCGTCGGGGTCGACCCACATACGCTTGATGTAGGGGACCTCACCGCTGAGCAGGAGCCCGCCGCACCCCACGCTCTCGCCGTCCAGCCGGGCCAGGACGAAACGACCGAGCGGTGGGCTCATGTCCTGGGCGCTCGTGCGGATGCTGCGCGACGGGTCGAACCCCGAAGGGAAGCGCTCCGCGAGCTCCTGGTAGTAGCGGGCCAGGCACTGCTGCGCCGCCGCGCTGCCCGCGTCCGCCACCTCCACCTGCATGGCGCCCGCCCGCAGCAGGCGCTCGACGGTCCGCATGGCCTCCACCAGGCGCTGCCGGCGCTTGCCGTCGAGCGCCTCCAGCTGCGCCGCGGCGGCCTCGTCGGAGAGCCGGTCGAGCGCCGCGTGCTCGCGCGCGCCGGCGGCCGTGAGCCGCGCCACCCGCACGCGGGCGTCCCGGCGCGACCTTCCCAGGCTCACCAGCCCCTCGCCTTCCAGCGAGGCGAGCAGGCGGCTGAGGTAGCCGGAGTCGAGCCCGAGGCGGCCGCGTAGCTGGCGCACCTCGGCGCCTTCGGGGCCGATCTCGAAGAGCAGCCTGGACGCGCCGAGGCTGCGCGGCCGGCCGAGGAAGGCCTCGTCGAGGGCGCCCACCCGCCGCGTGACCGCGCGGTTGAAGCTGCGCACCTGCTGCAGGGTCTCCCGGTCCATATCTGACTCTAGTCAGAGATCCACCTCGCGTCAACCGCGCCGCGCCGGCGATGGCGGGCAGCAGCGGCCGGCGGCGCACCCGCCGCGGACCGCGCGTATGCTCCGGCATGAGCAGCGCAGACCTCCCGCCCCCCACCCACCTGGTGCGGCACCAGCTCGCCGCCCTGGCCTACCGCTTCCAGAAGGCGCTCAGGGGCGCCCCGCCGGCCTTCGCCGGCTTCGACGCGGGCGCGGGCGTGCGCCCGCCCGTGGCCATCGTCCACCACATGAACGGCGTGCTCGGCTACCTGCGCGAGGTGCTCGCCGGCGAGCACGCGGGCGTGCGCCACCGGCACCCGCAGCTCGGCCTCGACGGCGAGGTCGCCGCGTTCCACGCCATGCTCGCTAGCCTCGACGCGCTGCTCGCCTCCCACCCGGACCTCCCCCTCGAGCGCCTCGAGCGCGGCCTGCAGGGCCCCATCTCCGACGCCATGACGCACGTCGGGCAACTGGCGATGCTCCGGCGCCTGGCCGGCTCGCCCGTCCACGCCGAGGACTTCTACCTCGCCGACGTGCGCGTGGGCCGGGTAGGTGCCGATCAGCCGCCGCCGCGCAGCCCCGACCCCTGAGCCGCGGCGGAGCGTAGCGGCGGCGAAACCTAGCGCCGCCGCAGGCAACGCCCGCCCGCCCGCGGCAGGAGTATGGTGCGAACGCAAGCGTGCAACCTGCGAAGGGGGTGCGGCCATGCGGCTGCGAATTGTGGTGGTTTCCGTCGTGGCACTCGCGCTGGTCATCACGCTGGCGGGCTGTAGCTCGGCCAGTCCGAAGGGGAGCCTGAAGGTCACGGTCTCCGGCCTGCCCGCCGGCGTGGACGCTCAGGTGAAGGTGACGGGCCCGGGCGGGTACGCCAAGACCGTCACCGGCACCACCACCTTGAGCGTGGCGCCCGGCAGCTACGCGGTGGCTGCCGACCCGGCACGTAACGGCGATGCCGTGGTGGCCACCCTGTACGCCGGCAGCGCCTCGCCAGCCTCGGTCACGGTGACGGCCAACGCCACCTCGTCGTCGAGCGCGAGCTACGCCCTGCGCACCGGCTCGGGCCACCTGTGGATCCCGATCTGGACCCCGGGGGGTTCCACGAACGAGGTCGAGGGTTACGCCGCCAGTGACCTCGCCAGCTCGGGATCGCCCAGCGCCGACGTGGCTCTGGCGACGAGCGCCAACCGCGGTGAGGCGGCTGTGGTGGACGGTGCGGGCAACCTCTGGGCGATCGACCAGGGTGGCACCATCTTCCGCTTCGACGCGGCGCAGCTCGCCACCTCGGGCTCGCCCACGCCAAGCGTCACCATCGACGCCAGCGCCTACTCACGCCTCTACGGGGCGGCGTTCGACGCCTCCGGCGACCTGTGGACCTGCGCGCTGGACAGCAATGAGCTGATCATGTTCACGCCCGCGCAGCTCGCCGCCGGCGGCACGGTGACGCCCGCGGTCGTCATCAGCGCCAACGGTCCCAGCCTGGTGAAGCCGTACGCCCTGGCGTTCGACGCCGGCGGGAACTTGTGGGTAGCCAACCTCACCGGAAGCGCCGTCGTGGAGTTCACGCCCTCGCAGCTCGCCTCCAGCGGCAGCCCCGCGCAGAGCGTGAGGCTCGGCGCCGCCACGGGCGGCATCTCCGAGCCCGACGGCCTGGCCTTCGACGCCGCCGGCAACCTCTGGGTCGCCAACCTCGACGGCAGCGTCGAGCGCTTCGACGCCAGCCAGCTGACGAGCTCGGGGCACCCCGTGGCCGCGGCCGTCATCGGCGCCGCCGCCGGGACGAACCCGGCCGGCGTGGCGATCGACGCCAGCGGGGCCCTCTGGGTGCTCGACGAGAACGGCGGCTCCCCGGCGATCCTGCGGCGCTTCACCAGCCCCGACAGCCTCAGCGGCAGCGTGTCGCCGTCCCCCGACGTCACCCTCACCGGACTGGGCGAGGTCGATGGGGGCGACCTGGCGTTCGACCCGCCACCCGCAGGACTGCCGATCAACACGCCCTGAGCG
>CAZBZU010000013.1:3165-67748 GCA_964496495.1 uncultured bacterium
CGACCTGGCGTTCGACCCGCCACCCGCAGGACTGCCGATCAACACGCCCTGAGCGCTCGCCGGGGCGGGGGCGTTCCCGGCACGCGCGCGTCGGCGCCCGCCCGCCTCAGGGCGGGCGCCCTGCTGCCGTGGCGCGCCGAGCCATCCATCGGCTTCCGGCGCAGGGGCATCCCGGCTCTTGACATTAACTGTCATTAACATCATACTTCTAATTGCCTGAATTTCTTATTTGGCGGTGAATGTCATGAACACCTCGAACGGCACGACAACCAGCTCCCGCAAGTGGTGGGCGCTCGGCGCCCTCACCCTCAGCGTCCTCGCCATCGGCATGGACGCCACCATCCTCAGCGTCGCCCTGCCCACGCTCGCCACCGCGCTCCAGGCCAGCGAGTCCGACCTGCAGTGGTTCATCGCCGGCTACATGCTCGTCCTCGCCGCGGCCATGCTGCCGGCCGGCCTGCTCGGCGACCGCTACGGCCGCAAGCGGGTGATGCTCGGCTCCCTCGCCCTCTTCGCCGCGGGCTCGGCGGCCTGCGCCGTGGCGCCGTCTCCTGCCGCCTTCATCGCGGCCAGAGCCGTGCTCGGCGCGGCCGGGGCCGGGGTCATCGTCATGGCGCTCTCCGCCCTCACCGTGCTCTTCAGCGAGGAGGAGCGCCCACGCGCGGTCGGGGTGTGGGCCGCGGCCAACTTCCTCGCGCTGCCCATCGGCCCGCTGCTGGGCGGTTGGCTGCTGACCCACGCCTGGTGGGGCTGGGTGTTCCTCATCAACATTCCCGTCGCGCTGCTGGGCCTGGTGGCGGGCCTGGCGCTGGTGCCCGAGTCGCGCGCTCAGCGCCGGCCCGGCATCGACACGCTGGGCATCCTCGCCTCCACCGCCGGCCTGGCCGCCCTCACCTACGGCCTCATCGAGGCAGGCCGCCGCGGCTGGGGCACCGCCGGCGCGCTCGTCCCCATGCTGGCCGGGCTGCTGGGGCTGGCGGGGTTCTGGCTGTGGGAGCAACGGCTCACCCGCCGCCCGTCCGGCGAGCCGCTGGTGGACGTGCGCCTGTTCCGCTCGCGGTCGTTCCGCTGGGGCGTGCTGCTGCAGGCCGTCGGGGTGCTCGCCATGCTGGGCGCGCTGTTCATCCTGCCCCAGTACTTCCAGGCCGTGCTGGGCACGGACGCCATGGGCTCCGGGCTGCGCCTGCTGCCCCTCATCCTCGGTCTGGTGGTGGGCGCGGTGCCGGCCGACCGCATCGCCGCGCGCCTCGGCGCCAAGGCCGCCTGCGCCTCGGGCTTCACGCTGCTCACGGCCGGGCTGGCGCTCGGGGCGACCACCGCGCTCGGCTCGAGCTTCACCTTCGTCGCCGTGTGGATGGCCCTGGTCGGCGCCGGCATGGGTCTCGCCATGGCCACCGCCGCCTCCGCCGCGCTCGCCGATCTCCACGAGGAGAACAGCGGCATCGGCTCCGCGGTGCTGCAGGCCGTCAACAAGCTCGGCGGGCCGCTCGGGTCCGCCATCCTGGGCAGCGCCCTCACCGCCGGCTACCTCGCGCGCCTCCAGCTCCCCGGCCTGCCCGCGGCCGCGGCCGGCGCGGCGCGCCAGAGCGTCTTCGCCGGCATCGCCGTGGCCCGGCAGGCAGGCTCGGCCTCCCTCCTGCACGGCGTGCAGAGCGCCTTCGTGCACGGCATGGACGTCGCCTTGCTGCTCTCCGCGGGCATCGCCGTGCTCGGCATCGCCCTGACGCTGGCCTTCCTGCCCGCCCGGGCAGCCGGCGCGGCCGGCGCCCACGGCGCCCGCCCGCTGCAGGCGGGGCGCTGACGCGCGCCGTCCCGCCACCGCCCGCCGTGAGGCCCCCGGCCGCGCTCCGGCGGCCGCCGCCTCCCGCGCCACCGTAGAATCGGGTGAGATGAGCCCGTCAGACGCGGAGGACCCGCCGAGACCCAGCCTTCGGGAACGCAAGAAGGCCAAGACCCGAACGTCCATCCAGCGCCACGCGCTGAGGCTGTTCCGGGCCCAGGGCTTCGACGAAACCACGGTCGAGCAGATCGCCGACGCGGCAGAGGTGTCCCCCAGCACCTTCTTCCGCTACTTCCCCACCAAGGAAGACGTCGTCCTCTACGACGATCTCGACCCCGTGGGCATCGCCGCCATCAAGGCGCAGCCGGCCGGCGTGCCGCCCCTCACCGCCGTGCGCAACGCGCTCCGCACGGTCTTCGATCAGCTCGCCGGTGAGGAGCGCGCGCAGGCGGAGGACCGCCTCTACCTCTTCCGCACCGTGCCCGAGGTGCGCGCCCGCGCCCTCGAACAGTTCCTCAGCGAGCTCCAGAACCTCGCCGATCTCATCGCGGAGCGCGTCGGACGCTCCACCAGCGACTTCGCCGTGCGCGTGTTCGCGGGAGCCATCGTCGGGGTGGGGTTCGCCGTGCTGATGCAGGTCATCGACGACCCCGATGCCGACTTCGTGGAGCTGATCGACCAGGGCCTCGTCCAGCTCGAGGGCGGCCTGACACTGTAGGACCGGCCGCGCCGGCAGCGGCGCGCCGCGCCGCCTCCGGGCTGGGGCCGTCGTAGACGCAGAACGTCTTGCGCTTGTCCTCGCTGACGTAGTCCCACGATGGTCGCCAGGTACTCAGTCGAGCGGCCCCGGCCCGGTGATCACCTGCACCGGCACGCTGCTGTAGCCGGCGGCGGGGGTGCCGTCGCCGAGCTCTGCATCGGCGTTGGAGCCCCAGGCCCAGGCGCTGCCGTCGCCCTCCAGGGCCACCGAGTGCCCGCCGTACGTGGTGGGCCCACCGCCCGCGGCGATGGCGGTGACGCCCGTCAGGCCCGTGACCTGCACGGGGGTGTGGCGCTCGCTGGTGCTGTTGTCGCCGAGCTGGCCGAGGTCGTTCGCGCCCCACGCCCACACCGTGCCGTCGCCCTTCAGCGCCAGCGAGTGCCCGCCGTAGACGGTTGGCCCGCCGCCTGCCGCGATGGCGACGACGCCCGTCAAGCCGGAGACGGTGACGGGCGCGTTGCGGTCGCTGGTGGAGCCGTCGCCGAGCTGGCCGTGGTTGTTGAACCCCCAGGCCCGCACGGTGCCGTCGCTCAGGAGCGCCAGCGAGTGGCCGCAGTTCGCGGCGATGGCGGTGACACCCGTCAAGCCCCGCACCCGAACCGGGGTGGGGCTGTCGTTGTTGTCGCCGTCGCCGAGCTGCCCGTCGCCGTTCAGGCCCCACGCCCAGACCGTGCCGTCACTCTCGAGCGCCAGGGCGTACCCGCTGCCGGCGGCGATGGCGGTGACGCCGCTCAGCCCCGCCACCTGCACGGGGCTGCTGTTGACGGCGGTGCCGTCGTCGCCCCACTGCCAGACGGTGCCGTCGCTGCCGAGGGCGTACGAGCCGTTGCCCCCGGCCGCGACGGCGGCGACGTCCGGCAGGCCGGCGACCTGCAGGGGCGCGCTGGTGTAGCCGGAGCCGCCGTCGCCTAGCTGCCCGGAGTCGTCGTAACCCCAGGCCCACACGCTGCCGCCTTCCTCGAGCGCCAGCGAGTGACCGGCGCCCGCGGAGATGGCGACGATGTTGCTGAGGCCGGGGACGCGCACCGGGAAGCTGCTGGTGCTGCCGGCAGCGTCGGGGCCGAGCTGGCCGTAGCGGTCGTCGCCCCAGGCCCAGACGCTGCCGTCGCTGCTCCTGAGCGCGAGCGAGTGGAACCAGCCGGCGGCGATGGCGGGCGACGGGGTGGGGGCGCCGGGCGGCGCGCCCACCGTGGCACCCACCTTGGCGCACGCCGCCAGCATGGCGGCGAGGCCGGCGATCACGATGAGCCCGGTGGTGCGCTTCATGAAACCTCCCTCGGCCCGAAGCGAGCCCGACCAGCGGCACCTGGCGTCCCGACTCGATTGCGGCTGGCTCTTCGCTCGCCACTATGCACCCGCGTCCGGTCGGCCGGCCGAAAGTCGGAGCTGAGGTGTGGCGCCTTGCGCCGCCGACCAGCCGGTCAGGGTCCTGGCGGCGTCCGGTAAGCTGAGCACCACCATGCCCACCGCCCCCATCAACGGCACCACTCTGTACTTCCGGACGGCCGGCGAGGGCTACCCCCTGCTGGCGATGCACGGCGGGTTGGGCCTCGACCACCACGAGTTGACGCCCGGGCTCGACCCGCTGGCGGACACCTTCCAGCTCGTCTACTACGACCACCGCGGCAACGGCGCCTCCGGCCGTCCGCCCCGCGAGACGCTCACGCACGCGCAGCTCGCCGACGACGCGGCGGCGCTGGCGAGCCACCTCGGTCACGAGAAGGTCGCCGTGCTGGGCTTCTCCTACGGCGGCTTCATCGCGCTGGAGTTCGCGCTGCGTCACCCCGGGCGCCTCAGCCACCTCATCCTGATGGGCACGGCGCCCACGCTGGCGCCAGGCGGCGACGTTCTCGCCAACGCGAAGCGCATGGGCGCGACCCCTGCGCAGCTGGCGGCCCTCGAATCGGAGGCCGAGGCCGACAACGACGAGGCCTTCGGCGAGCTCGTCCGAACGGAGTGGCCGCTCTACTTCCACGCCTACCTCCCGGCGTACGCCCGCCTCCTCGACGACGTCGTCTACTCGGTCCAGGGCCAGCCGCCCGCGGCCGAGACCGCCGCCTACGACGTCACCGCCCGCCTGGGCGAGATCACGGCCCCGACCCTGGTCCTGGCGGGACGAAGCGATTTCGTGTGCCCGCCGTCGCAGGCCGAGACTCTGGCGCGCGGCATCCCCGGCGCGGAGCTGCGTGTCTTCGAGAAGAGCGGGCACATGCCTTTCGTGGAGGAGCCTGAGGCCACCTTCACCGCCGTGCGGGACTGGTTCGCGCGGCACCGCTGAGGCGGCCCTGAGGCGGCCGCCGGCGGTTTCGCGTTCGACCCGCCGCCGGCGAACCTGCCGATCCAGACGCCATAGCCTCGCCGGACCGGCTTCAGGCCGCTAGATGCAGCCGTCGAGGTCGGCATCCGCCGGCGGCGGATCGAACGTGCCCGAGGCGTGGCCGCTGCCGAGCTCGGCCGCGTCGTCCAGCTTGGGGCAGCGCCCCGCGGTGATGTGCCGCAGTCGCAACGTGTTGCCCGTCACGGTGGTGGCGAGCATCCCCGCCGTGGCGATGCCCGTCTGCACACGCGCGCTCAGCGGGCCGGTGGTGTTGCCGACCACGCTTCCCCCGGTGCCGGTGTCGGCCGTCACGGAGGTCCGTCCGCCGGTCCAGGCGCGCGTGCCGTTGGAGATGGCGATCTCGAAGTGGGTGTCCGGGCCGGTCCACAGCGTGTTGTCGCGCAGGGCCGCGCCGGTGAATCCGAAGGTCTTGGCGGGCACCCGGCCGCTCTCGTACAGGGGATCGAAGACCAGCCCGCCGAAGGCGGAGTTGCCCGCGGAGAGAACGCGGTTGCCGCGCACCACCGAGTGCTGCGGCGAGCTCACGGTGTTGCGGTACACCACGATCGCCACGTCGGTCGCGTCGATGACGGCGTTGCCGCTGACCGTGGCGCCCTCGCAGTTGACGGCGATGCCGTCGGTCCAGTCGTTGCTGAGGTAGTGGTCGCTGGAGTACGCCGTGATGAGGTTGCCGGTGACGCTGGCGGCGCCGCACGGGAAGCCGTTGAAGCCGCCGAAGAGGTACAGCGTGTTGGGCCCCTGGCTGTTGGAGAGGCGGTCGCTCGCCACCGTCACGCCGCCGCCGTAGGTGATCACGTCCTCCAGAGGGGCGGTGTTGCCGGGCACATCGCGGGCGCCGTCGACCCACACGCTGGTGAGGCCCGCGCCCCCCTTCAGCCGCACCAACGCGGTGAGCGAGGCGGGCGCCGGCATGGCGGCCGAGCGGACCAGCCGTGCCATGTTCGCGTAGTGGCGCGGGTCCGGAGTGCCGACCGTCGTCAGGGTGACGCCCTCCGGGACCGTGAGGGGCGCGCTCAGCACCACCAGCGCCCGCTGCGCCAGCGCGACGGTGCCGCCGCCTTGCCGCGCGACCGCGTCCAGGCGCGCCTGCAACGCCCGCTCGTTGCCGGCGAAGCCGCGCCCGGCCGTCGGGATGGCGATGGGAGCGCTCTTGCCGAGGTAGTACGAGGAGCGCGAGCCGTCGACGACGCCGGAGCAGATGCGCGGCACCAGCGACTCGAAGGCCGAGCCGGTGAACACCTCTGCCACCACCGACGCCCACGTCGCGCCGGTGTGCAGGTCCTTCATCAGGCGCGCGAAGCTCTTCGGGTCGGGCTCGCGGTTGAGTGCGCCGCGGGTGAGGGCGAGCAGCCTGGCCGCGTCGCCGTACCCCAGGCCGGTGAACTCGGGCGAGGTGTAGACGGCCTCGCCGAAGCTCGCCAGGCTCTGTGCGGTGCAGCCCGACGTCTGGAAGTGCGCGAGCGCCGAGCGCCAGCCGGGGGCGTCCGGAATGCGCCCCAGACCCTCGGTGTACTGCTTGGCGATGAACTGCGCCGGCACGTAGGCGTGCCCGGCGCGGGCGAAGGACGGCCCGGCGGCCAGGCAGGCCACCGTCAGCGCCGCCAGCGCGACGATGACGGCGCGGGCGGGTCGCCCGCCTCTCCCGGCTCGGGGCCGCTCGCGGCCAGATGCTGGCGCCTGCAGGCCGGCACGCGGATCGCGCATCGTCTCCCCCTTCGTGGCCGCTCCCGCCCGTCCACGCGTCTCGCGCAGGCACGAGAGGCTCGGCCTCGCTCCCGCCCGGGCCGCGCACGCCGGTCGCCTTCGACGTTCCGCCGCCCGACGCAACGACCACGCTGCGGCGGAACCACGCTGGCCGCGCCGGTGTGGCCCCGCCGGCACCATTGCGCCGACGGGGCCACACCCCGGGAACGATGTCCGATTGTGCAGAAACCCGGGCGCGCGTGCAACCCCGGCCCGCGGCCGCTCAGCGGTAGAAGTACGGGTCGAGCACGCTCACCAACGTCACGCGATCGACGGGCAGCCCGTTGGCGTCGGCGGCGCGCCGCACCGCCTCCGGGCTGGGGCCGTCGTAGACGCAGAACGTCTTGCGCTTGTCCTCGCTGACGTAGGAGTGGACCCAGGTGACGCCGAAGTCCGCGTTGTGCCCGACCACGTTCAGGCACGTCGCGGCGCCGTCGGCGTCGACGGGGATCTCGAGGCCGTCAGGGAAGGTGCGTTCCACCATGTATCGCGGCATGGTCTCTCCCTCCGTGCCGGAGCGACGCTCCGGCGAGCGGGCGCCGGCCCTGGCTACCGCCGGCCGCGGCGAACGGACCTGGCCGCGCCGCGACCCAGGCAAGCCTCCGGAGCTCCGTTAGGCAAGAGTGCGACGATGCCGGTGCGCCGCGCATCGGGCGAGTTCCCTAGCTTGGCGCACGCACGTCCCTAGCTTTCGGCCGTTCTAGCGCTCGGCGTCCCCGTCATCGACCAGGCCACGCTTCAGCGCCACCGCCACCGCCTCGGCGCGGCGCTTGACGCCCAGCTTGGCAAGCACGGCCGAGACGTGGTTGCCGGCGGTCTTGGTGGAGATGTGCAGCTCCTCGGCCAGCTCCCGGTTGCTCAGGCCGCGCGCCAGCAGGCCCAGGACCTGGCTCTGGCGCGGCGTCAGGCCGGCCGGGTGGCTGCGCGTCTTGCGGCGCGGCCCGCGGGGCACGGCCTTGGCGCCGAGCTCGCGGAGCCGCGTCGCCGCGGCCGCGGCGTCGGGGTGCGCGCCGAGCGTCTCGAAGATCGCCAGCGCGCGCTTCAACCCCTCTTCACTGCCGCCGGCGGCCAGGGAGCGTGCCTCCTCGTACGGGCAGCCGAGCTCGCGCCAGGCCGTCGCGGCCGCCGCAGCACCTTCGGCGTCGCCGGCGCCCTTCGCGTCCAGCCGGAAGGGCGCCGCCGCCCACTCCGGCAGCGCCACCGCCGCGCCGCAGCGTCGCAGCCAGTAGCCCAGCTCCCCGACGAGCCAGGCGTGCCGGTGCTGCACCGCCAGCTCGTACACCGCTTCCGCCTCGCGCGCGGCGCGCTCCGCGTCGCCGGCGAGCCACGCCTCCTCGGCCCGGGCGGCGCGCACCGGCCCGAGCCGTTGCAAGGTGCCGGCGGCCTCGGCCAGCGCCAGCGCCTCGTCGAGCGCCTGGCGGGCGCCCGAGTCGCCATGACGGGCCCGCAGGCGACCGAGCGCGAGCAGCGCCATGACGCGGCTGATGGCCTCGCCCTCGCCGCGCGCGATGTCGTCCGCCGCCTCCGTGGCTGCCCGCCAGTCGCCCTGGTACAGGTCGGTGAGGGCGAGCAGCGAGCGCAGGTAGAGCGCGTCGGTGTCGAGGTCGTGCTCGCGGCAGGTGGCGAGGCCCTGGGCCAGGGCCCGGCGCGCCTCACCGAAGCGGTAGGTCTCCACCGCGATGGAGGCGGCGGTCACGTCCGCCAGTGCCATCACCCGGCGCAGCCCCGCCTCGGCGGCAAGCTCGCGCGCAGCGCTCAGGTGGGCCTCGCCGGCCTCGTCCTCCTGGAGCAGCAGGCCGGCCGCGATGCGGCAGTGGGCACGCACCTCGAGCTCGGCGTCGTTGAAGCGGCGCGCCATGGCGAGCGCCTTCTCGCCCCACGCCACCGCCGCCTCGTTGTCCCGGGCGCGCATGCGCAGCGCGGCCTGTACCACCAGCGCATGACCGAGCTCGCGCGAAGGCGGCAGCGCCGAGAGCAGCTCGAGGGACCGCGCGCTGGCGGCCTCGGCATCCTCGGTGCGGCCGCGGTGGACGTAGATGCCGGTGAGGCGGGCCAGCGCGGCGCCCTCCGCGGCGCTCTCCCCCAGCTCCCGCCACAGTCGCGCCGCTTCCTCCTGCGCCTCCAGCGCCTCGCGCGTGTGGGCGATCACCCGGTGCGCCTGGGCGAACGCCTCCAGGAGCGGTGCGCGCTCCTGCGCCGGGAGACCGCCGGCGAAACGCAGCGCGCGGGCGTACTGCTGCGCCGCCTCGCGGTGCGCCCCGACGCCTGCGGCCTGACGCCCCGCCTCGGGGGCGTAGGCGAGCACCGCCACGGCGTCGTGCGCCTCCTCCGCGTGGTGCGCCAGCCGGGCGAGGTCGAGCTGCGCATCCGGCGCGGCCTCCAGCGCGGCCAGCACGCCCGCGTGGATCCGGCGGCGGCGCTCGGCTGGCACCGCGCTCGCCACCGCCTCACGCGCCAGCTCGTGCCGGAACGTGACTGTGTGGCCCTCGTGCCTCAGCATGCCGCTCGCCGCGCACGCGTCGATGCCGGCCTCGGCGTCGCCCAACAGCGCCTCCACCAGCCACGGCTCGGCGCGAGCGCCGATCACCGCCGCCACCTCGAGCACCGCGCGAGCGCCCTCGTCGAGGGCCGACGCGCGCGCCAGCACCGCGTCGCGCACCGTTACAGGAACGGTGGCAGGTACGGTGGCAGGTGCGGTGGCAGCCAGGGGCCGTCTCCGCGTGGCCCCCGCCACCACCTCGGTCACGTAGAAGGGGTTCCCGCCGGTGCGGCGGTGAAGCTCGCCGGCGTCCAGGCCGGTCCCGGCACTCAGCGTGCGCACCGCGCCGGCCGACAGCGGCTCCAGGCGCACGCGCTCGACCGATGGGGACCCCGCCAGGTGGCCGAGCAGCAGCCGTAGCGGGTGGCGCGGGTCGAGCCCGTCGTCGCGGTAGCTGCACACCAGCAACACGCGCGCCTTCGCCAGGCGCCGGCTCAGGAAGCGCAGCAGGTCGAGCGTGGCCTCGTCGGCCCAGTGCACGTCCTCGAGGACGACCAGGCGCGCGCGGCTGCCGTTCAGACGCTCCAGCACCGCCCGGAAGAAGCCGTCCCGCGCCAGGGCGTCGACGGCCGCCTCGCCCGGCGTCCTGCCGAGCAGCGCCGGCGCGAAGTCGAGCACCGGGGCCAGCGGCTGCGGGCTGCTGAGCGGATCGCAGTCGCCCCACAGCACCTCCGCCCTGTCCTGCAGGCGCTCGGCAACGGCGTGCAGGAAGGCGGTCTTGCCGACACCTGCCTCGCCGCCCAGCAGCACCAGCGTGCCGCCGCGCCGCGGGCCGGGCAGCTTGCCCGTCAGGCGGTCGAGTTCGTCGTCGCGCTCGAGCAGCTCCACGCCGTTCCGTCCCAAGGGTCGACCCGAGTCGAAAGCACGGCCTCCAGCCTAGGCCGGCGGCGCGCGACGCCGCAGCGAAGTCTTTCCGATGTGGCGGCGCGGTGGCGTGGCGCCGCGGCTCCCTCAGGCCTGGCTCAAGCGGGCCACGGGCGCAGGCGATCGGCGGCGCCATGGCGTGCGGCGGCCGACGAGCGTGCCGGTTACGCGTTTTCGGGTACGAAGCGGTTCAGCTCGAGCGCTTGGGCGCTCACTCGCCGCTCTCGGTGGCCTCCTTGGCCTCGCCCTTGCCGTTCTGCTGCGCGTCTCTCGCGGCGCGGGCGGCGGCGCGGTCCAACTCCTGACGGGCAGTGTCGGTGCGCAGGCGGGCGCGCTTGCCGCGCAGCTCACGCAGGTAGTACAGCTTGGCCCGGCGTGTACGGCCACGACGGACCACCACGATCTTGTCGATCAGCGGCGAGTTGACCGGGAAGACCCGTTCGACGCCCTCACCGAAGGACACCTTGCGCACCGTGAAGGTGGCGCGGGCGCCCTTGCCGTTCTTCTTGGCGATGACCACGCCCTCGAACGCCTGCACGCGGCTGCGGTTGCCCTCTACCACCTTGTAGTCGACGCGGATGGTGTCGCCGGAGTCGAAGTGCGGCACGTCGTCCCGCATGAAGGGTTGCTCGATGGAGCGCAGGATGGCGCCTTTGTTGTACTTCATGGTGGTCTCCCACAGGGTTGGGGTCGTAGAACCGGGTCGGCTCGCGTCTCTCGCCGGCACCCCCGCTCAGGGGCTCGGCCCACGAGCGCACAGCCTGACAATCTTAGCCCACGCCGCGCGCGTTACGCAAGGCGGGTGGGGCTCCGGCTGTGAGCGTACGCGGTCAGGAAGCCACGCAGCGTTTTCGACTGCCAGGGCCAGGTGGAGGCCCCCTTCACCAGCGCCGGCTCCCCCGACAGGCCGGTGATCGCCTTGGCGAGGCCGCCCATGGCGCCGAAGTCGCCGCCCTCGACGTCGCCGTGGAGGCGCCGCTGCAGGTCGGCCACCTCGGGGTCCCCCAACGCCACCGCCGGACGGAACGCGTCTGGCGCGCGGCCAGCGGCCCCGTCGAGATGGTGCCTCAAGGCCAGCCCGGGCGCGCCATCACCCGAGCCGGATCACCCGTCCTGCCCGTGCTCCCGCTCGGGGTCCCCGGGGGGCTCGGCCGCGCCGCCGGTCGTGTCGCTGCCGCCAGCCGCAGCGCCGTCGCCGGGCGCCCCGTCGGGCCGACCCGCCGGCGGTCGCTTCCCCGCAGCGCCGCCCCCGAGCGCCTGCCGCCAGCCGCCGCGCTCGCCGCTGAGCAGCAGGTACACGCCAACGCCCACCAGCACCAGCGGCACGAGCCAGCCGCCGCCGAAGCTGAAGCCGAGCACCGCGATCAGCAGGCTGGCGACGGCCGGGAAGATGGCCCACGACTTGGGGTCGCCGGGCAGGCGGGTGAGCACGCCGAAGGTGAGCCCCAGGCCGAGGAACAGCACCCAGGTGGGGTCGTAGCCGGGGCGCCAGCTGTCCAGACCCGCCACGAACGCCAGCGACACCAGCGTGCCGCCCGGGATGATGGCCCACCAGCGCTCACGGTCCACGTAGTACAGGGCCAGGAAGCCGACGCCGAGGAGGCCGAGGAAGTAGAAGCCTGCCGACCCGCCGCCGACGGTCGCGGCCGCCAGGCCGAAGAGCGCGAACGCGCCCAGCAGCGAGTAGGGGCGCCCGCGCGTCAGGAAGTGGCCGAGGGCGAGTACGCCCAGCACCGCGAACAGCAGCATGCCGACGACGTTGTGGGCGCCGCTGAAGACGCCCAGGTCGGAGAGCAGGGCGAGGGCCCCGATGATGACCAGCACCGCTCCGATGCGGGCGGTGCGGGAGCCGTCGAGGTCCCGCTGGCGGCGACGCTCGCGGCGAGCCGCCCGGCGAGCCTCGCGATCGTTGTCGTATCCTTGCGCATCCATCGACTGGTCCTCTCCATACCGCGGCCGCGTCGCGGCCGCCTCCAACACCTAGCCTAAGGCGTCGGCTCGCCTCCCGCAGCCACCAGCTCCTCGAGCAGGTACGCCAGCCGCGTCTGGGCGTTCTCCTGCGAGCCGTAGATGCTTCGCGCCAGCGCTCCCCGGGCGTCGTAGACGAGCCAGTGAGGGGTGCCCTCGGCGCCCCAGTCGACCGCCAGCGAGCCGTCGAGGTCGAGCGCGATGGGGATCTCCAGGCGTGCGAAGTCGCGCGCGAAGCGCGTGATCGCCGCGGTCAGCTCCTCGCGCGGGTGCTCGCGGTGGCCGTAGGCGGTGTGCACCATCACGAGCTGCAGCGCCTCGCCGTGCTCGGCCGCCAGCCGCTTGAGCAGCGGCACGCCGCGGGACATGCAGGCCGCGCACTCGAGGTTGAAGAGCATCACCAGGCCGGGGCGTCCCCAGGCGCCCGGGGGCGCGACGGGGCCCCGCCACACGAAGTCGTCCGGCCACATGCCCTAGAGGATACGGCGCCGCCGTGTCGGCGGCAGCGCTCGGCCGACGGGCCCGTACCCCATAATGGGGCTACTCGCGACACGGCCGGAGGGGCAGCGTACGAGGGGGCGCAGGCAGTGACCGACAGCTCGGGCAAGGGCGAGACGCAGGAGCCTCTCGGCATCGGCGCTGCGGAGCGTCAGCTTGAGGAGCTGCTGAGCGCCGCCTGGGAGCAACGTCATCAGGATGGCGCGGGCTACCGCGAGCTGGCGGCGGCCGCGGCGGAGCTGGCCAACGACGCCGGCGATACCGCGGCGGAGGCCACCGCCCTGGCGCTGCTGTCGCTGGCGGCCTTCCACGACACCGAGTACGACCTCGCCAGCGCCCGGGCGCTGCACGCCCTGCAGGCCGCGCAGCTCGACCCGCGGGCGGGCACGGCGCTGTGGGAGCCCGCGCTGGCGGCGCTGCCGCAGCGCGCCCGGGAGGCCCTCACCGAGGCGGCGACCGCGCTGGCCATCTCCGACTTCCGCCTCGGGCGCTTCCCGGCGGGGCTGCTGCACGCCAACCTGGAGGCCCGCCTGCGCCACTTGCTGGGCGACACCCTGGGCGAGGCACTGGCGTGGCACGGCGTGGGCTGGGGCTACGACAAGGTCGGCCTGCACCAGCAGGCGCTGGAGCACCACATGCACGCGCTCAAGGTGCTGGAGCCGCTGGCGCCCGACCTGGCCGCCAGCCCGCTCAACGGCATCGCCGAGACCTACCTGAACCTCGGCCAGCCGGCGCGCGCCCGCGAGTACTCGCAGCGCGCGCTGACGGTGGCGGGCGACGGGCCCGAGCGCCGGCGCGAGCGCTCCACCGCCCTGCGGGCCCTGGGGCTGGCCGCTCGAGCGCAAGGGAACCACGCCGAGGCCGAGCGCTGGCTCCGCAAGAGCATCGCCGCCTCCGACGCCTACGGCGTGAGCCTCAACCTCATCAGCCTGGGCGAGATGTTCCTGGAGATCGGCCGGCCGGAGGCAGCCCTGCGCGAGTTCCGTGCCTGCGTGGAGGCGCTGGGCCCGCAGGCGCAGACGCGCACGCGGGCCGAGGCGCTGGTGGGCGTGGGGCAGGCGGCCTTGCTGCTGGGCCGGCCGCAGCAGGCGCTGGAGGAGCTCGAGCGCGCCCTGGCGATGGCGACCGAGGTCGGCGCGCTGGTGGAGACCTACCGCGCGCACCACGGGGTGGCGCTGGCGCTGCGCGCGCTCGGACAGTTCGAGAGCGCCCTGGAGCACTACGAGGCCTACCACGGCACGCGCGAGCGCGTGCAGCGGGAGGCGTCCGACGTCCGCACGCGGGTGCTCACGCAGCAGTTCGACGTGGAGCGGCTGCGTCTGGACCGCGAGATCGACCGGCTCACCAACGTGGAGCTGGCCGCCGCCTACCGCCAGCTCAAGGAGCTGAACGCCCGGCTGGAGCGGCAGGCCGCGGAGCTCGAGCGCTTGAGCCGCCTCGACGACCTCACCGGCCTGAGCAACCGTCGCGCCTTCGACTCTCGCCTCACGGCCGAGGTGGTGCGGGCCAGGCGCGGCGGCACGCCGCTGGCGCTGATCATGCTGGACGTGGACAGCTTCAAGGAGATCAACGACCGCTTCTCGCACACCGTCGGCGATGACGTGCTGCGCCAGCTCGGGCGCGTGCTGCGCGGCTGCCTCCGCGACGTCGACCTGTGTGCCCGCTTCGGCGGCGACGAGTTCGCGGTGGTCATGCCCATGACCGATCTGGACGGAGCCGCGCGGGTGGCCGAGAAGCTGCGGCTGGCAGTGGCGGCCGGCGACTGGCGGGAGATCAACGCCAGCCTGCGCCCCACCATCAGCCTGGGCGCGGCCGAGCTGCGCCCGGACGACGACGCCGGCACTCTGCTCTCCCGCGCCGATGCCATGCTCTACCGCACCAAGCGCCTCGGCCGGAACCGCGTGGAGCGTTGAGCCGCGCGGCGCGATCCACCTGGCGACCCCACCCTGCCAACCCCGCCGCCCGGCTCCCTGACGGCACTGCAGCCACGGAGGCGGCGCGCCGCTCTTGCTACACTGTGCGCCGGAGCGCCGGGCGCGCGGCGGCGCGTCGGCTGCCTCCGCTGGAAGGGGTCCGGCCATAGGTAGAGCCATCGCCCTATCGATCGTTCTGGGCGTGCTGGGCGTGCTCGCCACCTTCTGGTGGCTCGGGGAGAGCGTCACCACCGTCGCTCAGGTGCCGGTGTGGGCGCTGGTGGTGGGCGCGCTGCTCACCGGCGTCAACTATCTCTTTGGCGCCGCACGGCTGACCTTGCTGACGCGCATGACCGGCCAGCCGGTGGGGTTCCTGCGCTCGCTCAGGGCCTACACCCTGGGCCTGCTGAGCGCCGCCATCACCCCCGGCGGCAGCGGGCAGGCGCCGGCGGTGGTGCTGTCGCTGGTGCGGGACGGAGTCCCCGCCTCGCGCGCCTGGTCGGTCAACGTCTACATCTGGGTGGTCGACCTCTTCTTCCTCACCTGGTCGGTGCCGATCGGGCTGGTGGCCCTGGGCCATTCCACCGACCTGCTCGGCGCCACCTCCCCGGTGGGGCTGGCGCTGGCGCTCAGCGTCGCCTTCCTGATGCTCAACTTCGTGCTCGCCTACCGGCTGCACTGGATCAAGGCGATCGTCGGGCCGGTCATGCGGCTGCGCTTCCTGCGCCGCTGGCGCGAGCCGGCGCTCGACTTCCTCGACCGGGTGGCGGCCGCCACCAGCGAGTTCTCGCGCCGCGGCATCGGCCTGCAGGTGATACTGCACGCCCTCACCGCCGGCCTCTACATCGCCACCTACCTGGCCTTCTACATCATCCTGGTGGGGCTCGGCGACCGGCCTCCGTTGCTGCCGGCCATCGCCGCGGTGCAGCTGCCGATGGTGATCGCCTTCATCTTCCCCACGCCGGGGGGCGCCGGCATCCTGGAGATCGCGGCGGCCTCGCTGTTCAGCGCCGAGGGGGGCGGCGGCTCCGTGGCGGCGGCCATCCTGGCGTGGCGCCTGCTCACCTACTACAGCCGCTACGCCATCGGGCCGGCGGCCGGCGGCACCGTGCTGGTGCGCCGGCGCCGTGCCCGGGTGCCGCGCGGCATCGACGTGCCGCCAGGCGCCACCGACGAGAACCCGCTCGGCGAGGACGGGGCGGCCGCCGGCGCCGCCGCCAGCGACCCCGCCGAGCCGTCCGAGGTCGGAGACGCCGAAGAGGCCGACCGCCAGCAGACGTCCTCCTGAGGCGCGCGCCGCCCGCACCGGCCTGCTCCCGGCCTGCTCCCGGCCTGCTCCCGGCCTGCGCCGGTCCTGCGCCCGGCCTGCACGGCTTCGACGGGCTCCTGCAGGGCCCCGGCGGCCGGCCGCCCACGGCCGTCACACGCTCGCCACATGCTGACCCCACGGTCGCCTCACGGCGACCTCACCGCATTTGCATGGCGCATGCACGGTGATTCAGATCGCTCTTGAAACCTTGGGCGCACACTGCCTGCGGTCTTGGGGGAAGGCCCAGACCCGGTCCCCGCATCGCGACGTGACTGCGCGTCAGCTTCCCGCGCCCTTGCGCGCACGCTAAGGAGAAACCATGAAACGCCTCTTCCTGATCCCCGCCGCCGTCCTCGCCCTCGCCATCCCTGCCATGGTGTCCGCAGCCGGCCTGCACCTCGGCTACCACACCGGCGCCTTCGATTTCACGGACAGCTCCATCGAGACCGGGTACATCGGCTTCACCATGAACGGCAACCAGCTCCAGGTGAACGTCTCGAGCGCCGGCTCGATCAGCGGCATCCCGTCGATCAGCGTGGTCGGCTACGGGCCGACCACCGATGCGCTCGGCCGCGACGTCTACCCCACCTTCGGCCAGCTCGGCAACGTCACCCTCTACGGCGCCGGCGGTTGGGCGGGCATGAACGTGCTGCACGACAACGCCAAGGTCGCAACCGTCGCCAGCGACTACGTGTCGGCGCTGACCGGGTTGGGCTTCAAGGCCAAGGAGCTGTCCACCGGAACTCCGAACGTGATCGCCTACGACTTCACCATGAACGGCAACACCCTGCACGCGGTCTTCCACCAGGCGGGCGCCGACTACTACACCGGCGCGTCGACCTCGGTCACCGCGCACCTGGCGGTGGTGCCCTCGGTGGCGTCCTCCTGAGTCCGCTCGCGATCTCGGCCGCGCGTCGCTGACCGACGCGCCCGGCCGGATCCCTCCCCCACGCGGCCTGCGGGCCGCTCGGCGCCCGGCCCCCCACGCTGCCGGGCGCCGACCTTTGCAGGGCAGGCAGCAGCGGACGAGGCTCAGGGGTCCGGGTCGCCGCGACGTGCGGGGCGGAGGCGGCGCCCCGGCCGATGGGCGATACTGGCGTGATGCCGGCTCCGGACGCCAGCCCCGAGGTCCCCGCCATCGCCCTCGACGGCGTGACCAAGCGCTTCGGCCGCGAGCCGGTGCTGCGCGGGCTGCGCCTGGAGATGGCTCCGGGCCGGGTGGCGGTCCTCAGGGGCAGCAACGGCGCCGGCAAGACCACCCTGCTGCGGCTGCTGGCCACCCGCCTGCGGCCCACCAGCGGGCACGGCCGGGTGTTCGGCTACGACCTGCAACGAGGCGGCGACGAGGTGCGCCGCCGGGTCGCGCTGCTGAGCGTGCTGGGCGGCAACTACGCCATGCTGACGGCACGCGAGAACCTCGCCCTCGCCGCCACCCTCACGGGCCTGCCCGACGCCGACGTCGACGGCGCGCTGGCGCACGTGGGCCTGGCACAGGTCGCCGACGTCCTCACGCGCACCTTCTCCAGCGGCATGAAGAAGCGCCTGGGGCTGGCACGGTTGCTGCTCGTCGACGCGCCGTTGTGGCTGCTCGACGAGCCCTTCGCGGCCCTCGACGAGGACGGCAAGCGCCTGCTGGAGGACGCCCTGGCGAGCGCCCGCGCCGGCGGCCGCACCATCCTCATGGCCTCGCACGAGCTGGAGCGCAGCTCGCGCTTCGCCGACGCCGTGCTCGAGCTCGAAGGCGGCCGCCTGCTGCGGGCCGGGAGCGGCGCGTGAGCGACCTCGCCGCCATCCTCGCCGTCGCCCGCAAGGACCTGCTGCAGGAGGTGCGGGGGCGGGCGGTGACCGTCGCCACGCTGTTCTTCTCGGCCGTAACGCTGGTGATGATGGCCTTCGCCATCGGGCAGGACGCAGCGCTGCTGCAACGCTCGGCGCCCGGCGTGCTGTGGGTGGCGCTGGCCTTCGCCGGGGTGATCGCCTCGGCGCAGAGCTTCCAGTCCGACCTGGAGGAGGGCGCCTTCGATCAGCTGCTGCTCTACCCGGTGCCGCGGGCGTCGGTGTTCCTCGGCAAGCTGCTGGCCAACTGGCTCTACCTCACCCTGCTGGGGCTGCTGATGACGCCGGTGACGCTGGTGCTCTACGGCGCCCCGGCCGGCCCGAGAGCCTGGCTGCTGGTGCCGACGCTGGCGCTCGGCACCCTCGGCTTCGCCCTCATCGCCACCTTCTACGCCGCGCTCACCGCCAACCTGCGGGCGCGCGAGGCCCTCCTGCCGGTGCTGATGTTCCCCGTGGTGGTCCCGGTTCTGCTGGGCGCGGTGCGCGCCAGCGAAGCCACGCTGCAGCTCTCGAACGCCGCGTTGACGGGGGGTTGGCTACAATTGCTGGGTGGGTTCGACCTGGTGTACCTGGTCACCTGCACAGCCATCTTTCATCTGGTCGTGGAGGAATAGACCTAGGTCGAAGCACCGGCCAGCCACATCGCTCTAGACTGGGCGGCGAGGCCTTTCGGCGCCGCGCGCGAGCGTGGCCGGGCCGTTGAAGGAGACACGATGACCGATCCGCACGAGACCCGCAAGCGCCCGCCGTGGCTGCGCGCGCTGGGGCTCGTCACGCTGGTGCTGTTCGCCGTCGGCGCCTACCTGGCGCTGGTGGTGAGCCCGCCCGACGTCAACCAGGGGCAGCTGATCCGCATGATGTACGCCCACGTGGCGGTGGCGTGGGTGTGCTTCGTGGCGGTCATCGTGACCGCCCTCTACGGCATGCTCTTCCTCTGGCAAGGCAAGCACCTCGACGACGCCCGCGCGGTCGCCAACGCCGAGGTGGCCACCTTCTTCGCTGGCCTGACGCTGCTCTCCGGCATGACCTACTCCAAGCCCACCCTCAACACCTACTGGACGTGGGACGCCAAGCTCACCCTCACCGCGCTGATGTTCGCGCTGCTGGTGGGCTACTTCGTGGTGCGCGGGCTCATCGACGACCCCACCCGGCGCGGACGCGTCAGCGCCGTGATCGGCATCGTGGTGGCGGTGAGCCTGCCCTTCAACTACCTGGCGGCCGCCTGGTTCCGCACGCTGCACCCGACCCTCAGCGTGGCGGTGACCGGCATCCACATGGCCCCCACCATGCTGGTCGTACTGCTATTCAACGTCGGCGTCGCCGCGCTCGTCTACCTGACCTTCGTCTCCGAGCGGGTGCGCATCGCGCGGCTCGAGAGAGCCCGCGAGGAAGCGCGCGAGCGCCGTGAGCGCGGCGCCGCCGAGGGGGAGGTCGTCCGTGTCTGATCTCGCTGCACACTGGCGCTGGGTGGCGCTCATCTGGATCGAAGTGGTGCTCGCCTACGGCGGCTACAGCCTCTATCTCGCCGCGCGCGCCCGCCGCGCCGAGCGCCGAGAGGACGACCGGCGTTGAGCTTCCGCAAGGTCGCCTACGCCCTCCTGGGCGTCGCGGTGCTGGCCGTGGCGGGCATCATGATCGTCAAGGCGCTGAACAACTCGCTGGTCTACTTCGTGCTGCCCAACGAGTACGCCAAGGACCCGCAGGGCTTCGCCGGCCGGCGCATCCGCCTGGGCGGGCTGGTGGAGCCGGGCACGGTGCACTTCAACGACAAGACGCTGAAGCTCACCTTCACCATCACCGACAGCATCAAGTCGTACCCCGTCAGCTACCAGGGCGCGCCGCCCGACCTGTTCAAGCCCGACCAGGGCGTGGTCGTCGAAGGCACCTTCCACAACGGGACCTTCGTGGGCAACCAGCTGCTGGTGAAGCACAGCGCCGACTACAAGCCGCCCAAACCGGGCCAGCCCATCGACGTCAACATGCTCAAACGGACGCTCCAGTAGCGGGCTGAGCGCCGGAGAGGCAGCCCATGGTCCACCTCCAGCTCGGTCATCTCGGCAGCGCCGCCGTCTTCCTGGCGTTCGGGCTGGCGCTCTACGCCACCGTGGTGGGCGCGCTCGGCGCCGTCCGCCGCGACGCCAGGCTGCAGACCTCGGCGCGGCTGGCGACACTCGCCACCTTCCTGGTGGTCGCCACCGCCGTGGCCGTGATGGAGGCGGCGCTCGTCAGCAACGACTTCAGCGTGCAGTACGTCGCCAACCACTCGCGCATCGCCTCGCCGCTGTGGGTGAAGGTGGTGACGCTGTGGGCCGCGCTGCAGGGCTCCATCCTGCTGTGGGGCTTCCTGCTCACCGCCTACACCGCGCTGCTCGCCCTCACCGCCCCCTTGAGCCCCTTGCGGCCGTGGGCGCTGAGCGTGCTGTCGGCCATCCAGGTGTTCTTCCTGGGGGTGGTGGCGTTCATCGCCAACCCCTTCCACACGCTCCCCAACCCACCCGCCGACGGGCCCGGGCCCAACGCGCTGCTGCAGAACCACTGGATGATGGCGGTGCACCCGGTGCTCATGTACCTGGGCTTCGTGGGGCTCTCGGTGCCCTTCGCCTACGCCATGGCGGCGCTCATCACTCGCCGGCCCGGCAACGAGTGGATGGTGCAGACGCGCCGCTGGGCGCTCACCGGCTGGGGCTTCCTAGGCGCCGCCATCGTGGCGGGCGGCTGGTGGAGCTACGAGGTGCTCGGCTGGGGCGGCTACTGGGCCTGGGACCCGGTAGAGAACGTCAGCTTCATGCCCTGGCTCACCGCCACCGCCTTCATCCACGGGGTGCAGGTGCAGGAGCGGCGGCGCATGCTCAAGAGCTGGAACGTGATGCTGATCGCGCTGACCTTCTGCCTCTCCATCCTCGGAACCTTCCTCACGCGCTCCGGGGTGATCTCCTCGGTGCACGCCTTCGCCGACGGCCCGGTGGGCCCGGCCTTCCTCGGCTTCTTCGTGGTGGTGACGCTGTTCGCGTTCGGCCTCATCGCGCTCAGATGGGACCAGGTGCGCGACCGCGCCGAGCTCGACGCCGTCGTGAGCCGCGAGGGCGGCTTCCTGGCGGGCAACATCCTGTTCCTGGCGCTCGCCTTCACGGTCCTGATAGGGACGCTGTTCCCGCTGCTGGTCGAGGCCGTGAGCGGGCAGCGCGTGACGGTGGGCCCGCCGTTCTTCGACCAGGTCACGCTGCCGCTATGGATGCTGGTGTTCCTGCTGATGGGCATCGGGCCGCTGCTGCCCTGGCGCCGCGCCGACGGCAGCTCCCTCAGGCGCAACCTCGCCTGGCTGGCGGGCGGCTTCCTGGTAGCGGGCGGCGGTGCCCTGCTGCTCGGCATGCGGGAGATCTATCCCACCCTCACCGTGGCGCTCGCCGGCTACAACCTGGTGAGCCTGGGGCTGCTGCTGGGTCAGGCGCTGGTGCCCAGGCTGCGGCTCACCAGCCGCAGCCCGTGGTCGGTGCTGTGGAGCTACGCGCACGAGAGCCGCCGCCGCGTGGGCAGCATGATCGCCCACCTGGCCATCGTCATCGTGGCGCTGGGGGTGGCGTTCAGCTCCGGCTACCGCGTCGACCAGCAGGTCCGCATCGACTTCAACCACAGCGCGACCTTCCAGGGGTACACTCTCACCCCGGTCGATCGCTTCCTCGACCGCAGCGCCTCGCGCATCAGCTCCGGCGCGGTGGTGCAGGTGTCCAGGGGCGGCCGCCAGATCGCGACGCTGCGGCCACGCACCAACGTCTTCGGCTCCTCGCAGCAGCCGGTGAGCAAGCCGGCGGTGATGTACACCTTCACCCACGACCTCTACCTCAACCTCGACAACACCATCGGCCCCGACACCACCTACGTGGTGCTGCGCGCGATCTACAGCCCACTGGTGTCGTGGATCTGGTTCGGCGGCCTGCTGTTCGTCGTAGGCGTGGCGACCAGCCTGATGCCCGCGCGCCGCCGCCTCGACGAGCGGCGCACGGTGACCGCGGGAGCGCGGGCGGCCGGCGGGGCTGCGGGCGCGGCCGGCGACAGCCCCGAGGAGGCCGCCGAAGGATGACCTGCAGGATGACCCGCAGGATGAGGCGCGGGCTGACGCGCGGGATGACGCGCAGGGTGCCAGCCGGGGGGTCGGCGGGATGAGGCGCCTGATCACGGTGGTGGCGGTGGTGGCGGTGCTGGGCGGGCTGTTCCTCTACGGCCTGTTCCGCGGGCCGCCCAACCGCGACGTTCCCTCACAGCTGGTGGGCAAGCCCGCCCCGGACTTCACGCTCCCGCTCTACACCCGCTTCCAGAGCCGCTTCGGTAGCAGCTTCTCGCTCTCCGCGCACAAGGGCACGCCCCTGGTCATCAACTTCTGGGCGTCGTGGTGCAACCCCTGCTTCGAGGAGGCGCCGCTGCTGGAGTCGGCCTACCGCCAGTACCGCAGCCAGGGCGTGCTGTTCGTCGGCGTCCAGACGCAGGACCGCGGCCAGTACGACGCCGGTCGCAGCTTCATCTCCCGCTTCGGCTTCGACTTCCCGGTGGGGATGGACAACGACAGCTCCATCGGCGTGAACTACGCCCTCTTCGGCGTGCCCGAGACCTTCTTCGTGGACCGGCAGGGGATCGTGGTCTACAAGCAGGTCGGCCCGCTGACGCAGGCCGTGCTGGCGCGCGAGATCGAGGCGATCGTCAAGTGAGCGCAGCGAGGCGAACGGCGCGGCCGAACGCCCCCGCGCCGGCGCGCGAAGGGCAGGGAGTCGGCAGGCCCGGTGCCGCCGTGCTGCGGGCCGCCACCTTCGCCGTGGCGGCGTCCCTCGCCGGCCTGCCGCTGCACGCCGGGCCGGCGCCGGCGAGACCGACGCTGGCCGCCTTCGCCCAGGCTCAGACCGGCACCACCAGCGCCACCACCGGGTCCACCGCCGGGTCCACCGCCACCACCCCCGGGAGCAACCCGGCGGCCGCCGCCTCCTCGTCGGGCGCTGCCGTCGAGATCTCGTCGCGGGCCTACGCCATCGCCGCCAAGCTGCGCTGCCCGGTGTGCACCGCGGAGTCGGTGGCGGACTCCGGGGCCGAGATCTCCGCCGAGATGCGGCAGCTGATCCAGCAGCAGCTCGACGCCGGCAAGAGCGAGGCACAGATCATCCACTACTTCACGCAGCGCTACGGCGACTGGATCCTGCTCGATCCGCCCAAGCGCGGCGTGCATCTGCTGGTGTGGTTGCTGCCGGTACTGGCGCTGCTTGGTGGCGCGGGGGGCCTGGCGCTGCTGGTGCGCCGCTGGCGCGCCGCCGCCGAGACCGGCCCTCCCGTCGACGCCGCCGCGCTCGAGCGCGTGCGGCGAGAGCTCGACGAGCGCCTGGCGCGCGCCCGTGAGAGCGAGGAGCGGGACTGATGGCAACCATCGCGCTGGTGGGGGTGCTGGCCCTGGTGGCGCTGGCCTACGTGGTGGTGCCGCTGCTGGCACCGAGCCAGTCGGACCCCCTGCCCGACGAGCGCGACCCGGTGAGCCAGGACCTGGCCGAGGAGCGCGACGCTCTGTTCCGGGCCATCACCGAGCTGCAGGATCGCGGCGACCTCTCCGAGGAGCGCCGCTCCAGCCTCGAGACCCGCTACCAGGCCAAGGCCGCCCGGGTGATGGAGGCGCTCGACGAGCGCGAGGCGGAGCTGGCCGGCCGCGCGCCTCCCACCGCCACCACCCGCCGCCGGCGCTTCCCCTACGGCGTGGTGGCGCTCTTGGCGCTGGTGCTGGTGGCCGCGGCCGTGCTGCCCACGGCGGTGCTGCCGCGCGTGGGCCCCAACGCCAACCTCACCACCACCGACACCGCCGCGGCCAGGCAGATCGACAAACTGAAGCGCGCGGCCGACCACGACCCCAGCGCCAAGAACCTGCTGGCTCTCGGCGACGCCTACTGGAACGCCCAGCAGCCCGACCAGGCCATCGCCGCCTACCAGAAGGTGGTGGCCACCGTCACCCCGGTGCCCGCCGACGCCTACAAGCGGCTGGCCGCCGTGTACCTCCAGAGCGACCTGAGCAAAGCCTACGCCTACCTGCAGAAGGCGCTGGCGGCAGCCCCGAACGATGCCGAGACCCTCTACGCCATGGGCGAGGTCGCCTTCGCCCAGGGGAACCTCGCCGACGCCCGCAGCGCCTTCCAGCGCTACCTCGCCAGCCCCGGGCACGCCAACGACGCGCAGGCGCAGCAGCAGATCCGCGAGATCGACGCGGTCGCGCCGCTGCTGGCCAAGGTCAAGCAAGACCCGAGCGAGAGCAACCTGATGGCGCTGGGGCAGGCCTACTGGCAGCAGGGCGACCAGAACCGGGCCGTGAACATCTACGTCCGGGTGCTCACCGGGCCGAACGCCGACAACGTCACCGCCCTCAGCCGTACCGGCCAGGTGCTCTTCAGCAGCGGCCACAGCGCCGACGCCATCACCGTGCTCAAGCGCGCGGCGAACGCCGCCGGCGGGCTCGACAAGCTCGACCAGACCTCCCTGCTGATGCTCGGCAACGCCTACTTCAGCCAGCAGCAGTATCAGGACGCCATCGACACCTGGGACCTCTACGTCACCAAGGCGGGCGGCTCCGACAAGGCGGGGCGCGTGCCCGACCTGATCGCCAGCGCCAAGGCGCGATTGGCGCAAGCCGGTGGGGCGGCAGCCGGCGGGGCGCAAGGCACGGCCGGCGGCGGCGCAGCGGGCGGCGCGGCGACCGGCGCGGCGACCGGCACGGTGACCGGCACGGCGGGCAGCTCCGGCACCGCCGGCAGCTCCGGCACCGCCGGCAGCTCCGGCACCGGCGGCAGCGGCAACGCCGGCGCTTCGGCCGGCCTGCCCGGGACGGTTGCCGCCACCGGCCCCGACGGCCGCCGGCTGTTCCTCGCCAACTGCGCCACCTGCCACGGCGCCGGCGGCCACGGCGGCGCCGGGCCGGCGCTCGCCGGCAACCGCAGCGCTACCAACGCCGGCATCGTGCGCGACGCCATCCGCTACGGCCGCGGCGTGATGCCCGCCTTCCAGGCGCAGCTCTCCAGCGCGCAGATCGGCGCGCTGGTGGACTACGTCTCCAAGACCCTCGCCCCCGAGAGGCCCTGATCGGGGATGGACGACCGAGAGGGCCGGCGCGCCTTCCTGAACTGGCTGTGGCGCCTGCCGGTGGTGCTGGCCATCGGCGGCGGGGCCGTCGGCCTCTACGAGGCGGTGCGCATCCATTTCGAGAAGGACACGCCCGCCGCCCATCCCGTGTTCGCCCCGCGCCCGCACCACCTGGTGGCAGGCGCCGCCGCCTTCGGTGCGGTATGGGACGCCGTTCCCTTCGAGCTGCCCGGGGACCGTCCCATCCCCGCCATCGTCGTCCGCCTGCCGGCCGCCATCCCCGGGGGCCTGGAGGTGCCCGCCGGCAACGGCGGCAGCGCTCACCTGGCGGGCTTCAGCCGGGTGTGCACCCACATGGGCTGCACCGTCTACCTCAACACCGATCTCAGCGCCATCCAGTTCGCCTTCAACTACCAGAGCAGGCATCCCGACCTCACCTGCCCCTGCCACCTGAGCGTGTTCGACCCTGAGCGCGCCGGCGAGGCGGTAAGCGGGCCGGCGGTGCGGCCGCTGCCGCGGGTGCAGCTTGCGCTGCAGGGGAGCAACGTGGTGGCGATCGGGCTCGAGCGCAGCTGACGCGGGGGCCCTTGCCGAGCGCCTCTCGGCCCCCGCCCCAAGCGTCTCCCTCGCCCGTCCGCCTGGTAACGTGTCCCACCCGAGCGCCACGGCGCCGGGTACTATCCTGACGGCATTGGGCGTGACCAGCCCGTAGGGAGGCGCACCATGAGCAACCTCAGCAGGCTGCAGGAGTTCGGGCAGTCCGTCTACCTGGACGAGATCCGCCGGAGCTGGCTGACGAACGGCACCCTCGCGGCCCTGATCGACGAGGACGGCCTTCGCGGCGTCACCTCGAACCCGGCCATCTTCCACAAGGCCATCGCCGAGAGCCACGACTACGACGACGCCGTGGCGGACCTCGCGCGCAGCGGCGCCACCGTCGAGCAGGCCTACGAGGAGCTGGTGGTCTCCGACATCCGCGGCGCCTGCGACCTGTTCCGGCCCGTCTACGACGCCTCCGACGGCCGCTATGGCTACGTTTCGCTGGAGGTCTCCCCCCGCCTGGCGCACGACACCGACGGCACCATCCACGAGGCGCGCCACCTGTGGGAGCGCCTGGGGCGCCCCAACGCCTTCATCAAGGTGCCCGGCACCGCGGAGGGCCTCCCCGCCATCCGCCAGCTGATCGGCGACGGCATCAACGTCAACGTCACGCTGCTCTTCGGCCTGGGCCGCTACCGCGACGTCACCACGGCGTACCTCGCCGGCCTCGAGGACCGCGCCAAGGCGGGTGGCGACATCCGCCGTACGGCGTCGGTGGCGAGCTTCTTCCTCAGCCGCATCGACGTGATGCTCGACCCCATGCTGGAGAAGCTGCAGCACCAGGGCGGGCCGCGCGCCGCGCTGGCGGGCGAGCTCCACGGCGAGATGGCCGTCGCCAGTGCCAAGCAGGCCTACGCCGTCTACCAGGAGGTCTTCTCCGGCGCCCGCTTCCGCGCGCTCGAGGCGTCCGGCGCCCGCTCGCAGCGGGTGCTGTGGGCCTCGACCAGCACCAAGAACCCGGACTACTCCGACGTGAAGTACGTCGAGCCCCTGATCGGCCCCGACACCATCAACACCATGCCGCGCGAGACGCTCGACGCCTACCGCGATCATGGCCGGCCGGCCGCGCGCGTCACCGACGATCAGCAGGCGTACGGCGAGAAGCTCCGCCGGCTGGCCGATCTCGACATCGACCTGGACGAGATCACCCAGGCGCTCGAGGACCAGGGCGTCGACAAGTTCATCAAGCCTTTCGACCAGCTGATGCACACCCTGAAGGACGCGCTCGGCAAGGCGCCGGCCTGAGCGGCGGCGTCCAGCAGGAGATCCCTCAGTCGCCCGGGGCCGCGCCGCCGCCGTCCCTGGAGGCGTCCGCCGCGGCTGCGGCCTCCACGGCGGCACGCCAGCGGCGCTTCTCGGCGGCCTCCAACCCGTCGGCGTCGCGAGCGCGGCGCAGCAGGACCACGGTGAAGCCCACCACCGCGATGATGGTGAAGGAGAACCACTGGATGGCGTAGCTGAGGTGCGGGCCGCGACCCAGCTCCGGCGGGCTCGGTGCCACGGGCAGCTCGCCGTCCTGTGCCGGCGACTGCGTCTGCAGCTGCAGGTAGCCGCCGATCAGCGCGAACGGCATCTGCGGCTGCAGGCGCGTGGGGTTGGCGTAGAAGGACTTCTTGAGCGGGCCGCTCGCGGGGTCCTGCGGGCTGAGGTGCTTGAAGACGCCGGAGGGCTCGGGGTCGGGCAAGCGCAGCAGTCCGGTGAGCGTCACCGTGCCGCCAGGCGGCGCCGCCTGCGGCACCGGCGGGTCGTTGTCGGTGTAGGGCACCCAGCCGCGGTCGACCAGCAGGGCCTTGCCGTCCGGCAGCACCAGCGGCGTGAGCACGTGGAAGCCGGGGTGGCCGCCGAGGCTCCGCGAGCGCAGCAGCACCTCGTCCGCGGGAACGTAGCGGCCGCGGACGCTCACGTGCCGGTAGGCGGCCGAGCCCGCCTCACCCAGCGGCGCGTCGAAGCGGTAGCGGGCGAGCGCGTCCGACAGCGGCACTGCCGGCGCCCTCATGCGCGCTTCGATGTGGCTGTTCCGCTCTAGCCGCTGATGCAGCCTCCGCACCTGCCACAGGCCCAGGTTGACCATCACCGCCGCCATCGCCACGATGGTCAGCGTCCCCAGCCACCACCGCGGCTTGCGCAGGAAGCGCCAGCTCCACTCGGGGCGGCTCATCGAGGCGGGCTCGTCGTCGTGGTCAGTCTCCTCAGAACAGGATGCGGTCGAGCGCCATGCTCACGAAGACCAGCGCCAGGTACGTCATCGAGTACTTGTACACCGGCAACGCCATCATCTTGTCGATCGGCCGGCCGCTCCGCGCCACCTGGAACAGCCTCAGCACCCGCACCGCCAGCACCACGTTGAGCCCCAGCGCCGCCAGGAAGTACGCCGGGCTGAACACGTGCAGGAAGAACGGCGCCACCGTCAACACCATCGTCAGCACGGCGTACATCACCATCTGCAGCACCGTCGCTCGCTCGCCGATCACCACCGGCGCCATCGGCACGCCCACGTTGCGATACTCGTCCTTGATCATCAAGGCCAACGCCCAGAAGTGCACCGGCGTCCACATGAACACCAACGCGAACAACACCCACGCCAGCAGGCTCAACTGACCCGTGACCGCGGCCCACCCCACCAGCGGCGGGATCGCGCCCGCGGCACCGCCGATCACGATGTTCTGCCAGGTGCTGCGCTTGAGCCACATGGTGTAGACGATCACGTAGAAGGCGATCCCCGCCCACGACAGCAACGCCGCCAGCACATTGGCCGTGCCCGCGATGATCGCGAACGACGCCAGCGTGAGCGCCACCCCGAAGACCAGCGCGTTGCGGGTGGGCACCACCTGCGTCACCGTCGGCCGCCGGGCCGTGCGCCGCATGCGCTCGTCGATGTCGCGGTCGTAGACCATGTTGAACACGCCCGCCGCGCCGGCGGACATGTAGCCGCCGAGCGTCACCCCGATGAGCGCGATCCACCCCGGGAAGCCACGGGCGGCGATGAACATCGCCCCCACTGTGGTGAGCAGCAGCAAGCTGATCACCTTCGGCTTGGTGAGCGTGATGTAGTCGCGCACGGTGGCGCGTTGCGGCGCCACCGTCACCCTCTCGGCCGCATCCGCGACCTCCGCCCGGTCAGTCATGCGCTACCCCCTCCACGACGGGCCCCTGCGACTGGGACTCCGCCCTTCGCCGGGCGGACTCGCCGCCCAGCATCTCCAGCGACAGCGTCGTCAACAGTGAGAACGCCAGCACCGCCATGCTCAGGTGGAGCAGCTGCAGCGCCATCGGCGCCAGGAACGCGAGGTTGGCCGTCCCTACCGCCAGCTGCGCCACGTACACGGCGAGGAGCGCCTGCGCGGTGCGGCGCGCAGCCGGGGTGGGCTTGAGCCACCAGGACAGCCCCAGGCCCACGAACAGGTAGGTTCCTACGGTGATGGCGATGAGCGGGTGCAGGATGCGCAAGCGGATGAGCGTGTGGGACGCCGGGTTGAAGTCTGCCGCGAAGCCCTGGCTGAGCGATGCCGAGGGGAACATGGTGTTGCCCATGGCGGCGATGCCGCCCGAGAAGATCAGCAGCAGCATCCCCACCAGGCCCAGGCCGAGAACCGTGGCGAGCGCCCCCTGCCTGCCGATGCGCAGGGGCCAGGCCGGCGCCTTGCGGCGCGAGAACACCACCACGCCGGTGAGGGTGCCGATGAGGAGCAGCGAGTTGACGAGGTGCACCGCCACCAGCACCCCGCGCGCCAGGCTGTGGTTGTCGCCGGTGAGGCCGAACACGACCGTGACCATCCCCAGCAGCGCCTCCATGATCACGAAGTAGAAGGCGGCGAAGGCGAACGCGCTGAAGCCGCGCCGCTCCTGGCGCAGGCGCCAGGCGCGCACCACCAGCCACACCCCCAGCGCCAGCACGGTGAGCGCCAGCAGCCGGTGACTGAACTCGATGAGCGTGTGCACCCCGGCGTTGAGGGGCACGACCTCGCCGTTGCAGGTGGGCCAGTGCCCTCCGCAGCCCGCGCCCGAGCCGGACGCCCGCACGAAGGCCCCTTGCAGGATCACCAGGGCGTTGCAGATCAGGGCGAGCCAGGCGAGCGTATGGGTGGACGGTCGCCACGTTTCGGCCATGCCTCTCCTCTCTCCCGCGACCCCCGACGCCCCGCGGCTCGCCTGAGCGAGCGCCGGGAAGGGACCGGGCAGGTGGGGTTCCGGGACGGATGTCCCTTGACCTCTCGATGCTACCGCCTCGCGCCTGGCACCGCCAGCCCGCGCGACGTCGCTCGGTCGGATGGGCCGATGCTAGCACCGCCGTAAGGGCCGCGGCGCACGCCCGCGACACGCTCCGGGGTATAGTCCCGTCGTGTCCATGACGCTGCGCGGAACGCGCGCGCCCGGGCAGCTCCCGCCGGGCGCCTACATGAAGCGGAGGCGGCCGTGAGGCTTCTCGCGGTCTTCGCCCACCCCGACGACGAGCTCGGTTGCGTCGGCACGCTGGCGCGCCACGCCGCCCGCGGTGACGCGGTCATGCTCGCCTGGACCACGCGCGGCGAGCTCGCCAGCCAGTTCAAGGACACCCCCGCCGAGGAGGTCCGGCGCGTGCGGCACGAGCACGGCGCGCACGTGGCGGGCGCGGTGGGCGCGGAGTTCAGCTTCTTCGACATGGGCGACTCGCACATGACCGGCGGCCGCGACGAGGGCCTGGCGCTGGCCGCGCTCTACGCCCGCTTCCGTCCCGACGCGGTGATCACCTGGAGCGACGACAGCCCCCACCCCGACCACCGCATGACCGCCAAGATCGCCTTCGACGCCATCACCCTGGCCCGTATCCCCAAGATCGTGGCGGAGGCGGGCGAGGGTCTGGAGGCCCACCGGCAGCCGGTGCGGCTCTACCAGTACCCGACCTTCGGCTCGCAGCGTCCCCAGGTCAGCGTCGACATCACCGAGCAGCGCGAGCTGGTGAGCGAGCTGTTCCGCTTCTACGCCGACTTCTACGGCTGGACCGCCACCGCCGAGGACTTCATCGCCGGGCGCCGCGCCTTCGGCCGCGAGAGCGGGGTGGAGTTGGCCGAGCGCTTCGAGCTCAAACGCCGCGTACCGCCCGCGCTCGACTTCCTCCCCTGACCGCCGCGCCACCCCGGTGATAGCGCGAAACGCGCGTGCTGCACACCCCATTCTCACAGTGGGTGGTCATCATGAACTCCAATGGAAGCATCTCGGCGACGCCCACGCCGCGAACCCGCGCCGGCTTCCACGGCCGGGTCGTGGCGCCAGCGTTCGCGTCCGCCGCTCCCCGCCGACAGGCCCGTCGAGGGCGATGGCGGGCGTAGCGAGGGTGGATGGTACACTCGCCGCACCCTTCACAACACCGGAGGAACCGTCGGAGGATACGTTGATTAGCACCCTGAACAAGAGCAACGGCGCCTGGGGCCGAGCGCTGTTGGCAACCCTGGTCGTCCTGCTGGGCCTGAGCGCGGCGTTCGCGCAGAGCTCCTCGTCCTCGTCCAGCGATACGTCGGGCACCTCTCAAACGAAGGCGCCGGACGCGGCCTCGCTGGTGAGCGACGGACAGTTCTACCTCGATCACGGCGACTGCGCGCTGGCGCAGTACTTCTACCAGCAGGCGCTGAAGAGCGACGCCACCAACGTCGAGGCGCTGGTAGGGAAGGGCCGCTCGCTCACCTGCCAGCAGGCCTACGCCCAGGCGATCGACGCCTTCCAGGCCGCGCTGAAGCAGGACCCTCGCAACGTGCTCGCCTACGTCCACCTGGCGCTCACCTACCGCGACCAGTACCAGGCCGACCCGCAGAGCTACGCCAACCGCCTGTCCGACGCGCTCGACACCATCAAGAAGGCCGAGAGCTTCGCCCCCGACGACCCGCGGGTGCTCAACACCGAGGGCGTGGTGCTCTACGACCAGGGCAACCTCAAGGAGGCGCGCACGGCGCTGGAGAGCGCGGTGTCGCAGGCCACCAGCGGCAAGGGCGGGCTCGGCAGTGCCGAGCGCTCCACCCTGCAGGTCAACCTCGGGCGCGTCTACCGCGACCAGGGCAACCTGCAGCTCGCCGAGCAGGCCTTCCGCCGCGCGGTGGTGCTCGACCCCACCAACAGCGAGGCCCACAACAACCTGGGCAACGTGGCCTTCCGGCTGAAGGACTGCAGCACCGCCGAGTACGAGCTGTCGCAGGCCGTCAGCCTCAACCCGCAGTCGCTGTCGGCGGTGTCGCAGCTCGGCATCACCATGTTCGAGTGCGGCGACGTCAAGGCCAGCGTGCCCAAGCTGGAGGCGGCCCTGAAGCTCAACGGCTCGGTGTTCATGCCCCCCATCTACACCTACCTGGCGCGCGCCTACCTCAAGACCGGTCAGATCGACGAGGCAGTCAGGCGGGCCCAGCAGGGCGCGTTGCTGCCGCCCGAGAGCGCCGACGCCTACTACTGGCTGGGCCAGGCCTACCAGGCGCGCGGCGGCACCGGCGACCTCACCAACGCCAAGCAGGCCTACCAGCGCGCGTTGCAGATCGACCCCACCTACCAGAAGGCCAAGGACGCGCTCAACGCCATGCCGTAGCGGCCAGGGCGACGCGGAGGTACGCGCGGGCGCCCTCGGCGGGGCGCCCGCGCTTCCGTGTGCGTCGGCCAGGGCTGGCCGCGGACGCAAACGCTCCTGTATACTGCGGAGGTTTGGCCGGCGGCAGCGGGATGTCCGCCTGGCCGACAGGAGCACCGGGGCGCCCCGCGCGGGTCCAGCCCGCCGGGCACCCGATTCCAACCTCAACATCCCGCCACGGAGGAACGGTCATGTCCTACCTCGGAATGAAGCAGCTGCTGGAAGCCGGCGTCCACTTCGGGCACGAGACGAAGCGCTGGAACCCGAAGATGAAGCGCTACATCTTCGCGGAGCGCAACGGCATCTTCATCATCGACCTGCAGAAGACGCTCGTCGAGAGCGAGAAGGCCTTCAACTTCCTGCGCGACATGGCCGGCCGCGGCAGCACCATCCTGTTCGTCGGCACCAAGAAGCAGGCGCAGGAGATCCTGGCGGCCGAGGCCAAGCGCTGCGGCATGCCCTTCATCAACGAGCGCTGGCTGGGCGGGCTGCTGACCAACTTCAAGACCATCCGCACCCGCGTCGAGCGCCTCAAGGACCTGCAGGGCATGTTCGACGACGAGTCGATCCTGCGGTTCACCAAGAAGGAACAGATCTCCATGGGCAAGGAGCTGCAGCGCCTGCACCGCTACCTCGGCGGCATCCAGGAGATGAACCGCCTGCCCGACGCGCTGTTCGTGATCGACCCCACCAAGGAGGCGATCGCGGTCAAGGAGGCCAACAAGCTCGACATCCCCGTCGTCGCGCTGGCCGACACCGACAGCGACCCGGACGTCCTCGACCACATCATCCCGGGTAACGACGACGCCATCCGCTCCATCCAGCTGGTCACCGCCAGGCTCTCCGACGTCATCGTGGAGGTCAAGGGCGGCGCCGACCAGCCGGTCGACCGGCCGGCGGCGGAGCCCGAGGCGCCGGCGCAGCGTGAGACGCTGCCGACGCCGATGTCCTCGCCGGAGCGGACCATCAAGGCCGCCGCGGCGATGGCGGAGGACGAGGCGGGCGCGGGCACGGCCGCCACCGAGGCGGCCACCCCGGCCGCCACCAAGGCTCCCACCGAGGCCGGTGCCGAGGCCGGCAAGGCCGGCGGCGCCGCCGCAGCTGCCGCGGCGCCGGAGGCTGCGCCCGAGACCGCCGCGGCCGAGGACGCTGCCACCGCCGAGGCACCGGCCACCGAAGCACCGGCCACCGAAGCACCGGCCACCGAAGCACCGGCCACGGAGCCGGCAGCCACCGAAGAAGCGACCACCGAAGAAACGGCCACCGAGGCACCCTCTGCGAAGGAGGCGGCCGCGGAGCCGGCAGCCGCCGAGGCGGAGGCCAAGCCCAAGGCGCGCAAGCCGCGCGCCCGGGCCACCAAGGCCGAGGCGGCGCCGAGCGAGACGGCCGCAAGCGAGACGGCCCCGAGCGACACCGCCGAGGGCGACGCAGCCGGCGACGAGAAGGACGCGGGCGAGGAAGCTGGCAAGACGGAGACCGAGGGCTGAGCTGAGCCCCGGCGCCGCGGAGGACGAACGACTATGGCTGTGAGCACCGAATCGATCAAGAAGCTGCGCGCTCTCACCGGCGCGGGCATGCTGGACGTCAAGAAGGCGCTCGACGAGACCGCCGGCGACATCGACGCAGCGGCCGCGCTGCTGCGCGAGCGCGGCATCGCCAAGGCCGAGAAGAAGGCCGAGCGCGCCGCGCACGAAGGCTTCATCGGCACCTACGTCCACCACAACGGCAAGATCGGCGTGATGGTGGAGCTGAACTGCGAGACGGACTTCGTGGCCATGAACGACAGCTTCCACGAGCTGGCGCGCAACATCGCCATGCACGTGGCCATGGCCGACCCCCAGTACGTCAGCCGCGACGACGTCCCCAAGGAGATCGCCGACGCGGAGCGCGACGCCTTCGCCAAGCAGGCGGCGGGGGAAGGCAAGCCGGCGAACGTGATCGAGAAGATCGCGGAGGGGCGGCTGAACAAGTTCTTCGCCGAGAGCTGCCTGCTCGAGCAGGCCTACATCAAGGACGACAAGAAGACGGTCGACACCCTCATCAAGGAGTCGATCGCGGTCGTCGGCGAGAACATCCAGGTCGGGCGCTTCGCCCGCATCGCCATCGGGGAGTGAAGCGTGCGTAGAGCCCTACTGAAGCTGTCCGGCGAGTTCCTCGCCGGCGAGAGCGGCTTCGGGGTCTCGCCGGACGCCACCAATTCCCTCGCGGGAGAGATCGCCGCGGCCCTCGGCCGCGGCGTTCATCTGGCCATCGTCGTCGGCGGCGGCAACTTCTGGCGCGGCGCGCAGAACGGCGGCGGGATGGACCCCGCCACCGCCGACTACGTCGGCATGCTCGGCACCGTCATGAACGCCATGGCGCTTCAGGACGCGCTCGAGCGCAAGGACGTCGACACCCGGGTGATGACCGCCATCACCATGCAGGAGGTCGCCGAGCCGTACATCCGGCGGCGCGCGCTTCGCCACCTGGACAAGGAGCGGGTGGTGATCTTCGCCGGCGGCACCGGCAACCCCTTCTTCACGACCGACACCGCCGCCGCGCTGCGCGCGCTGGAGATCGACGCCGACATGGTGCTGATGGCGAAGAACAGGGTCGACGGCGTCTACGACGACGATCCCAACGTCAACACCGAGGCGCGGCGCTTCCGCTCGCTGTCCTACATGGACGTGCTCAACAAGGGCCTGAAGGTGATGGACGACACCGCCATTACGCTGTGCATGGGGCGCGACATGCCCATCACCGTCTTCGACATCTTCTCCGGGGGCAACCTCGACCGCGTCCTGGCAGGCGACGCCGACGTGGGCACCTTCATCGGCACGGGCGTAGAGACGCGCTACGCCGAGTAGCGCGGACGCCGAGCGCTGCGACCGCGGCCGTCCTGCTCGCGGTAGACTGGCTGCAGACGAATCGGGCTGGCAGGAGGTAGCGCTGATGAAGAGCGTCCTGAAAGAATCGCGGGAGCGCATGGAGAAGTCGCTCCAGTCCTTCGAGGCCACCGTCGCGACGGTCCGCACCGGTCGGGCCAACCCCGCCATCCTCAACCGCGTGATGGTCTCCTACTACGGCAGCAGCGTGCCCCTCACCCAGCTCGCCTCCATCGCCAGCCCCGACCCGCGGACGCTGCTCATCACGCCGTTCGACAAGTCGGCAGCGGGCGACATCGAGCGTGCCATCCAGGAGAGCGACCTCGGCTTCAACCCCAACAACCAGGGGGACGCCATCTTCATCAACGTGCCCACCCTCAACGACGAGCGCCGCCGCGACCTGGTGAAGGCCGTGCACGGCATGGCGGAGGAGGCGCGCGTCGCCATGCGCAACATCCGCCGCGACGGCAACGACGAGCTCAAGGACATGGAGAAGGAAGGCGACCTCACCGAGGACGACCTGCGCCGCGGCGAGGCCGAGGTGCAGAAGCTCACCGACGAGTTCATCGCCGCCATCGAGGAGCGTGTCAAGGCCAAGGAAGAGGACATCCTTGCCGTCTGAGGGCCCCTGACATGCCTGCGCGTACCGGCGGGCCGGCGTGCTGAGGCGCTGCCTTGGCGCCTGAGGCGCGCGTGGACGGCGCCGGCGACGGTGCGCCCAGGCGGGAGCCGGTGACGGCACCGCCGGAGGTGGAGCAGCCGCGCCGCGACGGCGTGCTAGCGGTGCGCGTGCTCAGCGCCTTCGTGGCCTTCGTGGCGGCGCTGCTGATCTTCTGGGTGGGCCTGCCGCTGCTGGCGCCCGCCTACCTGGTGCTGACGCTCATCGGCATCCAGGAGCTCTCCTCCATGCTGGCGCTGCGCGGCATCCGGGTGCGCCGCTGGAGCCTGTGGGTGGCGGCGGTGCTGACGTTGCCGGCGTCGCTGCCGGCCAGCTACCCCGGCATGCAGCCGCTGGTGGTGGGAGTGAGCTGGCGGGAGCTGCTGCTGGGGCTGTTCGCGCTGTTCCTCATCGGGATCGAGGTGGTGAACCCCAGGAGCGACTCGCTCCACACCATCGTCTACACCCTCTTCGGCTACCTCTACATCCCCTGGCTGCTCGGCTACTGCGTCACCCTGCGCTACACCCCCGACGGGGTGCTGGGGCTGTGGTACCTCACCCTGCCGATGCTCGCCATCTTCGCGTCCGACGTCGGCGCATACGCCTTCGGCTCCTGGCTGGGGCGGCGCAAGCTGGCTCCGCTCATCAGCCCCAACAAGACGGTGGAGGGCTCGCTGGGCGGGCTGGGGCTGTCGGTGGTGGTGGTGGCGGCGGCGACCTTCCTGCTCGAGCGGCTCGGCCACCTGCACGTCGACCTCTACGACGGCCTGCTGTTCAGCCTGCTGGTGGGCAGCGCCGCGCAACTGGGCGACCTCTTCGAGTCGCTCATCAAGCGCTGGGTGGGGGTGAAGGACGCCGGCTTCTTCCTGCCGGGCCACGGCGGCGTGCTGGACCGCATCGACAGCACCCTGTTCGCGGTGCCCATCACCTACTACTTCGTGACGCTGGTCATCCTGCGATGATCGCCGGCATGGCGGGCGGCCGCGCTGGAGACCGGGACGACCTCGCAACCTTGACGATGCCCGCGGATGAGGCCGCCCCGGCGGCCCCGCGGCGTGAACGTGCGTTACCATTGGGGACGGCGCCTCCGGCGCCTGGAAGCCGGCGTCGACGGCGCCGGGCAGCGACGAAGGAGTGCCCCTAGGTGACACCCACCGGCGGGGACGCCAGCCCGGCGGGCGAGGCAGGCCGGCTGGTGAGCCCCAACTTCATCACCGACATCATCGACCGCGACCTGCAGGCCGGACGCCACGCCCGCGTGGTGACGCGCTTCCCGCCGGAGCCCAACGGCTACGCCCACATCGGTCACGCCTTCGCCTGCTTCCTCGACTTCGGCGTGGCGCAGGACTACGGCGGGGTGTGCCGGCTGCGCTTCGACGACACCAACCCCGAGGTCGAGGAGACGCGCTTCGTGACCTCGATCGAGGAGGACATTCGCTGGCTGGGCTGGCAGTGGGACGGTCCGGTGCGCTTCGCCTCGGACTACTTCGAGCGGCTCTACCAGCTCGCCGAGCGCCTCGTTCTGATGGGCGACGCCTACGTCGACAGCCTGCCCACCGAGGAGATCCAGCGGATGCGCGGCACGGTCGAGACGCCGGGAACGGCCAGCCCCTACCGCGAGCGCTCGCCCGAGGAGAACCTGGACCTCTTCCGGCGCATGCGCGCAGGCGAGTTCGAGACCGGCGCGCACGTGCTTCGCGCCAAGATCGACCTGGCGTCCGCGAACATGAAGCTGCGCGACCCGCTGCTCTACCGCATCGTGCACGCCGAGCACTACCGCACCGGCGCGGACTGGTGCATCTACCCCTTCTACGACTTCCAGCACCCCCTCTCCGACGCCATCGAGGGGGTCACGCACAGCCTCTGCTCGCTGGAGTTCGTCGACAACCGCGAGCTCTACGACTGGCTGGTGGATCGCCTCTTCCCCGGCCAGGAGCGGCCGCACCAGTACGAGTTCGGCCGCCGCAATCTGGAGTACACGGTGGTGAGCAAGCGCCGTCTCATGCGCCTGGTGAGCGAAGGTCACGTCGACGGCTGGGCCGATCCGCGCATGCCCACCCTCGCCGGCTTGCGGCGGCGCGGGGTGCGCCCCGCCGCCATCCGCGACTTCGCCAGCCGCATAAGCGTGTCCCGCACCACCCGAACGGTCGACATGGCGCTGCTGGAGCACTCCATCCGCGACGACCTCAACACCAGCGCGCCGCGGGTGATGGCGGTGACCGACCCCCTGCCGCTGACGCTCACCAACCTGGAGGCGGGCGAGACGCTCGACGCCCCCTACTGGCCGCCCGACGTGCCCAGGGAGGGGAGCCGGAAGCTGCCCTTCGGCCCGCGGCTGGTGATCGAACGGAGCGACTTCGCCGAGGTCCCGCCCGAGGGCTTCCGGCGCCTGGCGCCCGGCCGCGCCGTGCGGCTCCGCCACGCCTACGCGATCCGCTGCGACGAGGTCGTCAAGAACGCCTCGGGCGAGGTCAGCGAGCTGCGCTGCAGCGTGCTGCCCGGCAGCCTGGGGCGCAACCCGACGGGCGTGAAGGTGGGGGGCGCCATCCACTGGCTGGCGACGGACGAGGCGCTGCCGGCCGAGTTCCGGCTCTACGACCGGCTGTTCAGCGTGGCCGAGCCCGGCGGGCGCGGCGAGGACTTCCTCGAAGGCCTCAACTCCGACTCGCTGGTGGTGCGCCAGGGGTTCGTGGAGCCGAGCGTGGCGAGCGACCCGGCCGGCACGCGCTACCAGTTCGAGCGCCTGGGGTACTTCTGGCGCGACCCCGCCTCGCTGGCGGCCGCCGGCGACGACGGGCCGGCCGCGCGCCTGGTCTTCAACCGCATCGTCACCCTGAAGGACTCCTGGGCACGGAAGTCCGGGGGGGCGGGGCGCGGGGCGGCCGCGACCGGCCGCCGGCAGCGGGCCGCGGCGGCCGGGGGCGGCACGGAGGACCGCGATGACGGCGGGGCCCCCGCCGGCGACGCCGCGTGGCGCACTGCCAGCGGCTCCAGCCACGCCGAGGAGGCGCCCCCCGACCCGGCCGCGGGCCTGGACGCCGACCGGCGGACGCTCTACCGGCGCTTCCGCGACCTCGGCGTCGCCCCGGACGACGCCGCCCTGATCGCCGCACGCGACGACCTGGCGGGATTCTTCGAGGCCGCCGCGCTCGAGCACGGTGACGCGGCCCAGGTGGCCAACTGGGTGGTCAACGACCTGGTACGCGAGCTCAAGGACCACGATCTCGGCGATCTAGGCATCACGCCCGAGCGCCTGGCCCAGCTCCTGCGCCTGGTCGACGACGGCACCGTCACCTTGCCGGTGGCGCGCGAGCTCTTCGGCGAGGTGGCGGCATCCGGCACCGAGCCGGAGCTGCTGGTGCGCCAGCGGGGCCTGGAGCGCCTGGCCGACGAGGAGGCACTACGCGAGATCATCGCCCGGGCGCTGGACGGGCATCCGGCCGAGGTGGCCGCCTACCGCGGCGGCAAGCACGGCCTCAAGGGCTTCTTCGTGGGGCAGGTGATGCGCGCCACGCAGGGCCGCGCCGACCCGCAGCTGGTGCAGCGTCTGGTCGCCGCGGCGCTGGACTCGGCCTGACGGCGGCGTCCCGCGTCGCCAGCGGCACGCCGCGCGTGCGGCCGCTCAGCCGCCCACCCGGCGACCCCTCGCCACCACCGTACGCACCTGAAGCTCGCTGTCCAGCGCCACCAGGTCGGCCCGCTTGCCGACCGCCAGCTCACCGCGGTCGCCCAGTCCCAGGTAGCGGGCGGCCGTCGTGGAGGTCAGCGCGCTCGCCTGTGCCAGCGGCACGCCGGCCTTGACGGCGTTCCGTAGCGCCACGTCGAGCGTGAGCACGCTACCTGCCAGGGTGCCGCCGGGCAGCCGCGCCGCCCCGCCCCGGACCAGCACCCGCTGACCGCCGAGCTCGCTCTCCCCTTCCGCCAGGCCGCTGGCACGGATGGCGTCGGTGACGAGCGTTAGCCGGCCCGCCTTGGCCGCCAGCACCGCGCGGAAGCTGGCCTCGTGCACGTGGTGGAGGTCGAGGATCAGCTCGACGAACGCCTCGGGATCGGCCAGCGCTGCCCCCACCGTGCCCGGCGCGCGGCTGGCGAGCGTGCTCATGGCGTTGAACAGGTGGGTGTAGCCGATCACGCCGCCCTCGGCCCGCACCACGGCCGTCAGCGCGCGCGCCTCCTCGTAGCCGGCGGCCGTGTGGCCCACGCTCACGCGCACGCCGGCGCGGGCGAGTCGCCTGCCGGCGTCCAGCGCCCCCTCGATCTCCGGCGCCAGGGTAGCCACCCGCACCACGTCGAGCGCCAGCAGCGCGTCGAGCCGCTCCGGCTCGGGCGTGAGCGTCAGCGGCGGCTGCGCGCCGAGCTTGTCCGGGCTGATGAACGGCCCCTCGAGGTGGGCGCCGGGGATGGCGGGCATGGGCGCGGCGCCGTCCTCCTCCGGCTCCGCGCGGACCTCGCACACGCCCTCGAGCGCCCGCAGCACGTCCGGCCAGGGGTTGGTGATGGTGGTGGGCAGCAGCGTGGTGGTGCCATGCCCGAGGTGGAAGCGCGCCAGGGTGAGCACGCCCTCGGGGCCGTCCATGGTGTCGCCGCCGCCGCCGCCGTGGACGTGCCCGTCGATGAAGCCGGGGAGCACGATGCGGCCGTCGCCGCCCCGCACCTCCTCGAGCAGCGAGGCGTCGCCGCCGCCGAGCGGCTCGGCATCGATCTCAAGGATGTCGCGGTCGAACCGGATGCTGCCCCGCGCCAGGCCACCCGGCAGCGCCAGCACGCCTTCGAGTCGGTCGCTCATGCCACACCCTCGTCCCTTCTCGGCAGCGCGGCCGCGCCCGGACCGATCTGGGGCGACTCGCTTCCCTGCCCCGCTCAGGATACTTGCCGCGGCCGGGGACGGGCCCGTCCGCCACCAAGGCGCGGCCGGCCCGGCGCCGGGCGTTACGCCGGGCCGCGCTCCGCCCGCCGGGACCGCCCCGCCGGGCCACGGCACGCCTGGCCACGGGCCGCAGGAGCCATGGGCCGCAGGAGCCGCGGGCCGCAGGGGCCACGGCACGCGGGGCCGCGGCCGCTAGGCCAGAGGCCGCTGCTCGAGCGCCAGCTTGAGGGTGAGCGCGGTGTCGCCCACGTCCACCCAGCAGCGACGCACGTCCGCGTGGCACACCCCCGCCTCCGAGCGCAGCTCCAGGGTGGTGCCGGCCGCCTGCGCCTCGAGGAAGGCAGCCACCCGGTCCGCCGGCAGCTCCGCCCGCCAGACCCAGCCGTTCTCCGCGGTGCCCACCATGACCCCGTCGATGCCCTCCAGCGTTGCACGCCGTTCCGTGAGGTCCATGCCACCATTGTCGCCGGCCGCCCGCCCGGCGTCGCCGGAGACTAGGCAAGACTCTAGAGCCCCGCGGCAGATAGCATGGGCCGTGCCCAGCGCCATCGGCTCGCTCAACGAGACGCCCTTCCACGCCGCGCTCAAGCGCGCGCTGGCGCCCACCGGCAGCCGCTTCGAGGTCGAGGTGGACGGCTACGTCGTGGACGTGGTCGCCGGCGACCTGCTGATCGAGGTGCAGACCCGCAACGTGGCCGGCATGCGCGCCAAGCTGGCGGCGCTGCTCCCCGAGCACCGGCTGCGGCTGGTGCTGCCGGTGGCCGAGCGCAAGTGGATCGTGCGCTGCTTCGAGGACGGCAGCAGCGCCCGCCGCCGCTCGCCGAAGCGCGGCCGGCCCGAGGACGTCTTCCGTGAGCTGGTCAGCATCCCCGAGCTGCTGGCGCACCCCAACTTCGAGGTGGAGGTGGCGCTGGTGGAGCAGCAGGAGCTGAGGCGACACCAGGCGGGCAGGGCCTGGCGTCGGCGCGGCTGGGTGGTGGTGGGCCGCGAGCTACTGGCGGTCGGGGAACGTCGCCTGTTGGGGGCGCCGGCCGACCTGCTGGCCTTCCTGCCCGCGGCCCTGCCGAGCCCCTTCAGCACGGCGGACCTGGCGGGCCTGGCGGGGCTTCCGCGGCGCACCGCCCAGGAGGCCGCCTACTGCCTGCGGGCGCTCGAGCTGATCACGCCGGTAGGCAAGCAGGGCAACGCCGTGCTCTACCGGCGGGCCTGAGCCCGCCCGCGGCGCCCGCCGCGCTCCCGGGCCGGCGAGCGCCGTGCCGGGAGCCGGCCGGCGACGCTACCGCGCACCCCGGCCGCTCGGCACGGCCCCCGGCAGCCCCGTGCGCCCGCGTCAGGCCGCCTCGAAGGCGGCCAGCACGGCCTCCGGGACCTGTACCAGGCGCCCGGCCTGAGCGTCCACCCACACCCACTCGGTGACCGCCTCGGCGAGCAGCTCGCCGTCGGAGGCCCGCCGGATGTCGGTCCGCCGGGTGGCGCGGCGCCGGTCGAGGCGCGTCAGCTCGGTGGTGATCGCCAGCGTCTCGCCGGCGGTGGCGGGGCGGCGGTAGCGGATCTCGTGCCTGCGCACCACCGGCACCGCGCCGAGGGCGAGGTAGGCCTCCACTGGGAAGCCGCGCGCGGCCGAGTGGGCGCGCGCCGCCTCCTCGGCGTAGCGCAGGTAGTTGGCGTTGTTGACGTGCCCCAGCTCGTCGAGATCGGCGTCCCGCACGGCGATGCGGACGGTCATGCGGCGGGGCGACACCTCGCTCATGCGGCGCGCTCCCCCATCGTCTCGGCGAAGGCGCTGCGCAGCGCCGCATCGTCCAGCTCCACGGCTTGGCGGGGCCGCAGGTAGACCAGGCGGGCTCGCGGGCGGTGCCCCAGCGCCCGCTCCACAGCGTGGACGTAGACGGCCAGCTGGAAGGCGTAACGCTCGGGACGAACGCTGCCGTCGGTCTTGTAGTCCTCCACCACCCACCCGCCATCGACCCGGTAGAGCCGGTCGATCACCCCCTGCCACACCGTCCCGCGGTGCGCCACCGCCACCGGCAGCTCGGCCCGGTCGTGATCGCGCCGCGCGAGCGACGGGATACCGTCCCCCAGCATGGCGACGTAGCCGCGCAGCAACTCGATGACCTCTGTCAGCACCTCCTCGCGCTCCTCCGGAGCGAAGGGGAACATCACCTCCTGCGCGGCCAGGTTGACGCGGGTGCCGCGCTCGTCGGGCTGCCAGTCCTGGCCGATGGCGTAGTGCACCAGCGTGCCGACGGCGCTGGCGCGCCCCGGCAGGGCCGGCTCCAGCTCCGGGTCGGAGGGCGGCAGCGGCTCGCTGGACGCCGCCGCCTTCAGGCGCGACGGGCTGTAGACGGGCGGGAAGCGGTGCGGCGGGAAGCGGCGCGTCAGCCACGGTGCCGGCGCCAGCCCGCCGGCCTCGCCGCGCTCGCGCCTGCGCGTCGCCGGCGCCACCGTGGCCGCCGGGTGGGTGACGACCCGAACGCCGCCGGCAGCCTCAGCTGCCTGCTCGGCCTCCGTGTCCTCCTCGAGGGGTCCCCAGCCGAGGCGCGCCAGCGTCTCGGCCCAGCCCTGCGGCCGCCCCGCCTTGACGCTGCCGGTGACCAGCAGGGCGTCGCGGGCGCGGCTGGCGGCGACGTAGAGCAGCCGGTAGCTCTCCTGCTCGGCGCGTGCAGCCGCCCGGGCCCGCGCGGCCTGGTAGCCGTCCGCTCCCGGGAGGTAGGGACGGCCGTTGCGGGGGTCGAGGTAGAGCTCGTCGCTGCGCTGCGGCGCCATGCGGCCGGCGTCGAAGACGGCCACCAGGCGGAACTCCAGCCCCTTGGAGCGGTGCACCGTCAGGAGCCGCACGCCGTCGCCGCTCTGCGGCACGTCGCCGGCCTCGGCCTGGCGCGCGAGCAGCTCGAGCCGGTCGAGCAGCACCTCCAGGTCGCGTGGCGTGCGCGCCGCCACCTCGAACAGCAGCGCGTCGACGTTCTGTCGCTGGCGCTCGTCGAGGAACTCGACGAAGCGCCGGCCATCCACCAGCGGGTCGCGCACCAGGCGCTTGAGGGCGTCCAGAGGCGGTAGCCGCGCCAGTCTCTGCAACGTCCCGACGCGCCGCCGCACCTCGGGCCGCAGCGCTTCCAGCGCCTCGAGCGGCCGCTCGGCGGCCATCACCGCGTCGACCTCGGCGAGCCCCAGGCGGCCCAGCGGCCCCCGCAGGAAGGCGGCCAGGCTCAGCCCTTCGGCACGCACGCCGACGCGCAGGGCGTGGTACAGATCGCGGATCTCGCTGCGCTCGTAGTAGCCGCGCCCCTGCAGCATCACGCAGGGCACGCCGGCGGCCCGGAGCGCCGCCTCGGCCTGCCTCAGCCCGGCGTAGCTGCGAGCCAGCACCGCCATGTCGTCGTAGGCCACGCCGCCCCCGTGGTGCTCGAGCAGGAGCCGCGCCAGCAGGGCCGCCTCGCGCTGGCGCAGCGCCGCGATACGCTCGTCTCCTACCAGCCAGTGCAGCGCCACGTCCCCGTCCTTGCCGGCCTGCGGGCCCGCCGGGCTCACCGGCGGCGCTTCCCTGGGCCCGAAGCCCAGGCCCTCGGCGGCCAGCCCCTCGGTGAGCAGGTTGAGGAAGGCCGCGACCCGGCGGGCGTGGCGCCGCGTGTCGGTGAGCGGCGGCTGCACCTCGCCGCTCGCCTCGGCGGCGTCGAGCGCGCGCCGGAACACCTCCACGTCGGCGTTGCGGAAGCCGTAGATGGACTGCTTGGGGTCGCCCACCACCTCCACCTGCACGCCCATCGCCTCCAGCCGCTCGAAGAAGGCGCCTTGCACCGGGTTGACGTCCTGGAACTCGTCGATCAGGGCCACCGGGAAGCGCGCCACCAGCCGGGCCCGCGCCTGCGGCGCCTCCAGCAGGCGCAGCGCCCTCCGCTCGATCTCTCCCGGCGCCACCAGCGCCGCTCCCAGGCGCGCCAGGTAGCGGCCGTAGACGGCGTCGAAGAGAGCCACCAGCGCCCTGCCCTGGGGGTCGGGGCCCGCCGTGAGCCTGGCAGACAGCGAGCGCCTGGCGAAGAGCGCCATCAGCAGCGGCTCCGCGGCCCCGCCCAGAACGGCCCAGTCGGCGTGGCGGGGGTGCTTCGCATCGGCGGCCACCAGCCGCAGCCCGCGCACCTCCTCCTCGAACATGGCGGTCGCTTCCCACTCGCCCAGCACGCCGAAGTCGGGGTCGAGCCCGAGGATCGGCGCCGACAGCCGCAGCGCCTGGGTCATGAAGCCGTGGATGGTGGTGAGCACCGCCCCTCCCAGCTCGCGGCGAGCGCGTTCGAAGGCGGCCGGCCCAGCCGCCGGCCGGAACAGCCCGCCGAGGTAGCTCCCGCCGGCGAGGACCTGCGCGATGCCGTCTCCCACCCGCTGGCGCAGCTCGTCGGCCGCCGCGCGGGTGAAGGTGACGCCGGCGACGCGCCTCAGCGGCCGCCCCTCGTCGACGAGCTGCAGGTAGCGCAGCACCAGGCTGGTGGTCTTGCCGGTGCCGGCGGACGCCACCCGGACCCTCATGACCGGCCCTTCCGGCAGACGTCGGCCACCGGGCAGTCGCGGCAGTGGTAGCCCGGCCGGGGCTCCACCTCGCCGCGCGCGAAGCGCCGATAGGCGGCGCGGGCATCCTGCTCGCGGCGCTGGATCTGCTTCCAGCGGTAGCCGATGCCGCGCTCGAAGACGTCGATGGGCTCCCCCAGCAGCGGCCACACCGTGACGTCCACGCGGCGCACCTGCCGCGGGTACCGCTCCAGCAGGTGGCCCGCCGCCCACAGCTCGGTCCAGCGCTCCTTGACGTAGCTCTCGGCCTCCGCCTGGCCGCTCACCCGGTCGGGCGCGCAGAAGCGCACCAGGGTGGCCAGGCCGTCACCGCGCACGGCCGCGTCCACTCGCGCCCGCACGCCGCTCTCCTCGCCCGCCGGCAGCCGCACGCCGTAGCTCAAGGCCGTGAGGCGCTCGGCGTGGCCGCGGAGCCAGTCCGCTGCCTCGGGGTAGCCGGCCGCCAGCACCTCCAAGCGCTCGGCCGTGAGCTGCGGCCGCTCCAGCAGGGCGGCGCGGAGCTCCGCCCACCAGGGCCGTTCGCCGCCCCGCCCCAGGCGCCGCTCGCCCCACAATCGGAAGCCGCAGCGCTGGTAGCGCCGCAGGGCGGCCACGGTCGGCTCGCCCAGCGCCACCGGCTCGCTCTCGACGACGTAGTCGGCGCCCGCGGGAAGCTCGAGCGCGCTGCCGGCGGGGACCTCGGGAAGCGGCGACGGCGCCCGCCCCGCCAGCGCCGGCTCGGCCAGCAGCGGACCTCCCTGGTCGGCCTCCGGGAAGGTCACGACCAGGCGGCCGGCCCGGGCCAGCAGCTCGGCGATCACCTGCGGGTCGCGTCCTTGGAAGCGCCGCGGCAGGCCGCCGCCGGCCGCCGGCTCCACGCGGTCCTCCTCGGGTACGAAGTAGTCCTCCCGCTCGCCGGCACCGTACACGCCCTCGTTGGCTCCCAGCAGGTAGGCCTTGCCGAAGCGCCGCCCGCTGGCCAGCGTGGCGGTGACGAGCGCTACGCCGCCCGGAAGGTCGCGCTGCAGCCGCCCCTGGCGTAGCAGCGCCGCCCACCAGGCCCGGAAGCCGGCGCCGCCCGCCAGGCGCGAGGCCTCCTGCGCCGCCTGCAGCGCCTGCTGCTGGAAGCCGGCGGGCAGCGCCTCGCCACCCGGGGCCCCGTCACCCTCGGACCCGCCACGCTCGGACCCGCCACCCGGATGCGCCTGGTTCCCGTGCCCCTCGCCGAGCAGCCGCGGAAGCACCTCGGCGAGGAGGTGGCGGGCCCAGGCCAGCGGCTCGCCGCCCACCTCCAGAGCGGCCAGCCAGGCCCGCCAGGGCGCCTCCAACCCCAGCGCGGCGGCCAGCGCGCCCATGGCGTCGCTGCCGGCCACGCCGGCGGTGAGCGCGGCGGCGGCCAGCGGCGCCAGCTCCGGGACGGCCAGCACGCCCGAGGGCGTGGGGTAGTCGGGCAGCTCGAGCAGCTCCACCAGCACGCGCCCGGCCGGGGTGTCGGCCAGGGCCCGAGGCGTCTCGTCGACCAGCGGAACGCCGTACTCGTCTGCCAACGCCGCCAGCGCCGGGATGCGCTCGGGCGGCGCGATGAGCGCCAGCTCCAGCGGCTCGAAGCCGCCTTCGGCCAGGTCGCGCTTGAGCGAGCGCAGCGCCCACCGCGCCTCCGCCACCGGGTTGGGCGCCCGGTAGCGTTCCAGCTGCGTCCCCGGCGCGCCCGGCGCCACCGGTGTCACCTCCGCGTCCGCCAGCGCCGGGCCCTCCGGCACCGCCGGCAACGTCACGTGCACCTCCACGGCCTCCGCCAGCGCCCGGAACAGCCGCAGCTCGAGCGGCCCGAGCTCGCGGAAGCCGTCCACCACCAGGACCTCGGCCTCGCAGGCGCGCGGGTCGCGCTCGGCCAGCGCCACGGCGGCGGCACGGAAGTCGTCGTAGTCCCAGGCGTCCCCCAGGTCGCCTCCCGCGGCCGCCTTGAGCCGCTCGTAGGCCGCGAACACCGTGGCCAGGCGGCTCCGCTCGGCGTCGGGCCGCGTCCGGCGCTCCGCCCGCGGCCGCGGGTCAGGGGGGCTCCCCGCGGGGGCCGCGGCCGCTTCCGATGGCGCCCCGACGAGCGCCGCCGGCGTCACCGCGAAGCGCTTCGCCTCGGCGATCGCCTGCGCGAACAGGCGCGCCTCGCCGGGCGCAGGCACGGCGCCCGCCACCTCGGCGAGCGCCTCGCCCACCAGCACCAGCCTGCCCGAGCCGATCACCAGCGGGCGCAGCTCGCGGGCGCGCGCCAGCAGCCGGTAGCAGACCTGCTGCAGGGTGAGGAACTCGAGCCCGAGGAGGGCGGGCGCGTTGGCGTCGCCGGCGGCGTCGGGCCCGGCCGGCTCGAGGGTGGCGCGCCGGTACACCGAGCCGCGCTGCGCCGGCAGCCCCACCCACCACACGCGCCGCCCGGCGGCGCAGGCCTCGCGGGCGAGGCGCAGCATGGCATGGGTCCGCCCGGACCCGGGAGGCCCCACCAGCAGCGACAGCGGCACGGGTCATGGTACCAGCGGCGACCGCGCGCCCGGGTCGCGGTCGGGCGGGTCGCGGGCCGCCGGCGGGCGCACCGGCGCGGGCCTGCCGGCCGGCCTCGGGAGCCGCCCGGCGCGCCCGCTCAGCGCGCCAGCACTCCCTCGAAGAACACGCCTTCGATCAGGGCCACCGTCTCCGGCACCCGCTCCGCGGGCGTCGAGAGGCCCGAGAGCGCCATGCCCAGCAGCAGCCAGGTCGCCTGGGCGGGGTCGAGCGGCCGCAGCTCGCCGCTGGCCATCCCGTCCGCCAGCATGGCCTCGATGGGGCCGTGGAAGCGCCGGCGGTAAGCGGCATGCATGCGCTCGAGCGACTCCGGGCGCAGGCTGGCAGCGTCCTGCTCGGCCAGGCGGATGAAGCGTTGCCTACCCCGCATGCGCAAGAGGATGGCGGTCAACAGCCGGCGCACCTGGGCGCGCGCCCCGCCACCCTCGGCACGCGCCTGGTCCACCAGCTCGCCGACCTGCTCGATGTGGTGCAGGAGGATCGCCAGGAACAGCTCCTCCTTGTCCTCGAAGTGATAGTAGAGGCCGGCCTTGGACACCCCTGCGGCCTCGGCGATCTCGCGCATCGACAGGCCGTGGTAGCCCTGCTGCACGAACAGCGTCGAGGCCTCGTCGAGGATGCGGGCCTTGACCCCCTCGCCGGCGCTCGGCTGGCTCACGCCGGGCGCTTCCGCGCGCGCAGGCCGCTCACCGGCGCCCCGGCGCTCGCGGCCTGGAGAAGGCGATAGCGAGCGAGACCGCGGCCACGCCGCCGCCGACGAGGATGACCCGGCGCACCGGGTCGTGGAGGTCCAGGGGGAAGGTGTCCATGCAGGCTGAGGTCCTCTCGCGTCCGTCTCGGGCGGCGGCTGCCGCCCAGGTCTGGCCCCATTCTGCCTCAGCCGGCGCCCGCCGCGCCGCCGGCGACCAGCGCCTGCAGCTGCCGCTCGAACTCGGCCGGGTCGGCCGTGGGCAGCCGGCACGCGCCCGCACGGCACACGTAGGCCGTGGCGCGCCCCTCCAGCCGCTCGCGTCCCGACGCCAGCGGGATGCGTGCCGCCAGCGGGTCGTCCGGGCCCGCCACCAGCACGGCCGTCGCGGCCGCGCTGCCGTGCTGCCGCCACACCGCCGTCAGGGCGGCCGTGTCGGGCGCGCCGGGCTCGCCCACCAGCACCACCTCGCGCGGCGCTTCCGCCAGCAGCGCCCATACCATCAGGGAGGACGCGAAGGCGTGGGGGTGCTCGCGGGCCGCCTCGCGCAAGGGGCCGACGGCGCGTCGGGCGGCCCCGGCCAGGGCGGCGTCGCCGGTGAGGCGGGCGAGCCGGGCCAGCAGCTCGGCCGCCGCGGCGTTGTCGGCGGGGGTGGAGGCGTCGGCCAGGGCGCGGGGCCGCACCAGCAGCCGCTCGCCCCGGGACGAGGTCGAGTAGAAGCCGCCGGAGACGTCCTCGAAGTCGCGCCGCACCACGGCGGCGAGGTCCAGCGCCCAGGCGAGCGGCTCGCGCTCCAAGGTGACCCGGTGGAGCGCCAGCAGGCCCAGCCCCAGGTAGGCGTAGTCCTCGAGCATGCCCTCCACCTGCGCCTCGCCGGCCCGCGCGGCGTGCCGCAGACGGCCGCCCTGCCACAGCTCGCGGCGGCAGAAGCCGGCCACGCCCCGGGCCAGCGCGAGGGCCTCGGCATCACCCAGCAGGCGCGCGGCATCGGCCAGCCCGGTCAGTGCCAGGCCGTTCCAGGAGGCCAGGACCTTGTCGTCGATGGCCGGCCGCGGCCGCGTCTCGCGGACGCGCAGGAGGGCCTCTCGAGCGCGCGCCAGGCGCGCCTCGGCCTCGTCCGGCTCGAGCCCCAGCGCCGCGGCCACGGCCGCCGGCTGTTCCACCCGGCGCAGCACGTTGCGCCCCTCGAAGTCGCCGGGGGTCCTCACCCCGAAGACGCGCTTGACGAGCAGGGCGCCGCGGCCGGCGGCGTCGGGCGCCGGGTCCTCGGCGGCCGCCAGGGCCTCGTCCACCTCGGCCTCGCTCCAGCTGTAGTAGCGCCCCTCGCCGCCCTCGCTGTCGGCATCCAGCGAGCTGGCGAGGCCGCCGCCCGGCATGGTCATGCGGCGCGCCAGCCACGTCACGATGCCGTGAGCGACCTCGGCGAAGCGCGGCTCGCCCGTGCGAGCGTGCGCCTCGGCGTAGCGCGACAGCAGCTGGCCGTTGTCGTAGAGCATCTTCTCGAAGTGCGGCACCCGCCACTCGGCGTCCACGCTGTAGCGCGCGAAGCCGCCGCCCAGCTGATCGTGGATGCCGCCGTCGGCCATGGCCCGGAGCGTGGCCGCGGCCAGCTGCAGCGCCTCCGGCTCGGGCCGCGCCAGCAGCAGCCGCAGCGGACCGTGCGGCGGGAACTTCGGGGCCCCGCCGAAGCCGCCGTGGCTGGCGTCGAAGCTCTCGGACAGGGCGGCGACCGCGGCGGCCTGCAGGGCCTCGGCGTCGTCCTCGATGTCGGCGCCGCCGCCGTCATCGGGAAACGGCGCCTCCAGCACGCGCAGGCGCTCGCCGATGCGGCCGGCCGCCCGCATCACCTCCTCGCGACGCTCCCGCCAGGCGTCGCTGACCGCCTCCAGCACCCGCCGGAAGGCGGGCTGGCCCCAGCGGTCCTCGGGCGGGAAGTAGGTGCCGCCGAAGAAGGGCTCGCCGTCCGCCGTCGTCGCCACCGTCAAGGGCCATCCGCCGGACCCCGTCATGGCTTGGACGGCGTTCATGTAGATGGCATCGACGTCGGGCCGTTCCTCGCGGTCGACCTTGACGCTGACGAAGCGCTCGTTCATCGTCCTGGCGGTGGCCTCGTCGCGGAACGACTCGCGGGCCATCACGTGACACCAGTGGCAGGAGGCGTACCCGATGGAGAGCAGCAGCGGCAGGTCCTCGCGGCGCGCGCGCTCGAACGCCTCCTCGCCCCACGGGTACCAGTCGACGGGGTCGTTGGCGTGCTGCAGCAGGTAGGGGCTGGTGGCGCCGGCCAGGCGGTTGGCCATGCCGTCACCGTAGCACCCGCCCCGGCGCCCGCCGGGCAGCCACAGACCGCGGCCCGAGCGTCAGGTGCGCGCTCGGGCCGCCGGTCGTCACTGGGGAGGCGCCGGATGATGCGTTGGAGAGAGATCGCAGCGGAACGAGGGAGGGGACGCAGCAGGGCATCCAACGCCTCGAAAGAACCATACCTCCGTGGCCCTCACGGCATTCTTACTCGCGGCCCGCGCGCGTCCGCCACGTAGACTGATGCCATGAACGTGGACCCGCCACGCCGCGACTACGGCGCCCAAGGCCTCGAGCTCGCCGCCATGGACCCCGACCCGCTCCGCCAACTGCAGGCATGGCTGCTCGAGGCCATGGAGGCCGACCTGCTCGAGCCCAACGCCATGACCCTGGCCACCGCCGACGCCACCGGCCGGGTGTCGGCGCGCATGGTCCTGCTCAAGGGTGTCGCCAACGGCGGGCTGGAGTTCTACACCAACTACGCCAGCCGCAAGGGCCGCGACCTGGCCGCCAACCCGCTGGCGGCCGCCTGCCTGTGGTGGGACCGGCTGGCGCGCCAGGTGCGGGCCGAGGGCCGGGTCGAGAAGCTCTTGCCCGATGCCTCGCGAGCCTACTTCCGCACTCGCCCGCGCGGGTCGCAGCTCGCCGCCTGGGCCTCGCAGCAGAGCCGGCGCGTCCGCAGCCGGGCGGAGCTGGAGGAACGCTTCGAGTCGATGCGGGCGCGCTTCACCGAGGGGGACGTGCCGCTGCCCCCCACCTGGGGCGGCTACCGGCTCCTGCCCGACACGGTGGAGTTCTGGCAAGGGCGAGAGGACCGCCTCCACGACCGGATCCTGTACCGGGCCAGCGGAGGCGGTTGGGACACCATGCGCCTCTACCCCTGAGGCCTCGGGCCGCGGCGGAGGCCGCCGCTAGTTGCCGGAGCCTCCCGTGGAGCCGCTGCCGGACGACCCACCGCTGGACGAGCCACCGCTGGACGACGCGCCGCCGGTCGAGCCGGACGTGCCGCCACTCGAGCCGGCGGAGCCCGACGATGACGAACCCGCCGACGAACCCGATGACGAGCCCGCCGGCGCGCTGCCGCTCGGCTGGGTGGTCGCGGCGGGGGGCTTGGGCAGCAGGCTGGGGAACGTCTGCACGCCGGAGGTCTTCACCAGCGCCTGGATGCGCTGCTCGGCGTCGGCCTTGCGCACCGCGGCCTCCACGTCGCTCTTGACGTCGGCGAAGGGCTTGGTGGTGGCCTGGGTGTGCTTGGTCACCAGGATCACGTGGTAGCCGAACTGCGTCTTGACCGGCCCGACGACCTTGCCCACCTGCGCCTTGAAGGCGGCGTCCTCGAAGGCCTTCACCATCTGCCCCTTGCCGAAGCAGCCCAGGTCGCCGCCCTTCGAGGCGCTCGGCCCGGTGCTCTTGTCCTTGGCCTCCTGGGCGAAGTCGGCGCCGTTCTGCAGGTCCTTGATGACGGCCTCGGCGTCGGCCTCGGTCTTCAGCAGGATGTGGCTGGCGCAGACCTGCTCGGGGGTGGTGTAGTCCGACTTGTGCGCCTGGTAGTAGGCCTTGAGCTCGTTGTCCGTGACCTTGGCGTCGTTGCGCAGCTTGGTGACCTCCTGGTTGATGAGGTCGGACTCGCTCACCAGGGTCTGCAGCTGCGCCTTGTCCTTGAAGCCCGCCTGATCGAGCAGGTCCTGCAGCTTCTTGCCCTTGGGTACCTGACCCTCGATCTGTGTCATCACCTGGTCCACGTGCTTCTGGTCGACCGAGAGTCCGTCCTTGGCGGCCCTGTCGAGCAGCACCATCTCGGTGGCGCGCTGCTGCAGGTACTGCGGCTGGTAGACCTGGAGCTGCTGGCGCAGCGCGTCGCTCATCGGCATGCCCTGCTGAGCGGCGAGGCTGCGGATGGCGATCTCGAAGCGCGACTCGAAGTCGCTCAGGGTCTCGGTCTTGTCGCCGAGCTTGATGACGACGGGGTCGGAGGCGGTGGTTGCGGCGGAGCTCTGGGTGGCGCCCTGCGCGCTCGCGAGCCCGGCCGCTACGGCTAGGACCGGCAGCGCCAGGAGCAGGCGGCGGAGTGACGCGGGGAGTCGAGTCATGACCGTCAGGGTAGCACCCTTGGCAGGCGCGCACCGGGCCGAGCAGCCACACTCGCGCGGCGCCGCCGTGGCCGCAGGCGCCAGCCCGTCGGCCGTCCGGCCGCCGCGTGCTCGGCGCTCGCCCGCTAGGCGGCCTCCGCCTTGCGCCCCTTACGTTTCTTGGGCTGCTCACCGCCCTCGGCCAGCTCCTCGAGCTCGCGGTAGCGCGCCTCTTGCTCCGGCGTGAGCCGCCTGGGGACCACCACCCGGACCTCGGCGAGCTCGTCGCCGCGGCCGCCTCCCTTGCGCGGCCAGCCCTGGCCGCGCAGGCGCAGCACGCGTCCGCTGGTGGTGCCCTCCGGCAGGGTCATCTCCACCTCGCCGTCGAGCGTGGGCACGCGCACGCTGCCGCCCAGGGCGGCCCGGTAGTCGGGCACCTCGACGCGCACCCGCACGTCATCGCCCTTGAGGCTGAACACCGGGTGCCGCGCGTGGCGCACCACCAGGATGAGGTCGCCACCTCCGGGCGCCTGCCCCCGCAGCCGCAGCCTCGCGCCGTCCCTCACGCCGGCCGGCAGGGTGACGGTGAGTCCCTTGCTGTTCACCCGGAAGCTGGTCTCGCCGCCACGGTAGGCCTGCTCCAGGCCCACCTCGAGCCGGGCCTCGACGGCGGCAGGCACGTGCACCGCCCCGCGGCCAGGCTGCCGGCCCAGGCCGGGGTCGCCGAACACGCTGCCGAAGCCGCTCTCGGCGGCGAAGCCCCGGCCGCCCATCATGCCGCCGAAGAGGGACTGGAAGAAGTCGCTGAAGCCGGCGAACTCCTCGGACGAGACCGTGCGGAAGCCGCCCTGCTGCTGGGCGAACGGCGGCACGTTGCCGGTGGCGCCGTACTGGTCGTAGATCTTGCGCTTCTCGGGGTCGGACAGGGCGGTGTAGGCCTCGTTGACATCCTTGAAGCGCTCCTCCGCCTTGGGGTCGTCGGGGTTGCGGTCCGGGTGGTGCTTGGCGGCGAGCTTGCGGAACGCGGCCTTGATGTCCTGCTGGGACGCGTCACGCGAGACCCCGAGGGTCTGGTAGTAGTCCTTGTAGCCAGCCACTCATGCACCTCCCTCCGTCGGCGCGCCGGCGCGCTGCGCTACTCGGGCTCCTTGTAGACCACCACGCGCGCCGGACGCACCAACCGCTCGCCGCGCTTGAAGCCTGCCTGGAAGACGTTGGCGATGGTACCGGGCTGCGCGCCCTCGGTGGGCGGCACGGCGGTCAGCGCCTCGTGCTCGTTTGGGTCGAAGGGCTCGCCGGGCCGGCCGATCCGGCGGATGTCGAGGCCCTCGAGGTGACGCTCGAGCGCCTCCTTCACCGCCCGCACGCCCGGCATGATCGTCGCCGGGTCCTCGCTCGACTCGGCGGCCTCGAGCGCCCGGCCGAGGTCGTCGAACACCGTCAGCACGGCGAGCACGGCGCTGTCGAGCCCCGCCTCGCGGGCGCGCTCGACGTCGGCTGCCACCCGCCGGCGGTAGGTCTCGAGCTCGGCGCGCGAGCGCAGGAACCGATCGTGGTTCTCCGTCGCCTCGCGACGGACCTCCTCGAGCTGCTCCTGCATGTGCTGCAGCTCACTCCTCAAGATGGACACCTCGTCGTCGGCCGCGGCGGCTCCCGCGTCGGCCGCGCCGTCGGCGGGCGCGTCCTCGGCGGCACCGGGCGGCCCCGCCACGGCGCCCACGCCCGCGGCGTGGCCGCCGCGCTCCCCTTCGGCAGCGCTCTGTCGTTCGTCGTCGTTACGTCCCTCGTTCATGGTCCCTTCCTAGCGGCGCCGGCGCGCGTCCCGCGCGTGGCTGGTCCGGATGCGGGTCGTGCGCCGACGCTGGCAGTCTCGTCCGGCCTCAGCCGGCGGGCTTGAAGTCGGCGTCGATGACGTCCTCGTCCTCGCCCCCGGCCTGACCCTCGCCCGCGGCCTGCTCCTCGCCGCCCTGCTCGCCGGCCTGCGGGCCGCCGTCGCCGCCCTGCTGCGCGGCGGTCGCCTGCTGGAAGGTCTGCAGCGCCTGGGCCAGGCCCTGCGTGGCGCCGTCGAGGCCCTCCTTGCCGGCCTCGTCGTCGAGCGCCTTCTGGGCGGCGGCGATGGCGTCCTCCACGGGCTTCTTCTGATCGTCCGTGGCGCCGCTGGCCTCGTCGACCACCTTGCGCGCCTGCAGCCGCAGGCTGTCGAGCTGGTTGCGGGCCTCGGCCAGCTCGCGTGCCTGCTTGTCCTCGTCGGCGTGCGTCTGGGCGTCCTGGACCATGCGCTCGACCTCGTCGTCGCCCAGCGTGGTGGTGTTCTGGATGGTGATGTTGGCGGCCTTGCCGGTCGACTTCTCCTTGGCGGTCACGTGCAGCACGCCGTTGGCGTCGATGTCGTAGGTGATCTCGATCTGCGGCAGGCCGGCCGGCATGGGCGGCAACCCGTCGAGCTTGAAGCGCCCGAGCGACTTGTTGTCGTGCGCCATGGAGCGCTCGCCCTGCAGCACGTGCACCTCGACGCCGGTCTGGTTGTGCTCGGCGGTGGTGAAGGTCTCGGTCTTGCGGACCGGCACGGTGGTGTTGCGATCGATCAGCCTGGTGAACACCCCACCCTTGGTCTCCACCCCCAGGCTGAGAGGCGTGACGTCGAGCAGCACGATGTCCTCGACGTCGCCGGTGAGGACGCCGGCCTGGATGGCCGCGCCCAGCGCCACCACCTCGTCGGGGTTGACGCTCTGGTTGGCGTCCTTGCCGAGCAGCTCCTTGACGATGCGCTTGACGGCCGGGACGCGGGTGGCGCCACCGACCAGGATGATCTCGTTGATCTCGCCGCTGTCGAGCTTGGCGTCCTTGAGCGCCTGTTCCACCGGGTGACGGATGCGCTGCAGCAAGGCGCCGATGAGCTGCTCGAACTTGCTGCGCGTGAGCTTCTGCTCCAGGTACAGCGGCGCGTTGGAGGCCGGATCCATGGCGATGAAGGGCAGGCTGATGGTGGTCTCCGGCAGGCCGGAGAGCTCGATCTTGGCCTTCTCGGCGGCCTCGATCAGCCGCTGCAGTGCCTGCTTGTCCTTGCGCAGATCGACGTTGTACTCCTTCTTGAACTCCTCGGCCATCCAGTCGACGATGGCGTGGTCCATGTCGGAGCCGCCCAGGTGGGTATCGCCGCTGGTGGAGCGGACCTCGAACACGCCGTCCCCGACCTCCAGCACCGACACGTCGAAGGTGCCGCCACCCAGGTCGAAGACCAGGATGGTCTCGTTGCCCTTCTTCTCCATGCCGTAGGCGAGCGACGCCGCGGTCGGCTCGTTGACGATCCGCAGGACCTCCAGCCCGGCGATCTTGCCGGCGTTCTGGGTGGCCTCGCGCTGGGAGTTGTTGAAGTACGCCGGCACGGTGATGACCGCCTTGGTGATCTTCTCGCCCAGCCGCTCGCTGGCGTCGTCGACCATCTTGCGCAGCACCATCGCCGAGATCTCCTCGGGGGTGTACTTCTTGTCGCCGACGACGAAGCGCACGCCGCCGTCGTCGCCGCGCGCCACCTCGTAGGGCGCGCGCTCGGCCTCGTGGGCCACCTCTTCCCAGGTGCGCCCGATGAAGCGCTTCACCTCGAACAGGGTTCCCCTGGGGTTGAGCACCGCCTGGCGCTTGGCGACCTGGCCCACCAGCCGGTTGTCCTCCTTGAAGGCGACCACCGACGGGGTGGTGCGGTTGCCCTCGCTGTTCACCAGGACCGTCGGCTCGCCGGACTCCATGATCGCGATCACGCTGTTGGTCGTGCCGAGGTCGATGCCTACTGCTTTCGCCATGGTAGCTACTCCTCTTGCCTCGGGATTGCGCACACGCCGCACTTGACACTCACGTCACAAAACCTGAGTATAGTCGGCGCAATACTCACTGGTACGGAGTATAGCCAGGCAGCTCTCCATTGTCAACAGATGTGAGTCTAGTCGTATCAAGTTTGGCGCGTCTTGGCGCGCTGCGTGGCGGGCTGCGTGGCGGGCCGTGGTTGGATGCGGCCCGGCGCCGCGCCGCGGCCGGCCGCCCGCCGCCGTGGAGTACGGCGAGGGGCCGTGGGACACGGGCGTCGAGGCTGCCAGGCACGCGGTAGAGTTGGGTAGCAGGTCTCGCCCGGGAGGTCCTCATGCTCGACATCGTCATCGCTCACCACGGCACCGATCCGGTGGCGCCGGCCCGCCGCGAGCGCGCGCGCCGGCAGCGGCCCCCCGGCATCCCGGCCCCGGTGGCGTCGGGCGGCTGGCGGCGCTACCCCGTCCGTCCCTTCGAACGGGCCGCGTAGCCGTCGTGGACCCCAACCATCCCGACGTCGTCATCATCGGGGGGGGCATCGTCGGCCTGGCGTCGGCGCTCGCGCTCCAGGACCGCCACCCGCAGCTCGAGATCAGCGTGCTGGAGAAGGAGGACGGCGTCGCCCGCCACCAGACCGGGCACAACTCCGGCGTGGTGCACTCCGGCATCTACTACCGTCCCGGGTCGCTCAAGGCCCAGCTGTGCGTGCGCGGGGTAGGCCTGCTGCGCGCCTTCTGCCAGGAGCACGGCGTGCCCTACCAGGCGGTCGGCAAGGTGATCGTGGCCACCCGCCCCGGGGAGCTCCCGCGCCTCGAGGACCTCTACGCCCGCGGCGTCGAGAACGGCGTCCCCGACCTGCGGATCATCGACGAGGCCGAGATCCGCGAGATCGAGCCCCACGCTGCCGGGATCCGGGCCATCCACTCGCCCACCACCGCCATCACCGACTACCCCGGGGTGGCGGCGGCGATGTGCGCGCGCTTCGAGGAGCGCGGCGGACGGGTGCGCACCGGCAGCCCCGTCACGGGCATCCGCACCGGCCGCGACGGCATCACGCTGCAGACGCCCGGCGCGCGGCTGGAGGCGGCCCACCTGTTGAGCTGCGCCGGTCTCTACGCCGACCGCGTGGCCCGCATGGCGGGCGCCGAGCTGGACGTACGCATCATCCCCTTCCGGGGCGAGTACATGCTGCTGGCACCCGAGCGCGGCGCGCTCGTCAACGGCCTCATCTACCCGGTGCCCGATCCCACCCTGCCCTTCCTCGGCGTTCACCTCACGCGGACCGTGACGGGCGAGGTCGAGGCCGGCCCCAACGCCGTGCTGGCCTTCGACCGGGAAGGCTACAGCGTGCTGGACGTCAGCCTGCGCGACACCGCGGAGAGCCTCGGCTTCCCCGGCCTGTGGCGCATGGCCAGCCGCTTCATCGGCGTGGGCCTCTACGAGTACTACCGCTCGTTCTCGAAGGTGGCGTTCGTGAACGCGGTCCGCCGGCTCCTGCCGGAGGTGAACGTGCAGGACGTGCGGCGCGGCGGCGCCGGCGTCCGCGCCCAGGCGATGGGCCGCGACGGGCGCCTGCTCGACGACTTCGTGATCCGCCACAGCGAGCGCGCGGTCCACGTGCTGAACGCCCCATCACCGGCCGCCACGGCGTCGCTGGCGATCGGCGAGCACCTGGCGGAGCTGGCCGGCGAGCGCTTCGGGCTGTAGCGGGCGGTCGCCGCGCCGAACTCCGGACCTTCGACCCTCAGATCGCCGACCGCCTCCGCAGCAGCCACGCCGCCAGCAGGCTCCCTGCTGCCAGCGCCAGCGAGCCCGCGATGAACCCCGCGTGCAGGTGGATCAGCTCCGCGCGGAAGCCGCCACCGCGCATGCCCGCGCCTGCCAGCACGCCGACCACCGTGCCCGGCAGCCCGCCCACCGCCGTCGCCGCCACGAAGGCGCCGAAGCGGAGTCCCAGCGCGCCCGCGGCGCCGTTCACCAGGTCGCCGGGCACGAAGCTGAGGCGGCTCACCAGCACCGCCTCGAAGGTCCCTCGGCGCAGCCGCTGCCACCACCGCGCAGGCAGCGCCGGCGTGCGGCCGCGCCACCAGCGAACGACCAGGTAGCCGACCACCGCCGACGCCACCCCCGCCACCTCGGCCACCGCCACCCCCGCCAGCGGCCCCAGGAGATAGCCGCAGAAGGCGGTCAGCACCGTGACGGGCAGGAGCAGCAGGGGCCGGATGAGGTACAGCCCGGCGAGCAGGAGCAGGGCGTCGGGCGAGTCGCGGACGGCCCGCAGCCCTGCCTGCATGACGCCCGGTACCCCGCCCGGCTGACGGCTCGCCACCGCCAGGAAGACGCCCAACAACGTCAGCCACAGCAGCAACGCGAGGATCCTGCGGACGCGCGGCGAGCGCGGCATGCGTCAGTGTAGGCCAGCACGTACGGGCCAGCACGCGCGTGAGACGCGCGTCCTGGCCCGCGCGGGGCGCGCGGCGGCCGCTCGCCGCTGCGGCCACGCCATGCGCCGCGGCGAGCGGCGGTGCTAGATTGGCGCCACGAGCGCCGCCCGTCCGCAGGGGCGGGGCGCCGGGAGGCCACGTGAGCACGACCGCCATCCGCGACGGAGGGCACTACCGCGACACCGTCTTCCGCGACCTCGCGCAGGGCGGGCATCTCGACGGTGCCACCTTCGTGGGGTGCACCTTCGAGGGCGCCCGCGTGCGCGAGGTGTCGGTGCATGACTGCCGCTTCCTGGCCTGCTCGTTCTCTCAGTGCGATCTCAGCATGGTGGACGTGCAGGGCAGCGTCTTCCGAGACGCCAGCTTCGACGGCTGCAACCTCACCGGCGTGAACTGGGCGCGCGCCGTCCAGACGCTGCACGACCCGCTCGAGGTGGACTTCCGCGACTGCGTGCTCGACTTCGGGGTGTTCCGCGGTTGCGTGCTGGAAGGGCGCCGCCTGTCGCACTGCGTGGCGCACGAGTGCGACTTCCGCCGCGCCAACCTCGTCGAGGCGGTGTGCCGCGGCACCGACTTCGCGGGCAGCAACTTCGACGGAGCCGACCTGCGGGGCGCCGACCTGAGGCACGCGCGCAACTACGCCATCGACGTCCGCCACACGCTGGTGAAGGGCGCGCGCTTCACCCTCCCCGACGCGACCGCGCTGCTTCAGGGTCTTGAGATCGAGGTGGAGACGCAGTAGCGGCTCGCCGGCTCAGCTCGCGGGGTCCTCCAGCAGCTCCACCGCCGCCCCGACCTGCGGCCCGGCGAAGGCGGCGGCGGCGCTGCCGCCGCGCAGGAACAGCTCCATGAAGCGCAGCCGCGTCCCTGCGCCGTCGCCGGCGGAGCCGCGCAGCCGCCAGCCGCTGCTGCCCGGCGCCAGCGCCAGCATCCCGGCGGGCACCGAGAAGCTGCCGCCGGTCGCGAGGGCCAGCTGCTCGACGTCGCCGACCCGCACCCGCACGCGCGTGCCCGGGACCACCGCCAGCGGCGCCGTGAGCGTCGTCTTCAAGTTGCCGAAGCCGTCGACGTACGCGAGCCGCCCGGACGGCACGTCCGGCACCGCCCCCGAGGGCAGCGCCTCGCCCAACGCCTCCGGCTCGCCGCGGGCGAGCGCCGCCACCGCCCGCGGGAACACGTCGCGGGAGCGGAACTGCGAGCCCGCAGACTCGACCCGCACGTAGCGCAGCGCGACGCCGGCACGTTTGAAGAACGAGAACGCGTAGCCCGCATGGACGCCGACGACGCGCACGCCGTTCTCCAGCGTGACGGCCGCCAGGCGCTCGCCGGCGTTGTCGTGCCGCGGCCCGTCGTCGTCGCTCCGCGGCGCCACGTTGTGGAACACCAGGGTGCCCGGCGGCGGGTCGTTGAGCGCCAGCTGAGCGCTCACGAAGCCGGCTGCAAGGGTGGCGAAGGGCGGGACGGCGGTGAGCACCAGCTCCGCCTCGGGGAGCTCGAACTTGAGGCGTTGGGCGACCTCGGCGAAGGCCAGGTCTCCGGCACCGAAGTCCGCGATGACGTGAACGAGCATTCCGTAGGTTATGGCCCGGAGGCGGCCCCGCGGTCAAGGGCGCCGCCGGCTGGCAGCGGCTCTCCGGCTACCAGCACCGCCTCCACGCTCTCCTCGCCGGCCAGCGTCACCAGCGCCGCCAACGCCGCTTCGGCGTCGTCGGCCAGCGCCAGGAGCTCCGCCAGCGTGGAGCCCGCCGGCGGGCGCAGCACCACCAGGTCGGCCTGCTTGCCGGGCGTGAGATCGCCGATGCGGTCCGCCATGCCCAGCGCCGCGGCGCCGGCGGCGGTGGCGAGGTAGAGGGCGCGGGCAGGATCCAGCGGCTCCGCGTCGGGGCGCAGCATCTGCACCTGGTGCGCGGCCAGCGCCTCCTTGAGGAGGCCGAAGCCGCTGCCGGCACCGACGTCCGAGCCGAGCGCCACCCGCACGCCGGCGTCGAGGTGGCGCGTCAGCGGGAACAGCCCGCTGCCGAGGCCGAGGTTGCTGCTGGGGCAGTGCGCCACCGCCGCGCCGGCGGCGGCCAGGCGGGCGAGCTCGCGGTCGCCGGCGTGAACGTCGTGCGCCAGCACGGTGCGCTGCCCCACCAGCCCGAAGCGGTCGTAGACGTCCAGGTAGTCGCGCGCCGCGGGGTGCAGCGCCCGCACCGCCGCCACCTCCTCCTCGCTCTCGTTGATGTGGCTGGTGAGGGCCAGCCCCGGCACGCTCTCGAGCAGCTCCCGGCAGGCCGTCAGCAGCCCCTCGCCGCAGGACAGCGCGAACCTGGGCGTAACGGCGTAGCCGAGACGCCCGCGACCGTGCCAGCGGCGCGCCAGCTCCATGCCCTCTCGAAGCGCACGCTCGGGAGTGGTGTGCAGCGGCTCGACGAGGTTGCGGTCGGACACGCACAGGCCGGCCAGGACGCGCAGCCCCGAGCGCTCGGCGGCCCGGAAGAAGACCTCCATCGCGGGGGCGAAGTGGGCGCCGAAGACCAGCGCGGTGGTGGTGCCGTTGGCGGCCAGCAGGCGCAGGAAGGCCTCGGCGCGCGCCTCGGCGTAGGCGACGTCGGCGTAGCGCGCCTCCTCCGGCAGGGCGCGGCGCTCCAGCCACTCCAGCAGTCGCAGCCCCACGCCGGCCATGGCGGGCACCTGCGGGAAGTGCACGTGCGTGTCGACGAGACCGGGCAGGATCACGGCGCCGCGACGGTCCTCCACCTCGGCCGCGGGGTGGGCGCGCGCCAGCTCCGCGTACTCGCCCACCGCCGCCACGCTGTCGGTCGCGATGGCGACCGCCCCGTCGGCGTACGCCTCCAGCGCCCCGCCGTGGCGGAAGGGGTCGCGTGGGACGTGCATGACGGTCCCGCGTAGCAGCCGGGTGACGGCCACGCTCAGCCCTCGGCGGCGAACGGCACGATGCCTCCCGCCAGCACGTCCACCAGGCCGAGGTCGGTGAGGCGCAGCTCGGGAATCACCGGCAGGCCCAGGAAGGAGAGCGCCATGAAGGGAGCGGGCAGCGTCACGCCCAGCTCCCTGGCGGCCGCGTCGAGCGCGCGCATGGCGGCCTCCACGCGGTCCAACGGGGCGTCCGTCACCAAGCCGGCGATCTCGAGCTGCAGCTCCGCCAGCACGCGGCCGCCGGCCACCGCCACGAAGCCGCCGCCCAGCTCCTGCAGACGCGCGGCGGCCGTCAGCATGTCGCCGTCGTCGGCGCCGACGGCCAGCAGGTTGTGGTGGTCGTGGCCCACGGTGCCGGCCAGGGCACCGCGCGTCAGTCCGAAGCCGGTCACCAGACCCACGCCGACGCTTCCGCGGCGGCCGTGGCGCTCCAGGCAAGCCAGCTTGAGCAGGTCGCGCGCGGGGTCGGCCAGCACCCGGCCGCCCTCCACGGTCGGCGCCAGCGTCAGGGCGCGCGTCAGGATCTGGTTGGGCAGCGCCTCGATCACCCGCACCGGCCCGCCGGGGTCGTCGAGGCGCAACGCCGTCGCGTCGAGCGCGGGGAGGCGCACGGTGCCCAGCACCGCGCCTGCCGGCGCCGGCCGCTCGCCGGGGCCCGCGGCGGCGGCACGGAGCAGCCGGCCATCCTCGGCGACCCGCCGGCCGTCCTTGTACACGGCGCGCGCCGCGAAGCCCTGGAGGTCGGCGACGATCGCCAGATCCGCGACGAAGCCGGGCGCCACCGCGCCGCGCCGCCGCAAGCCGTAGTGCCGAGCGACGTTGTAGCTGGCGCAGCGCACGGCGTAGGCGGGGTCGGCCCCGGCACGGATGGAGCGGCGCACCAGGCAGTCGACGCCGCCCTCGTCGAGCAGGTCGTGCGGCAGGCGGTCGTCGGTGACGAAGCCCACGCGGTCGGCGTGGCGCGGCGTCACCAGCGGCAGGAGCGCCTGCAGGTCGCGCGTCACCGACCCCTCCCGCACCATCAGGAACGCGCCCGCGGCGAGCTTCTCGCGCCCCTCCGTCAGGGTGGTGCTCTCGTGATCGGAGCCGATGCCGCTCGCCAGGTAGGCCTGCAGCGCCCGGCCGGCGAGCTCGGGGGCGTGCCCTTCGGCGGTCTTGCGCGCCGCCTCGGCCAGCGCCACCTTGCTCAGCTCCGTCTCGTCCCCGGCCACCACCGCCGGGAAGCTCATCATCTCGGCCACGCCGACCACGCGCGGGTGCTCGAGCAGCGCCTCGATCTCCGCCAGCCCGAGCTCGGCGCCGGCGGTCTCGAAGGGCGTGGACGGCACCGAGCTGGGCACCGTGATCCACACCTCCATGGGCAGCGACTCGCAGCGCTCCAGCAGCCACTCCACGCCCGCCATCCCGGCCACGTTGGCGATCTCGTGGGGATCCCACACCACGCCCGTGACCCCGCGCGGCACCACCCCCTCGGCATAGGCTGCCGGCGTCACCAGAGACGACTCGATGTGGACGTGCCCGTCGATGAGGCCCGGAACGATCAGCGCACCCTCCAGCTCGACGACCGCCTCAGGCGCCATCGCCGCCGCGCCGGCGGCGTCGGCGGCCGCCGTCACCGAGGCGATGAGCCGGCCCGCGAGCGCCACCTCCGCCGGCGCCAGGCTGCCGTCGAAGACGTTCACCACCCGGCCGCCACGCAGCAGGAGGCTCGCCGGCCGGCGGCCGGCCGCCACGTCGACGGCGTAGCGGACCTCGTCCGCGCCGATCTGAGAGGAAGCTCGCGGCTGTGCTCGACTCGCGCCCATGACCACCGAATCCGCGGCCGCAGCCGCCCGGCGAGTATACCGCCGGCACGAACCACGGCTGAGACGCGGGTCAGGCGATCGTGTCAGAAAAGTGTAAGACGGCCGTCCCTATGCTCCCAGCATGGCCGGCCCGACACGAACGGTGTTGGTCGCAGACGACGACGTCGGTCATCTCCGCATGCTGGAGCTGGTCCTGGGCGCACATCACTTCGAGGTCGTCGGCGTCGAGAACGGCCACGACGCCCTCACCTACCTGCAATCGCACACGCCCGACATGATGATCCTGGACGTGAACATGCCGTTCATGACCGGGCTCGAGGTGTGCACGCGGGCCAGGCGCCTGGCGCGCCTCAAGGGCGTGCCGGTCATCATCATGACCGCCTTGAGCGACGACGAGACGCGCAAGCGCGCCAGCGATGCCGGCGCCAACCTGTTCCTCAGCAAACCCATCACCGGTACCGACCTGCGCGGCGCCATCGGCAACCTCCTCGCCGCCGGCTGACGGGCCACGGCGGCCCGCCCACGACCGGCGCCGCCGGCCCCGGCATGCCGCCGGGATCAGCTCAGCGGCGACTCGGCGCCCTCGTCCGTCGACAGGTAGTAGGGGCTCTCGCCGGCGGCATGGTCGGTCGCGTCGCGCACGGCGGTGATCTCGGGGACGTGCTGCCTGAGGATGCGCTCGACGCCGCCCTTGAGGGTGGCATCGGCGGCGCCGCACCCCTGGCAACCCCCGCCGAAGGCGATGATCGCCGCGCCGTCCTCGACGCCCTGCAAACTGACGCTGCCGCTGTGCGCCGCGACGCCCGGGTTGATCACCGTGTCGATGACGTCCTGCACCCGCTGCGCCAGCGGGTCGTCCCAGGCCGGGCTGGGGAAGAACACCCGGAAGCCCGACTGCATGACGCCGTCGACGAAGTCGACGGTGGCGCCGCCGAGCCTGTCGGCGGAGAGCGGGTCCAGGTAGACGTCGAAGTCGTCGACGCGGAAGACGGTGTCGCTCTCCTCGCGGTCGTCCGGCTTCACCAGCCACAGACGCTGCGCGCTGCGGTCGCCGGCGATCCGCAGGGCGCTCACGGCCGAATCCTGTTGCTGCTCCAGGAAGTGTGCTACGCGCTTGCGGGCGGTCTCGGTGAAGGTCAGCATGCCAGCTGCGAGTATAGGCGCCCTCCCCGGTCCGTGCCCGTGCCCGGCTTACGCCGGCCGCCTCGAGAGAGCGCCCCGGCCCACCAGGGGGCCGGGGCGCGAAGCCTCAGGC
>CAZBZU010000014.1:0-15061 GCA_964496495.1 uncultured bacterium
GGCGCGCCGAGGCGGCGCACCCAGGGCATGCCAGAGGCCTCCGGGCACCTCGACATGGAGGTGCAGGTGCAGGTGCAGGTGGAGTGACGCCCGGCGACGGTGGCGGCCGCGGCCGCAGGCTACGCCGTGGGCGCCGCCGCGACGGCCGTGGCGGCACCGCGCCTGAGGGCCTTCAGGTTCGGCTCGAGCAGTGCGCGGCGGTGCGCCGGGATGACGTGCTCCAGGGTCGCCTCGACCTGCTCCAGCTCGAGCACCGGCAGGGCGCTCAGCAGGGCGCCGAGCAGCACCAGGTTGGCGACGCGTGGGCTGCCCAGCTCCTGCGCCAGCGCGTCGCCGGGAACCATCAGCGCCTGCAGGTCGCGGCGCTTCGGACGGCTCGCGACGATGGAGCTGTTGACCACCAGCACGCCGCCGGCCCTCACCAGCGGCTCGTAGCGCTCCAGCGAGGGCTGGTTGAGCACGATGGCGGCGCGCGGGTTGCGCACCACGGGCGAGCCGATCGGCGCGTCCGAGAGGATGGTGGTGCAGTGGGCCGTGCCGCCGCGCATCTCGGGGCCGTAGGAGGGGAACCAGGTGGTGTGCATCCCGGCGTCGAGCGCGGCGTAGGCCAGTAGCTGGCCGGCGAACAACGCGCCCTGGCCGCCGAAGCCGGAGACGACGATCTCGCTCTGCATCACGCCCGCCCTCTCCTGGGGGTCTCTGCCCAGCCGTCCGGGGTCTTGAACTCGCCCAGCGGGTACGCCGGGACCATCTCGTCGCGGATGAAGTCGAGCGCCTCCTGAGCCTCGAGGCCCCAGTTGGTGGGGCAGCTCGACAGCAGCTCCACCATGGCGAACCCCAGGCCCTGCTGCTGCACCTCGAAGGCCTTGCGGATGGCCTTCTTGGCGCGGCGGATGTTGACCACGTCGTGGAGGCTGCGCCGCGCCACGTAGGCGGCCCCGTCCACCTGCGCCAGGAGCTCGCTCATGCGCAGGTTGTAGCCTTGCGTGCGCACGTCGCGGCCGAGCGGCGAGGAGGTGGTGCGCTGCCCGGGCAGCGTGGTGGGCGCCATCTGCCCGCCGGTCATGCCGTAGATGGCGTTGTTGATGAAGATCACGGTGATGCGCTCGCCGCGGGCGGCGGCGTGGAGGATCTCGGCGGCGCCGATGGAGGCGAGATCGCCGTCGCCCTGATAGGTGAACACCAGCTTGCCCGGGCTCACCCGCTTGAGGCCGGTGGCCAGGGCGGGGGCGCGCCCGTGCGGCGCTTGCGCGAAGTCGAGGGCGAAGTAGTTGTAGGCGAACACCGAGCAGCCCACCGAGGCGACCCCGATGGTGCGCTCCGCCGCCCCCAGCTCGTCGATGACCTCGGCGACCAGCCGTTGTGCGATGCCGTGCGTGCAGCCGGGGCAGTAGTGGGTGGGAACCGGAGCCAGCGACGCGGGGTAGCTCACCACCGCCGTGGCGGCACTGGCGTTGGGAACGACCGTGTCGACGCTCACGCGACCACCTCCTCCGCGGCCAGCTGCAAGTGGACGTCGCGGATCGCGTCCAGCACCTCCTCGGGCATGGGTACCACCCCGCCGGTCCGGCCGAAGAAGGCGACCGCGGTGTGCCCCTCGACGGCGGCGCGGACGTCGTGCAGCATCTGACCGGCGTTCATCTCGACGACCAGGATGGCGTCCACCTCGTCGGCGAGTCGCCGGATGCGCGCCACGGGGAAGGGATACAGGGTGATCGGCCGCAGCAATCCCACGCGGATGCCTTCGGCGCGCGCGGCCTCGATGGCCGTCATCGACAGCCGCCCCGCGGTGCCGAAGGCCACCACGGCGATGTTGGCGTCACCCAGGTGGGCTTCCTCGAAGCGCACCTCGGTCTCCTCGATGCGCCGGTAGCTCGCCTGCAGCCTCTGGTTGTAGGCTTCCTCCTCCTCGGGGTCGAGGTAGATGGAGGTGATGGCGTGCGGCTCGCGCCCCTGGGCGCCGGTGAGCGCCCACTCGGGGCGCGCCTCGGCGGGGCGCGGCTCGCGCATGGGGGGAAGCTCGGCCGGCTCCATCATCTGCCCGAGGCTGCCGTCGGCCAGCACCGCCGTGATGCAGCGGTAGCGCTCGGCGAGATCGAAGGCGTCGACGGTCAGGTCGATCAGCTCCTGCACGGTGGCGGGCGCCAGCACGATCATGTGAGTGTCGCCGTGCGGGCCTCCCTTGACCATCTGGTTGTAGTCGCTCTGCGCCGGAGCGATGTTGCCGAGGCCGGGGCCGCCGCGCATGACGTCCACGATGACCATCGGCACGCGCGACCCGGCGATGTACGAGAGGCCCTCCATCATCAGGCTCACACCCGGGCTGGAGGACGAGGTCATCACCCGGACGCCGGCGGTGGCGGCGCCGTAGACCATGTTGATGGCGGCCACCTCGCTCTCGGCCTGCACGAAGGCGCGCCCGAGCTCGGGCATGCGCCGGGCCATGTGCTCGAGCGCCTCGGTCTGCGGCGTGATGGGATACCCGAAGTACGCCTCGCAGCCCGCACGGATGGCCGCCTCGGCGAAGGCGACGTTTCCCTTGAGCAGTGCCCGCGCCATTCAGGCGGCCGCCCGTTCGCGATAGACGGTGAAGGCCGCCTCCGGGCAGATGACGGAGCACAGCTCGCAGCCGGTGCACGCCTCCTGCGGATCGACCAGCTCGACCGGATGGTAGCCTCGGGCGCTGAAGCGCGTGGACAGGCTGAGCACGCCCTTGGGGCACACGCCGGTGCAGAGCCCGCACCCTTTGCACAACGCTTCGTCGACGATGACGGAACCCTTCATGGGGCCTCCTTGCGGCTGATGTCTCACGGTAGCTCCGGCGCGCCGGGCAATTTGTCCCGGCTCCAGTACAACGGACCCGTCACGTCGGCATGGGGGCGGTGCTGCCAGAGACGGCATCGCGCCGTGGTATGTGGGTAGGGCATGGGCGACGCGACGTACGAGGCTCCGCAGGAGCGCGGCAGTTCCTGGTGGGGCGTCACGCCCCTGCCTCGGGACGCCCTGCGCGGCTGGCGCATCGGGCCGTACGCTCTGTGGGTGCGTGCCGGCGAGCGGGAGTGGCGCTTGTGGCGTGCCTCCAGCGGAGACGCCATGACCACTGAGCTGGAGCTGGCGATCGAGACCGACGAGTCGCGGATCGCCGCCGATGCCAGCCTGACCCGGGTCGGGCTCACGGGAGCTGAGCCGGTGCTGGGCATGCGGCCGGCGCTCGCCGACCGCGACGTGGTCGTGCGTCCGGACATCCCCGTGGTGGTCCCGGCCGGCGCCCGTATCGAGCTGTACGTCACCACCCCGGTGTGGGTGGTGACCAGCGTTGGGAAGGACGGCCCGATGCTGTTGGACGAGCCTAGCCACCGCCTTTCGGACACCTGGTTCGGCCCGAACACGCTGACCGGCGAGCTCGCCTACGCCATCCGTACGGCGTCGCGACTGGACCTGGCGGACGTGCCTCGGCGCCCGCACCGCGCCATCACCAAGCTCACCGTGATCAACGAGGGCCGGGACCAGCTTCCGGTCGACAGGCTCAAGGTGCCCGTGACCGGTCTTGCGATCTATGCGGACGGGAGCGGCGGCCTGTGGACCGACCACGTCACGCTCGAACGCCGGCTCCAACCTGGAGAGGCGGCCGCCAGCGTCAGCGCCGGCCCCGGCGTGGCGGACGTGCAGGCTCACCGCATCGCCGAGCCGCGCGTCGCGACCGGCTCGCGCTTCACTCTCAACGCCTTCGGGCGACTCTTCGGCGTATGAGGACTGGGAGGCGCCCATGGGTTGGCTGAGCTCGGTAGCGAACGCCCTGCACCTGCACATGAGCGGCGAGCAGCTCGGGGCCCTCGCCCGTGCGGGCGTGTACGTCGTGCTCGGTATCGTCCTGGCGCGTCTCGCCGCCGTCGCCGTCAACCGCGCGACGCGCCACATGAGCGCGCAGGAGCGCGTCCTGCTGCGGCGACTGGCGAGCTATCTGGTGATGGGCCTGTTCTTCGCCTCCGCGTTGCGTGAGGCGGGGTTCCGGTTCGACGTGTTGCTCGGCGCGGCCGGGATCGTGACGGTGGCGGTCGGGTTCGCGTCGCAGACCTCGGCCTCGAACATGATCAGCGGCCTGTTCCTGATGCTCGAGCGCTCCATCGCCATAGGGGACGTCATCAACGTCTCCGGGACCGTCGGCGAGGTGCTCTCGGTCGACCTGCTGTCGACGCGCCTTCGCACCTTCGACAACCTGCTGGTGCGCATCCCCAACCAGACCATGGTGAGCACCATGATCACCAACTACAATCGCCTGCCCATCCGGCGCTTCGATCTGCAGGTCGGCGTCGCATACAAGGAGGATCTCGCCATGGTGGAGAAGACGCTCCTCGACATCGCGGATCGCAATCCGTTGTGCCTGGAGGACCCGGCGCCGCTCCTGATCGCGAACGGGTTCGGCGCCTCGTCGATCGACTATCAGCTTTCGGTCTGGGCGAAGCGCGAGAACTGGCTCGAGCTCCGCAACCGCATCACTCGCGAGGTCAAGGCCGGCTTCGACGATCTCGGCATCGAGATCCCCTTCCCCCACGTGTCGGTCTACACCGGCAGCGCCAGCCAGCCCTTCCCGGTCGCGCTGACCACGCCCTCGGCTGCCAGGCCTCCGGATGCGGGCCCTGGCCCGGGCGGGGAGACCGCCGGCGGCGGCCCGGGTGCGGCCGATGTTGGCGGCAGGCCCCAGTCGCAACAGGACCCGGCATGACGGCGCCGGCGGGTGAGGCCGGAGCGAGAATCGCCTACGTCGCCTTCCGCAGCCTTCACGCCGACCCGCTCACGCTGGCGGGCCAGTTGCGGGTTCCGCAGGCCGTCGCCGGACCGCTACCTGCCGTGGTCCTGGTGCACGGCTCCTACGGAGTCGACGGTCGCGGCGCGAGCCTGGCGGCGGTGCTGAACGGCGGCGGCATCGCAACGCTGGAGATCGACCTGTGGGCGCCGCGCGGGGTCCGGCAGCCGCTGGACCGTCCCAGCCATGCGGCAGAGACGCTGCCGGACGCGTTCGGCGCCTTGCGCTACCTGGCGTCGCGCCCGGATATCGACGCGCGGCGCATCGGCATCGCGGGCTTCTCCTGGGGCGGGGTGGTGTCGTTGCTCAGCGCCACCCGCCGGTACGCCGAGGAGATCGCCGGCGTGGACGGTGAGCGCTTCGCCGCGCACGCCCCCTTCTACCCGGTGTGCTGGGCGTACAACCGGCGGCCCGGATACGAGGTGCGCGACCTCACCGGCGCCCCCGTGCTCATCCAGGCGGGTGCCCTGGACACCTACGACCGGCCGACCGGCTGCCAGGAGATGGTGGCGGCGCTTCCGGAAGCCGACCGTCGCCACGTCCGGGTCATCGTCTACCCGGGGGCGACGCATGCCTTCGACCGGCAGCAGCCGGAGGTGGTGGTCCAGGACCCGCATGCCAACGAGGGCGCCGGAGGAGAGGTGCGCTTCGCGCCCAATCCTGAGGTCACCGCTCGTGCGCACCGCGAGACGGTAGCGTTCTTCCGAGAGGCGCTGACGCCGCCGTCATGAGCTCGCCGCCCGGTGGCCAACGCGAGGACCCGTCGCCGCCGGTCGGCTGCGCGACTCTCGTGGCCGCCGCCACGGCCGCGGGCGCGGCGGCAGGGCGCATTAGGATGGACCATCATGAGCATCGCCAGTCGACCCGCCAAGACTGACAGCCCCGTCAGCGAGTTCGTTCGTCGCCACTTCCGGCACTTCAACGCCGCCACCCTGGTGGAGGCCGCCGACGCCTACGCGCGGCACCTGCGCGGCGGCGGCGCCATGATGGTCACCCTGGCGGGCGCCATGAGCACGGGCGAGCTGGGCCTGTCGCTCGCGGAGATGATCCGACACGGCAAGATCGACATCATCAGCACCACCGGGGCCAACCTCGAGGAGGACGTCTTCAACCTCATCGCGCACGACTACTACGAGCGCGTTCCGCACTACCGCGACCTGACGCCCCAGGAGGAGCGAGGGCTCCTCGAGCGCCACATGAACCGCGTCACCGACACCTGCATCCCCGAGGAGGAGGCCATGCGTCGCCTCGAGGACGCGCTGCTGGAGGAGTGGCGCGCGGCCGAGCGGGCGGGGGAGCGCCGCTTCCCCCACGAGTTCCTCTACCGCCTCATCCGCTCCGGCGCGCTGGAGGAGCACTACCAGATCGACCCGGCCGACTCCTGGCTGGTGGCCGCCGCGGAGAAGGACTTGCCCATCGTCACGCCCGGCTGGGAGGACTCCACCACCGGCAACATGTTCGCGGCGCATCTCATCGACGGCGAGATTCGCGATCCGCAGGTGGTGAAGAGCGGCGTCGAGGCGATGGCCTACCTGGCCGACTGGTACACCCGGATCGCGGCGTCGCGCAGCCTCGGCTTCTTCCAGATCGGCGGCGGCATCGCCGGCGACTTCCCCATCTGCGTGGTGCCCCTGCTGCACCAGGACCTGGGACGCGCCGGCGTGCCGATGTGGGCCTACTTCTGCCAGATCAGCGACTCCACCACCAGCTACGGCTCCTACTCCGGGGCCGTGCCCAACGAGAAGATCACCTGGGGCAAGCTGGCCGTCGACACGCCCCGCTTCATCGTCGAGTCCGACGCCACCATCGTGGCGCCGCTGATGTTCGCGCTGGTGCTCGAGCAGTAGCGCCCGCCGGGAGCCGCCATGGACCGGGTAGCCGTCACCGTTCTCGAGATCGCCCGCCTGCGCTTCGACCTGGCCGACGCCTACGGTCCGGAGGCGGCGGGTCTGGCGGAAGGGGGCCCCGCGGCGATCCCGGTGCAGGCCTTCCACCTGGCGCTTCCCGGGCGCTCGGTGCTGGTCGACGCTCCGCACTACGATCCCGCCGACACGCCCGCGGCCTACCAGCTGCCGAACTACCAGGCGCCGCCGCCGCTGGCGGTGCAGCTCGAGGACCGCGGCATCGCGCCCGGGGACGTCACCGACGTCGTTCTCACCCATCTGCATTTCGACCACTACGGCGGCCTCACGCACCTGGTGGACGGCCGCCTGCGGCCGCTGTTCGCCGGCGCCCGGCACTACCTGGGACGCGGCGACTGGCCCCCGGCAGCGGCGGAGGCCGGGCCGCTCGTCGACCGCACGGTCGGCGTGGTGGAGGCGCGCGACCTTCTCAGCCTCACGAGCGCCGAGCCCGGCGAGGACATCGACCTGGGTGACGGCCTGGCGCTGGTGCCGGCGCCCGGGGAGTCCCCCGGTCACCAGCTGGTGCGCGCCCAGGTGGGGGACGACGTGGTGTACCTGGTGGGCGACCTGTTCCACCACCCCGTGGAGCTCCGCGGAGGAGGGCCCGACGTGCGCTGGGCGGACCCCGCCGCCATGGCCGCGAGCAAGCGTAGGCTGACCGCGCGCGCCGCCGACGAGGGCGCGCGCGTCTACGCCAGTCATATCGACGGCGCCTACCGTGTGGCCCGGAGCTGCGGAGGCTTCAGGTGGCTGCGGCTCGGGTGAGCGGCTGCCGTCGCGGCGGCCGCCCGTGCCCTCAGAAAGCGTACGTCAGCGCGACACGCAGCTGGCTGTCGTGGCGCCAGCTGCCGTAGCGGCTGCCGTCGCGGCCGTAGAAGAGGTAGAGCTCGGCGTCGCCGGTGACGCCGCCGGCGAAGGTGTAGCTGAGGCCCGGACGAACCATGCCGCTGCCGTCGCTGTAGTCGTGGAGCCAGGCGGCCTGGGCGCTGAGGCGCGGGCCGGCGTCGTACGCGATGGTGGCGAGGGAGCTGAAGGTGGTGGTGGCGTTGTCCCGGCCCTTATCGGCGCCCACGTGCTCGAGGATGCCCTCGAGGGTAGCGGTGGCTCCGCTCGGGAAGGTGTGCTCGGCTTCGAGGACGGCCTGGTAGCCGGGGTTGCCGATGGTCGGGTCGGTGCCGTCGGGGTCGTGGGTGAAGGTGGCGGCGGCCTCGCCGCGGAACACGGCGTGCGCGGTGGCGAGGGAGAAGTCGGCGCCGAGCAGGTCGTAGCGGTCGTAGTCGAGGACGCTCCGCACGAGCACCTGCCCGGGGGTGGAGGTGGGCACGGTGGTGACGCTGACGGTGGGCGTGGTGCGGATGCCGTGGATGTAGGCCAGGCTGACGTCGCCGCCGCTGAGGGCGTCGAGGTCGAGGGTGACGCGGGCGCCGAACTGGACGTTGGCGAGCCTGGCGGCGGGCAGGTCGTCCTGCGTCGGGGCCTGGCCGACCACGGTGACGCCGGGCGGCAGCGGGAGGCTGATGGTGCCGCCGGCCTGCCAGGCCGTGCCCGGCTCCTCCGAGGCCCGGAAGACGGGCAGGAGCACCAGGTCGAGCTTGAGGGCGTCCTGGCGGTCGTGGACGATCGCGCGGATCATGGGGGTGGGGATGCGCTGGTCGGCCGGGTCGGCGACGGGGAAGCGGAGGTCGCGCGGGTTCAGGACGTCCTCCGGGTTGACGGCGTCGGTGGAGCCCCAGAAGGCGATCTGCTGGCCGACGATGAGGTCGATGTCGCCGAGGTAGAGGGTGGCGTACGCCTTTCCGAGATGCACGTCGGTACCGCTTCCGGCGCCGTCGTAGCCGGCGATGAGCTCGGCCTCGAAGCTGGCGTCCGGGAGGATCCCGGAGCCGACGTCGCCGGTGGCGTGGAGCTCGAGCCGCGCGGACGCGACGGGGATGGTGCCGTCGAAGGCGGCGCCGAAGGTGGTGGTGACCTTCCCGCCGAGGTGGAAGCCGGTCTGGGCGCCGGCGGCCGCTCCCAGGCCGAGGAGCAGGAGGGATGCCAGGATGCGTCGCATGGTCACCTCGTCAGGAAGCGCTCGGTGAAGACCTCGGCGGGGATGGACGCGGCGACGCTGACGTCGCTCTGCTGCAGGGTGGTGGTCGAGCCGCCGGACGCCGATGCCATGCGCATCTCGCTGGGCAGGGTGTAGCCGTCCACCACCGTGGTCTTGCCGATGGTCATGACCTTGAGGAGCGCGCCGGCCCGGTAGAACTCGATCCGGCTGGGGATGAGGGTCGCTTCCGGCACGTGTAGCACGAGCTTGCTGTAGGACGTGTCGGTGCCCGGCCTGGGCGTCGCCTGCACCACGTACACCGGGCCGGGATCGACCTTCAGCAGCTCGTTGTCGTAGGTCTCGTGGGTGCCGGTCTGCAGGTCGCTGATGTCCTCGTAGGAGAAGTCCGATCCGAAGAAGGCCTGCTGCTTCTGGCTCCCGGCGATGCGTCGTGTGCGGTCCAGGGCCGGGAGGTAGACCATCGCGTCGGTGCTGCCGTCCGCACGCTTGAGGGACAGGAAGCCCGACCCGGCGATGTCGGCGGGCGCCGTGAACTTGACGACCTCGCTGTCGCCGCCGTCGGCGGACCAGATGCGCATCGTCCGGGTGAGGGACTGTCCCGAGCGGGAGGTGATGGTCATGGTCATGGTGGAGATCAGGGCCTTCGGCGCGGGTCGGGCGTCGACGGCGGCCATGACGGCCGCTCCCGTGGTGTACGTCTGGGCGTAGCCATGGGCGGCGCCGGCCGCGACGCAGAGCACGGCGAGCAGGCTGAGGAACGTGTGCCTAGGCATGCTTGGACACCTCCCGAGGGGTGGCACGGGGCGAGCCAGGGTGGCGTAGGAAGATCAGGCAGGCGGCCGGGAGCAGCGTGAGCGACATGATGCCGATCGACGCCACGGTGAAGACCATGAGCGCGCCGAGCGTGCGAATGGGCACGAAGCTGCTTGAGATCATCGCGGCGAAGCCGGCTCCGAGCGTCAGGGCGGTGAAGACGATGGAGCGGCCGGAGGTGGTCACGCTCCGCTCCATGGCGACCTCCGGGTCGTGGCCGCGCCGGCGCTCCTCCATGTAACGGACCGTGAGGTGGATGGCGTAGTCGCCTACGCCGATGGCGAGCGCGCCGAGGAGCATGGTGGCGAGGTCCAGCGGGATGCCGAGGTACCCCAGGGCGCCGTACTGCAGGGCGATCGTCACCAGCAGTGCGAGGATCGTCACCAGCGCCGCCGGCAACGAGCGCACCAGGCTGTCGACGATCACGACCACCAGGATCGCCAGCGTGAGGCTGACGATGAAGTCGTGCAGCAGCGCCTTCTCGATGGCGAGCTGCAGCAGCGAGAGCCCCGTGTAGCCGAGCTCCGCGCGTCCTGCGATGGTTCTCGCTGCCACCTGCCGGATGGCGTCGTAGACGCGGTGCAGCTCGTGCGTCGAGCTGGCGCCGGTGGTGATCTGGATGATGCCCTGGGTGGCGTCGAGCGTCATGAACTGGGTGATGTCGCCGACGTCGCCGGACATCTGGTAGACGAGCAGCTCCTGGGCCACCGCCTGGCGGGTGGCGGGCAGGCCGCGCTCGCCGGTGAGGGCCTGGTTGATGGTCCGGATGACGTCGGCGATGGAGGTGCTGAAGCCCACCTCGGGGATGGCGTCGACGCCCTGCTCGAAGGCGAGCATGGCGCGCAGCAGCGTGGGATCGGCGATGTCGCCGGTGACGAGCACCTCGACCTGGCTCGCGCCGCCGAAGGTCCGCTCGACCACGTCGTAGCTCTGCCTGACGGAGGAGTCCTTGCGGAAGTAGCTGAGCACCGCGGTGTTCGGGACGATGCGGCTGGCGCCGAAGCCGGCGCAGGCCGCCAGCGCCGCGGCGGCCGCGAGGATGGCCCAGCGGTGGCGGGCGACGAAGCGCGAGAGCCGGCCCAGGCGCCTGCTGATCGCCCTCGACGCGTCGTGCTTCGGCACCTGCTTCGGTGGCGGCAGCAGGTGCAGGATGGCAGGGAGCAGCAGCAGCGAGGCGGCCAGCGCGGTGACCACGCCTCCGGCCGTGACCAGGCCGAGCGCGCGTACGGTGGGGATGGAGGAGAGCACCAGCGTGCACATGGCGGCGGCGATGGCGATGCCCGAGATGAGCACGCCGAGCCCGGTCTCGCTGACGGCCAGCTCGATCGCCTCGTCCTTGTCGCGCCCCATCGCCAGGTCGTAGACGTAGCGCCCCAGCAGGTGCAGCGAGAAGGAGCTGCCGACGGCGAGGATGGCGACCGGCGCGATGACGTTGAGGGCGGTGAGCCGGGCGCCGAGCCAGCCCATGGCGCCTATCGACCACACCAGGCCGGTCAGCACCGTCAACATCGGTAGGAGCGCCCCGCGCATGCTCCGGAAGTTCAGGTAGAGCAGCGCCAGGATGAGCAGCCCGGCCAGGCCGCAGAGCAGCGGCAGGTCCCGACTGGCGATGTCATGCATCGCCACCTCGAACAGGGGAGCCCCGGCGAGGTGGGCGGGCCCGGGCCAGTCGGAGGCCAGCACCCGGTCGATCTCGGGGACGACCGCGCGCGAGCTCGCCTGGTCGGAGACCTGCAGGATGACCGAGGCCGCCGTGCCCGCGGCGTTCACGAGGCGGCCGTGACCGTAGAGCTCGGAGGTCTGCAGGAAGCTGCGGAGGCCGGCGATGTCCTGCGGATCCAGGTGCCGGGGGCCGATGACGTTCTCGATGCGCAGGAGGCCGCCATCGTCGGTCATGCGGGTGGCGTTGGCGGCGCTGGTGACCCGCTGGACGCCGGGGACGCGCTGCAGGGCGGTGGTGACCCGCTCGAGGTCGGCGAGTGCCTCGGGCGTGTAGATGTCGCCTTCCAGCACGGCGACCATGAGCTTGCCCGTGCCGAAGGTCCGCTCCACCTGGTGGTGGAGGGCGGTCACCGGCGAGCTGTCCGGGTACAGGGCCGCGATGGAGTCGTCGAGGCCCACCCGTGTCAGGCCCAACCCCAGGGCGAGCGTCACCACCGCGAAGGCGGCGATGATCAGCCAGCTCCTGTCGAGCGCGAGTCGCGCCACGCGCTTCATGGCTCGGCCTCTCTCTCACGGGCAGCGTGCCCGCGGTGCCCCGAGAAACCAAAAATTATGACCGGGAGGTCCGCCATTCGAGCCTCACGTCCCCGCCTCGCCGCTGCCCAGGAGCGGCGCCAGCACCGCGTTGAGGTTGGCTGCGAGCTGGCGGCAGGCGTCCGTGTCCATGCCGCTCACGTAACCCAGGTAGGTCTCGGTGTGCCCCGAGACCTCGTCGGCCCAGGTGCCGTCGACGCCTTCCTGGTCCGCCAGCGCACCCAGCGCGAAGCCGCCCAGCAGCAGCAGGCTCTCGCGCGTGGCCGCCTTCGCCGAGAAGAGCAGCGCCTTGAGGTAGGCGCTGGCGCTGCGCCAGCGTCCCGAGCGCCACAGCCGCAGCATCAGCACGGTCGCCACCTCGGTGCAGTAACGCAGCACCGGCGAGTCGTCCTGCGGGACGCGCGCCAGGACCTCGGCGGCCAGCTCGGTGTCCTCGAAGCGGCCGCTGCGCAACCGCTCCAGCAGCACCTCCTTGACCTTCTCCCAGTCGGCCGCCGGCAGGTCCGCGCCGAGCTCGGCCATGAGCTGGTGCGCCTTCGCCGTGGGCGCGAACACGATGATCGAGCGCCCGGGCTGGCGCTTGCCTTCGTCGAGGTGGTACTCGGAACGAGCGTAGCCGCGCTCCTCGAGCAGGCGCAGCATGTCGTAGGCGGTGAAAGGGCTCACACCCAGGCGCTCCGCCAGCAGCGGGTAGTGGATGGGCTCGGCCTGCTCGCGGTAGAGGTCCACGAGGTTGCGGATGAAGGCTTCCTGGCGCCTCGTCAGGTCCATCGCTCGCTCCACAGGGTCCAAAAAACCAAAGAACCCGTTCGCCGTGATCATAGACGGTGGCGACGCTCGCCGGCAGGGTCGCTTGTCCCCGCTGACGGAGGCCGGGCCGCGGCGCGCCCACGCGGGGCGCCGAGTCGGTGGGCCGGGCGCTGCGCTACCGTGGAGCCCATGGACCGCGTCCGCTCCACCCCTGCCCGTGAGGTGGTCATCGTCAGCGCCGTACGAACGCCCATCGGGCGGATCCGCGGCGCGCTCTCCGAGGTGCGGCCCGACGACCTGGCTGCGCTGGTGGTCAGGGAGGCGGTAACGCGCGCCGGGGTGCCTCCCGAGCGCGTCGAGGAGGTCTACCTGGGTTGTGCCAACCAGGCCGGCGAGGACAACCGCAACGTGGCGCGCATGGCACTGCTGCTGGCCGGCCTGCCGGACAGCGTGGCCGGGGTCACCGTCAACCGGCTCTGCGCCAGCGGCCTGAATGCCGTGAACCAGGCGGCGCGTGCGATCGCCCTGGGTGAGGGGGACGTGTTCGTGGCGGGCGGGGTGGAGAGCATGACGCGGGCGCCCTACTCGCTGCCGAAGAACGCTCGCCCCTTCGGCCCGTCGGGGAACGTCACCGCCTGGGACACCACCCTCGGCTGGCGCTACCCCAACCCGGCGCTGGAGGCGCTCTACCCGCTCGAGGCGATGGGGGAGACGGCCGAGAACGTGTACCGACGGTCCTGCGCCGGGGACGTCAGCGGGGGCGAGATCGGCCGCGAGGAGCAGGACCGCTTCGCGCTGCAGAGCCACGCTCGCGCGGTCGCTGCCATCGACGGCGGCCGCTTCGTGGACGAGATCGTGCCGGTCACCATCCCGCGGCGCCGCGGTGAGCCGCGAGTGGTGGCAGTGGACGAGCACCCGCGCTACCGCCGTGAGGGCGAGCGCTACCTGCTCGATACCGACCTCGAGCAGCTGGCGGCGCTGAGGCCCGCCTTCCGCCCCGGCGGCACCGTCACGGCCGGCAACGCCAGCGGCGTCAACGACGGCGCCGCAGCGCTGGTGCTGATGGCGGCCGAGACGGCGGAGGCGCTCGGGGTACCGCCCATGGCGCGCTGGCTGGCGTCGGGAGCGACAGGCGTCGACCCGCGCGTGATGGGCCTGGGGCCGATCGGAGCGACGCGCAAGGCGCTGGCGCGCAGCGGCTTGCGGGTGGAGGACCTCGATCTGGTGGAGCTGAACGAGGCCTTCGCGGTGCAGTCGATCGCGGTGATGCGTGAGCTCGGGTTGAGCGAGGCGATCACCAACGTGAACGGGGGCGCCATCGCGCTGGGCCACCCGCTGGGCTGCTCCGGCGCGCGCATCCTCACCACGCTGCTGCACGCGATGCGGCAGCGCGCCGCCGCGGGACGGGCGATGCGCTACGGCCTGGCGACGCTGTGCGTGGGCGTGGGGCAGGGCGAGGCGACGGTGGTCGAGCTGCTGGCAGGCGCCGGAACCCCGAGTCGAAGCCACAGCGGCGTCTGACGCGGGCGCGACGCCGGCGACCAGAAGGGAAGGACATGGACGCGCGCGCACGGGAGCTGGAGACGAGCGCGGCGCTGCGCCGCGAGATCGCGGGGCAGGCGGGAGCGCTGGAGGCCACGCTGCGTGACGGCGCGCTGGCCTGGCAGATGGATGCCCTGGCGGCCGACGTGCGCGCCTCCGGCGAGCTGCTGATCGTGGGCATGGGGGCGTCGCATCACGCCGGGCAGATCGCCGCCACGGTGCTGCGTTCCGCGGGGCTGCGGGTGTGGGCGCTGGCCGCGTCCGAGCAGCTGCACTACGGAGCCGCGCTGCCGGTCCGTCCGCTGCTGCTGGTGAGCCGGTCGGGCGCCTCGATCGAGGTCGCGCGGCTGCTGCAGCGCGGCGCGACCGGGCTCTACGGCCTCACGCTCGACCCCGAGAGCCCGCTGGGACGGGCCGGCGCCGGCATCATCCCGGGCGGGCCGGAGCGCGCCCTCCCGGCCACCCGCTCCTTCACCTCCACCCTGGCGGCGCTCCTCTTGCTGGCCGGCAAGCTCGGCGTGGCGGTCGATGCGCGCGAGCTGCCGCCCTCGCTCGAGCCCGCCCTGGCGCCGCTGCCGCGGCTTCAGCAGGCCGCCTCCTTGCTGCGCGGGGTCGACGCCATCGCCGTGACCGGCCGCGGCCCGCTGGCGGGGTTGGCGGGCTACGCGGCGGTGCTGCTGAGCGAGCTGACCCGGGCGCCCTGCCTGGCGCTGGAGGCGGGGCAGTTCCGGCACGGCCCGTTCGAGGCGGCGGGGAGCCGTCTGGGGGTGGTCGCGCTGACGGCGGCCGGCGGCACGGGCGAGCTGGTGCGCCGCCTGGCGGGCGAGCTGGCCGGCGCGGGCAGCCCGGCCGTCCTCATCGATGCCGCCGATGCCGCCGATGCTGCCGATGCTGCCGATGCCGCCGCGGACGCTGCCGTGGCTGCCGCGCCCTCCGGCG
>CAZBZU010000014.1:15161-19128 GCA_964496495.1 uncultured bacterium
GCCGCGCCCTCCGGCGACGCCGCGCCCACCGGACCCGCCGCGCCGTCGGCCGACGGCGCGGAGCCGCCAGGTGCCGGCGCCGCCTTGCGGGTCGGCCTGCCCCGAGCGGACGAGGTCGTCGCGGCGCTGCCCCTCGCGGTGGTCGTGCAGCGGTTGGCGCTGGCGTTGGCGGAGGCGCGGGGCATCCCACCCGGGGTGCCGCTGCACTCCTCGAAGGTGCCGCGCGTGGAGTGAGACGGTGGCGGCCGGCTCAGGCGCCGGATCGGCGGCGCGGCGGCAGCAGCTGCGCCTTCAGCTCGTCGGGCAGGTGCTTCGTCGCCTCGCGCAGGGTGAGCCCGGAGGCGCGCGTCTTGCGGGGCTCGAGCCACGCCGCCAGGCTCTCCGGGCGGCGCTTGCCGTAGTCCCTCAGACACCAGCCGATGGCCTTCCGGATGAAGAACTCCTTCTCCTCCAGTAGCGGGTCGGCCAGCGCGGTGAAGCGTGCGAAGGCGTCGTCGTCGCCGCGCTTGAGCCGCCGCAGGAGGGTGAGCAGCGCGGTCCGGCGGATCCAGAAGTCGTCGTCGCGGATCCAGCGGTCGCGGATGGCGTCGGCGGCCTGGGGATGGCGTTCCAGCAGCGGTCCCACCACGTCGACGGCCAGCCCGTCGATGAGCGCCCAGGTGTGCGAGCGGCGCAGCAGCGGCTCGAGCCAATCCAGATCCTCGAGGTCGAGGTCGCCGGCGCGAGCGGTGAGCAGCTCGGTCGCCGCGAAGCGCAGCTCGAAGACGCCGCGTGCCCACAGCGCCTCGGTCAGCGCCTGCAGCTCACCGGAGGTGAACTCGGCGCCGACGCGCTCCCGCCGCTCCTGCAGGAAGGCCAGCACCACCCGCCGGTTGGCCGGCACGGTGACCCCGTAGTGCGCGAGCTCGCTCTTGAGGTAGCGCTTCTCCTGCTCCGCCCTCTCGGGGGTGCCCTCGGCGCGCAGCGCCGCATCGAGGCGGGCGACGTCGTCAGCGACCGCCGCGCCTGCTGCCGCGGGGGTGTGCGTGGCCATGGATCACTCTAGGCCGTGGCACCGGTGCCGGATGTCCCGGCCCCGCGGGCGACGGGGCCGGGACGACGGGGCCGGGACGACGGGGCCGGGACGACGGGGTCGGGGCGGCGGCGGGCGGGGCGAGCTAGGGGACCTGCGGCCGCCCGCCGAGGTCCGGCGACCCGTAGAGCCGCTCGCGGGCGCGCGTCAATGCCGCGCGCGAGAGGCTCTCCCAGTCATCGCCCTGGTGCCGCAGGCGGGCGAGCTCGAGGTCGATGCTGGCCTCGGTCTCCCGGGCGCGACGGAGGTAGTGGCGGCTGTAGTCGAAGTGCTGTCCGGCGCGGACGGCGTCGCCGTACGACAGCGCGTCCTCTCCGACGCGCGTCTCGACCAGGGCGCAGTCGCGCAGGGTCGAGGCCTTGGTGTAGAGACCGACGAGGTGATCGTAGGCGCGCGCGGGCGGGCGGCCGACGCCCCCGCCGGTCGACGTTGCGCGCTGCGGCCGAGAGGCGCTCGCGCGGCGCACCGGCGAGGTGGGTAGCAGGCGCTGCAGCCAGGCCCATGGTCGGCCGCGGCGGCGGGCGCTCCGATCGATAGGGAAGGTTTCGAGATGCTTCATGTGCAGCTCCGGGTCGAGGGGTCGGCCGGCGGGCTGCCGGCCGCGCTGCCCGCTCCAGCCGGCGGCGGGATCCTGGGCATCGAGGTCGAGGACCGAGCTGTCGCTGGGCCCGCGAGCCTTGTCGGAGGATAGGCAGCCGCTGCATGAGCAACAAGCAAGGCTGGGCCAGGGGCCCTTAACGCGACCGGGCGGCGGCTCTCATGAGGCAGGCGGGCGGGCTCGACGCCGCGGTACCGTAGCGGAGTCGCCGCCGTACGCCTGGCGGCGGCGAGGAGGAGCCGCGTGAGCCACGACGACGCCGGTACGCCGGGTGCCGGTACGCCGGGTGTCGGTACGCCGGGTGTCGGTACGCCGGGTGTCGGTACGCCGGGTGAGGGCACGCCGCCCGGGGCGCCCGAGGTGCTGCTGGTGCCGCCGGGAAGCGTCGTGCCGGCGTTGGGCGGCGCCCTGGCGATCACCCCCAACGCGCGCGCCGCCCACGCGGCCGGCGCCTCCGCGCTCTCGCTCGATGGCCTCGCCCGCAGGCTGCTGCGCCCGCAAGGGCTCCAGCTCGCGCCCGTCCTGGCGCGGTGGCGGGCGCTTCGCTGGGCGGTCGCGCAGGTCCTGCAGGTCGACGACGTGGATGGCACCGCGCGCGCCATGGCCGCGACCGTGCGCGAGGTGCTGCGCGCCGGGCTGCCGGCAGCGGCCGGGCCCATCGACGACGGCGCCTCCCCCAGGCTGGCCGGGGTGCTGGGCGTGGTGCGCGCCTACCGCGGCCGTCTGAGCGACGCCGGCCTGGTGGACCCGGCGGAGGCGTCGTGGCGGGCGATCGCGTGGGAGCGTCGCGGTGATCCGGGTGGCGGTGATTCGGGTGGCGGCGGTGCTGCTGGCGGCACGAATGGCGGCGCCGGTGGAGATGTCGCTGGAGATGGCGGCGGGAACCGCGGGCCTGGCCCGTTGCGGCTTCACGTGGCGGGCTACCCCCGGATCGGCGAGGCGGAGGTGGCGTTGCTGGCGGCGGTGGCGGGGCCTGGCAGCCGGCTGGTGCTGCCTGCCGGGCCCGACGCCGTGTTCGAGGACAACCGTGCCGTGGCCGCCGCGCTCGCGGAGCGCGGCTGGCGGGTGCGCGAGGTGCCGGCGGACGGCCGGACGCCGCCGCCCGCCGCCGTCGGCCCCACCCCGGGCGAGCGCTCCGGGCCGCCGGACCATGCCATCCCGCTCGCGGAGTGCGGTGGCGCCACCGACCGCCGGGCGCTGCGCTTCGGCTCCCGCGACGCCGAGGTGCGCTACGTGCTCGGCGAGGTCAAGCAGCTGCTGCTGGCCGGCGTGCCGCCGGGCGACATCGCGCTGGTCGCGCGCAACGAGGTGGACTACGGGCCGCTGGTACGGGACCTCGGCTGGGAGCTCGAGCTGCCGGTGAGCGTGGCCTACGCCACGCCGCTGCGTGACACGCGTGTCGGCGCCTGGACCGCGCAGCTGCTGGAGGCAGTGCGCGAGGAGCTGCCCTTCGAGGCCACCGCGCGGCTGCTGCAGCACCCGCTCGCCGGGGGGCTGGCGCCGGCCGTGTGGGATGAGGCGCGTCGCAACCACACGCACGGCGCCGAGGCGTGGGAAGGGCTCGAGCCCCGCACGCAGGCCTTGCGCTGGCCGCCGACCGCCACCCGCGGCGAGCTGCTGGCTGCGCTCCGCGGCGCCTGGACCGCCTTCGGCCTGCGCTTGCCGGAGGCCGGTGAGGCCGCTGCGGGCGGCCCGCTGCCCGCGCCGCCGACCCCGGCCCTCGCCGGCGGCGACGCGATCGCCTTCCAACGCCTGGCGGTGGCCGCCGAGCCGCTCGGGCGTCCCGCGGACGAGCCGCTCGGCCGGGCCGCGTTCATCCGCGAGCTCGAGGCGTTGCTGACGCTGCTCGCCGTCCGGGGAGAGCGCAACCAGCAGGGCGTGACCCTGCACACCCCGCTGGCGAGCTACGGCGCGCGCTTCCGCCACGTGTACGTGCTTGGCGCCGCCGAGGGCGTGCTGCCCAGGCCGGTGCGCGACGACCCGGTGCTCGACTTCGTCGAGCGGCGGGACGCTACGGCGGCGGGGCTACCGCTGGAAGGGGCGGCGCAGGCCGCACGCCGCGAGGCGTTGTCCTTCCGAGCCGTGCTGTGGACGCTCGCCGCGGAAGGCCAGCACGCCAGCCTCACGCTGAGCTACCCCGAGGATAGTGGCGACGCCAGCCCCTACATCGCGGCGCTTGGGCTCGTGCCGCGCACGCCCGGGCCCCAGCCGGCCGCCAGCGACGAGGACTGGCGCCGCCGGCGCATGCTGCTGCCGGCCGCTGCGGACGGCGCTGCGGACGGCGCTGCGGACGGCGC
>CAZBZU010000014.1:19228-23251 GCA_964496495.1 uncultured bacterium
CGGCGCCGCCGACGCGGTCCTGGCCCACGCCCGCCATGCCTGGCGGGTGGAGCGGCGGCGCGAGGAGGCGAGCGCGCCGGACGCGTTCGACGGCGTGGTGGGCGAGCGCTTCCCGGAGGAGGCGCACGTGTTCAGCGCCACCCAGCTCCTCGACCTGGGGCAGTGCCCGTTCCGCTGGCTCGCCCGCGGCCCGCTCGGCCTGAGGGAGCCTGAGGAGGCCGACGAGGACGTCACCCCGCTGTTGCGCGGCAGGCTCTACCACAAGGCGCTGGAGCTGGCGCTGCGCGCGGGGCTCGAGGCGGCCGGCCCCGCAGCCGGCGCGGCCGCCGTGCGTGAGCGGGCCGCCGCCGCCCTCGACGCCGCCTTCGCGGCGGCCGAGGAGGCCGTGGGCGCGCCGGCGGTGCCCGCCTGGCCGCAGCGGCGGCACCAGCACCGGGAGCAGCTGCGGCGCGTCATCTTGAGCCCCGGCCTCCTGCCCGATGGGGCGGAGGTGCTGGCCCTGGAACGGCGCTTCCCCGAGCCGGGGTCGCCGCCGCCGAGCTGGCGGGGCTTCCCCGTCGGCGGGGTGGTGGACCGTGTCGACCGGCGCCGCGGAGGTCTGGTGCTGGTCGACTACAAGACCCGTGCCACCCCTCCTCCGGGCGTGCAGGACGCCGCGGGGAAGGCCAGGCTCGATCTCCAGCTGCCCCTCTATGCCGAGGCGGCCGCGCCCGCCCTGTTCGGTGGCGAGCAGGTGGCCGGCGCCGAGTACTACTCGCTCACCAAGGCCGAGGTGTTGGATGAGGTGCGGGTCGATCCCGGCCTCGCCAAGGAGCTCGACGCCTTCGCCGAGCGAGCCCACGCCATGCTTTCGACCGGCGCTTATCCGGTCGCCCCGGACGTCGACCTGACCGCCTGCCGGACCTGCGACTTCGACCTGCTGTGCCGCAAGGGGCCGCGCACGGAGCGCATGCGGAGCGCCGGCTCCCTCACCGCCCCGAGTGGCGCGGCCGGGAGCGATGAAGGGCCGAGCGGAGGCGCGCCCGAGGAGCGCGAGCGGTGAGTCCCGCCGGCGACGGCCTGCTCCCCGAGCAGCGGCGGGCGGCCACCCATCCCGGCAGCGTGGCGGTGGTGGCCGGCGCCGGAACGGGCAAGACCCACATGCTGGCGCACCGCTTCCTCTACCACCTGGAGAGCGGCCTGGACCCGCTGCAGGTGGTGGCCGTGACCTTCACCGAGCGCGCCGCAGCCGAGCTGCGGGCGCGCATCCGCGCGCTGGTCGCCGGGTCGACGTCCGCCCGCCCGGGGGCGGCGGCGCTCGAGGCGGCGCAGATCAGCACGCTGCATGCGCTGGCGGCGCGCATCTGCCGCGACCACCCGGGTGCGGCCGGGGTGCCGGCCGACTTCAGCGTGCTCGACGACCTCGAGGGCCAGCTGTGGCTGGCCGAGCGGCTCGACGACGCCCTCGCCGCGCTTCCCTCCGAGGTGTTCGAAGCGCTCGCCTACCCCGACGTGCGGGCGGCCCTGCAGGCGCTGCTGGCCGCTCCCGCGGATGCCCGCGCGGCCTTCGAGCGCGGTCCCGAGAGCTGGGGCGAGACGCTGGCGGCCGCCCGACGCGAGGCGCTGCGCGCGCTCACGAGCGCAGCGGGCTGGACGGATGCGCAGCGGCTGGTGCGGAGCTCCCGCGGGGCCGATGACGACAAGATCGAGCTGGCGCGCGGCCAGGCGGCCGACGGCCTGGCACGGCTCGAGCGCGGTGAGGTGGAGGCCGGGCTCGCGGCGCTGCAGGGCGTGCCCTTGCGGGGCGGCCGGCAGGCGGCCTGGCCCGGCGGCGAGCTGGACGCCGTCAAGGACGCCCTGCGCCTTCTGCGGGGCGCCACCCGCGAGGCGCTCGCGGAGGGCCTGGTCACCCTCGCCAGCGGAGTGGCCGACGAGCGGCTGGCCGAGCTTCTGCCCCACCTGCAGAGCGCCTTCCAGGCCGTGCAGCAGGCGTTGGCGGCGGAGAAGCGGCGCCGGCGCGTGCTCGACTTCGCCGATCTCGAGGTCCACGCCCTGCGCGCGCTCGAGGACGCTCCGGTGCGCGCCCACTACGCCTCGCGCTGGAAGGCCGTGCTGGTCGACGAGTTCCAGGACACCAATCCGGTGCAGGAGCAGCTCCTCGAGCGAATGTGCGGCGGCATGACGGTGACGGTGGTCGGCGACGAGAAGCAGAGCATCTACGGCTTCCGTGGCGCCGACGTGGCGGTGTTCCGGCGCTGGCGCGCGCGCATCCGCTCGGCGCCGGGCGGGGCCGAGGTGGCGCTCGACCGTAGCTTCCGCGCCCACGGCGCGTTGACGGCCACCCTCAACCACACCTTCGAGAGCGTGCTGGGGGAGCTCCATCAGCCGCTGGCGGCCACCCGCGCCGAGGCCCCGCACCCCGGGCCCCACGTCAGCCTCAGGCTGCTGCGCGGCGGCGGCAGCAAGGCGCAGCGTCAGGTGAGCGAGGCGCGCATCATCGGCCGCACCCTCAAGGCCTTGCTCGATGCCGGCACGCCGGTGTGGGATGACGCCCGCGGGCAGACTCGGCCGCTGCGCCCGGACGACATCGCGGTCCTCACCCGAACCTGGCAACCGCTCGCCGTCTACGGCGAGATCCTGCCGGCGCTGGGCGTCCCGGCCGTGCACAGCGGTGGGGGCAACCTGTTGGACACCCGGGAGGCCAAGGACGCGCTGGCGGTGTTGCGCTTCCTGGCCGACCCCGGTGACGACCTCGCGCTGGCGGCGCTGCTCCGCGGTCCCTTCATGGCGGTCGACGACGGCACGCTCTACCGCTTCGCGCGGGCGCTCCCGCAGGCGGACGATGCGGCGCGGCGCTCCGGACGGCGGAAGCTGCCGTGGTGGCAGGCGTTGGACGGCTCCGACGCTCCCGAGCCGCCGCTCGCCGCCGCCCGCGACGCGCTCCGCGAGTTGCTGCGCACGCCCGACTGGGACGCCGTCCGGCGGCTGCAGCTGGCCGACAGCCTCACCGGCTACACCGCGGTCCTGGCGGCCATGCCGGGCGCGCCGCGGCGTCTCGCCGACTGGAGCGGCTTCCTGGAGCTGGTCCGCTCACTCGCGAGCGGCCTGGGCGATGCCTTCAGCGTCACCCGTCGGCTTCGGCGGCTGCTGCGCGCCGGGGTCGAGGTGCCGCGGCCGACGCTGCAGGCGGAGGGCGCGGTGACGCTCCTGACGATCCACCGCAGCAAGGGCCTGGAGTGGCCGCTGGTGGTGGTGGCCGACCTGGAGCGCGGCAGCCGCCGGGACGCCCCCGCGATGCTCTTCGACCGCCGGCTGGGGGTCGCGATGCGCCCGCTGGACGCAGGCGGCGAGCCGCTGGAGCCGGCGCTCTACACGCTGTTGAGAGCCCGGCAGCGCCGGCGCGAGGAGGCGGAGGCGCGTCGCCTGCTCTACGTCGCCCTCACCCGCGCCAGGGACCGGCTGCTGCTGACCGCCGCCGCCGAGCGGCGCGGCGCCGTGGACGTGCTGAGGCCCGCTCTGGACGGAGCCGGGATCGCCGCCGAGATCGCGGACCATGACCCGGCGGATGCCGCCTACCCGGCCCCGCCGGCGCCGGAGGCGGGCGGCACGGAGGCCGCGCCGCTGCGCTGGGGGGCTGACGAGCGGGAGCGCCTCGGGGGCGCCCTGACGCCCAAGCGTCCCGCGACCGAGCCGGCGTCGGGCCCCGGCCGCGCCGCCGCCTGGCCGGCCGCGCTGGCGCTGCTGGCCGCGGTCGACGACAGCTGGCTGGCGACCGGCGAGGCGTTGCGAGCGGCCGGCCTGCCCGCGCCGGACCTCGAGCTGGTAGGAGCGGAGCTCTCCACCCCGGATGGCTCGGGGGGGTACAGCATGGCGCTCGGCTGGCGCAGGGCCGACCGGCTGGTGGCGCTGGCGGACGCCGCCACGCCCCACGGCGCCTTCGGGGCGACCGTGGTACGCGCCGACCCCGACGCGCCGCAGGCGGCGGTGGCGGCACTGCTGACGGCCCTCCGCTGACGGCCCTCCGCTGACGGCCCTCCGCTGACG
>CAZBZU010000014.1:23351-47750 GCA_964496495.1 uncultured bacterium
GCTGACGGCCCTCCGCTGACGGCCCTCCGCTGACGGCCCTCCGCTGACGACGCTACGCTGACGGCCCTACGCGAACCGCCCTGCGCTGTCGACCCTGCGCTGTCGGCAGGTGCCCGGGGGCGCCGGTTCGGTGTCCATTCCGCGGTGGCGGTCGGCCACGGCGACGAGTAGAGTGCCCCATGACCGAGCCGGCCATCACCCCCACCGGCGTGCCCGCCGCGGCCGCAGCTGCGGCCGGCGCGCCCGCCGCCGACGTTCCGGGCAGGCGCGTCGCCGAGCTGCCGCCGCGGGCCATCTTGCTGCGGGCGATGAACGCGCGCGACCGGCGCTTCGACGGTGTCGCCTTCGCCGGCGTCACCTCCACCGGCATCTTCTGCCTGCCCTCGTGCCCGGCTCGCAAGCCGAAGGCCGAGAACGTGCGCTTCTTCGCCAGCGCTCGGGAGGCGCTGGCGGCAGGCTTCCGCCCCTGCCTGCGCTGTCACCCGCTGGAGCCGGCCGGCGAGACCCCGGAGGACATCCGGGCCCTGCTGGCCGAGGTCGAAGCGGAGCCTGCGCGGCGCTTGCGGGATGCCGAGCTGCGCGAACGCGGGCTCGAGCCGGCCCGGGTGCGCCGCTGGTTCAAGAAGCATCACGGCATGACCTTCCACGCCTACCAGCGTGGCCGCAGGCTGGCCCGCGCCATCCACGACCTGCAGGCCGGGGCGCCGGTGGCGCACGCCGCGTTCGATCACGGCTACGAGTCGTTGAGCGGCTTTCAGGACGCCATCAAACGCATCACCGGGGGCACCGCCACGGCCAGTCGCGGGACGCGTCTGGTGCACCTCTCCACCGTCGCCACCCCGCTCGGCCCGATGCTCCTGGGCGCCACCGACGAGGCGGTGTGCCTGCTGGAGTTCACCGACCGCCCCATGCTCGAGACGCAGCTGGCCCGGCTGGCTCGGCGCCTGAGCTGCACCTTCGTTCCCGGAGCGACCGCCGCCGGCCGGCGGCTCGATGCCGAGCTCGCCGCCTACTTCGCCGGCGAGCTGCGCACCTTCGAGACGCCGCTGGAGACCGCCGGAACCGACTTCCAGGAGAGCGTCTGGCGCGAGCTGCGCAGCATCCCGTACGGGGAGACCCGCAGCTACGCGGAGCAGGCCCGGCGTATCGGCTCCCCCACCGCCGTGCGCGCGGTGGCGCGGGCCAACGGCGACAACCGCATCGCCGTGGTCGTCCCTTGCCACCGCGTCATCGGTGCCGACGGCAAGCTGGTCGGCTACGGCGGCGGGCTGTGGCGCAAGCGCTACCTGCTGGGCCTCGAGCGGCGGGCCGCGGCCCCCATTTCCTGAGCTCGCCGGTGCGTGTGGCCGTCGGGGGTGCCCGGCGGGGCGACTAGGGCGGCACCGGTCCGGCCAGGGGCGGCTCTCGGGCCTCGGCCAGGAAGCGGGCGAGCCGAGTCAGCGTGGCCTCCAGGCGCGCTGCGGCCTGGTCGCGGGCGGCGCCGGTGCCGGGCGCTCGCCCTCGGGAGCCTGCCAGTGGCCTGGCACGCACGATGAGCATGCTGCGGCCGCCGGTGTCGAAGAAGCTCAGGGTGGTGAGCACCTCCCCCCACGGCCCGGCGTCCGGGTCGACGACGGGCTTGCCGCCCTCGTCCGCGGCGGTTGCCAGGAACACCAGGCGCTCGGGCGGCAGCACCTCGCGGTAGGTGAGCTTCGCCCAGCGGACCTCCCCGGCCGCCTGGCGGACGCCGTAGTGGTAGGCGCCGCCGGGCTGCGGCTCGAGCCTGCGGGTCTCCACGGCCGCGCCGGCCGGCCCCCACCAGTACGCCAGCTTCCGAGCGTCGGTCCAGGCGGCGAACGCCAGGTCGGGCGGCGCGTCGAGCAGGCGCGCCGCCACCAGCTCGCCTTCGGAGGCCGGGGTGGTCTCGACGGCGAGGAGCTCGGCCAGCCGGTCGTAGCCTTCGGCCGCGACCGCCTCGAGGCCGGAGGCACGGTAGGCGTTGCGCTCGGCCGGTGCCGCGAAGGCGGTGGCGTTGGTCAGCAGCGTGACGCCGCCCTGCTCGGAGAGGGTCACCGTCACCTGGATCTCGTTGCCACGCCAGCGCGCCACGTCGTAGACCAGGCTGTAGACCAGTCTGGTGGGCGCCGCGACCACGCGGAAGCGCCCGAGGAACGGGTGCCTGTCGCCGTTGCGGTCCCGTAGGGCGAAGCGCAGGTGACCGCCAGGTCGCACGTCCATCTGGCAGCTGACGAGCTCCGCCCCGCGCCCGCCGAACCAGCGTCCGAGCTTCCCGCAGCTCGTGAGCGCCTCGAACACCAGCTCACGCGGCGCGTGGAAGGCACGCGTCCGGACCACCTCGGCGTCGGAGGTGAGGGTGAGCTGCGCGGCGTAGGGGTCGTCGCCGCTCACGAGGGAGCCCGTCCATCGTTCACCTCTCCAGGGTAGGCGAGCGCGCGCTCGTTCGCCAGCGGAAGGCGGCTTCGACGCCCCGCAGCGCTCGCGGCCCGCCTCAGCCGAGCCGCTTGCCGAACCAGAGGGCGTGGTCGCCCGGCATGCCGCGCAGCGACGCGAAGCCGAGGTGCCGGTAGAAGGCCGCCGCGCGCCGGTTGCGCTCGTCCACGCCCAGATGGACGCCGGCCGAGCCGTCGCGGCGCAGCCTGTCCAGGAGCGTCTCGAGCAGCGTGCGGCCGAGGCCGCGGCCCTGGGTGCGGGGCAGCAGATCGATGTGGAGGTGCGAGGGGTAGGGCGTCAGCTCGCTGCGCAGGGCGAGGGGGAAGGCGGTCTCGGGATGGTGCAGGACGCGCATTGCGCGCTGGTCGGGCGACCAGCCGGCGGGGTCGCCCGCGGGGTCGGGGTAGCGGGCCGCCAGGCCCGGGAGCCACTGCGCGCGAACGCGCGCATTGAAATCGCCGGTGTCCAGCGCGCCCACGACGTAGCCGCACACGCCCTCGGCATCCTCCAGCACCAGCGCGTGTTCCGGCTCCAGCGCGGCGTAGGGCCCGACGTAGAGATGGCCGAGCAGCGCGGTGTCGCGGAAGAGGGGAGTGGCGTCCTCGCCGGCATCCCCGGTTCGCAGGCAGATGCGGTAGAGGGCGGCCCGGTCGCCCGCATCCGCCAGGCGGATACGGGCGCCGCCGCGCGTCATCCGGGGCGGGAAAGGCTCAGTCATCGGGCGGCCGCCCCGCCGTCCGGGGCGCCCGCAGCAACCGCTCCAGCTCGCCCGCGAAGCCTCCCCGGCGGACGTTGGCGATGCCGTCCCTCGGCGCCTCGGCGCCGGCCCCGAGGCGTCGCGCGGCCAGCCCCCTGGCGGCGGCCCCGACCTGCCCGAGCACCTCCAGCAGGTAGGGGTGCAGGCTGGCGAGCAGCTCGCGGTCGCGCAGGCCGGCGAGCCTCTGCAGCAGGCCGGCGAGCCGCCCGGCGGCGCTCGCGACGGACGCGACGTCCCCCTCCCAGGCCGCCGGCGGAACGGCGCCCAGGTAGGCCACGTCCTCCAGGAACGCTTGCGCGGCCGGCCCGTGCTCGAAGGGCAGGTACAGGAAGTCGGCCAGGAACGCCAGCTCGTCCGGGTCGAGGCGCTCGCCGCCCGCCAGCTCGAAGCGGTCCGACCAGCCGGCTACCGCCTCCAGGAAGGCCTCGCGCGGCCGGTAGTCGTCGGTGCGCAGGTAGCTCGCCAGCGTCGCCAGCGGCACGGTGTTGGCGGCGCACTCGCTGTTGGGGTTGCTGAGGATGCCGGCCACCTCCGCCTTGAGCGCGGCCGGGCGGCCGGCGTAGGGGCCGAGGTGCAGGCGCCGGGGGTCGTAGTCGTTGGCGTGCAGGTTGTCCCACAGCAGGGGCAAGCGGCGCAGTGCGCCCGCCACCTCGCGGGCGTGGGACGGCGTGATGCGCTCCGAGATCACCTCCGGGCCGCTCCACAGCACCTCGATGGCCGGTACCAGGCGCTCTCCCAGCTCCCGCAGGTAGGGGCTCTCGGCGACGCTGGGGCGGGCCATGGCGCCGCAGTAGTCCGTGGGGCAGAACAGCAGCGCCTCGCCGCCGGCCGCCTGGAGCTGCGCGTGGACGGCATTCGCGACCGCCGCCTGAGCCCCGGCAAGGGTGCCGAATCGCTCCGCGTCCTCGGGCCGCAGCCGGCGCGGCACGTCGTCGAAGAGCACGGCAAGGGTGCGAACGCCCAGCCCCAGCACCTGTGCCAGCTTGCTCTCCAGCGCCGCCGCGTCGTCCTCGTCGGCGTAGCGCAGGTCGAGTCCCGGCGCCAGGCCGTAGGCGAAGCTCACCCCGGCCGCGGCGGCGCCCGCTGCCAGCCGCTCGAGCGCCGCGAGCTCGTCGGCGTCGTACGGCTCGCGCCAGGCCGCGCGGTGCTTGAGATCGTCCTTGGGGGCGTAGAGGTAGGTGGTCAGGCCCCAGCGGCCCAGGTCGGCGAGCAGGGCCAGGCGCTCGCGCTCGCTCCAGGGCCGGCCGTAGAAGCCCTCGATGACGCCGCTGCGGAAGCCGCCCGAGGGTCTGCTCGTCGGTCCGCTCAGAAGTGGACGTTGACGCCGAAGCGCGTCGCCACGAGCACGCCGCGGAAGGTGAAGGGCACCCCCGGCTTCAGCTCCAGGTAGATCCCCGTGGTGGGGCCGACCGGCAGCTCCACGCCCCCCGTCAGGTGGATCCCGCCCGTCAGCTGCGGGCTGACCGTCCCGATCGAGGTGTAGTAGAGGTCCGGTCCTCCACCCGCGTACCACACCGGGCCCGAGGCGGGGGCCGAGGTGTAGAGGACGTCGCCGCCGGCGTCGACGAAGTCGACCACCAGGGCGAAGGCGTCGATCGAGGCGCGCATCTCGACGTGCGGCGCGACGATGCCGCCCGCTTGCAGGCTGACCGCGGGGATCACCACGTCCTCGAGGGCGATCCCGCCGCCCGCGAAGGCGTCTTGCGCGTGCGCCGAGGCGGCCGCGACGAGGATGAGGAGCGCGGCGGCCACCGCGGGCACGATGTGCCGGCGCGGGGGGCGCCGCCGCAGGCCCGCGGGCACTGCGACGGCGCGCACTGCGGCGGAGGCAGAGGCGGGTGGGGTCGAGTCGAGCATGGCTCCCTCCTCCTGGTAGCCGGTCGGCTGGCTCCGAGCCGTGCCGGAGCACCGAAAGCTGGCGTTCTCCGCCATCCTCGCACACCGGCGCCGCCTCTGCCCCGATGCCGGTCGCCTGCACCCGCGCCGGCGCTGCCGCTAGCTTCGTTCGGCGTTCGCGCGGATGGCGGCCGCCACGTAAGCGGCCAGGCCGGCGGCGCGGTCTTCGTAGTGCCGGCGGAAGCGCGGGTCGGCCTGGTACATGTCCGCCAGGCCCACGTGCATCTCCGTTCCGCAGTCGTAGAACCAGCGCGAGATGTGCTGGCGGTGCGCGTCCGCTGCGGCCATGGCGCGGGGGTCGTCCGCCGGAACGCCGGCCTGCAGCAGCTCGGCGAAGCGTTGCTCCACGGCCTCCATCTCGTCCCGGATGCGCACCCACGCCTCCTTGTCGTAGCGGCGCGCGCGCCGCTGGCTCTCGCGGTAGGCCTCGGTGTCGCCCCAGCGTTCCTCGGCCTCGGCCGCGTAGGCGGCGGGGTCGGCGTCGCCGAACACCTCCAGCATCTCTTCCGGGTTCAGCTCGATTCCCATCTGTCTCGCCTCCAAGGTCCTCTCCAGCGCCCGGCGCATCGCGGTAAGGCGCTCCAGGCGGGCGTCCAGCAGCGCCTTCTGGCGCCGCAGGTGGGTCACCTCGTCGTCGCTCGGATCGTCGAGCATGGCGCGGATGGCATCCAGCTCGAAGCCCAACGCGCGGTAGGCGAGGATGCGCTGCAGACGTCGCAGGTCCCCAGCGCGGTAGCGCCGGTAGCCGTTCTCGCCGCGGCGCCCAGGCGTCAGCAGCCCGATGGCGTCGTAGTGGTGCAGCGTGCGCACGCTCACCCGGGCGAGCCGCGCGACCTCGCCGACGGTGCGATCGCGGGCCCGCTCGGGCGTGCCGGGATCGCGTCCGCGCGCGGCGGCGCCGTCCCGGCCGCCTCCGTCCCGCCTTCTTCCGCTCGGCGGCACGCTCCGGGAGCCGTCCTGTGCCATGTCGAACCTCCTTCCCGAAGCGTAGCCTAGGGGCTCACGTTACGTGAGGGTCAAGGGGGCCGGGAACTTCGCTGGCGCCCCGTGACTCCAAGGGGGTAGAGGCCCGCGACGCGGGCCGACAGCCGTCAGGAGGTACTCCGTGTACCACCGCTATCGCGCCCTTCGCTGGCTTCCCGTTCCCTTCCTCGTCATCGCCCTGGTGGCGCTGAGCTTGCCGGCGACCGCGGTGTCGCAGTCGCTGCCGCCGGCCGCCCCCGCCGCGCAGGCACACGGCGCGGCGGCGCCGTCCCCGGTGGCGGCGCCGTCGCAGACGGCAGCCGCCACGCTGCTGAGGCGCATGCTGGCCGCCGAGCGGACCCTCGAGGTGGCCGGCACCACCCGCGAGCGCAGCGCGCTCCCCGGCGTGCAGGCCGATCGGGCCGGGCGGGGCTTCGCGCTACCCGTCGGGGTCACCCCGGAGTTGCTGGGGCGGGCCTTCACGGCCACGCTGGGCTCGCCGCTGCGACTGGCAGGACGCGAGGTACAGGTCCTCGAGCTCCATGGCCAGGGGCCGCTGACGCCCGACTGGACCTTCTGGGTCGACCGCCCCCTGCTGGCCCGGCTCATGAGCAAGGGCGACGTGCCGGCCGGATACGTGCCCGTGGGCGTCAAGCGCATCGAGGTGGGCAAGGGCCGCGTGCCGGCGCTGCGGCTGACCTTCTGGGACGGTCTCGACGGCCTGGTGCTGCTGGTGTACCGCCGCCAGGCCCGGCCTCCGGTGAGCGACAGCGCCCACGTCGCCAGCCGCCAGCTCGGTCGCTTCACCGTGAGCGCCATCGGGCCGGCACCGAAGGCCGCGCTGTCGGACTGGCTGGCGCGCCTGGGCTCGAGCCCGCTGGCTCGGCTGGCGCCGCGCGACGCCCTCGGCGCTTCCGCCCCCTGAGGCGGGTACGATTCGGACCATGGCAGGAGGGGTGCGCGCGCCCTGGTGGGGTGCGGCCGCGTGGAGGTGGGCGCTGCCGTGATCTTCGCCTGGTTGCTGCTGCTGGTGCCGCTATCGCTGGCGAGCAACACCCTGCTCCACCTGGCGCCGCTGTGGGTGTTCGCGCTCGGCATCCTGGCGATCGTGCCGCTGGCGGAGTGGATCCGCCGGGCCACCGAGCAGCTCGCGCGCCTCACCGGTCCGGCGGTCGGCGGCCTGCTCAACGTCACCTTCGGCAACACGGCCGAGCTGGTGCTGGCGCTGTTCGTGCTGCAGGCCGGCCATACCGACGTGGTCAAGGCGCAGATCACGGGCTCCATCGTAGGCAACTGCCTGCTGGGCTTCGGGCTGGCGGTGGTGGTCGGGAGCTTCGGGCGCCAGCAGCAGCGCTTCAGCAAGGAGCGCGCGGAGCTGCTCTCGAGCCTGCTGATCATGGCGGTGCTGGGCTTGCTGGTACCGGCCCTGTTCGACCTCACCGAGCGGACCGCCGGCGTGGCCGCCGTCGGCGCGCTCGACGAGCGGCTGAGCCTGGGCGTGGCGCTGGTGCTGATCGGCGTCTACGTCGGCAACCTGGTCTACACCCTGGTCACCCACCGCGACGTGTTCGCTCGCCGGCAGCCGCGCGAGGGCGCGGCGTGGGGGCTGTGGACGTCGCTGGGGGTGCTGCTGGCCGCCACGGCCGTCACCGCCTGGGTGGCGGAGCTGATCTCGGGAGCGCTCGTCAGCACCGCCAGCAGCCTGGGTCTCACCCCCTTCTTCCTCGGCATCACGGTGCTGGCCGTGGTCGGCAACGCCGCCGAGTACATCTCGGCGATCTACTTCGCGCGCCGCGACCGCATGGGCCTGGTGCTCTCCATCACCGTGGGCTCGAGCATCCAGGTGGCGCTGCTGGTGGCGCCGCTGCTGGTGCTGGTGTCCTACCTCATGGGGCGCCCCATGGACCTGGTGTTCGCGAACCCGCTCGAGCTGGTGGCGATCGCCGGCGCGGCGTTCATCGTGAACGCCATCGCCGAGGACGGCGAGACCGCCTGGTTCGAGGGCGTGCTCCTGCTGGGCGTGTATGCCGTGCTGGGGCTGGCGTTCTTCTTCACCGCGCCCTGACGCCCGTGGCCGGGTCATTTGCCGGTAGACAGCGGACCCATGCCGCTCCAGAATGCGGTCGGTCCCCACGAAAACGAGGCTTGAGCAAATGAGGTGTCCTACGGGGACCGGAAGGAGCGGGTCATGGCCATGAGACGTTGGCAGGTGTGGGTGAGCCTGGTCGCCGGGGCCTGGCTCTTCATCACGCCCTGGGTGCTCGGCTACACCGCCGCCAGTGGCGGCGCCTGGACCGCCTACATCCTGGGCGCGCTGGCGGTAGTGGTGGCGGTGTGGACGCTGGCGGCTCGCAATCCCCGGACCGGCGAGGCATCCGGTGCGCTGATCGGTGCGCTGGCGTTCGTGGCGCCGTGGGTCTTCGACCTCACCGGCTTCGCGTGGGCGCGGCTGGATCTCTGGATCGTGGGCGCCGTGATGGTGGTGGCGTCGCTGTGGGCCTACCTGGATAGTCCGGGCGCCCGCGAGCGGCGGCAGCCCAAGCCGCTGGCCTGACCGGGCCGCGAAGCGGCTGCGGGCCGCTGGTGGCGCCCGCCGCGCACCCGCGTGGCGGGCGCCGGCACGTGCCCGCCTAGCGTGCCGGCGGCGCGCAGCTGCCGCGCACCAGCAGCTGCGCCGGGAACACCCTGCGAAGCGGGGTCTGTGGCGGCTCTCTCGCAGCCATCAGCTGGAACAGGATGTCGACGCAGGCGACCGCCATGTCGTCGATCGGCTGCTCGATGACGTCGATCTGTGGCTCGACGAGCTGCGTCCAGGAGTAGTTGTCGAAGGTCACCAACGACACGTCACGCGGCACGCTGAGGCCGGCTTCGCGGATGGCGCGGTAGGCGCCGGCCCCCTGGCTTCCCGTCAGGGACAGGATGGCGGTCGGGGGTTGCGGCAGTGCCAGCAGGTCGCGGGTGAGCTTGTAGGCCTCCACCTCGGTCAGCTGGATCACCCGTCGGTACTCGGGGTGGACGCGCAACCCGACGTCGGCCAGCGCTCGCTCGAAGCTGAGCGAGCGGTCCTCGGGGTTGCGCTCGGGGTCGAAGGCGCCGAGCGAGGCGATGCGGCGGTGGCCGAACGACGCCAGGTGCCGCACCCCCTGCTCCACGGCGCCGGTGTTGTCCAGCATGACCCAGCTGAACGGGCTGTTGGCGTAGTGGTAGTCGATCTCGACCACGGCCGTGCCGTTGGCGTGCAGGCGCTGCAGGTAGCCGAGGTTGGGCTCGCCGTAGCCGGAGCGCAGGATGATGCCGGCCGCGCGCTGGCTGTGCAGCATCTGCAGGGCGTCGAGCTCCAGATCGGTGCGGTACTCGTTGTCGGCCACCAGCAGGCTGTAGCCCTGCTGGTGGAGGCGCTTGGAGATGGTCCGCGTCAGCTGGGTGAAGAACGGCTCGAGGACGTTGCCGACCACCAGGCCGATGGTCTGGGTTCGGCCGCGCCGGAGCGCTCCGGCGACCGCATCCGGCACGTAGTTCAGCTCGTCGATCGCGTGGCGGACGCGCCGCAGCGTGGCGTCCGCCAGCAGGTCGGGCTCGCGGATGGCGCGCTTGGCGGTGGTGGGGGACACGCCGGCCCGGCGAGCGACGTCCTTGATGGTGGCCACGTGGCCAGTCTAGCATCCGGTTCCGGGCGCGCCTTGACAGGGCGCGCTCCGATGCCGTATGGTGATGGCCACGAGTCCATTTCGTCGTCTCGGGGGAGCGCCAAGCCGGGCGAGCTCTGTCTTTCGCGGCAGGGACGTGCTTTAGTGCTTGCCGGCTCCCGGAAAGGGGTGTTGTGAACAGATGCACAAATGGCCACGTGGCCAAAGCGCAGGGACGCTCGTGGGCGGGAGGAAGGCTCTTCGCCCGGACACCCACCGCTAGGGGAGGCAAGGCATGAGACGACTGATCCTCTTGATCGCCCTGCTGTCGGCCGCGAGCGCGGCGCTGGCGGCGACCACCATCACCATCGCGACGGTGAACAACCCCGACATGGTGGTGATGCAGAAGCTCACCCCGCAGTTCGAGCAGACGCATCCCGACATCAAGCTCAACTGGGTGGTCCTGCCGGAGAACGAGCTGCGCCAGAAGGTCACCACCGACATCGCCACCAACGCCGGCGCCTACGACGTGCTGACCATCGGCACCTACGAAGTGCCGATCTGGGCGAAGAACGGCTGGCTGCGGCCGTTCAACGATCTGCCCGCGAGCTATGACGTCCAGGACCTCCTCAAGCCGGTACGCGACGGACTCTCCTACAACGGCACGCTCTACGCCGTTCCCTTCTACGCCGAGTCGTCGATGACCTACTACCGCAAGGATCTGTTCGCCAAGGCCGGCCTCACCATGCCCGAGAAGCCGACCTGGGACCAGGTGAAGACCTTCGCGGCCAAGCTCAACGACCCCGGCAACAACGTCTACGGCATCTGCTTGCGCGGCCTCCCCGGCTGGGGCGAGAACATGGCCGTGTTCGACACCATGGTCAACGCCTTCGGCGGGCGCTGGTTCGACATGAACTGGCAGCCGCAGCTCACCTCGGCCGCCTGGACCAACGCCGCGACCTTCTACAAGGACCTCGTCACCAACTACGGTCCTCCAGGCGTCACCTCCAACGGCTTCACCGAGAACGAGACCCTCTTCGCCAACGGCTCCTGCGCCATGTGGGTCGACGCCACCGTGGCCGCGGGCTACCTGTCCAACCCCGCCAACTCCAAGGTGGCGAACCAGGTCGGCTTCGCCTTCGCGCCGCACGAGAAGACCATGAACGGCTCGCACTGGCTGTGGTCGTGGTCGCTCGCCATCCCCAAGTCCACCAAGAAGGAGGCGGCGGCCAAGACGTTCGTGGAGTGGGCCACCTCCAAGCAGTACATCGCGCTCGTCGCGAGCAAGAACGGCTGGGCCTCGGTGCCGCCCGGCACGCGTGACTCCACCTACAAGAACCCCAACTACCAGAGTGCAGCCCCGTTCGCCAGCATCGTCGAGCAGAGCATCCAGACGGCAGATCCCACCCACCCGTCGATGGACCCGGTGCCCTACACGGGCGTGCAGTTCGTCGGCATCCCCGAGTTCCAGGCGCTCGGCACCCGCGTCGGCCAGATCCTGGCGAGCATCGCCGCCGGCAAGGCCACCGTCGCGGACGGCCTGAAGCAAGCCCAGGACTACGTCACCAAGACCATGAAGGACGCCGGCTACATCAAGTAGGCAGTAGCCAGCAGCGCGTCGACCGAAGCCTGTGGGGCCCGCCGAAGCGGCGGGCCCCACCCCCGCGCCACCGGGGCTAGAATGCACGGATCGCCGAGCAGCCACCGGGGCACGATAGGGGGACCCAGACGATGTCCACGGCCACGAGCCATGTCGAGGTCAGCCGCCGGCGGAGGAGAAGCCGCAGACGCCCGAATATGGCGCTGCTGCTCGGGCCTTCGGTCGGCTTCCTGTTGCTCTGGATGATCGTGCCGCTGGCGCTCACCCTCTACTTCTCGCTGCGGCACTACAACCTGCTCCAGCCAGGCCGGCGCGGCTTCGTCGGCCTACACCAGTACGGTGCCCTGCTGGCCGACGCTACCTTCTGGACGTCGCTCTACAACACCATCGTGCTGGTCGTCGCCTGCCTGGTGCTCACGGTCGTCATCGGCCTGGCCCTGGCGCTGCTGTTCGACAGCGACTTCTTCGGTCGCGGGGTGGCGCGCACGCTGGCGATCTCGCCGTTCTTCGTGATGCCCGTGGTGACCGCGCTCATCTGGAAGAACATGCTGATGCACCCGGTCTACGGGCTGTTCGCGGCAATCTTCAAGGCGGTCGGCCTCAAGCCCGTCGACTGGCTGGCGACCTACCCCATGCCCTCGATCGTGGCCATGATCAGCTGGGAGTGGGTGCCGTTCGCGCTGCTGGTGCTGCTCACCGGCCTGCAGTCGCTGCCCGCCGAGGAGATCGAGGCCGCCTCGCTCGACGGCGCCGGCGCCTGGCAGAAGTTCCGCTTCATCACGGTGCCCCACCTGGGCCAGACCATCTACGTGGTGATCATGCTCGAGAGCATCTTCTTCCTCACCAAGTTCGCGGAGATCTACGCCACCACCTCCGGAGGCCCGGGCCTGGCCACCACCAATCTGCCCTATCTGATCTTCCTGGAGTCCTTCTTCCAGTACGACATCGGGACGGCCTCGGCGATCGCCATCTTCGCCGTCATCCTGGCCAACATCGTGGCCATCTTCCTGGTGCGCTTCGTGGCGTCGAACCTGGCCGAGGGGGCGCAAGCATGAGCGCGCCCGGCCTCGCTCGTCAGCTCCCGCAGGACCGCTCGCGCGGGCGCAAGCTCCGCCGCAAGTGGCTCCTCACCGTGGTCGGCTATGCCGTGGCGCTGCTGTTCTTCTTCCCCATCCTGTGGATGCTGATGACCGCGTTCAAGAGCGAGGCCGCGGCCTTCACGGTGCCGCCGCACTTCTTCTTCCACCCCACGCTGGCCAGCTTCGGCGAGGCGCTCGCCCGCGGGGACTACCTGCACTACGCGCTCAACTCGCTGGGCGCGTCGCTCATCTCCACCGCTCTCGGGGTGCTGCTGGCGGTGCCGGCGGCCTACGCCATGGCCTTCTACCCCACCCGCGCTACCGACGGCACGCTGCTGTGGATGATCAGCACCAAGTTCATCCCGGCCGTGGGCGTGCTCATCCCCATCTTCCTGGTCTACAAGGACCTCTCGCTGCTCGACAACCTGTGGGGCCTGATCCTCGTCTACACCGCCATGAACCTGCCGATCATGGTGTGGATGATCTACTCCTACTTCAAGGAGATCCCCGCCGAGATGCACGAGGCGGCCCAGGTCGACGGCGCCAACACCGCACAGGTGATGGCGCGGGTGGTGCTGCCGGTCGCCATCCCGGGGTTGGCGTCGACCTGCCTGCTGGCGATCATCCTGGCCTGGAACGAGGCCTTCTGGAGCATCAACCTCACCAACACCGCCGCGGCCACGCTGCCGGTGTTCATCGCCAGCTTCAAGACGGCCGAGGGCCTGTTCTGGGCGAAGATGTCCGCCGCCTCGGCGCTGGCGGTCGCGCCCATCCTGGTCTTCGGCTGGATGGCGCAGCGCCAGCTCGTCCGCGGCCTCACCTTCGGGGCCGTCAAGTGAGCCGCCGCGCCCTTCCGGACCTTCGTTCATCCTGTCCCGCCTAGGAGGCTCGCATGTCCGACACCAACCCTCTCGATCTCACCGGCCGGGTCGCCGTCGTCACCGGCGCCGGTCGCGGCATCGGCCGCGCGGTGGCGGCCGCCCTGGGTGCCGCCGGGGCCGCCGTCGGGGTCGCCGAGTACCAGGAGGAGGCCGGCCGGGCCAGTGCGGCCGCCCTCGCCGAGGCCGGCGTCGACAGCGCCTACCTGAGCGTGGACGTGCGCGACCCCGGCAGCGTACGTGCCATGGTCGCCAGCGCCCTGGAGCGCTTCGGCCGCATCGACATCCTGGTCAACAACGCCGGCGTCGCCACCAACACCCCCGCCGAGGAGATCCCCGACGAGGAGTGGCTGCAGGTCATGAACGTCAACCTCAACGGCGTCTTCTGGTGCTGCCGCGAGGTGGGCCGCCACATGCTCGAGCGCGGCAGCGGGGCGATCGTCAACATGGCCTCGATGTCCGGCATCATCTCCAATGCGCCCCAGCCGCAGAGCCACTACAATGCCTCGAAGGCGGGCGTCATCCTGCTCACCAAGTCGCTCGCGGGCGAGTGGGCGAAGCGCGGGGTACGGGTCAACGCGGTCTCGCCCGGGTATATCGGCACGGAGATGACCAGGCAGGGCATGAGCAACGCCGAGTGGTTCAAGGTGTGGCTCGACATGACGCCCATGGGGCGGGTCGGCGAGCCCGACGAGATCGCCCGCGCGGTGCTGTTCCTGGCGTCCGACGCGGCGAGCTTCGCGACCGGCACCAACCTGGTGGTCGACGGAGGTTACACCTGCTGGTGAGCATCCGCCCGGCCGCGAGAGGATGGTGAAGCGTGCGGCAAGTCGTCATCCCGCAGGCGGGCACGGTCGACGTGACCGAGGTCGAGGCGCCCCGGCCCGCGGCGGACGAGGCGCTGGTGCGGGTGGAGGCCGTGGGCATCTGCGGCTCCGACATCCACACCTTCCAGGGGGAGCACCCCTTCGTCAGCTACCCGGTGTGGCCCGGCCACGAGCTGGTCGGCACGGTGGAGTCCGTCGGCGAAGGGGTCGACCTGGCGCTGCTGGGCATGCGGGTGGCGCTCGAGCCCTCGCTCCCCTGCGGCCGTTGCCCCCGCTGCCTCGAGGGGCGCTACAACATCTGCGAGAACCTGGCGGTGCTGGGCTTCCAGGCTCCGGGCGGGATGGCCGAGCGTTTCGCCGTCCGGGCCGACCGGCTCCATCCGCTGCCCGATAACCTGCCGCTGGAGGCGGCGGCGCTGGTGGAGCCGATGGCGGTGGCGGTGCATGCTGCACGCTTGCCCGGCTCGCTGGCGGCGCGCAGCGTGGGCGTGCTGGGGGGCGGCGCCATCGGCCTGCTCAGCGGCGTGGCGGCGCGGGCCTACGGCGCGGCACGGGTGCAGCTGGCCGACCCGCTCGCCGAGCGCCGCGAGGTGGCCGAGGCGCTCGGGCTGCAGGCGGTGGAGGCGCTCGCGCCGGGCAGCTGCGACGTGGTGTTCGAGTGCGTGGGCAACGAAGCCGCCCTGCGCGCCGCCGTGGAGGCCTGCGTGAAGGGCGCCACGGTGGTGGTGGCGGGCGTGTTCGGGGCCGACGCACGCGTCCAGGCTGGCCTGGTGCAGGACCGCGAGCTGAGGCTGCAGGGCAGCCTGATGTACCTCTCCAGCGACGTCCGCGACGCCATCCGCCTGCTGGCCGAGGGGCGGGTGGATGCCGCCCGGCTGATCACCCACCGCTTCGGCCTGGCCGAGGCGCCGCGGGCCTTCCAGGTGGCTGCGGGGCGCGGCCAGGCACTCAAGGTGCTGGTGGTGCCCGAGGACGAGCCGATCGGGCCCCCTGGTAGGCCGGACGCTTGACACATCGAGATGGTGCTGGCGGCCGGCTGACGGCCGCGGAGGGAGCCCGGACGACGTGAGCGACAGCTTGGAGACCGCGGTGGCCGCCGCCCTTCGCAGGGGACGCAGCGTCCCCCCCGACGAGCCTCTGCACCCGCTGCAATGGATCGGCGGCCGTGCCGTTCAGGCGGCGTCCGGCGACACGCGCGACGTCCTGGAGCCGGCGACCGGGCGGGTGTTGGCGGTGGCGCCGGAGGGAGACGCCGACGACGTCGATGCGGCCGTGGCCGCTGCTCGTGACGCCTTCGAGACGGGCGCCTGGCCGCGGCTGCAGCCGCAGCGGCGCGCCAGGGTGCTCGCCCGGGCCGCCGATCTGATAGACGCCCACCAGGACGAGCTCGCCCACCTGGAGACCTGGGACACCGGCAAGACCCTGGCCGAGAGCCGCGACGACATGGTGCAGGTGGCGGAGGCGTTCCGCTACTTCGGGGCCCTGGCGTCCACCCAGGCGGGCGACGTCAACCCGGTGCGCGCCGACGCCCTCAGCCTCACCCTGCACGAGCCGGCGGGCGTGGCGGCGCTCATCACGCCGTGGAACTACCCGCTGCTGCAGGCGTCCTGGAAGCTGGCGCCGGCGCTGGCGGCCGGCTGCACCGTGGTCGTCAAGCCGAGCGAGCTGACGCCCCTCACCACGGTTCGCTGCGTGGAGCTGCTCCATGAGGCAGGGGTACCGGCAGGCACGGCCAACCTGGTCCTGGGTGCGGGTCCCACCGTGGGCGCGGGGCTGGTGAGCCATCCGGACATCGACGTGGTGTCGTTCACCGGGGGCATCGTGACCGGCCGCGCCATCGTGCGGGCCGCCGCCGACGGCGCCAAGCGGGTGGCGCTGGAGCTCGGCGGCAAGAACCCCAACATCGTCTTCGCCGACGCCGACTTCGATGCGGCGCTCGATCACGCGCTGAACGCGGTGTTCTACCACGCCGGGCAGGTGTGCTCGGCGGGCTCGCGCCTGCTGGTTCAGGAGCCGCTCCACGATCGTCTGGTGGAGGCCATCCTGAAGCGGGTGCGGGCCATCCGTCTGGGGTACGGCTGGGAGGCGGGGACGGAGATGGGCCCGCTCATCTCCGCTGAGCACCGTGACAAGGTGGAGCGGCTCGTCGCGCTGGCGCAGGCGGAGGGGGCCAGCCTGCGGCTCGGCGGCGGCCGCCCCGAGGGGGAGCGCTTCGCAGCCGGCAACTTCCTGGAGCCCACCGTCATCACCGGCGTCCGCCGCGACATGGCCATCGCGCACCAGGAGATCTTCGGCCCGGTACTGACCGTGGAGCGCTTCACGGACGACGCCGACGCCATCGCCGCGGCCAACGGCACGGTGTCGGGCCTGGCGGCCGCGGTGTGGACGCGCGACATGGCCCGCGCCGTGCACGTGGGCAAGGCCCTCCGCTTCGGCACCGTGTGGCTCAACGACTTCCACCCCTACTACCCCGAGGCTCCCTGGGGCGGCATGAAGCAGAGCGGGGTGGGGCGAGAGCTGGGCCCGAGCGGCCTGCGCGAGTACCAGGAGGAGAAGCACCTCTACCTCAACCTGAAGGTCGGGCCAGTGGGGTGGTTCGGCGGGTCGGGCGACGGGGGCTGAGCGGCGGTGGCGGACGGCCGCGGCGTGCCGGGGGCCACCTGCCGGCGGCGACAACGGCGCACCGCGCTGCTGCTCGTCCTACTCGGGGCCGGCGCTCTCGCGGGCCTGGCCTCCTGCGGCGGGAAGCGAGGGAGCGGCCCGGCGGCTCAGGCAGGGTCGCCGGGCGCCTCCGCGAGCCCGAGCTCCACCGAGGCGCCCTTCCCCTGCAGCGGCTGGCCGCAGGCGCCCGCCACCGTATACGAGCGCGCCAGCACCCGGGCCCGGCGCTTCGGCAGCGTGGCGCCCGGCGACCCCGTCGCCATCGTGGGGAGGAATGCCGCGGGTTGGTGGGCCATCGCGCCGGGGACGGCTCAGGCCGCCAATGTCGGACCCTTCCGCCTGCGCTGGCTGCCGCCGGACACGCCCTTGCGGCTCGCGGGACAGTGCGCGCGGCTGCCCCGGCAGGCCTCGCCAGCGGCCGGCGTGTGCTTCGAGATGGCGATGGGCTCGGTGGCGCTGCGCGCCGCCCCGGATCCTTCCGCGCAGGTCGTCGCCACGCTGCCGGCGGGCGGCTACCTGGCGGTCACCGGGGCGGAGGCGGGCGGCTGGCTGCGGGTGGACGCCGGCAGCGGCAGCGCTACCGGCAGCGGGACGGCCTACGTCTCCCCGCAAGACGTCAATGTCAACGGCCCCTGCGACGCCTACCTGCGTCAGGGGCCGTAGGCGCGAGCTGCCGGTCGCTCAGGTCCGGCGGGAACGCCCGCGCGTGTCGGCGAGTCGGAGGGCGCCTGGGTGTGGCGGCCGCCGGCTGTCAGCCGCCGTCGTGGGCCGTGAGCAGGTAGCCCGCAGGGTCCTTGAAGGCGAAGGCCTTCCCGAAAGGGCCCGGCTGCGGCTCGCCGAGCACGGTGACGCCGGCCTCGACCAGGCGCCGGTGGAGCGCGGCGCTGTCTTCGACGCGCAGCCACAGGGACACGCCGTGGCCGGGCACGGCCGCCGCCTCCAGATCGACCAGCGGCGTGCGCACCGCGAAGGGAACGGGCCGGGTGTCGAACAACACGGCGTCCGGCGGCGACTGCCTGGCGTAGGGGAGCTGGAGCAGGTCGTGATAGAAGCTGCGCGCGGCATCCAGGTCGCGCCACTGCAAGGCGATGAAGTCGGGGCCGTACACGGTCGGTCGGGTCGCTGGCATGGGAGCCTCCAAAGGTGGAATATCAGCATGCTGATACTCTCGGATAGTATCAGGAAGCTGATAAGATGTCAAGCATGGAGAGCGATCCCCTCGGCTATCTCATCAAACGTGCCCAGGCGGCGCTGCGTCACGCCATGGACGCCGCCCTCTCGCCGCTGGGCCTCAGCACGCCGCGCTACGCTGCGCTGCTGGCGCTGCGGAACGACCCCGGCGTGTCCAACGCGGAGCTGGCGCGGCGCTGCTTCGTGGCGCCGCAGACCATGCACCGCATCCTGGCGGAGCTGGAGTCGGACGGCCTGGTGGAGCGCAGGCCGCATCCGAGCCACGGCCGCATCCTGCAGCTGGCCCTGACGCCACGCGGTGTGCGCGCCGTCGACGCCGCGGAGCGCCGCGTCGACGCCATCGAAGCGCGCATGCTGGCCGGCCTGAGCGCGGCGCAGGTCGTCTCGGCGGCCGCGGTGCTGGAACGCTGCGCGGTGGCGCTCGAGCCCTCTGCCGGCTAGCTCGGCGCCGGCACCGCCGCCAGCTCGTTGGCGCACCCCAGCACCGGCCGCGCCGACAGAGCGGCTCGCTCGAGCGGCTCGGGGCTCGCCACCGTGAAGGTGTGGGTCTCGCCCGGCAGCAGCGTCACCAGGGCCTCGTCGACGCTCGCGGCGGGGTGCAGCCGGTCCGGGAAGAGGCACAGGTCGCGCAGCAGGCTGCGGGCGCGCACCGTGAGCAGGTAACGGTAACCGCCGGCGGTGGCGCGGTCCTGCACCAGCTCCGTCGCCAGCTCCGGTCGGGGGTAGCTAAGCTCCTTGTCGCGAGCGAAGAAGGCGGTGGCCCGTAGGCCGTCTCCATCGGCAACCAGAAGCTCCGCCCGAGGGTCGGCGGGCGTGACGAGCGACGGCGGCAGCGTCAGCCACACGGCCGGGCCGCGCGGCTCGGCCACCACCTCCACGCTGGCAGCCGCGAGCTCGGTGCCGTCGAAGGCCAGGCGTCTGAGCCGCACCTGCTCGTGCCAGGGCTCGTCGCTGTCGTTGTGGGCCACCAGCGCGACGGGCTCGGGGCTCGACGCGAACGTGCCCTCGGCCGCGGGCTCGAAGCTCAGCAGACGCGGCGCGTAGGCCCGGCGCAGGGCGAACCACAGGGGCTTGGGCCGACCGCCGGCATCGATGGCCGCCCAGCTCGTCACCGGCCAGCAATCGTTGAGCTGCCACACCAGCGTTCCCATGCAGTGCTGCGCCAGCGCTCGGAAGTGGCGCACACCCAGGTCGAGCGCGCGGGCCTGGTTCAGCTGCGCCGCCAGCAGCCAGGCGTCGAAGTCCTGCGGCACGACGAAGTGCTCGGCCAGGCGGGCCTGCAGCTTGCGGTCGCCGCCCTCGGCCTTCTGGTGGTGGCGCATGCCGGGCGAGCCGGGCGTCAGCGGATCGTCGGACAGGGCGCCGCGCAGGGTCGCCCAGGTGGCTGGCGCCTGGTGACCGAACTCGGCCACGAAGCGCGGCCTCAGCTGCCGATAGACCACGTAGTCCTTCTCGTTCCAGGCGTCCCAGATGTGCTTGCAGCCGTAGTCGTCGAGGTTGGGGTGGAGGTCCTCGCGGCCCGACCAGGGGCTGCCGGGCCAGTACGGACGGGTGGGATCGAGCCTGGCGACCAGCTCGGGCAGCAGCTCGAGGTAGAAGCCGCGGCCCCAGCTGCGGCCCGTCAGCCGCGGCTGCCAGCCCCAGTCCCAGTACCCCCAGAGGTTCTCGTTGTTGCCGTTCCACAGGGCCAGGCTGGGGTGGGGCATGAGGCGCACGACGTTCGCCTCCGCCTCGGCCTCCACCTCCGCGCGGAACGGCTCCTCCTCGGGGTAGGCGGCGCAGGCGAAGGCGAAGTCCTGCCACACCAGCAGGCCCAGCTCGTCGCACAGCCCGTAGAAGGCGTCGGACTCGTAGAGCCCGCCGCCCCAGACCCTGAGCATGTTCATGTTGGCGCGCACCGCCTGCGTCAGCCGCTCGCGCAGTCGCGCCTCGGAGACGCGCGAGGGGAAGGGATCGTCGGGAATCCAATCGGCCCCCTTGGCGAAGAGCCGCCGGCCGTTGACCGCGAAGGTGAAGGGAGCACCGGCGGCATCCTCGGCGGTGTCGAGGGCCACGCTGCGGAAGCCGACGCTCAGCTGGCGCCGGTGGAGCTCGCTGGCGGCGCCGTCCTCCGGCAGCCCGTGGATGGAGACCGTGAGGTCGTAGAGCGGCTGGGAGCCGTGGCCCGCCGGCCACCACAGCTGTGGCGAGGGCACCTCCATGGCCAGCGCCACGCTGGCGTCGTGGGCGCACACGTGCGTCTCGGCCGTCACCTCCAGGGGGTCGTCGCCGCGGCCGCAGAGGTGGGCATGGAGGTGCAGGGGCACCGACTCGCCGGCGCGCTCGAGGTCGACGTGCAGCTCCACCCGGCCGTCCTGCGCCGCGGTGGCGTCCGCCTGGCCGGGGACCAGCGCCACCCACGGGCGCACCCGCCGGATGCGCGCGCCGGACCAGCCCTCGAGGCGGATCGCTCGGTAGATGCCGGCCGTGACCAGCGTGGGCCCCCAGTCCCAGCCGAAGTTGCAGGCCATCTTGCGGACGAAGTTGTAGGGCAGCGGGTAGGCGCGTGGCAGCTCGCCGAGGCGCTGCGCCTCCTCGCGGGCGGCCGCCAGGGCCGAGGCGAACTCGATCACGATCTCGTTCTCGCCGGGATGGAGCGCGTCCGTGACGTCGAAGCGGTGCGGGCGATGCATGTTCCGGCTCCGCCCCACCTCGGCCCCGTTGACGCGCACCGTGGCCACCGTGTCGAGCCCTTCGCAGTGCAGGTCGATGCGCTGCTTGGCGAGCAGCGACGGCGGCGCGAGGAAGCGGCAGCGGTAGCGCCAGTCGCACTCGCCGACCCACTGGACGAGCGTCTCGTTCTCGTCCAGCAGGGGGTCCGGGATGAGTCCGGCAGCCAGCAGGTCGGTGTGCACGCAGCCGGGCACGGTCGCGGGGATCGGCGCCGAGCGCGAGGCCAGCTCCGGTGGCGTGCCCTCGGCCGGGCGGACGAGCTCGAGCGTCCAACCCGAGCCAAGGGTCCAGGTGATCATCTCTCGCTCCCTCGCCGCCGGGAGTCGATGCGGCGGCTTTGCCGCCAGCATGGGCGCCCGGGCGCGTGAGGTCAACGGACGTTTGTCGCGCTCGCGCCGGCCGCCGGCCGGCGCGAGCGTCGGCGGACGAGGAGCGGCCCTGCCGTAGAGTAAGAGCATGGACGAGGGCGAACGGGACGCGCGCACCGGCGATGACGGCAGCCGCCCGCCCGGCGGTCCCTCGCGCCGCTACCGCATCCAGGCGCTGGAACGCGCGCTCGGCATCCTCGCGCAGGTGGCCGCCCGCCCCGACCAGGGCCTGCAGGCGATCGCGGAGGAGGCCGGCACCAGCCCCAGCCAGGTGCTGAAGATCCTGTCCACGCTGGAGGCGCACGGGCTCGTCGCCAAGGCCCCCGACAAGACCTACCGCCTCGGCTACGGGGCGTTGCGGCTGGGACACCAGGCCGCCACCCTGCGGCCGGTCATCGCGCTGGCGGCGCCGGTGCTCGACGAGCTGCGCGAGGAGACCGGCGAGAGCGTGCACCTGGTGGTGCGTGACGGTCTCGACGCGGTCATCGCCGACGTGCGGGAGTCCACCAAGGCGGTGCGGGTGGTTTCGCCGGTAGGTGAGCGCACCCGGCTGCACGCCGGCGGCAGCGGCAAGCTGTTCCTGGCCCACGGCGGCCCGGAGCTGATGGCGTGGCTGGTACGCGACGGCTTGCCGGCGTACACCGAGCTGAGCGACACCGACCCGGAGCTGCTCCGCATCGAGGTGGAGCGCAGCCGGCGCCTCGGCGTGTGCGTGGCCATCGGAGACTTCGAGCCAGGCGCCTTCTCGGTGGCGGCGCCGGTGCTCGAGGGACCCGGCGCCATGGTCGCCGCCATCGCGCTGGCCGGGCCGCTCAGCCGCTTCGACAGCGGCATCGAGCGGCGCTACCGCAGTGCCGTCAAGCGCGCCGCCCAGGCCATCGGCGAGCGGCTGCGGGAGGGTGGGCGCCGCCGGCAGCCCGGCACGGCGCCGGGCGCGCAGCACGGCGACGGTGACGAAGCCAGGGACCCGGGCTAGGCCGTTGCGCCGCTGCCGGCCGCGCCGTCAACGCAGCGAGGCCGGCAGGTACAGCATGTCCATGGGAATGATCGCGCCGTTGTTCACCAGCGTGGTCTCGCCGCTGAGGTAGGGCGTCCAGGCGGGGTTGAAGCCGGTGTCGCTGCCGACGGCCACCTTCACCCGACCGCCGGCCGTCGGGAAGCGGTCGAAGGTCAGCCGCAGGTCGCTGCCGGCCAGGGTCGGGAGGCTGAGACGTCCCGTGGCGGGCACCGCGCGACCCTTGAGGTCGGCGCTGGTGTAGCGGCCCTTCACCATCAACCCGTTCAGGACGGTGGTCAGCTTCTTGGTGTCGCGCATGAGCCGGTTGTAGCCGGCGCTTCCCAGCAGGTGCTCCAGCTGAGAGAAGCCGGCGTCGGTCGGGGCGAAGAGCGTGATGCTGCCGTCGCTCTTGAGCGTCTGGTCGAGGCCGGTGGCCTTGAGGACGGCGACCAGGCAGGTGAAGTTGTCCTCCGGCCTGGTGGTGGCGTTGGAGCAGTTGGACGGCGGCCGGCGGCTGGAGTTGTCCAGCAGGAACTGCCACACGGTGGTGCTGCGGGTGGCGAACGAGGTCGCCTGGATGGTGCTCTGGGCCAGCGCGAAGCCGGCCGCGAGCGTCAGCAGGGCGGCGGCCAGGACCGGCGCACGTGGCCCCCGCAAGGAACGGCGGACCGGGTCTCTGTGCATCAGCGTCACCTCTCCGGGCACCGGCCGTGCCCCTCGCCGTGAGCTCCCACCCGGCTCGACGTGGTCGGGTGGCGGCGGTCGCCTCCAGTCTCGGCCGACTCTACGGGCGCCACATGAGGACAGCCTAAAGGCCGCGTCACCGCCGCCCCGCGCGAGGCCGGCCGGGAGACCTCCCGGAACCGCCGAGGAGGTTCGCGACGGGCGGAATTCTCGCCCTCGCGCGGGCGGACCTGCTACCGTTGGAGGGCGCACCTAAGCTGGCAGGGCGTGTGTCTGGCGCGGCCGCCGGGCACGAGGAGGTCACGTGCGGCTTCTCCACCTCGCCGACCTGCATCTGGGCTGGCAGCCGAGTGGCTGGCCGGCCGACGCGGCTGCGGCCCGGCAGCGCAGGCGGGACGCCGTGCTGGCGCGCGCGGTGGATACCGGCCTGCGCGAAGGCGTGCAGCTGGCGGTGATCGCCGGCGACCTCTTCGACGACCACGACCCGCACCCCGAGGTGGTGGAGCGCGCGCTCTCCGAGCTGCGGCGCCTGCAGGACAGCGGCGTGCGGCTGGTGACGGTGCCTGGCAACCACGACGAGCTGACCTACGGTGACAGCGTCTACCGCCGTCAGGAGGCGTGGCCGGACCTGCTGGTCCGCGACCCGCTGCCGGCCCACGTGGCCAGCCTCGACCTCGCCGGCGAGCGCGTTCACCTGTACGGAGCGGCGTTCACCGGCGGCGTGACCCCCCAGGACCGTCCGCTGCACGAGTTCCCGCGGCTGGAGGAGGCCGGCATCCACATCGCGGTGTTCCACGGCACCCTGGGCGCGTCCGAGGGTCGGCGCAGCCTGCCGCTCGATGCCGACGCGCTGGCCGCCGCCCGTTACCACTACGTCGCCCTGGGGCACCTGCACGAGCCGTTGCGCCACGAGTTCCCCGCCGGTCCGGCGGTGTACCCCGGCACGCCGGAAGCGCTTTCGTTCGGCGAGGGCGGCTGCGGCAGCGTGGTGGTGGTCGATCTGGCTGCAGGGCGCGCCGAGGTGCGAGAGGTCGCCGTGCCCGTGCAGGCGGTGCGCGACGCTCGCCTCGATCTGACGCCGGTGGACGACGTGGCGGAGATCGATGCCTTCATCGCCGGGCTCGCGGATCCCGATGCCGTGCAGCGCGTGCGGCTCGGCGGGGCGTCGTGGCTGCCCGAGCTGGACGTGGAGACGCTGCGGCAACGTCACGCGCAGGACTTCTTCCACCTCGAGGTCGTCGACGAGGTGGAGGAGCTGGCGCAGGAGCTGCTGGTGCGCTGGGCGGAGGAGGCGAGCGTGCGTGGCGCCTTCGTGGCGCGGATGCTCGACCGCATCCGCGACGCCGACACCGAGGAGCGCCTGCGGCTTCACCTCAGCCTGCGCTGGGGCATCGCGGCGCTCTACGGCGGGCCCGCCCCGAGAGCGCGCTCGTCGCTGGGAGGGGGCGGCTCGTGAGCGAGCGCGAGCGAGCCGGCTCGTCGCCCGCATCCCGGACGGGACGGGGGCCGCACCCGGTGGGGGTGCGATGGGAGCGCCTGGAGCTCGACGGCCTGCCGGGCCTGCCGGCACTCGATCTGCGCTTCCCGGCGGGCCTGGCGACGCTGGTGCGGCCGAACGAGTGGGGCAAGAGCAGCGTGGTCGCGGGTCTGACCGCGGTGCTGTACGGCGCCGGCGGTGAGGCGGACGCAGGGCTCGCCGGGGCGGCCGGCAGTGCGACGGGCACTGCGAC
>CAZBZU010000014.1:47850-60798 GCA_964496495.1 uncultured bacterium
GGCAGTGCGACGGGCACTGCGACCGATACGGCGCCCGCCACGGGATCGCGCGGCTCCGTCGGCCGGCTCACCTTCGTGGGCGTCGACGGCGTGCGCTACCGGCTCGAGCGCGATCTGGCGACCGACGAGGGGCGTCTGTGGCGCCTGGGGGACGGGGACGGCGGCAGCGACCGAGAGACCGGCGAGGCCGTGGCCGGCGAGACGCTGGCGGCCGAGGTGGCGCGCGTGGTGGGGCTCGGCGAGAAGCTCGCCTACCTGGAGAGCTTCTGCGTCACGCAGCCGCTCCCGCGGGCCGACGGCCTGAGCGTGGAGGTGCAGCGGTTGCTGGTGGGAGCCGGCCGCGCCGGCGTGGAGCGGGCGCTGGCCCGGCTGGAGGCGGAGGCCCGCCGGCGCACGCGCGGCGGCGGCCTGGGGCTGGAGGACGCGACGGAGCCGGGCGAGCTGGAGCGCTGCCAGACGGAGCTGGCGCAGCTCGAGGCGCGCCTTCAGGACGGCCGGGAGGCGGCCGACGGAGCCCAGGAGGCGGCCCGCGCGCTCGCGGAGGCCGAGGCCCGCCGCGCCCAGCACCAGGCCGAGGCGGAGCGACTCGAGCGGGAGTCGGAGCTGCTGCGCCGCTTCCTGGCGCGCTGGAGGAGCTACCAGGAGCGCCTCGACGCCGAGCGGGCGGCCGTCCAGTCGCTGGCGCGCGCGGAGACCCTGCAGGCGGAGGCCGCCCGAGCCCACACGCGGGTGGGGCAGGTGTGGCCGGAATTGGCCGAGGCGCCCGAGGACGGCGAGGCGCTGCTGGTGGCGCTGGTCTCCGCCGAGCGGGCCGCCAGCGAGGCCGCCCGCGCCTGCGATACGGCGGAGCGCGCGCTGGAGGAGGCGAAGGAGACGTCCAAGCGCCGCTCGCGCGAGCTCGAGCGCTTCCTTGCCGGCGCCCCCTTCGACGACGGCGACGACGGCCTGACCCTCGCCGGCGTGCGTGAGCTGCGAGCCGGCGCCGACCAGGCGTCGGCGGACTGGCACGCCTTCCGGCGCCGCGAGGAAGGCGTCGCCTCTGCCCGCGCCGCCCTGCGGCCCTACGCCATGCTGGCGCTGGCGCCGGAGCAGGACCGCGGCCTGCTGCGCCGCTACGACTACGAGGCCGAGGCGCGCGTGCGCTCGGTCGAGGGCCTGGAGAACGCCGCGCGCGAGGCGCGGGCCGAGCGCCGCCGCTTGCTGGTGCCCGATCCCTCGCTACCCAACGACCTCGAGGCCGAGGCCTTGCGCGCGGCCCTGGCAGCCCCTCCCAGGCGGCTGCGGCGCGGCGTGCTACAGGCGGTCTCGGGGCTGGCGCTGGGTGGGGCGGTGTACCTGATCGCCCAGTCGGTCGCGAGCGCCGCGGCGGCGGCCGGCCTGGGGCTGGTGGGGGCGCTGGGCATCGCCGCGCTGTTGCGGCCGGCGACGATCGGCGGCGCGCGGTTGAAGCGCTTCCGGGGTCTCACGCGGCCCGAGCTGGGCGAGCTGCTGATGCGGTACGACGCCTGGCGCGCGGAGCCGGCACCTACCAGGCGCGACGTGTCGCGGCTGGAGAACGAGGTCGAGGCGGCGAGGCAGCAGCTGCACGCCTTCCAGCGACGCATGCAGCCCTACCAGGAGGCCTACCCCGAGCCGGGCGCGGCCTTCGACGCCTTCCGCGAGACCCAGCGGACGCTGCTGCAGCGTGAGGAGGTCCACCGCGAGCTGTGCTCGCGCACCTTCGGGGTCGCGCCCGCCGAGGTACCGGGGCGGTCGCCGCTGGCCATGCCGGCGCCCTGGCCGCGCCTGGCGGCGTTCGTCGAGGCTCGGGGCGGCCGCGCCCAGACCCTGGCGCAGCTCTGCGAGGCGCTGACCGGGCTGGGCGACGACGCCTGGTACGAGGTGCAGGGCGCGGCCGCCGCGCGGGACGAGGCGCGGCGAGCCTTCAAGGCCGAGCGCGAGCGGCTTCGCCGCGAGGTGGCGGTGGCGGACACCGTGCTGGAGGAGCGCGAGGCCAGCTACACGGCTCTCCGTGGCGAGCTGCTGGCGGCCGACAAGGCCCGCGAGGCGGCCACCGTACCGGTGCAGGCGCTGCTGGAGGGCGGCGGCGTGGGTGCCGAGGCGCTGCTGGGTCGCTGGCACGAGCGCGAGCAGGCGGTGCAGGCGGCGGAGCGCTCCTTCGACGCGCTGGCGTCGCTCCTGGACGCCGCCGATTGCGAGTCGCTCGACGCGCTCGTGGGCAGGGTGGAGAAGCGCGCCGACGAGGTCAAGGAGGAACGCGCGGCGCTGGAGGCCCTCGCTGCCGAGCGCGACGACCTGCCGGGCGTCGAGGACGCGCTCGACCGGCCGCGCATGCTCGACCGCCTAGAAGCCCTCGACGAGCGCCTGGCCTTCGAGCGCAGCGCACGGCAGGCGGCCGAGGCGGACGTGTTCGAAGGCACCCGCGAGCTGGCTGCCTTCCGCGCCAAGCCCACCGTCAACCTGGCCCGCGCCGAGCTGCAGCGTGAGGCGCTGCTGGCGCGGCGAGCGGGCCTGGAGGCGGAGGTGGAGGCCCTGGCGCACGCGCATATCGCGCTGCGCGCCGCCGTCCGCGAGTTCCAGGGCAGCTACCGCCAGCGTCTCGAGGAGTTGGTATCGGGGCACGTCGCTCGGCTCACCGCCAGGGAGGGACGGGCGGTGCGGCTGGGGGCCGACTTCACCGTGGAGGTGCTCGAGCCGGACGGCGCCGCCGTACCGCCGGAGCGGCTGAGTCGCGGGGCCCAGGACCAGCTGCTGCTGGCGCTTCGGCTCGCCATCGCCGACCACGTCGCCGACGACGTGCGGCTGCCGCTGGTGCTCGACGATCCCTTCCTCGGCTGGGACGCGGAGCGCCTCGAGCAGCTACGGGCAAGCCTCGAGCGGGTGGCTCGCGAGCGACAGGTGCTGCTGCTGAGCGTCGATCCGCGCTTCGAGAGCTGGGGCGAGCCGGTGGCCGAGGACTGAGGGCGCGGCCCGCGCGGCACGCCGGCGAGCGCCGGTCCGCGGCGGCAGCCGCTGCCGGTTCGTGGTGCGAGTTGGTACCGCCGCACGTCGTACCATGGCGGGAACGCGCCTGTGACGCGTCGGGACGGGCGTTGGCAGGGGCGGGGCCGCCGTCGCGCGCTTGTGGCGGGGCGCACGGTTCGCTAGACTGGCGGGCGATCCACCCCCAGATGAAGCGCGACTCTACCGTGGATCTCTAGGAGACTGTGGATGTCACAGGCAGAAGTGAAAGTATTGGTACCAGTGGAGCGTGTGCCGGAGTTCTACCGCATGGTGGGGGTGTGGTTGGAACGCGCCCGAGGCGGCGACGGTGAGGAGCCCAGCCTCTCTCCCAAGAGCCGCTACGCTCCGCTGCAAGAGCACCTGGAGGGCCTCGGCCGGGACCGCAAGAAGGTGGGCCTGCGCTTCGAGGAGATCAGCAAGGTGCTCGACAAGCCGCTGCCCAAGTCGGCCTTCGCCCACCGCGCCTGGTGGGCCAACACCAGCTCGCACGCCCAGGCGCTGGCCTGGCTGTCGGCGGGCTGGAAGGTCGACCACGTCGACCTCGGCGCCACCAAGGTCGACTTCGTGCGGGCCGGCAAGGGCTGAGCCGCCGCGGCGGCCGGCCGCAACCGAACGGGGAGATGGCGCGCGGACGCCTCCTGCTTGGCAGGGGCGTCCGCGCGGCCGTGTCGAGGGTGTGGCGGAGCGGCTGCCTCAGGCCACCCTGCCGAGCCCCAGCGCCTTGCCGATCTGTCCCAGCAGGGCGGGCACGAGGCTGGCGGCCAGCGCCAGCGCCCAGCCGCGCCCCCCCGGCCAGGCCAGGCTGAGCACGTCTCGGGCGCCGGGCAGGGCCACCGCCGCCAGCAGCAGCGCGGCGCACAGCGCCAGGGCACCCCACACCCAGGGGTTGCGGGTGACCTCGTTGATGACCGCGTGGGTGCGCGGCTCGCGCATGTCGAAGACGTGCCACAACTGGGCGAAGGCGAGGGTCAGGAATGACACCGTCACCGCGCCGGCGCGGCTCATCCCGAGGGGCCCCAGCGCCAGCGCGAAGCTGGTCAGCACCGCCACGGTGATGAGGCCGGCGTACACGCTCAGCGTCCACCAGTGGCGGCCGGCGAGCACCGGTTCCTGGGGGTCGCGCGGGCGCCGCGAGAGCACGTTCGGCGCGCCCTCGCCGGCGCCCAGGGCGAGTGCCGGGAACACGTCCGTGACCAGGTTGAGGAACAGGATCTGCAGGGGCAGCAGCGGGAGCGGCGCACCCCAGGCCGAGGCCAGGCCGATGACCAGGATCTCCGACAGGTTGCACGACAGCAGGTAGATGACGAAGGCGCGGATGTTGTCGAAGATGATGCGGCCTTGCCGCACCGCCTCGACGATGGTAGCGAAGGCGTCGTCCTTGAGCACCATGTCCGCCGCCTCGCGCGCCACCTCGGTGCCGCGGCCGCCCATGGCCACCCCGATGTCGGCGCGCTTGAGCGCCGGGGCGTCGTTGACGCCGTCGCCGGTCATCGCCACGATGGCGCCGCCCTGCTGATAGCGGCGGATGAGCTCGAGCTTCTGCTCTGGGCTCACCCGGGCGACGATGTCGGCGTCCATCAGCCGCGCGCCGGCCTCCTCGTCGCCCTCCAGCAGCGCCGCCATGTCGCGCCCCACCACCACCCGCGGCTCCCGCTCGGCAAGCCCCACCGAGCGCGCCACGCTGGCGGCGGTGACGGGCTGGTCGCCGGTGACCATCACCACCCGGATGCCGGCCCGGCGGCACCCCGCGATCGCGGCTCGCACGTCGCTGCGCGGCGGGTCGCGCATGGCGATGAGCGCCAGCAGGGTGAGCTCGCGGTAGAGCTCGCCCTCGGAGTCGCGCGTCTCGCCGCCGGCCAGCGCCAGCACCCGCAGGCCGCTCGCTGCCAGCTCGCCGTTGCGGCGCAGCCAGCGCTCGCGCTCGACGTCGTCCAGCGGCCGGGCGCCGCCCTCGCCGGCCACCCGCGTGCACGCCGCCAGCACCCTCTCCGGCGCCCCCTTCACCGCCACCCGGTAGCCGGCGTGGTCCAGCCGGTGGGCCGTGCCCATCATCTTGCTGTCGGGGTCGAACGCCTCCTCGCGCACCTCCGGCAGCCGCTCCAGCAGCGCCTCGCGCGTCACGCCGGCCGCAGCGGCCGCCTCCAGCAGGGCCACCTCGAGGGGATCGCCGACACCGCGGCCCTCGCGCTCGCCGAGGGAGGCGTTGTTGCACAGGACCGCCACCTCCAACGCCTCCCGCAGCTCCGGCAGCTCGCCGAGGGTGACGGGTCGCCGGTCCAGCACGAACGGGGCGCCCGAGTGGGCCGCCCCCTGGTCGGGCCGGCTCACGCGCCCGCGACCGAGCCACAGCTGGTCCACCGCCAGGCGGTTCTCGGTGAGGGTGCCGGTCTTGTCGCTGAAGATCACGCTGGTGGCGCCGAGCGTCTCGACGGCCGACAGACGGTTGACCAGCGCGTTGCGCTGCGCCATGCGGCGCATCCCCCGCGCCAGGGTGATGGTGGCGATGATGGGCAGCCCTTCCGGCACGGTGGCGACGGCCAGGGCGATGGCGGTCTCGAGGATGAGCAGCGGCGGCTTGCCGGCGACCAGGCCGCCGGTGGCGATGGCTGCCGCTACCGCCAGCGTCACCCACACCAGGCGCTGGCCCAGCTTGTTCAGGCGCTCCTCGAGCGGGGTGGTCTCGTCCTCGGCCTCCGCTACCAGCTCGGAGATGCGGCCCAGTTCGGTGTCCATGCCGGTCGCGACCACCACCCCCTCGCCCGAGCCGCGGGTGATGGAGGTGCCCTTGTAGAGCATGCTGCTGCGCTCGGCCAGGGGCGCGTCCGCCGGCACCGGCGCGGCCGACTTGCTCACGGGCAGCGACTCGCCGGTCAGCAGCGACTCGTTGGCCTGCAGCTTGGAGGCGCTGAGGAGGCGCACGTCCGCGCTGACCACGTCCCCGCCCTCCAGCAGCACGATGTCGCCGGGCACGAGGGCCTCGGCCTCCACCCGCACGGCGCGGCCGTCCCGCCGGACCACGGCGTGCACCCGTCCCAGGCTGCGCAGCGCCTCCATGGAGCGCACCGCACGCAGCTCGGTGACGAAGCCGATGGCGGCGTTGAGCGCCAGCACCACGACCACCGCGAGCGCCTCCACCCACTGGCCGAAGGCTGCGGAGAGCACCGCCGCCACGGCCAGCAGCGCCACCAGAAGGCTCTCGAGCTGCGCCGCCAGGATCTGCCAGGCGCTGCGCCTGGGGGCGGCGGCGAGGGCGTTGGGACCGACGCGCTGCCGGCGCACGGCGGCCTCGGCGCCAAGCAACCCCTCCCGGGCGCCGACTTGCAGGTCCGCCAGCAGCTCCTCGGCGGAGGCCGTCCAAGGCGTCGCCGGCTGGCGCCACGGGTGCGCCGAGACGCTGCCTGCCTGCGCCCGCGTCACACCGGAGGTGTGCATGCTCTCAGCCTAAGCGCTGCCGGCCCGTGGCCGTCCGTGTCGTCCACGACGCACGTGCGGCGACGGTGGCCCGGGTAGGCTCGACAGCGCGAAGCAATTCGGGCGCGCCCGTGGCACCAAGCGGCGCGCCGGCCTGGCAAGGAGGCGGTTCCACGTGCAGTATCGCAATCTCGGGTCTTCAGGCCTCAAGGTGTCCGCGCTGTCGTTCGGCGCCTGGGTGACCTTCGGCGACCAGATCGGCGAGGACGTCGCCAAGGAGATGATGACGGCAGCCTTCGACGCCGGCGTCAACTTCTTCGACAACGCCGAGGCCTACTCCGCGGGCAAGGCCGAGACGATGATGGGCAACGTCATCAAGAAGGCCGGCTGGAAGCGCAGCGACCTGGTGCTCTCCACCAAGATCTTCTTCGGCGCCGGCACCCAGGGCCCCAACGACCGCGGGCTGTCGCGCAAGCACGTCATCGAGGGCACCACCGCCGCGCTGACGCGCCTGCAGACCGACTACGTCGACCTGGTGTTCTGCCACCGTCCCGACCGCTCCACCCCGATCGAGGAGACGGTCCGGGCGATGAGCTACCTGATCGACCAGGGCATGGCCTTCTACTGGGGGACCAGCGAGTGGTCGGCCGAGGAGATCCGCGAGGCCTACGAGGTGGCCCGGCGCGAGCACCTGGTGCCGCCCACGATGGAGCAGCCGCAGTACAACATGCTCCACCGCGAGCGCGTCGAGCGGGAGTACAGCCGCCTCTACGACGCTTTCCAGCTCGGCCTCACGGTGTGGAGCCCGCTGTCCAGCGGCGTCCTCACCGGCAAGTACGATGAGGGCCTCCAGCAGGGAACCCGCTTCGGCTTGCAGGGCTACGAGTGGCTCAAGGACCGCCTGGAGTCCGACGAGGGCCGGCAGCAGCGCGACAAGGTCAAGCGGCTCAAGCCGATCGCCGACGACCTGGGCGTCACCCGCGCGCAGCTGGCGCTGGCCTGGGCGCTCGCCAACCCCAACGTCAGCACCGTCATCACCGGCGCGTCGCGGGCCGAGCAGGTGCGCGAGAACATGAAGGCGCTGGAGGTGTCCGAGCGCCTCACCCCCGACGTGCTGGAGTCCATCGAGGGGGTGCTGGCCAACAGGCCCGCCCCGCTGGAAAGCTTCGGCCGGGAGTAGGGGGGCCGCAACAGCCAGCGCGCCGCCCCGCCCTGGAACGCTTCCGGGCGGGGCGGCGCGCGTCTGGCGGCGCCCTCAGGGCGCGGCGGTGACGGTTCTGGACGGCGAGCGCGTCAGGAACACCGCTCCTGCGGACGCGTCGGTCGGCCCCGCGGCGTAGGGGACCGTGCCCGAGCCCCCCAGCAGCATCTGGAGCTGCAGCAGGCTGGTAGGGCCGCCCCCCGGTCCGGTGAAGTCGTCGATCGAGGTGAAGGGACCCAGCGCGCTGGCGCTGTAGGTGTACGTGGCGCCGCCCGTGAGCGACATGGCGACCACGGAGAGGTCCGGGAGTTTGAACGAGGTCTGGTCGGTGAAGACGTAGACGCTCGGATCGCTTGAGGTCGGGCCATTGAGCACGGCCACGTAGACCGCCGATGAGAGCGGCGTGACGGTGAACTTCGTCCCGGTGCCGACGCCGGTCGCCCCCGACGCGGGCGCGGTCGGGGCGGAAGGGGCGGGGAGCGTCAGGCTGGCGTTGGTTCCGGGTCCGGCGGCGTTGGCCCAGGCGGCCGTGCCGCTTCCGGAGGGACCGTCCGCCGCGCCCACGATGCCGTAGGCGATGCCGCTGTGGACGGGAACCTTGACGCCGGTGAAGCTGCTGCCGCCGCTCGAGCCGAGAGCCACAAGGGCGCCGGTGGGCGAGCCGAAGCGGATCAGCGGGGCGGCGATGGACGTAGTGAAGCCGGCCGGCGCGCTGACGCTGCCGCTCATCGAGGCGGTCGATACGCTGCCGAGCGTGATCGACGCGTTCGTGACGCTGCCACCGTCGGTGAGCGAGACATCGGTGCTACCGAAGCCGGTGTACGCGGACGGAGGTCCCCCGGAGGCGGTCACCGTCAGCGCGTACAGGGTGATGTCATGGGACGTGCTGCCGCCCCACGCCACCGTGAAGGGGCCGTAGCCGGGGCCGCTCCCGCCAGGCAGCAGGAGGCTGCCCTGCATGGGCGTGGCCGAGCCCGGGAAGATCGCGGCCTCGTCGCCGCTCGCCACCGTCACGCCAATCGACCCGGAGATGGCGGCGGTGTGGACGTTGCCGACGTCGATGTACGACAGCGTGGGGTCGGTGCGCGTCAGGCCGATGTAGACGAGCGCCACGTTCAGCGACGGGATCGCGACGGTGAGGTCGTACGGGGCGGTCACGCCGGTGATGGTGAAGGTGCCGTCGCTCTTCACCGGCACGACGTCGGTCCCGATGGCGGCGTTGGCGGTGATGCCCGGGATAGCGACGCCGAGGGGCGTCAGCAGCTCGTCGGTGACCAGCCCGTGGACCGTGATGGTGGTCGGGCCGGGGCTGCTGCAGGCAGCCAGCACCAGCGGGATGAGGACGGCCAGCCCGACCAGGGCGACGCGGCGTACGGCGAGCCGTCTCGCGGCGGCCGCCCGGTCCTTCGCGCGTGGATCTCCAAGCATGGATACCTCCTCCTGAGCACGTGCTCTCGCGCATCTGGTCGCGCACCGCCTCCGGCCGGACCCGAGGGTCGCCGGTTCCGAGGTGAGCGCACGTCGCCAGCCACCAGACTGGCAGGCCTGCGTCTAGCCTGCGTCTAGCGGTCCGCGCAGGCGTCGACGCCGACCCCGCGGCCGCCGCTCGGCCGGCGACCGGCGGGCCACCGGCGGGCCATTGGCGGGCCATTGGCGGGCCATGGCCGGGCCGTCGCAGGCGCTCGCTGGTTGCGGTCGCCCGCGTGCGCGTTCGGCGCCGGCGGGTCGCCTATCCTGGGTGCCGATGCTCATCCGTCCACAGGAGCTCTACCCGGAGGCGGGCGGCGCGCCGACGCGCGCCCTGATCGACGTTCGCTCCCCGGTCGAGGTGGCGCGCGGAGCCATGCCCGGCAGCCGCGCCCTGCCCTTGATGACCGACGCCGAGCGCCACGCCGTGGGCATCCGCTACAAGGAGGCGGGACAGCAGGCGGCCATCGCGCTCGGATATGAGCTCGCCGGACCCCGGCTTCCCGAACGGGTCGCGCTATGGCGCGAGGCGTGCGCCCGAGAGCCGGCAGCCGTGGCGTGCTGGCGCGGCGGGCTGCGCAGCGAGCTGGCCCTCTCCTTCATCGGCCGCGACGACGTGGCGCGGGTGGAGGGAGGCTACCGGGCGCTGCGACGGTACGTCGTGGCGGCGCTGCCCGCGAGCCTCGCGCGCAAGCACCTGGTGGTGCTGAGCGGCTTCACCGGCGCCGGCAAGACGCGCTTGCTCAGGCGGCTCGCCGGCAGCCGGCCCGGCTTGCAGGTGCTCGACCTGGAGGGGGCTGCCCGCCACCGCGGGAGCGCCTTCGGGGCCGAGGACGCGCCGCAACCGAGCCAGCAGACCTTCGAGAACGCGGTCGCCAGCGAGTTGTTGCTGAGTCCGGCGGGCACGCTGGTGGTGGAGGACGAGTCGCGCTACGTCGGCCGCCGGACGGTGCCCGATCCGTTGATGGACGCCATGCGGAGCGCGCCCCTGGTGCTGCTGGAGGCGCCCATGGCCGAGCGCGTGAGCAGCATCGTCGAGGAGTACGTCCTGGCCGCGGCGCGGCGCCACGGCGTGAGCGCCGCGCGCGTCCGGCTGGAGGCGGACACCCTGCGCATTCGCAAGCGGCTGGGGGGCGCCCGCACCGATGGCGTGGTCGCCGCCCTGCGCAAGGCGGAGGCGGCCGGCGCCTGGTTCGAGCCGTGCGTGCACCGCTGGTGGGTGCAGACCCTGCTCGAGCACTACTACGACCGGCTCTACCTCAAAGCGCGCGACAAGCGCCAGCGGCCGGTGGCGTTCACCGGGGACGCGGAAGCGGTGGCGGCCTACCTGCTCGCCGGCGCCGCCTGAAGCCTCGGGGGACGCAGCACCCAGGCGGCGTAGCTGCCGAACACGACGATGTAGAACACGGTGATGATGGCGGTGAGCGTCTCGTGGCCGGGGCCGTTCACCACGCCGCCGCCGGCAACGAAGGCGAACAGGTCGGTAGCGGCGTGCGCCGCGATGAGCGGGACCAGGCGCCCGCCGGCCTCGAGCGCGGCGGCGAACGCGCAGCCCAACGCGAAGGCGTAGAGGACCTGCAGCACGGTCGCCAGCGCCCCCGCCCCCTGACCGAGGTTCAACAGGTGGAGGAGGCCGAAGAGGGCGGCAGACAGCGCCACCGCCCGGCCGATGCCCAGCTGCCGCAGCGCACCGTAGGCCAGGCCGCGGAAGAGCACCTCCTCGGTGGCGCCCACCAGCACGGCCAGCAACAGGAACGGGAGGAGGGCCGCAGGCCGCCAGTCGCCGCCGTAGATCAGCGCCAGCACCAGGGTGACGCCGGCGGCCAGGAACAGCGGTGCCGACAGTGCGAAGGCGCGCCGCCACGGCTGCGGGCGGATGCCGGCGGCGCGAACGCCCCCTCGGCGCCACAGCACGGCTCCGCCGACGGCGAGGAGGATGACGTCCGCCATGGCGACCAGCGCCTGCGGGGGCAGGCCCAGGAGGTGGGTGACGGTGCCGGCGGCGAGGTAGGCCGCAACCACGCCGAGCACCAGCACGAGGACGAAGCGAACCGGCCGGCGAGCGAGCGCAGTACCCCGGACGTGCCCTGCCGATGACAGATCCATGGCGTACCCTTTCCGGTGCGCGGCCGTGGCAGCCGGCGTGTCTCGCCGGGCCCGCTACGCGCCCCGCGGAGCTTATCCTAGGGACCGGTTTTCGCGGCCGGGAGAGCCGAACGACCCGGCGGCGACGCGCCGGTGCGGGCGGCGACCCGGTCAGCCGCTCGGCGCCGTTCACGGCCGCCGGGGCGCCCGACGCGACGGCGGCCTCGACGCGCCGCGCCGTCGGCTGCCCAGCTCAAGAGGAGAAGGTCATGGACCCGTCATCCCGCGCCCCCATCCGCCTCACGCAGACCGTCAAGAAGGGCGGTTGCGCTGCGAAGATCGGCGCCGGGACGCTGGCCGACCTGCTGGCGTCGCAGCCGCGCCAGGCCCACCCCGACCTGCTGGTGGGCAACGACATGCTCGATGACGCGGCGGTGTGGCGCGTGTCGGACGATACCGCCATCATCCAGACGCTCGACTTCTTCACGCCGATCATCGACGACCCCGTCGACTTCGGCGCGGTGGCCGCCGCCAACGCCCTATCTGACGTCTTCGCCATGGGCGGGACGCCCGCCACGGCGTTGACCATCCTGGCGTACCCCTTGGGCATCCTGCCCGACGAGGTGCTGGCGGGACTGATGAAGGGCGCCACCGACACCATCAACGGTGCCGGCGCGCTGCTGGTGGGCGGCCACTCCATCGAGGACGACACCCTCAAGCTTGGCTTCAGCGTCGCCGGGCTGGCGCACCCCGACAGGCTGTGGACCAACGCCGGCGCGCGGCCCGGGGACGTCCTGATCCTCACCAAGGCGCTCGGCACCGGCACCCTGGCGGGTGCGCTGAAGAACGACGAGATCGACGCCGACGCCTTCGCACCCGCGGTGGCCTCCATGCGCCAGGTGAACCGCCTGGACCTGGGCGAGGAGCTCCACCGCGCCGTTCACGCGGCCACCGACGTCACCGGCTTCGGGGTCCTGGGTCACGCGCTGCACCTGGCGCGGTCCTCGCGCGTGAGCCTGCGCGTCGACACCGCCGCGCTGCCGCTGCTGCCGGGCGCCGAGGACTGCCTGCGGCGCGGCATCCTCACCAAGGCCCACACCACCAACGGTCGCTACGTCGAGCCGCACGTCGCGGGACGCGACGGCGTCGACGACACGCGCTGGCTGGCTGCCGTCGACCCCCAGACCAGTGGCGGGCTGCTGCTCGCCGTGGCGCGCGAGCGTGCGCAGGAGCTGCTGGACGCGGTCGGTGAGCGCTTCCCGGCGGCGAGGGTCATCGGCGCCGCGGTGGCGCCCGAGGAGCGGGCGCTGCTGCTCTGAGCCGGCCGGGGCGCCGCAAATGTCATCCGATCGCTTGCACGGATCGGTCGCGGACCCCTACCCTGGAGGCTCAAGGGGGTGGTCCCCCATGAAGGACGAAACCGCTGCGCCGGGCCTGTCAAGGCCCGGCGCAGTCTTGTGGCCGGGGTGCCTCCTCGTGGTTGGGGTGCGTCGCCCGCGGCGGGCCGCGCGAGCGGCCGCCGGCTCACTCGGCCTCGTCCGGCGGCGCGGCTCCCGAGAGCACCAGGAAGTCCGCCAGGTCCCGGGGAGAGGCGAAGTAGGCGGTGGGGCCGCCGGCCAGGTCCCGCGCGGAGCCGCGCCAGCTCGGCGGGCCGACCGCGGACGGCTCGTGCCACACCCGGACGATGAACACCCGCTGCTCCCGTGCGCCCTGCGCGTCCACCGGATCCCTCCTCGCGTGCCTGCGGCACGTTAGCCGACGGACGTCTAGCCGGCGTCTAG
>CAZBZU010000014.1:60898-67576 GCA_964496495.1 uncultured bacterium
GCCGGCGTCTAGCGCCGTCTGGCCGGCGTCCAGCGCCATGCCGGCGGAAGACCGCCCGCCGCGTTCACGGCCAGGGCGCGCCGAGCGCCGCGGCGGCGATCTCGCGGTTGAACTCGAGCTCCAGGAAGCTCGCGCGCGCCGCCTCGTCGTCGATGGCGGCCGCCACGGCGCGCAGCCGCTCGGCCGCCTCGCCGGCGAGCCTCGCGGCGTCGTCTTCCCGTCCCTGGACGTGCCGCACCCGAGCCACCACCCACGCCACCTGCTGAGGGTGCATCAGCTCGTCGTCCCGCCGCGCCAGAAGGTCCGTCAGCTCATCGGCCGCCGCGGCGGCATCCGCCGTGCGACCCTCGGCCAGGTAGGTGAGGGCGAGCTCGCAGAGGGCGTTGGCGATGCTGGCGTCACGTCCCAGCCGCCGGTCGATGGCGAGGGAGGCTTCCAGGTGCCGGGTGGCCGCCGCCGCGTGCCCGAGGTGGCGTTCGGCGTCGCCCAGGTTGCTCAGCGCGGCGGCGGCGAGCAGCTCGTTGCCGTCCTCCTCGGCGAGCGCCAGGGCGCGCCGGGCTGCGCGCTCGGCCTCGGCGAAGTTGCCGCCGTAGAGCGAGGCGGCGGCGCCGTTGAGGACGCACAGCGTCTCCCCGCGGCGGTCGCCCAGCCGGGCGAAGATGCGCTCGGCCTCGGCGAGGGGCTCGGCCACGGCCGGGTTGCCGAGGCGCAGCTCGAGGACGCTGCGGTTGAGGAGCACCGCCGCCAGCCCCTGCGGCTGCTCGAGCTCGCCATAGAGCCGCTCGGCCAAGCGGTAATGGGCGCGGGCCTCGCTGAAGCTGCCCACGCGCGCCGCGCAGACGGCGCGGTGGCGGTGCGCATCGGCCTCCAGGCTACGGTCGCCGCTGTCGGCGCCGAGCTCCAGCAGGCGGGCCGTGAGCGCCAGCGCCTCCTCGTACGCCTCGCGCCCGACCGCCGCGTTGATCGCGGCCTGCAGTGCGTCGGCGAGCAGCTCCGGTGCCTCCCGGCTGCTGCGCAGCGCCAGCTCCAAGCGCTCCGGCACGCGGTCGACACGGCCGGCCGCGAGGGCGACGTGGACGCCCAGGCAGGCGGCCGCTGCCTGCAGCCCGGGCAATCGGGCCTCGCCGGCGGCGTCGCGGGCCTCGGCGACCAACGTCTCCGCCTCGTCCGCCCGGCCGAGCGCCAGACGGTGCTCGGCCTGCAGCAACGCCGCCCGCGCCAGCCGCCCGGCGTCGGCGCCGGCCGCGGCGCGAGCCGACAGCCGTTGCAGGAGCCGCTGCTCGGCGTCACGGTCGCCGACGGCGTGCAGCAGCGCGGCTCGCCGCGTGGCGGCCTCGAAGGCGGCGTCGTCGTCGGCGAGCGCCTCGGCCAGCGCGTCCATGGCGTCGAGGAAACGTCGCTGCGCTGGGCGATCGCCGCTGCGGCGCGCCGCATCCTCGGCCAGTTGCAGCAGCGCCAGGCGCGTGTGCGGGTCGCTCGCGCGCGCCAGGCCCCAGCTCGCCAGGTCCAGGGCTTCCTGCCGGGCGCCCGCCGTCAGCGCCTCCCCCGCCGCGATCAGGCCGTGGTGCGCGGCCCGCTCCGGGTCGTGGCCGAGGTCGTGATGGCGGGCGAGGCTGGCGGCGGCCCCTGCGATGGCCGGCCCGCGCTCGAGCACACGCGCCACCCGGCGATGGAGGCGGCCGCGGGTGGCATCGTCGACCGCGCGGTAGATGCTCTCGCGGACGAGTCGGTGCTCGAAGGTGAAGGAGCCGGTCCGCCGCTCGCGTACCAGGCGCGCGTCGAGCAGCGCGTCCAGCGCCTCGAGGGCGGCACCCTCGTCCCAGGCCAGCACGTCGCGGACGGTCTCCATCCGGAAGCGCTCGCCGATCACCGCGGCGGCGCCCGCGAAGGTGCGCGCGTCCGGGGCCAGCCGCTCCAGGCGTGCCGTGACGCGGTCGCGAACGCGCGCGGGCACGTGCGCCGTCCAGTCTTCGCCATCCGCCGTCCCGGGCACGGCGGCGCCGCTGGAGCCGCCGGGGTCGTGCAGCAGCTCGGAGATGAGCAACGGGTTGCCGGCCGTGGCGCTCGCCAGCGCGGCCGCGGCTGCCGGGTCGGCCGCCTGCTCCGGCAGCACCCGTGCCAGCGCCTCGCCGACGGCGTCCGCGTCCAGCCCGGCGAGCGCCAGGTGGCGCAGCGCGCCCTCCTCCTCGAGCCGCCGGCGCAGCGCGCGCAGCGGGTGCGTCGCGGCGAGGCCCGCCTCGCGGTAGCTGGCGACGACGAGCAGCGGCCCGCCGCGGCCTCGGCGTCCGAGGTGCTCCAGTAGCGCGAGGCTCGCCTCGCCGGCGGTGTGGACGTCCTCGAGGACCAACAGCAGCGGCCGGGTGCCGGCCAGCTCCAGCAGGGCGCGGGCGACGGCGTAGAACAGGCGGGCCCGCTCCCGGTCGGGCGGCAGTGGCGGCGGTTCGGGGTCGCCCGGCGCTAGCTCGGGCAGAGCGGTGGCGAGGACGGCCCGCCAGGCGGGGCTCACGGCTCTCGATGCCGCCAGCAGCGGGGCGACGGGACGCAGGGCCTCGCTCAAGGCCTCGAACGGCGCGGCCTCCGGCTCGGAGGTGTGGCCGCTCAGGGCGCGGCCCTCGTCCGTCTCGACGCGGCGGGCGAGCTGCGCCAGCAGACGGGTCTTGCCGATGCCTTCGGGGCCGCTGATCAGCACCAGCCCGCCCCGGCCTGCACGCGCCTCCTGCCACCACGCCGTCAACCTGGCCAGCTCGTCGTCGCGGCCCACGAACGGCAGCCGCGGCGGCGCACCGGCGCGGGGCCCGGCTGCCGGGCCCGGAGCGACCTCGCGCACCAGCGAATCGAACAGCTCGCGGGTCTGCCGCATCGGCTCGACGCCGAGCTCCCGCTCCAGCAGCCGGGCGAAACGCTCGAAGGCGGCCAGCGCCCCGGCGCGGTCGCCGCCGGCGAAGCGCAGCCGCATCGTCAGGCGCACGGCGTCCTCGCGCAGCGGGTCCTCGCGCAGCAAGCGCTCGAGCACCGCCAGCGCCTCGGGCGTGCGGTCCTCGGCGGCGTAGCGCTCCGCCAGGGCCGCGAGCACCATCAGCAGGGTGGCCTGCAGCCGTTCGCGCTCCAGCAGCAGCCACTCGTCGTCACAGTCCGGCAGCAGCGGGCCGCCATAGAGCGCCGCGGCCGTCTCCAGGTCGCCGGCCTCGGCGGCCGCCTGGAAGGCTCGGACGTCCACCCACAGCGGTGCCTCGGGGTGCAGGTCGACCAGCGAGCCCTGGGTCCGCACCCAGGGGACGGTCTCCGGCTCGGGCAAGGCCTGCTTGAGGTAGTGCAGGTGCCGCCGCAGGTTGGCGCGCGCTTCCTCCGGCGGGCTGTCGGGCCACAGCGTGGCGGCCAGCGTACGGCGGTCCTGCGGATCGTCCCGCAGTGCCAGGTACGCCAGCAGGGGGCCGGTGCGCGGGGGAGCGGAGAGGGGAGAGGCGCGCTCGGCGGCCGCGATCCTCAGCGCGCCCATCAGGTACACGCGCAAGCGTCCCACCCCCCTCCACCGTGGATGGACCAAGGGTAGCACCCGCACGTGGCGGGCGGCGCGCGCGGCCGCCTGCGGCCCCGTGAGGGGCTGGGCGGTCAGTTCTTGGGGGCCCGGGTGCGCTCCAGCAGCAGCGCCACCGACACCGGCTCGTGCAGCGGCAGCCCGTCCAGCAGGCCTCCGCGCGCGGCGAACGACGCCACTGCCTCGTACGCCTGCTGCGCCTCCGCCACGCTCTCGCTCTCGAACAGCAGCGCCTCCTGGCCGGAGGGCAGCGTGGCTACCAGCTCGAGGTAGTCGGGCTCCAACGCGTCATCCTCCATATCTTCCAGGTCGGTGCCCTCGGGGAACACCTCGAGGAGCTCGATGCTCTCCACGGCCGAGAGGTTGATGAGCTTGGCGTCCAGCGTCCACATCCACATGGTGACTCTCCGCTCAGAACTCGGGTGGCGGCGCCGAAGGCCGGCCCTGCCGGGCCGCACGACGGCTCTCCTGGCCGCGCTGGCTGCCGCCCGCGGCGCGGCCCCGGTGAGGAGCCGCAGGCGCGTCCGGGCCAGAGCATAGCGCACCTGCCCGCTGCGTGGGGCGCGGCGTCCCGCGGCGCGGGCGGACCCGCGCGGCCGTGTAAGAGTTCCGTGTGCAGGACTCGCCTACACTCCGTGGGCGATGAGGCGACTCCTGATCCTCGTGGCGCCCCCGGTGTTCTGGCTGGCGTACGTGGTGGACTTTCCCTACCTCTACCTGCACATGGGGGACCAATCCCGGCTGGTAGCCCTGGGGCTGGTGGCCGTGACCGCCTGGTTGTGGGGGCTGCCGGGAGGGCTGCTGCACGGCGCGGCCGGGCTGGTGCTGAGCGACGGCCTGGCGAGCGTGATGCACACCGGCGCCTTCTCGCTGCCAATGCTCGCGGGCAGCGACGACGTGTTCAAGGTGCTGGCATTCACCGGCGCCGGCCTCGGCTTCGGCTACCTGAGGACCGTGCGCGACCAGATGGAGCACCATCGCAGCGCCTTCGAGATGGCGCAGCTCGACCCGCTCACCGGCCTGCTCAACCGGGCCGGGTTCCATGAACGGCTCAACGACGTGCTGCTGCAGGCGCGCGAGGAGGGCACGCTGGTCGCCTTCCTGTTCGTGGACCTGGACCGCTTCAAGTTCGTCAACGATACCTACGGCCACGAGGTGGGCGACGCCCTGCTCAAGGCGGTCGGGGGCGCGCTGCGTGCCAACGTCCGCGAGTACGACCTCGTCGGCCGCCTGGGCGGCGACGAGTTCACCGTGGCGCTGCTGCGCCTCACCGATCCCCAGGACGCCACGCTGGTGGCCCGCAACCTGGTGCGCGTGCTGCGCGCGCCCATGCCCGTCGAAGATCGCGACCTGCGCATCTCGGCCAGCGTCGGCGTGAGCATCTTCCCGCGCGACGGCGACACCGTAGAGGCGCTCACCCGCAGCGCCGACACGGCCATGTACGAGGTGAAGGACAACGGCAAGAACTCCTTCCACTTCTCCTCGCTGGAGATGCGCTCGCGGGTCAGCCGGCGGCTGGAGCTCGAGCGCGAGCTGCGCGACGCCATCGCCGAGCAGCAGTTCGAGCTGGTCTACCAGCCGCAGGTGGAGCTGGCGACCGGCAAGCTGGTGGCGTTCGAGGCGCTGTTGCGCTGGACCAACCCCAACCTCGGCAAGGTCTCGCCCGCGGAGTTCATCCCCGTCGCGGAGGACGCCGGGTACATCGGCAAGCTCGGTCACTGGCTGCTGCGCGAGGCGTGCTTCCAGACGCGCGCCTGGCAGAAGGCGGGCCTCAAGCCTGTGCGGATGGCGGTCAACGTCTCCACCCTGCAGTTCCGCCAGTTCGGGTTCCTCGCCACCGTGCAGGGAGCGCTGGCCGACAGCGGCATCGACCCCTCGCTATTGGAGATCGAGATCACCGAGAGCGTGCTGGCCAAGGAGTACGAGCTGGCCATGGCCACCGTGACCAGGCTCGGCCGCATGGGCGTACGCACGGCCCTCGACGACTTCGGCACCGGCTACTCCTCGCTCGCCTACCTGCAGAACCTGCCCATCGCCAGCCTCAAGATCGACCAGTCGTTCGTGATGGCCATCAACCGCGCCCCCGGCATGAACACCGTGAACGCGGTGCCGATCGTGGAGGCGATCGTGGCGATGGCGCACAAGCTGCGCAAGTCGATCGTGGCGGAGGGCGTGGAGACGGAGACGCAGTGGCGCTTCCTGCAGAAGCTCGGCGTCGACTACGCCCAGGGGTTCCACTTCTCCAGGCCGCTCCGGCCCGTCAAGGCCGAGCAGCTGATGGAGCGCGCGGCGCGCCGTCTCCAGCGGCCGCCGGAGGAAGCTGGCGGCGAGGCAGCCCCGGTGTTGCTGCTCGACTAGCAAACGCTCACAGCCTGCCGGCTCCCAGCCGGCGACCCCGGCCGCGCGGGCGAAGAACCGTCCAAGGCGCCCCAGGCTCGTTAGGATGATGCCCGGACGCCGCGCCCCGGCGCATCCGCCAGGAACCGCTCGCGTCAGCGGGCCGGCTCCCGCCGGCCGCCGCGGTGCCGCGGATGGAAAGGCAGGCGCTTCATGAGCCAGGGAACTGCGGACATCGGCCTCGTCGGACTCGCCGTCATGGGCCAGAACCTGGTCCTCAACATGGAGGATCACGGCTACCGGGTGGCCGTGTACAACCGCACCCGGCAGAAGACCGACGCCTTCCTGGCGGGCCCGGCGGAGGGCCGCGGCATCGTCGGCACGCACAGCCTCGAGGAGCTGGTGGCGTCGCTGGCGCGCCCCCGCCGAGTGATGCTCATGGTCCAGGCAGGGAAGGCGGTCGACGCCGTGCTTAAGCAGCTCACGCCGCTGCTGGAGAGCGGCGACATCGTCATCGACGGCGGCAACTCGTTCTTCGAGGACACCATCCGCAGGGAGAGCGAGCTGGCCGCTCTCGGGTTGCACTACGTCGGCACCGGGGTGTCCGGTGGGGAGGAAGGTGCACGTCACGGCCCCTCGATCATGCCGGGGGGGCCGCTCGAGGCCTGGGAGAGCGTCAAGGACGTGTTGCAGGCCATCAGCGCGCATGTCGACGGGGAGCCCTGCTGCGACTGGTTGGGGGAGGACGGGGCCGGGCACTTCGTCAAGATGGTCCACAACGGCATCGAGTACGGCGACATGCAGCT
>CAZBZU010000015.1:0-66546 GCA_964496495.1 uncultured bacterium
CCACCCAGGCAAGCACCTCGTCGCGGCGCGCCGAGGAGATGTCGATGTCGACGTCAGGCATGCTGACCTTGCCGGTGTGGAGGAAGCGCTCGAAGAGCAGGTCGTGCTTGATGGGGTCGGCCTGGGTGATGCCCAGCAGGTAGCAGGTGATGCTGGCGGCAGCCGACCCTCGCCCGGCGGCCAGGATGCCGTGCCGGCGGCAGTAGTCGGTCACCTCGGCGGCCACCAGGAAGAACTCGGCCAGACCTAGCGCACGCACCACTCCCAGCTCCTCCTCCAGACGGGCGCGCGCGCCCGCCAGCGCGTCGCCGCGGTAGCGCTCGAGGAGGGCGGCGTAGCAGCGCTCCTCGAGATGGCGCTCCGGCGTGGTGCCCTGGGGCAGCTGCGCCTTGGGAGGCACCAGGCGCTCGGGGAGCAACTCGAAGAAGGCCTTCTCGGCTACCCAGTTGGCGTTCAAGGCCGCTTCGGGGAAGGGCAGGCGGTTCTCTGCCTCTGCGGGGTCCGGAAGGGCTTGGCAGGCGTTCTGCGGCCTCGTGGGGTCGGGTTCCTGGACGCTCCTCCCCAGCCGGGCGCAGGTGAGGGCGTCGTAGAGGCGGTAGCCCTCGGGCTCGGCGTAGCGCACCTCGGGGGCGGCCACCACTGGCAGTCCCAGGCTCTGGGCCAGGCGCCTCAGCACCCGCGCTCGGCGGTCGTCCCAGCGCTGGCGGTCGTGGAAGAGCTGCAGGTAGAGGCGCTCTGGGAAGGCGCCGCGGAGCTCGCGCAGCAACCGCTCCAGCTCGCCCACGCGACGCTCGGCCAGCCAGCGCGCCACCACCCCGTCGCGCGGGCCGGTCAGCAACAGCACGTCCTCGGTGTGCGCCAACAGCACGGGGTAGGGGAGATCCTTCCCGGGCCGCTCCAGGGCGGCGCTGATGAGGCGGTTGATGGCGGCGTAGCCGGCGCGGGAGGAGGCCAGGGCCACCACTGGGTAGGCGGCGTCCTCGATGCGCAGCGGCAGGGTGGCGCCGATCAGGGCCTTGAGGTGGTGCTCGCGAGCGGCCTGGAAGAGCTCCGCCGCCCCGCTGACGCTGAGGTCGTCGGTGAGGGCGAGCCAGCGGTAGCCCAGCTCGGCGGCGCGGCGCACCAGCGTGGTGGGGCTGGCGGTCCCGGCGCCCAGGCTGTAGTAGGAGTGGACGTTCAGCAGGGCGCTCAGTCGCTGGCTCGAGCCACCCACCAGGCGTCCCCCTCTCGGTACAGCTCGATGACGGCGCCGCCGTGGAGCTCGAGCAGGAAGTAGTCGCGGTGGATTTCCCCTTCCCACCAGCGGCCGTCGTAGCGCCAGCGATCGAGCACGCGCGTCACCGCTCGCCGGCGTCCGGATGGGCGGGCCGGCGGGCGGACGCCGCCGCTGCAGGCGCCGGGAGGAAGCGCCGCGGCGCCGGGGGAGGAGGGGAGGCTAGGGGTGGGGTCGCACCAGCTCACCAGGGTCGGTTGTCGGCCTTCCAGCGTGACGTCGGCGGGGAGCATGAGCATGCGCATCGCGATCCTCCGGCGGGGGGGAGAGCAGGGGTGGGGTGGTGAGCCTCGCGGCCGCGTCACCGTGCGCCACGGCGTCGTCGGGCAGGCCTGCGAAGAGCGGCACGGCGGCCGCCCGCACGTGGTGCCGGTGCGCGCCGGGCACCCGCTCGGAGGCTCCAGGCGCGTCGTCGGTGAAGAGCGGCGCCGGGGCGGCCGCTCGGGCGCCGGCCGCGCCCATGGTGGCCGCGCCCGCCACCGCCGGCTCGGAGGTCGTCAGCCGCTCCCAGCCCCAGGCCAGGTCGTCCGCCTCGGCGTAGGGGTCGCGCCAGGTGAAGCCCACCATGGCGCCGGGGTAGCGCTCCAACGCTGCCTCGAGGGCGCGCTGGCGCTGCTCGCGGGCGCGCCACAGGCCACCCTGGACACCCAGGCGGCAGGGAGCGGCGAGCTCCAGCGTCAGCCGGTCGATGCCGGCCTCGGTGGCGCCGCTGTCCTCCAGTGCGAAGAGCGCCTGCTGGCGGATCTGGGGGGCACGCGTCAGGGGGTGCTTGCTGAGCCGGGTGGCGCTGTGCTGGGTGCCGGCACGGGTTGCCGTCAGGGTGAGGCGCCGCGAGGCGCGGCCGGCCAGCGCCTGCTCCAGCGCCGTCGACAGCCGCTCCAGGACGGGCAGCAGCTCGCGCGGCTCGCGAGCCGGCTCCTCGAAGGCGACCGAGCGCTTGAGCGCCTCCGGCGGCCGCTGCGGCCGCAGGCGGGTGCGGTAGGGACCGTGCAGGTAGGGGAGGAGGGCCTCCGCCTCCTCGCCCAGGTAGGAGCGGAGCTGCGCGTCGGTCCAGCGCGCCAGCTCGCCCACGGTGGTGAGGCCGAGCCAGTGGAGGCGGGTGAGATTCTGGCCGGAGACGCCTACGCCCTTGAGGAAGCGGAGGGGCAGGCGGGACAGGAAGTCCGCCTCGCCACCCGGTGCCACCGCGCGACACTCGCCGGGACGACTGGAGAGGGCGGCCAGCTCGGCCATCTCACGGGCCCGGGCGACACCCGTGCGAGTGCCGTAGCGCACGGCCAGGGCTCGGGCCTCGGGCGCCTCCAGGCGGGCGAAGAGACGGCCGCGGCGCCCGCTCTCAACCCAAGGGGTGACGTCATGCAGCTCGCGGAGCAGGGTTTCCCAGGCATGGGCGAGCTCGGGCTCGGAGCTCTCCACCACGTGTAACTTGGCCACCCGCATGCGGGCGCCAGTGAGGCGCATGCCCGGGGTGACCCCTAGGCGGTGGGCGGCAGCAGAGGCGTGCAGGACGCGGCCGTCTTCCACGCACACCAGGGGGGTGCGGGCGAGGGCGGGGTCGGCGCGTTGCGCCAGGGTGAGCGGCCAGGGATCGAAGCAGAGCGCCGCGATCACGAAGGGGGTGCCGATGGGGACGGCTTCGATTGCGCTGCGAGCGGGTGTTAGCATGAACGCGTACCTAGGGGGACCGCATCAGCGGTTCACTCGGGGCGGCGAAGGGGCACATTCCTCTTGCTTGGCGGCGATGGATGTGCCCTTCGTTGTTGGCGCCGGCGGCGACCTCAGGCGGAGCGGATGCCCGCGAGAGGGCGCGGCCGGCGGCGGGGGTCAGGAGCGGAAACGCTGGGCCTCAACCACCCCCCTCGACGAGGAGCTCGTCGACCACCTCGCCCCGGAGCAGGCCCCGGAAGACGCCGTCGATATGGAGCTCCTCGGCCGGGACGCCGAGGGTGGGGTAGGCCGGGTTGTGCGGCCGCAGCCGGTAGCGGCGCGGCTCGCTGCCCCGCCACTCCAGGTACTTGAGCGTGGCCTCGTCCTCGCCCACGCGCACGGCGCAGATCTCGCCGGAGCGGCGGGGCGGCGTGCGCTGCAGCAGCACCACATCACCGTGCTCGATGCGATCGGCCATGGAGTCGCCGCGGACGCGCAGGGCGAAGTGGTCGGGGCGGTCACGGAAGGGCAGATACCCCTCCGGCTCGGGGTAGCTTCCGACCGGCACGCCGGCGGCGATCTCGCCGAAGAGCGGCACCCCGCCGGCCGACCCCAGCAGGGTGACCAGCGGGCTGCGGCCGGGCCCCCGGCTCTCCATGCGCAGCTGGCCCTTGGCCTCCAGCGCGCGCAGGTGCTCGCGCAGGGTGGGATAGCTGATGCCGAAGGAGCGCGCCAGTGCCGTGAGCTCCGGAAGGCGGCCGTGCCGCGCGTAGGCGCCACGCAAGGCGTCGAGGACCTGGAGTTGTTTGACGGGCCGGGGAGGCATGGAGCCCTCGCTCTCGTTACCCTCTGTTTCTGAGGGTAACCTCAGCATAGGGGCGCGTCCGGGAAGCTGTCAAGGTGCCGGCACGGTGAGCGTGAGGGCGTCCATGCAGCGGCGGGCCGCCGAGCCCGATGTGCTCGGCCCGTGCTGCCGCGCTCGGCCGTCCGCCTGCGCCGGCATGGAGGCCCCGCCGCCACCGGCGACACGCCCGCCACCCGGGGCACGCGTAGCATGGGGGCGTGGAGCCCTCCCCACGCCCGATCGACGCCCTGACAGGCCGCCACGCGCCAGGCGCCGACACACTGACCGACCTCGTCGCGCTGCTCGCCGGCCGCCGCGTGCTGGTGCTTTCGGGCGCCGGCCTCAGCACGGAGTCCGGCATCCCCGACTACCGCGGCCCCGGCAGCCGCCGTCGGGGCACACCCGTCACCTACCAGCAATTCACCCGCAGCGAGGCCGCCCGCCGCCGCTACTGGGCGCGCAGCTTCCTGGGCTGGCCGGCGATGCGCGCCAAGCTCCCCAACGCCGGCCATCGCGCCGTCGCCCGTCTGGAAGCCGGAGGCGCCGTCTGCGGCGTGATCACCCAGAACGTGGACGGCCTCCACCACGCCGCCGGCAGCCGGCGGGTGCTCGAGCTCCACGGCGCCCTCGCCGCCGTGCGCTGCCTACGCTGCGGACGCCTGGAGGCGCGCGACTCGCTCCAGCGCCGATTGGCGGCTGGCAACCCCGGATTCGCCGCCGGCGTGGCGGAGATGGCGCCCGACGGCGACGCCGAGATCGACCCCAACCTGGAGGCCGCCTTCCGACCGGTGGTCTGCCGCGGCTGCGGAGGGACGCTCAAGCCCGACGTCGTGTTCTTCGGCGAGAACGTGCCAGAGCCGCGGCTGACGAGAAGCTGGGCCATGTTGGAGGACGCCGAGGCCCTGCTGGTGCTCGGCTCCTCGCTCGCCGTCCGCTCCGGCTACCGCTACGTGGTGCGCGCTGCCGACCTCGGCATGCCCGTGGCGATCGTCAACGATGGCCCCACCCGCGGCGATGGCGAGGCGAGCGTGCGTGTGGGAGATCGACTGGGGCGAGTGCTGCCGGAGCTTGCCGAGCGGTTGGTCACGGCAGGTGGAGCCGGCGGCTCACCCCGGACGCTGCCGTAGCCGCCGGTAGCGGGACGCCACCTGCGCCACCAGCCGCCGCCCCGGCTCGCCCTGCATGCGCCTCTCGGCGCTGACGAGGAACTCGTCCAGATGGCCGCGACTGCCGCCCGAGGGGGGTGCCGCGTCGACGTCGTAGCGCCCATGCTGCTCGTAGAGCAGCGCCTGCAGCGCCATGTCGAGGAGGTTCATGTCGCGCACGAAGCGGGCCTCGGGTGATGCGCCCGCGTCGTACTCGCGCCAGAGCGCCCACACCTCGGCGAGGCTGCCGTCCAGCAGGCGCTCGAGCCCCTCGGCCTCCAGCTGCGCCTTGCGGTCGGCCGCCACGGCCCGCTCCGCAGGGTGAGCGCGCGCCGGGATGTCACCGATCTCGGCCTCCGCCAGGTCGTGCACGGTGGCGATCGCCAGCGCCCGCTCGCGGTCCACGCCGGCCTCCTCGGCGAACGCCAGGCACAGCAAGGCAGTCCCCCAGGCGTGCGCGGCCACCGATTCCGGCGCCCTCACGCCGCGCAGCACCCAGCCCCGGCGCAGCTCATCCTTCAGGCGGTAGGCGCGCAAGACCGCGTCGAGCGTGCTCTCATGCGACTCCCGCGGCCGGTCCGTGCGGGCGGCCTGGTCGGCATCCTCCATCGTGCAAGCATACGGGCGCCGGCCGCAGCGCGCGGCAGCCCCGCACGCGGGCGCGTCCGGCACGCGTCCTATACTCGAGCATGGCGAGGTTGAGCCAGAATGCCTTCGGCCGGGCCGCGCGCTTCCTCACGGAGGGGGCCCGGACGCTGGAGGCCGCGCGCTTCCGCCATGCCTTCGAGGGCGCGCCGGCGGAGGCGGCCGTGGAGGCGCTGGGCGCGTACCAGAACGCCGACGGCGGCTACGGTCGAGCGCTGGACCCCGATGTACGCACGCCGAGCTCGGCCGCGCTGGTCACGGCGCAGGCGCTGTTGCGACTGGCGGAGCTGGGGGCGCCGGACGACCATCCGCAGGTGCGAGCCGCATGCGCCTACCTGGAACGGACTCGAGATCCCGAGCGCTGGACCTGGCGCATCGTGCCCGAGGACGTCGATGCGTATCCGCACCCCTCGTGGTGGGGCAGTGCCGGCCTGGAAGAGCGCTTCGGTGACTTCCTGGTCAATCCGCGCTCCGAGGTGGTGGCGGGGTTGCTGGCCTTCGAGGACGTCGTCGACGAGGGTTGGCTTGCCGAGGTCGCGGAAGACACCGTGCGGGCCGTCGAAACACGCGAGCTGGACATGCACGAGCTGCTCGCGGCGCTGGCGCTGCTCGAGGCGCCGGGGCTGCCGGTGGGCTCGCGGGCGCGGGCGCGAGCCGCCTGCGAGCAGGCGGCGGAGCGTCTGGTGGCGACCGATCCAGGCACGTGGAGTGGCTACGTGCTGCAGCCCGTAGAGGTCGCACCGCGCCCCGACAGCCCCCTCCACCACATGTTCTCGGGCAGCGTGCAGGCGAACCTCGACGTCCTCATCGAACGGCAGGGCGAGGACGGTGCCTGGTCGCCGACGTGGCGCTGGGACAGCTACGCGGAGGCGTGGCAGGAGGCGCGTCGGGAGTGGCAAGGAGTGCTGACGCTGCGGACGCTCGAGAGCCTTCGCGCCTACGACCGTATCGACGGCGTGCCCTCCACGGCAGACGCCGGCGGCGTCGGCTAGCGGGGCTCGAGTCGGGCGTCGAAACGGAAAGGCCTGGGCCCGGAGATGCTCGCCTCACCCCAGCGCGGATGACCGGGGTTCAGCAGCAGGTTGTGTTCCAGCGGCACCACCGCGCTCGGCACCCACAGCGCAAGGCTGGCGCCCTCGCGTAGCCAGCCATCGCCGACCGCGCGTGCGCCGGCGCTGACCGGCCGCGCACGCCAGTCGTCCGGAACCTCGGCCTGCGGCAGGGTCAGCACCGCGTCCTCCGGGAGCTCGACGCGATAGGCGAGGTAGGCGCGCGCGAAGGCGTGGCGGTCGGCATGGACCAGGGTCTCCAGGGCGGCGAGAGAGAGGGTGGCACTCAAGTAGACGAGCCCGACGCCGGGGCTGTTCCAGCGGCCGCCGTAGAGGCGGGCTCCCTCGCCGGAGAAGGCGCTGTCGGCGTTGCCCCTCTCGGCACGCACCAGGCGCCAGGCGATCGTCAACTATAGACCCCGTACGCGATGCGACCCAACAGGTTCTCCACCTCGCGCGCGCCCAGCTCGGTGTCGGCGTACGCCAGGGGCGAGGCGCCGCCCAGGGCGGCGTTGGCGCCGCGCATCCAGGCCGAGCCCTCCTCCACCCCCTCGAACAGGCGGCTGGCCACGTCCAGCAGCGCGGCCACGCGCAACACGTGCTCGCTCTCCTCGGCACTCAAACGGCCCGCCCTCTTGCGGCGCAACAGGGTGCTGGAAGTGATGCCGGTGACGCCGGCCAGCTCAGCCTCGCTGACGCCGAGCCGAGCCGCCAGGCCCTCGAACACGGTGGTGCTGAGCCCGCGCTTCACGGCGGCGATGAGGTCGTGGGTGCCGGCGGCGTGGACCCCCAGCTGGCGGAGGACGGTGCTGCCGTCGCTGGGCGAGGGATGATAGGGCCGCATCGCGGTTACCTCCATACGAAGAATGTAGCACAGCCAAGTGAACATTCGGCGACACCCAGGCAGCGATGGCCGGGGCTCGCGACGGCCGGAACCTACGCGCGTGACCGGTCCGCCGGAACCAGCCCCCGAATCACCACCAGCACGCTGCGCCACGTCACCAGGCGGTCGGCGAGCTGCCGCCGGTAGCGCGCAGCGACCTCATCCAGCTCGGCCTCGGAGAGCGCCTGCCGGAGGTGGTCGGCGTAGCTCGGCACGCCCTCGGCGCCTGCGGAGAACCATGCCTCCACGCTGGCGGCGGTGAGCCGCTGCTCGGTTTCGAGCTCGTGGGGTACGGCACTGACGTCCGTCAGGCCGGCGGCTCGAGCGGCCTGTAGCGCATCCTCGGGGTCCCAGCGCAGGCGCGGGGCCGACGCGCCGCTATAGATCGCTTCCTCCGCCTCCGCCACCTTGGCTGCGAGCCGCGCCGCCCCCCGCCAGTCGACCAGCGCGTGCAGGCGCTGCGCCCGGCGCCGATGCGGCTCGGCCAGCGCGACGGTGGCCCCCGGCGCGCTCCAGCGCGAGAGCGCCTCGAAGAAGCCGCGTGCGTCGAGCAGGTCCCCCAGCACGTCGCGGCCCAGCACCACGTCGAAACGCAGCCCGGCGGCGTCGTGCTCGGCGGTGGCGGCCCTCAACACGCGGTCCAGGTCGGCGACCGCGCCGACGCTCACGACCGGCCGCTGCAGCTCCGGGAGCCGCGTCGCCATCTGGGCGAGCGCCTCCGCCTGGGTGCGGTCGCGGACCAGCGCCCACACCTGTCCCTCGGGGGCACGACGTAGCGCCTCCCAGGTGAGCAGCCCGCTGCCGGCGGCCAGGTCGAGCACCACCTGGTGGCGCTGGGGACGAGCTACCTCGAAGAGCAGGTCGCGCACGGCGCCGAGCCGCTCGCCCGCCTGTGAGACGGTGCGTTGCAGCCAGCGATCGCGGGCACGGTCCTGAGGGGCGGCACGCCGGGCGTCGCCGCCCACCTCGGCGTCCGCCTCCAGCATGGCCGCCAGCTGCGCCTCGCGCCGTCGGGCCACCTGATCGCGAATGCCCGCCTCGTAGCCCACCTCGGTCGGCTGGTAGAAGACCTTCCCCTGCAGCGCAGCCGGCAGGTACTGCTGCGCCACCCAGTGGTCACGGTAGGCGTGCGGGTAGAGGTAGCCCTCGCCGTGCCCGAAGCCCTCACGGTCGCGGCTGGCATCCTTGAGGTGGTCGGGCATGTCCGCCTCGCGCTCGTGCTGGACGCTCGCCAGGGCGTCGAAGAAGGCCATGGTGCTGTTCGACTTGGGGGCCGTGGCGAGGTAGAGCGTCGCGTGGGCGAGGTGGTAGCGGCCCTCGGGCAGGCCCACGTAGTCGAAGGCGCGCGCTGCCGCTGCCACCACCTCCAGGCCGTGCGGGTCGGCCAGGCCGACGTCCTCGCTGGCAAGGATCAACAGCCGGCGCAAGATGAAACGCGGATCCTCGCCGGCGTACACCATCTTCGCCAGCCAGTAGAGAGCCGCGTCGGGGTCGGAGCCCCGAACGCTCTTGATGAAGGCGCTGATGGTGTCGAAGTGGGCGTCGCCTTCCTTGTCGTAGAGCACGGCTCGCTGCTGGATCGACTCCTCGGCCACCGCCCGATCGATGTGGACGCCCCCCTCGGCGTCCGGATCGGTGGTCTCGACGGCCAGCTCGAGCGCGTTGAGGACCGCCCGAGCGTCCCCGTTAGCGACGTTGACGAGGTGATCGAGTGCGTCCTGGTCGAGCGTTACCCGGCGCCCGCCGTAGCCGCGCTGGTGGTCGCGCAGCGCCGCCCGAGCGACCTCCTTGAGCTCTGCCTCGGTGAGCGGCATCAGCTGGAAGATGCGGCTGCGACTCACCAGCGCCTTGTTCACCTCGAAGTAGGGGTTCTCGGTGGTGGCACCGATGAGGATCACGGTGCCGTTCTCCACCCAGGGCAGCAGCGCATCCTGTTGGGCCTTGTTGAAGCGGTGCACCTCGTCGACGAAGAGAATGGTGCGCCCGCCGGCCCGGCGGCGCTCCTGTGCCTCCGCGACCGCCTCGCGGATGTCCTTGACCCCCGCCAGCACGGCGTTGATGGCGGTGAAGTGCGCCTTGGTGGAGTTGGCGATCACCCGCGCCAGGGTGGTCTTGCCGGTGCCCGGTGGGCCGTAGAAGATCAGCGAGGAGAGCTGGTCGGCCTGGATCGCGCGCCTGAGCAGGCGGCCCGGCCCCACGATGGTGCCCTGCCCGATGAACTCGTCGAGTGTGCGCGGCCGCATGCGGGCCGCGAGCGGCTCGCCCTCCTGGGTTTCGTAGAGCGTCGGCTGTGGCGCTTGCCGGGCCATGTGCCCTCCAGGCTACCGCGGGGCCGGGCCCGCCGCTCGCGGCCGGCCGACCGCTGACGCATGCCGCCGGCGCTACCGCGAGCGATCCCCGAAGAGCGCGGGTTGTCGCGTCTCGCCCGGTGGCAGGAAGCGGTTGCTGACCAGTGGGGGGGTGGTGTCAGGGATGCCGGCGCGGTGGCGCGCCAGCTTGAAGAGGTTGCGGACCTGCTCCGCGTACACCCCGACTCCGCGCATGCGGCGGCCGAAGCGCTTGTCGTCGGGCTCCCCGGCGTGAGCGTCGCGCACGCGGCGCAGGATCTTGTCCCGGCGCAGGGGGGCGTTCGCCTCCAGCCAAGACTCGAACAGCGGCCCCACGGCCCCTGGCAGCCTGAGCATGGTGTAGCCGGCGTGGCTCGCGCCGGCAGCGGCGGCTCGCGCCAGCAATTCAGGCACGTCCTCGTCGGTCAGGCCCGGGATGATGGGGGCGATGTTGACGCCCACCGGCACGCCCGCTCGGGCCAGCGCGGCAACCGCCTCCAGGCGACGCTCCAAGGTGCTGGTGCGGGGCTCGAGCCGGAGCCTGAGCGCCTCGTCGAGCGTGGTGATGGAGACCGTCACGCGGGCGCCGCCCCAGGCCGCCATCTCGGCTAGCACATCGGCATCCCGCGTCACCAGCGCGTTCTTGGTGATCAACGAGACCGGGTTGCGGAAGCGGGCCAGAACCTCGAGGCAGCCGCGGGTGATGAGCAGCTTGCGCTCCACCGGCTGGTACGGGTCGGTCACCCCCGACAACGCCAGCACCTGCGGACGCCAGCCCCTCGAGCGCAGCTTCCCTTCGAGCAGGAGCGGCGCAGCCGCCTTCACCAGGATGACGCGCTCGAAGTCGAGGCCGGCAGACAGCCCCAGGAACTCGTGCGTGGGCCGGGCGTAGCAGTAGCTGCAGCCGTGCTCGCAACCGCGGTAGGGGTTGAGGCTGGCGTCGAAGCCAACATCGGGGCTGCTGTTGGTGCTGATGATGCTCTTCGAGGTGTCGTTCAGGAAGCGGGTGCGGACCCTGAGATCGTCCTCACTGATCTCCTCCGGGTCCAGGACCACCTCCATCTCGGTGAAGCGGTTGACAGGATCGAAGCGGGCGCCGCGCCCTCTGGGCGCCCGCGGATCGCTTGGCGGCATGCACGCATGCTAGCAGCGGCTCCCGCGCACGGCCGTCGCGGGACCGCTGCCGCGCCGCCGTCACGCCGGCCGACGCGCCAGCCGCCAGCTGGCCAGTGCCAGGGATGCCAGCGCGAAGGCCAGCAGCACCAGTGCCGGACGGAGAGTCTGCTCCAATCCCGCACCACGCAGCAAGATGCCGCGGAAGCCGTCCATCGCCCAGGCGGTAGGCATCACGTGGCCGACGGCGCGGAAGGTCGGGCCGGTCACCTCCAACGGGAACCAGGCCCCGCCCAGACCCGAGAGCACGAACATCGCCACCAGCGACCAGGCCACCACCTGCTCCTCGGTCCGCGTGAACGCGCCCAGCAGCATCCCCAGACTGGCCGCCCACAGCGCCAGCGCCAGGCTGAGCAGGATCGTGGATAGCGGAGAGGCCAGGTAGGGTACGCCCAGGGCCCATTGTCCGAAGCCCTCCAGCACCAGCACCTGCGAGAACACCAGCGTCACCATCGCCAGGGCGTGGCCGGCCACGATGGTGGCGCGCGTCGTGGGCGTGGTAGCAAGGCGTGCGAGCGCCCGCTGCTTGCGCTCTACGACGACCACCATGGCCGCCAGGATGAGCCCGTAGACGGCGAACTGCACGATCATGCCGGGCGAGGCCTGGTCGTAGGGCCCCTCCGACGCCTCGCTGCTCCCGTCGCCTGCCCGCGCCTCGCTGACGGCGAGGCCCAGAGGCGGTTGCCGCCAGGCGTCCAGGACGCTCGTCACGTCAGGGGTCGTGGACGGGCCGGCGCGTCCGGCGGCCGCCAGCGTCGCGCTGAGCGTCGCTGCGATGCGCTGAGACATCAGGAAGCGTTGGACGGTGGCGCCAACCGCTGCCTGCGCCGCCATGCCGGCCTGGCTTCCCGGATCGGCCACGAGCTCCAGGCTGGGGGGCGTCCCCGCCGCCAGCCCGGCTCCCCAGCCGGGCGGGATGTCGAGCACGCCTGCATCATCGCCGCGACGCACGAGGTCGTCGGCGAAGCGCGCTTGGAGCGGGCTCAAGGGCTCTGGCCGCACCGCCCCGGCGGCGGCCAGCGCCGCACGCAAGCGGACCGACAGGGGGCTGTTGTCTGCATCGACCACCCCCAGCTGGAGCCTGGCGTCCTGCGTGGTGGCCCCGGTGCTGGGGATCGCCAGCCCGAAGAACAGGGTGAAGGCGATCGGCATCAGCAGCAGGAAGATGAGCGCCCGGCGGTCGCGCAGCACCTGCAGGAGGTCCTTGCGGGCGATGGCGGCGACCTTCATGTCCCCGACCCCAGGGCGAAGCGGCGCCGCATCAGCGGCACGCCTACCACCAAGCAGGCCACGCCGATGGCGGCCGTGACCGCCAGCGGCAACGCCATGGCGCCCAGGTCGGCGCCGTCGAGGCAGGCGCGCCATGCCGCCATGGCCCACCCTTGCGGGGTGAAACGCGACGCCAGCTCAAATCCCGGCGGCAGGTTGGTGAAGGTGGCGGTCATCAGTCCGCCGACCATGCCGGTGACCGTGAGCACGACGCCGAACATCGGCCCTGCCTGGCGGCTGGTTCGCACGAACGAGAGCAGCAGCACGCCGAACCCCGCCGCCGCCACCACCAGCGCCAGCGTCGCCAGCAGCAGTGGTAGCGGCCGTCCCCAGTGGATGCCGAAGATGACCGCCGAGGCCACCAGCAGCACCACGGTTTGCAGCGCCAGCGTGACGGCCGTTCCCAGGAACTTTCCCCCCAACACGGTCGAGGCGCGCGTCGGCGTGGTGTACAGCCGTGCCAGCGTGCCTTCCTCCTGCTCACGCAGCAGGCTCGAGGCGCCCTGGGCCCCGGTGAAGAAGACGAAGAAGATCATCATGGCACCCATCACCTGGGCGGCCATGCGGGCCGCGAACGAGGGGGAGCTGCCGGGCGGAGCGCGCAGCTGCAGCCCGGCAGCTCCCGTCGAATCCGCGAGGCCCTGCGCCACGGACGTCGCCGCCCGCGCGGCGAGCACGCCTGAGAGCGGCCCGCTGGTGCGCTCGAGCGTCAAGCGGGCTGCCAGCGCGCCGGCAGAGAAGGTGTCTAGCGCGCGCTGGACGATGTCGCGCACCACCCCCGCAGACAGCGGGCGGGCGGGGTCCGCGATGAGCGCCACGGTGCTCGGCCCGGCGGTGCCGAGCACGGCTGCCGTGAAGTCGGGCGGCACGATCAGGGCCGCGCCCACGTTGCCCCGCGCCACCTGCGCACGCGCCGCGGCTGCGTCGGGGACGGAAACGACCTCCACCAGCGAGGCAAGGCTTGGGGCGCTGAGGAGCGCCTGGAGCGTGCGTCCCGCGGCGATGGGACTCCCGGCAGGAGGCCTGTCGAGGTTCGTGAACGCCAGCCGCACGGTGGCGATCTGCGGAGAGCCCGAAGGAGAATCGAAGGCGAAGAACAGCAGGCCCGTCAGCAACAGCGGGGCGCCCAGGGCCATCACCAGCAGCAAGCCGCTGCGCGATTGCCGCTGCAGATCCTTCCAGGCGAGGGCCAGCAGCTTCACGGCCGCCTCAGTCCCTGAGCGCCCGGCCGGTGAGCTGGAGGAAGACCGACTCGAGATTGGGCTCGGTGACGGCGACCGAGCGTATCGAGACGCCGGCTTCGGCCGCCCGTTGGAAGAGCAGCGGTAGTGCCGTCTCGCCGTCGTCTGCCAGGAGCCTCAGGCGTCCGTTCTGGTCAGGGCTGCCGTCACTGTCGATGCCGGGCAGGTCGCGGAAGGCGGCGACGGCGTCCCCGGCCGACGCGTCGCCCAGGATGAGGTCGATGACGTCGCGCTCGCCCACGATCCTGACGAGCTCGTCGTGTGTGCCGAGCGCGATGATGCGTCCGCGGTCGAGGATGGCGATGCGGTCGGAGAGCTCCTGGGCCTCCTCCATGTAGTGCGTGGTGTAGAAGACGGTGGCGCCCTCGCGGTTGAGGCGCAGGACGTAGTCGAGGATGGCGCGGCGGCTCTGCGGGTCGATACCCACGGTGGGCTCGTCGAGCATCACCACGCTGGGCCTGTGCAGTAGAGCGGCGGCGATGTTGAGGCGCCGCTTCATGCCGCCTGAGAAGGTGCCGACGCGGTCCCGCCGCCGACCTTCCAGGCCCACCACCTGGAGAAGCGTGTCGCACCGTCGACGCAGATCGTCGCCACGCAGCCCGTACATCCGCCCCCAGAAGGCAAGGTTCTCGTGCGCGCTGAGGTCGGGGTAGAGGGCCACCTCCTGTGGCACCACCCCCAGCAGTGCGCGCGCGGCAGAGCTGCCCGCTCGCTGGCCGCCGATCAGCGCCCTCCCGCCGTCGGGTTCGAGCAGCCCAGCCAGCATGCCCATGAGCGTGGTCTTGCCTGCGCCGTTGGGCCCCAGCAGGCTGAAGAGCTCGCCTTCCGCGACCGCCAGGTCGACTCCGTCGACGGCGATGGTGTCGCCGAAGCGCTTGCTCAGTCCGACGACCTCTACAGCGTGCGTCACGGCGTTCCTCCGATGTGCGGCACGCCCTGACGATGCGCCCGCCCGCCGGCGTTCGCCAGTGGCGGATGTCCTCGGCGGAGAGCGATCGTGACGCCGGCAGCGGAGGCCTCACGGGGTAGCATCCTGTCGTGCAACGCTTCCGCGCCGATCGTGAGGCCGCTCGCGCCGTCGAGGCGTACGGCAGCCGGGGGACGGTCGCCTTGGCAGTGCAGCACAGCGCCGCACGCCTGGTTGTGACCCGGCTCTGGATCGAGCCCGAGGGTGAGATCGGCTCCCACGAGGCTCCGGTCGATCAGCTGTTCCTGGTCATCGCGGGATCGGGTTGGGCGCTCGACAGCGGTGGCGGGCGCACCCCGCTCACGGCCGGCCAGGCCGTCTTCTGGCGTGCGGGCGAGCGCCACGGCGTGGTCGCGGGCGAGGGTCTGTCGGCAGTGGTGCTGGAAGGCGAAGGGCTGGTACCCGACGCCCACCTGGCGCCGCTAGAGGAGGGCTGAGGGTGGCGCTCAGGTGGCCGGTTCCAGGTCCTCCTCGTTCAGCGTGAGCAGCGCATGACCGGTATCGATGACCACCCGCCGCGCACGGGCATTGCGGCGCACGATCCTGCCCTCTACCAGCGTGCCCCGCAGGAGGTGCCGGGTCCCGCCGCCCACTTGCCAGCCGTACGCGTCCCGCCGCATCCTGTAACGCCCCACACCGCCGTCAGCCATGGCTTCGCCTCCTTTCCGGGGGGCGGGATTCGGGCACGCCGGCGCCGAAGACCCCACCCATGCACGCTGTTGGCAAACTGCTATCGAGGCTAGATGCGCGCTGCCCGTGTGCCCCAGAGGCGAATGTCCCGGCCCGGCGGCAACGCTCGCCGGAGGCGCCGCTCTCGCCTTTCTCACGAATCTCACCGGTAGATTGGCCCGTTATGTCTGATTCGAACTCCGCGCGGCGCCGCGCTGGCAATGGTGACAAGCCGAAGATCAAGCAGAGCTGGCAGCGGCGGCTGTGGCGCGAGGTGCGGGGCTACGCCGAGGCGCTGGTCATCGCCTACCTGGTCGTCACCTTCCTGTTCACCACGGTGGGGGTGGTGGGCTCGTCGATGGAGCCGACGCTGAACGGTGGAGTGGGCAGCAGCAATGTGCTTCGCTCACTACTCACCGGCGACCGCGTGTTCATTCCCAAGTACGACACCTGGCTGCGGCGCATCGGGGTGCTGGGCCCCTACCCGCGCGGGACCATCGTGGTATTGCGCGAGCCGGCCAACGCCCCCACGGCCCTCGAGACCGGCAAGCGCAACTTCTTCATCAAGCGCGTCATCGCCCGCCCGGGCGACCACTATCGTGTGGTCGACGGTCAGGTCTTCGTCAACGACGTGCCGATCGACCAGTCGTGGATCACCCGTTCCGGCCAGATCAGCATTGCGCCCGTGGACTACCCCGAGGTGGTGGTGCGAAACGGCAAGGTGGCCCAGCTAGTGATGGGCTTCGACCGCACCCCCAACGGCACGCCGGTCCCGATGCTGCCGTCAGCCTCCTTCCAGCCTCAGGGGGTGCCCGTCAGCGACCCGCGCGTGCAGCTGTTCTACGGCAAGGTGGTGGACAACATCACCGTTCCCGAGGGCACGCCGGAGGGAACCCCCACGGTGCTCGACATGACCGTGCCGAAGGGCTACTACATCGTGCAGGGCGACAACCGCTCGTCCGGCGGCAGCGAGGACTCGCGCTACTTCGGGCCGGTCAAGGCGATCACCGTGGCCGGTGAGGCCACCGCTGTGATCTGGCCGCCGGTCAGGAACGGCAAGCTCAACTGGCGCGGGCTCAAGCCGCCGACGGCCTTCGCCAAGGTGCCCAAGCAGCCAGCGACGAAGTAGCCGGGTTGCGCGGGGGGTGAACGGTGCAGAGGGGCTCGCTCGGGTAGCAACGGCGCCGAGGGCCGGAGCCGGTGCCGGCGACTCGCCCGGCGGCGACGCTCCCGGCGACCTGCCGCTCGCCCGCGCTGGCTGACGCGGGGGGCGCCGGGAGCAGCCTGCGTCGCCGCTGACCAGCCTACTGTCCACGCTCGCGGACGGCCGCCGCCAGGTCCATCCGGTCTACGCTGGCGAGCGCCGGCCACTGCGACGCCAGCGCGGCCAGCACCACGGCCGCCACGGCTACCGCCCAGGTGAGCGGCGTGACGTGCAGGTCGAAGCGGAACATGTCGCTGTTGAATGACGCCATGAACACGGCCGCGGTGAGGTAGGCGACGATCAGGCCGGGCACCAGCCCCAGCAGCACCAGCACCAGGTTCTCGCCGCCGACGATGGTGGCGATCTGCCGCCGGCGCACGCCGGCCGCGCGCAGGTTGGCGAGCTCCGAAGAGCGCTCCGAGATGGCCACCGTCATGGTGCTGAAGATGAGCGCGAAGGCGAGGGCGGCGCCGAAGACCAGCATGACGCCGACGATCACGTAGAACAGCCCCATCAGGCGATTGGCCGCGACCGCCAGGCTATGGGTGTCGATGACGGCGACCACGCCCGGGATGCCTTCGAGACGCTGGCGCATGGCGGCGCGGTCCACCCCGGCGCGGTAGCGCACAAGCGCGAGGTTGGGGTCGAGGGGAGGCAGGCTGGCAGCGTCGGCCCCGCCCGACGGGCTGGTACCGGTGACGGGAAGGGCGGCGTAGGCGAAGGTCCCGAGCGGCTCGTCGACGAAGCCGGCGACGGTCGTGTGCAGGCTGCGTTTGAGGTCCAGCAGGTCGAGCGTCACGGGGTCTCCCACCGACAGGTCGAGACGCCGCCGCAGCGCGGTGCCCAGCAACACCCCGTGGTCGGGCAGCGCCAGCGTGCGGTTGCCGCGGCCCAGGAAGCCGTGCATCTGCGTGTTGGGTCGGAGGGCGGTGAGCGCGGTGTCGTAGCTACCGCTGCTGGTGCGCACGACGGCGCGTGTCTGCAGGGCGGGCTCGACCGCCGCGACGCCTGTCTGGTCCGTGATGCGCTTGAGCATAGCGGCGTCCGCCGGACCCGTCAGGTACACCTGTGCGTCATCGCGCTGGACGCGGTCGAACTGCCGCGACAGGAGCACCTTGGTGGTGTCCAACATGCCGAGAGAGACCATCACCAGCACGAGCGAGAGCACCACCCCGGCGACCGTGGTCAAGCTGCGGCCGGGGCTGCGCAGAGCCCCGCGCAGCACCAGCTTCGACGAAGCTGGCAGCCGCGAGAGCACAGGCACGAGGCGCTCCAGCGCGCTGGGTGCGCCGCGAGTAGGCGGCTGCACACCGCGCATGGCCTCGGCCGGCGGCACCCTGGAGGCGTCGAGCGCCGGCGCCAAGGCAGCGACCGCCACGGCGACGAGTGCCATGGCCACTCCGGACAGCGCCACCAGCGGGTGGGGCGTGATCACCGTCAGCGGGATCTTCAGGGCGCCGGTGTACAGCCGCGAGATGACTATGGCCAGCCCCTCGCCGGCGAGGGCGCCCAGCACGCCTCCTACGGCGGCCGGGCCGACGCCGAGCGCAAGGTGGTGCAGCAGGATGGTACGTCGCCGGACGCCGTTGGCGCGGAGGCTGCCGATCAGCGAGCGCTGGCTGTGGACCAGGCGGCTGATGATCACGAACGCGGTGAAGGCGGCGGCGCCCAGGAAGAGGATCGGGAACATCAGCGCCATCTCGCCGAAGCCGGCCATGTCCTCGTGGAGGGCGGCGTTGGAGGGCTGGTCGGCTCGAGTGGTGATGCTGGTCGCGCCGTGAGCTCGCGCGGCGGACTCGAGCCGCGTCATGACGGCCGGTCGGTCGGCCCCGGCCGCCACCGTCACCATGGCCTCGCGCCCATGACCACCCGAAAGGAGCTGCAGCGGGCCGTCCGGTGCGAACACCACGCCGAAGTCCTGGGGCAGGGTGAGGATGTCCTGGCGGCTGCGGGCCGGCCAGAGATACCCGGGCGAGGCGGCAACGCCGAGAATGGGCACCTTGGTCCAGCCGAACGGCGTTCGAAGCTGTAGCGTGTCGCCCGGTCCCAGATGGTAGTAGTCCGCCAGATGCTGCTCCACCAGCACCCCGCTCAGCCGGGCGGGGTCGAGGTAGCGGCCACGCAGCACCATGACCTGGTCGACGGCGGGCTGGTGCTGGGGTGGCATCCCCACCAGCCGCACGATGAAGCGGTGGTCGCCGACCCTGGCGTAGCTCTCGGTCACCGACCGGGTGGCCACCTGAGCCACCCCGGGTAGGGTTCGGGCCTCGTCGGAGAACCCGCCGACATCGCCGCCGGCCACCGTGAGGTCCGCGAAGTGGGTGCGGGCGAAGAGGGTGTCGTACGAGCTCAACAGGTTCCGGTAGGCGTCGTAGGAGGCACCGAACAGGGCAACCCCGAGGAACGTCGTCGCGATCACGGCGGCGAACTGCCCGCGACGGCGTAGGACGTCCCGCCACGCCTTGCGCCACCAGGCGCTCACCACGTCACCTCCGCCGCCTCGACCGGCTCGGCCACCGCCTCGGTCGCCACCACCTCCCCGGAGCGCATCCGCACCACGTGGTCGGCCATGCCGGCGATGGCGTTGTTGTGGGTCACCAGCACGGTGCTGAGGCCGTGGTTGCGGTTGAGGTCGCGGAGTAGGGACAGCACGCTGCGACCGGTATCGAGGTCGAGCGCCCCGGTCGGCTCGTCGCAGAGAAGCAGCTTCGGGCCCTTGCTCAGCGCCCTCGCGATGGCCACGCGCTGCTGCTCGCCGCCGGAGAGGGCGGAGGGGAAGTGATGGAGGCGGTCGCCAAGGCCAACTCGCTCGAGCACGCCGCGGGCGTCGCCGGCGTGGCCGGTGAGCTCGGCGATCAACGCCACATTCTCCAGCGCCGTGAGCGTCGGCACCAGGTTGAAGAACTGGAAGACGAAGCCGACGGTCGACCGCCGGTACTCCGTGAGGCTGCGCTCGTCGTCGCCGGCGATGTCCCTGCCGTCCACCAGCACCTCGCCCTGGCTGGGGCTGTCGATGCCGCCGACCACGTTCAGCAGCGTGGTCTTGCCTGAGCCGCTGGGCCCCAGAACCACGGTCATGGCCCCTGCAGGCAGCTCCAGATCGACCTGCTTGAGTGCATGCACCGGAACGGCTCCGCGATCGTAGGTCTTGCTCACCGACCGCAGCGTGACGGCCCCGCGGGCAGTGACCGGCGAGTCCTTGAAGGCTTGCGTCATGACTCCTCCTTGGGCAGTAATGGATCCAGTGCGGCCGAGGCGGCCGCCACATCGAGCTCCTCATCGAGCAGAACGTGAAGATACAGGCCATCCAGCACCGCGGCCAGCACCGTCGCCAGCCCCCGGGCGGCGGCCGCCTCCATGCCCTGGGCCTCGGCCCGTTCGGCGATCAGTCGGCGGAAGTCGCGCAGAATCGCGCGCATGGTCTCCTGCATCTCGGGGTCGTGGGCGGCCTGCAGCGTGGTCTCGATGATGATGCGGGCGGAACCGCTCGACGGGCCGGCCTGGGCCAGCCAGCGCATGGCGTCGCGGAACCCCTCGGCTAGGCTCCGCTCCCCGCCGAATGCCGAGAAGACGCCGGCGAACTCGGTCAGCAGTGCGTCGCTGGCGGCGCGAAGCAGGAGCGCTCGCTTGGTGCCGAAGTAGTAGTGCAGGAGGGCGTTGTTCACGCTCGCTCGCTCGGCGACCATGCGGGTGGTCGTCCGGTTCCAGCCCACCTCGGCGATGAGCTCCTGGGTTGCCCTCAGGATTCTGGCGCGCGGGTCGGTGGCGCTCGCGTCGCCGCCGGCCCGCTCGCTGGGTGCTGGATGGGGGGAGCCGTCGTCGGTCACGCGCGTCGCCACCTCGCTTAAGCAAGCGCTTTAAGCGCATGCTTAACGCCCAAGCCTACGGCGGCCGGCGGCCGCTGTCAAGGCGGCCCACCCCGGGAGGGTCGACCGCGCCCCTTGACGCCGGCCGCGGGGAAGAGCCCTCCACCAGGCCTGCCTGGCTGTCCGGCCCCGGGCTCGCGACGGGCCGCCCTTGTGGCGAGCGCCGCGCGGCGCTATGATGGTGACACCCACCCCCGGAGGGGGGGTGGCAGCGGAGGCTTACATGACCCATCTGAAGGTTGACGGCATGACCTGTCACCACTGCGTGATGGCGGTGACCAAGGCTCTGGAGTCGGTGGACGGCGTGACCAGCGCGAAGGTCGACCTGGACGAAGGAAGCGCCGTGGTGGACGGAAACGGGGACGTGCAGGCGATGATCGCGGCGGTGCAGGAGGAGGGCTACCAGGCCTCCCTGCAGGGCGGCTGATGACTGCCCAGCGCCCCCCGGGAACGACGCCCTTGCCGCGCAGCGCTCACGCTGCGGAGCATGGCATGCAGTTGGACCCGGCCACTCGCGAGGAATCGGTCCGCCGCCTGCGTAGCGCCAAGGGCCACCTCGAGGGCGTGCTGCGGATGCTCGAAGACCCGTCGGTGTACTGCGTCGACGTGCTCAAGCAGATCAAGGCCGTACAGGGGGCGCTGAGCAAGGTGAACGAGTCGGTGCTGCGGTCGCACGTGCGCGATCACGTCGCCACGGCCAGCCAGCGCGGCGATACCGACACCATCGTCGAGGAGCTCATGGAGGCCCTGAAGTACCGGACGTAGTGGCCTCGAGCGGAGGAGAGAGGAGGCGGGAGAAGCGTGCCCGATGAGCAGACGGCGGCCGGCGGCGGCAGCCCGCACCACCTGGTGCGCTACCTGGGTCACGTGCGACGCGAGTTCCGGCGGGCGCTCGACGGGATGACGACCGCCGACCTGGAGCGCCGACTTGGGAACCTCAACAGCGCGGCCTGGATCGTCGGGCACCTGGCGTGGCAGGAGCAGAGCTACTGGCTGACGAGCCGGGATCGGGAGCCCGCCGCGGAGCTGTCCGGCTTCGCATCGGGGAAGCCCTCGTCGGACCCAGCCATCGCCACCATGCTCGCCGCCTGGGAACGTGTGACGGCCGCTGCCGACGGCTGGTTGACCGGCCTGGATGCAGGTGATCTCAGCGGTCACGTCAGCGGGCGGGAGCTGTTCGAGCACGAGAACATTGGCACGCTACTCACGCGGGTCATCGGCCACTACTACCTGCACATCGGTCAGATCACGGTCATTCGCAAGCTCCTCGGCTACCCGGTGCCGGTCTTCGTGGGATCGCAGGCAGGCGCCAGCTATCCCTGACCTGCGCCTGGAAGTGCAGAAGACCTCCCGACCGCACCTCGAGCAGGCGCGGTCGGGAGGCAATAAGGGGATGAGACGCTGCACGCGCGGGATCAGTCCGCGAGATCCGGGCAGACGTCCCTAGGCTCGCGCCCGACGACCGGGGGTGGTAGAGGCGCGACCCGTGGCAAGAGCCGTTGGGCTCGCCGAGGACATCATGACCGTGGCGTGAGAGATGGGCCCAGGGACGCCTGTCCTGTCGTGGCCGCCCGCAACCGCTGCCACGCGGCGGCGGTGGTAGACTGACGGCTCTGACGGAATCGCGCCCAGGGATGGTCTCGTGAAGAGCTTCTACCTCATCGACGGTCACGCCCAGCTGTTCCGCGCCTACTACGCGCCCTTCAGGCCGCTGACGTCGCCCTCGGGAGAGCCGGTGAAGGCGGTGTACGTGTTCACCCAGCTACTCCTGAGCATCCTCCTCAAGGAGCGGCCCGAGTACTTCGCCGTGGCCTTCGACGTGAGCGACAGCACCACACTGCGCAAGGGCTGGTACCCCGCGTACAAGGAGCACCGGGAGGAGTCTCCCGAGGACCTGGCGCCGCAGTACCGTCGCGTGCGCGCGGTGCTGGAGGCACTCGGGGTTCCGGTGTTCGAGCGGGAGGGATACGAGGCGGATGACGTGATCGCCACCATCGCGCGGCGCCTGGAGGGGGAAGACGTCGAGTTGCGCATCGCCAGCAAGGACAAGGATCTCTACCAGATCCTGACGCAGCGGGTGTGCCTCTGGGATCCGTCGAACGGGAACCTGGTCACGCCGGCCACGCTGCGTGAGGAGCACGGCTACGCCCCCGGACAAGCCGTCGACGTGCAGACGCTCACGGGAGACAGCGTCGACAATGTTCCCGGCGCCAAGGGCGTGGGCACCAAGACGGCTGCCAAGTTGCTGCGTGAGTACGGCAGCGTCGACGAGGTCTATGCCAACCTGGAGCGCCTCAGCCCCAAGCTGCGCGAGAACCTCGAGGCGCACGGTCCCGACGTGGCGTTGACCCGCAAGCTGGTAACACTCGACGACCGCGTTCCCCTCGACTTCGACCTGGACGCCTGCCGAGCAAGCCGTCCCGCGCGCCAGGCGGTCGAGCCGATCTTCGAGGAGCTGGGCTTCCGCTCGCTGCTCGAGCAGCTCCCCGACGAGGCCTCGTCCAGCGGTCCGGGCGGTGGAGGTGCGGCCCCGGCCGCCGCACGGCCGCCTGTTGCCGGCTCGGGGGGTGCTCCTGGTTGGCGCCTGGTCGACGATGCCGCCGGACTGGAAGCCCTGGTCCGCGAACTGAAGGACCAGCCCGCCTTCGCGGTGGACACCGAGACGACCGCCTTGCGCGCCGCCGACGCCGACATCGTGGGGTACGCCTTCGCCTGGCGGGCTGGGGTGGGAGTGTACCTGCCGGTGCGCAGCCGCCACGGCTCGGTGCTGGAGCCCGAGCGGGCGGCGGAGGCGCTCGCGCCGTTGCTTGCCGATCCTGCCATCCTCAAGGTGGGCCAGAACCTCAAGTACGACATGATCGTGCTCGAGGGCGCCGGCCTGAGCCTGGCGAACCCGCTGTTCGACACCATGGTGGCGGCGTCGCTGCTCTACCCGGAGCGCCGCGCCTACAACATGGACGATCTCGCCCGTGACCTGCTGGGTCACACCACTATCCCCATCAGCGCGCTGATCGGCAAGGGCAAGCAGCAGTCGAGCATGCTCGACGTGCCGCTGCCGCAGCTGGCGGAGTACGCGGCGGAGGACGCCGAGGTCACCTGGCGCCTGTATCAGGCGTTGGTCGCCGGCATCGACGCGGCCGACGGCGCCATGCAGGCGCTGTTCCGCGACGTGGAGATGCCGTTGGTGCGCGTGTTGGCGGGTATGGAGCGGGCGGGTGTGGCGCTCGACAGCGATCACCTGCGCGCCTATGGTCGCACGCTCGAGGGGCGCATCGAGGAGCTGAGGCGTGAGGCCTTCGCAGCCGCCGGCCGGGAGTTCAACCTCGACTCCCCCAAGCAGCTGGGAGAGGTCCTGTTTGACGAGCTGACCTTCCCCGTGATCAAGCGGACCAAGACCTCGCGCTCCACCGACGCCGAGGTCCTGCAGGCGCTGGCCGCGGAGACGGAGCATCCGCTGCCCGGCATCCTGCTGGCGTACCGAGAGCTCACCAAGCTACTCGGCACCTACCTGGTGCCGCTGCCGAACCTGGTCAGCGAACGCACCGGTAGGCTGCACGCCAGCTTCCACCAGACCGGCGCCGCCACCGGCCGGTTGTCGTCCAGCGACCCCAACATCCAGAACATCCCGGTGCGCAGCGAGGCCGGTCGCGAGATCCGCCGCGCCTTCCGAGCCGGTGGCGATGGCGAGCTGCTGCTGGCGGCGGACTACTCGCAGGTGGAGCTGCGCATGCTGGCCCACTTCTCGGAGGATGCGGAGCTGGTCAAGGCCTTCCGTGAAGGTCTCGACATTCATGCGTATGTGGCGTCGCAGGTCTACGACGTGCCGCTGGCCGAGGTGAGCGCAGAGCAGCGGCGTGTGGCGAAGACGGTCAACTTCGGCATCGTCTACGGTCAGACGGCCTACGGGCTCGCCCGCACGCTGCATATCCCGACCGGCGACGCTGCGGCCTTCATCGACGCCTACAAGCAGCGTTACGCCGGCCTCGACCGCTTCCTCGAGGCCTGCGTGGCCCAGGCCGAGGAGCACGGCTACGTGGCCACCATCCTGGGACGCCGCCGACCGGTGCCGCAGGTCCGGTCCCGCAACCGAAACGTGCGCGCGCTCGGGGAACGCCTGGCCATCAACACCGTGATCCAGGGAAGCGCCGCGGACCTCATCAAGGTGGCGATGGTACGCCTGCACCGCCGCTTCGAGGAGGATCGCAGCGGCGCGCGGTTGCTGATCCAGGTCCACGATGAGCTGGTGGTCGAGACGCCGGAGGCGGTGGCGGAGCGGGTCCGCGAGCAGGTGGTGCGGGAGATGACCGAGGCTCTGCCGCTGAAGGTGCCGCTCAAGGTCGACGTGGGCCTGGCCCGCAACTGGCTGGAGGGGAAGATCTGAGCCGCCCGGCGTCGGCCGCCATCTGCGGGTGACGCCGTCGCGATCAGATCGCCGCTGCTTTCGTGGCGCCCGGTTCCTCGCCCGCCACCACCAGATCGGCCGGCTGCGGCTCGGCAAGCAGGTAGCCCTGCCCCAGGTGGATGCCTTCGGCGCGCAGCCAGCGCAGCTGTTGCGCCGTCTCGATCCCCTCTGCCACGATGGGGATACCGATGCCGCGCGAGAACCCGGCGATGGCGCGAATCAGGTGCTCGTCCTTCGGCCGGCGTCCGATGCCGCGGACGAACTCCTGGTCGATCTTGAGGTAGCCGATGGGCAGGCGATCGAGCGTCGCCAGCGAGGAGTAGCCCGTCCCGAAGTCGTCCAGCGCGATACGCACGCCCATGGCGCGCGCGGCGTCGAGAATGTTGGCCGACGACTCCATGTCCTCGATGGCGCTGCGCTCGGTGACCTCCAGCAGCAGTTGCTGGGGCGGCGCCGAGGTGCTTGCCAGCGTGCGCGAAAGGTCGTCCAGCAGGCCGCGATCGGTGGCGGTCTGCGCCGACAGGTTGACGCTGACGTAAAGGTCGATGCCGGCGGCGTGCCAGGCCGCCAGCTGCGCGGCCGCCCGCTCGAGCGCCCAGCGATCGAGCTGCCGGATCAGGCCGGTGTCCTCCGCGAGGGGGATGAACGCCTCCGGCCCCAGCAGACCACGCCTGGGATGGCGCCAGCGCACCAGCGCCTCGACGCCCACCGTACGTTCCGCTACCAGGTCGCGGATGGGTTGGAACACCAGCTCGAGCCCACCCACCTGGATGGCCTCTCGCAACTCACTCTCCAGGAACAGGCCCTCGCGACTGTAGGGATTGAGCCCCTCACGGTAGAACTCGAACGGCACCTTGGCCGACTTGGCACGGTACATGGCGATCTCGGCGTGCTGCAGCAGGCTGTCCAGGTTGTCGCCGTCCTGCGGGAACAGGGCGATACCCAGGCTGGCGTTGGGCCGCACGCTGCGCCGCCCGATCCTCACCGGCTGCTCGAACACCTTCGACACCCGCGACGCGGCGGCGTGCGCCGCCGTGCGGTCGGTCCCCAGGAGCAGCAGCGCGAACTCGTCGCCGCCCTGGCGAGCCGCGTAGTCGCCGGCGCGGATCTCGGCCTGCAGGCGCTCGCCTACCGCGGCGAGCAGCCGATCCCCGACGCGGTGGCCGAGGGTGTCATTGACGACGCGAAAACGGTCGAGGTCGATCAGCAGCAGCGCCACCGAGGTTCTGCCGTCGTCGTGTGGGCGCAGCACCGTGCGCGCCAGCTCCACCAGGTAGCGCCGATTGGGAAGACGGGTGAGCGGGTCGACGTACGCACCACGCGCGATGCGCCTGGCGAAGGGCAGCAGCGCAGCGAGAAACAGCAGCACCAGCGCTACCACGGTGCCAACGATCAGCCACCTGGCCAGCCGGAGCTCTCGTTGCAGGGAGCGGACATCCTGCACCACTTCGATCGCGCCCTTGCCGGAGCCAGGCCCGAAGGTCACTGGCACCAGCGAGGTGAGCCGTCGCTCGATGGGCGAGAGCAGGGAGCGCTCCAGCTGGCTGCTGCGCTTCCCGTTCAGAGCCTGCGACAGTGCGCCCGAGCCGGACGGTTGCATACCGATCAGGTCGGGGTTGTTCGCGAACACAATGCGGCCCTTGTCGTCGTAGACGCGGACTGCGATGGTGGTCGGGTTCCGCATGAGGCGCTGCCCGAAGCTCTGCCACCAGCTGACGTCATTCGGATCCGGGGCAGAGGGGACCCCACCGGCGGGAGGCGCCGGCAACAACCCCTCGACGAAGGACTGCACCTCAGCGCCTGCCACCTGGAGCATGTGGTCGCTGAGGCGCTGAACGATCACGCTCCCGAGCAGCCATGACAGTGCCAGGGCCGGCAAGGCGACCACCAGCACCATCGTCACCAGATACCGCCGGGGCGGGTCGGCCCGCAGCGTGCTCCGACGCAGCCTTCGGAAGAGGCGCGACATAGGTGACCCGTATTCTGCCACGTCGAGGTGAGAGCCACCGTAAACCTTGCCCGCGAGCGCCACGAGCGGGGGTGGCGCGGGCTTGCGTTATGATGATCGGACGCTCGAAGCGACGAAGAGGCGGTCCCCTTGAGAATCCTGGTGAGCAACGACGATGGCGTGTTCAGTCCCGGCATCCTGGCACTGGTCCGCCTGGCGCAGGAGTTCGGCGAGGTGAGGGCGGTGGCCCCAGACGTGGAGCAATCGGCGATGAGCCACGCCATCACGGTGCGCACGCCGCTTCACTACCAGCGCACGCCCATCGACGGCGTGGAAGCGTACCGGGTTGACGGCACCCCGGCCGATTGTGTGGCGCTGGGCGCCCACCACTGGGAGGGCGTGGACCTGGTGCTTTCGGGAATCAACCTGGGGCTCAACATCGGCCACAACATCTGGCACTCCGGCACCGTCGCGGCAGCCAAGCAGGCCGCCTTCCTCGGCATCCCGGCGATCGCCTTCAGCGCGCCCTACACTGACGACGTCCCCGACTACGGCATCTACGAGCGCTACGTGCGCGACATCATCGCGATGTTCTTGGAGCTGCCGGAGACGCCGCTCCTCAACGTCAACTTCCCCGACGCGCCGCGCGGCCTGCGCTGGACGCGCCAATCGGTGAGGCACTACGAGGGCATGGTGGTGCCGGGAGAGGACCCCATGGGGCGCAAGCACTACTGGTTCTCGGAGAAGCCTCGACGGGAAGCCGAGGACGGCACCGACCGCTGGGCGGTGGAGCGAAACCTGGTATCACTCACGCCGCTCCGGCTGGACCTCACCGACGACGGGGCGCTCGCTCGGGCCCAGGCCCAGCTCGACCCCGCAACCTGACCACACTCCCGTCAGCGCTTCGGCGTCGGGAAGGGAAGCAGCGGTTGGACGCTGGCGCCCTGCCGCGGCGAGAGCTGCGACACGCTCACGCCCAGCAGGCGAAGCGGCCCCTCCGGCCGGGATGGCCCGAAGGCCAGCGCTCGCGCCGTGGCGAGGATCTCCTCGGCTCCGGCCACCTCACTGGCGAGCGTGCGGCTGCGGGTGAGCACCGTGAAGTCGGCGAAGCGCACCTTGACGGTGACCGTGCGGGCTCGCAGGTCGCTGGCCTCCAACCGCTGCGCCAGCTCGCGGCACAGCTCCTCGAGCACCGGCTCGAGCTCGTCACGGCGGCTGAGATCGCGCGGGAACGTCGTTTCGGCCCCTAGCGACTTGCGGGGCCGGTTCGGCACCACCGGCCGCTCGTCGATGCCACGAGCTGCGGCGTGCAAGAACCGTCCCAGCTTGCCGAAGGCGTTTGCCAAGGCCTCCACGTCGCGGGCGCGCAGATCCGCGCCGGTGCGGATGCCCGCCGCGCGCATGCGCTCGGCCGTGCGGGGCCCTACCCCGTGGAAGCGCTCGATCGCCAAGCTCCCCAGGAACGCCTCGGCGCGCTCGGGCGGGATCACCGTCAGGCCGTCTGGCTTGTCGAGCCCAGAGGCGATCTTGGCCAGGAACTTGCCCGTCGCCACCCCGGCCGACGCCGTGAGGCCGGTCTCTGCCAGGATGGCGGCCTTGATCTCGCGGGCAAGGAGGGTTCCGGAGGCGGGTCCGCGCTTGGGATGGCTCACGTCGAGGTAGGCCTCGTCGAGTGCCAGCGGCTCCACCAGGTCGGTGTAGCGTTCGAAGATAGCGTGCACCTGGCGGGACACCTGCCGGTACGCGTCGAAGCGGGGCGTCACCACCACCAGCTCCGGACAGAGGCGCAAGGCGCGAGCGGTGGGCATGGCCGAGCGCACACCGAACCGGCGCGCCTCGTAGCTGGCGGTCATGACCACCCCACGAACGCCGGCCCCGCCGACGGCCACCGGCCTTCCGCACAGCTCCGGCGCGTCGCGCTGTTCGACCGATGCGTAGAAGGCATCCATGTCGATGTGGATGATCTTGCGCACGGCAGTCTGATGCTACCGCCACGCGACGGTCGCGGGCGAAGGGGTGCGCTAGCGCTCCAGGTTGGCCAGCAGGGCCAGCGTCAAGCGCGCGTCGTCGGTGCTGCGGTGGCGTTGCGGTCCGTCCAGCAGCCCGGCCTCGGCCGCCGCATCGGCCAGCTTGCGGCGCCCGCTCGGCACGCCGCGGGCCAACGCGTAGTGCCGCATGGCGCACTCGAAGGCCGGCAGCCGGTGCTGAAGGTGCCACAGGCGGCTGGACTGGCGCACCATCCGTTCGTCGAAGGGTGCGTTCCAGGCCAGAACTCGGCGGCCGTCGAGAGCCGCTTCCAGCTCCGGAAGGACCTCCGTCCAGGTGGGAGCGCCCTCCAGATCCGTCAGCGTCAGCCCGTGGACGCGCGTCGCGCCTGCGGGAACGCGGCCGCTGCGCGGCCACACCAGCGCCTCCAACAGGGTGGTGCCGCTAGCGTCCACCACGCCTATCTCGATGATCTCGTCATGCCGACCGAGACCGGTCGTCTCGGTGTCGAGCACCGCGAAGTCCTCCTGCAGCAACTCCTTGAGCCACGCCGCTGCCGTCCCGCGAGGGTTGGGCCGCCGGCGCTCCGGACGGCAGGACGGACACGCGCCCCCGACGAGATCCTGCGCCTGGCGCCCACAAACCCTGCAGACGCCGGCGCGGTCACGGAAGCCGGGGGCCCGGCCGCGGGCGGTGACGGCGTCCGTCCCGGCGGAGAGCGCCTCACGGCCGGCCGCGCTGCGAGGCCACATGCCGTCCCGGCGGCGGCGCGCCTCTGCGGTGCTGAAGAGAGCAATGTCGCCACCGTCCTGCGCCAGGTAGGCACGCGGCAATCCCAGATCGTGGTAGCCGCGCGTGGCGAGCTCGGCGGCCGAACGGAGGTCGCGCGGGACGTCCTGCAGGCAGGGATAGCGAGGAAGGGGGGCTCGTGACACGCTCGCCCCACTCTACCGGTTGGGGCTGGCCGACCGGCTCACCCGAGTGGGACGCTCAATCGAGGTAGGCGGTCCAGCGCAGTCTCGTCACCCTGCCGTGGGCGAAGTACACGCGTAGCTCGTAAGGCGCCGTCCCCATTGGCCTCAGGACCTGGTAGCGCCATGTCCCCGAGGCTTGGGCGCTGGGGTTGCCGAGGATGGCCTTCACCTCGCCCAACCCGAGGCCGACGCGCAACCCCTTGGCGGTTCGGAAGCGCTCTGAGGTAACGCTGACGGCCACCGGGAAGCGCGCGCCGGTGGCGCTCACGCGGTACGTGGTGATGGCGATCCCCTCGAACTGCAGAGTGCGCAGCGTATCCTTGCGGCTCGGGTTCTGCAGGTTGGGGAGCAGACGCCGGCGCACGCTGCGGGGTTCCGGGAGTGACCTCAGGAAGGCCTCGGCGGCACGCGGCGATGACGGCCGCAGCGTCGCAGCCAGCGCTCGGTCCAGCGAGATGGCGTCGCGACCCGTGCCTGCCGCGGCGACACCCTGGTCCGGTGCGCCGCCGGCCAGGAGCCCCAGCACGAGGCTCACGATCAGGGGCCGGACGGCAGCGGCTGGCATGGGGGTGCCGAGTGCGAAGGATGGCGCACTGCGGTTGCGGATATGGTCGAGGTGCATGTTGGCCTCCTTCTCGGGTGTCGGCCCGCCGGATCGGCGGCGCTACGGCCCCATCGGAGTCGCCATCAAGCCTAGGACGCGACAGGTGTACGCTTGGTGACCGCCAGATGAGCAGCGCGGGGTGGTCCTCACCTTGCAACGGGGCCACCTCGGGCCTCTACAATGGAGGCCAATTCCGCTCACCTAGGAGGGATGCATGGAGGCCACCACGAACGTGCGGCAGCTGCTCCAGGCGAAGGGCTCGGCGGTTTGGTCGGTCGGTCCGGATGACACCGTGTTCGCCGCCCTCGAGCTCATGGCGGAGAAGAACATCGGCGCGCTGATGGTAGTGGAGGGCGGCGCCCTGGTGGGTGTGTTCTCCGAGCGCGACTACGCACGCAAGGTCATCTTGCATGGCCGTGCCTCACGTGACACCGCCGTGCGAGACGTGATGAGCGACAAGGTGGTAACGGTCTCCCCGGAGAAGACGGTTGCCGATTGCACGGTGCTGATGACCGAGAATCGCATCCGTCACTTGCCCGTGGTCGAGGATGGGCGGACGGTAGGCCTGGTATCGATCGGAGACGTCGTCAAGGCCATCATCTCGGAGCAATCGTTCCTCATCGATCAGCTGCAGAGCTACATCCAGGGTGCCAGCTGAGGCCGTGCGTGACCGCGCTCGGACGCGCTCCTTTCGGCCGGCAGCCGACCCTGCGGGGCCGTGAATTATCTGCGGTGGCGGGGAGTCGGAATCCCTACCATTGACCCAAGAGGAGGTGGTGCCGAAATCCGGCTCGGGCCGATCCACCCAGGACACTCCCATCGACCCGACTCGGCACTACCCCTCCCTCTTCCGTTCCTCGGCCGCGGCGGCGCTCAGGAGATGCCGGCGGCCTCCTCGTCGCGCGCCATGTGAGCGCGCCCCCAGCGATCGATGGCGGCAATCACCGACTCCAGCTCGTGCCCTGCGGCCGTGAGTTCGTAGCGGCTGCGCGGCGGCATGGTGGATTCCACGGTCTTCTCGACCACCCCCAGCCGCTCCAGCCGCTCCAAGCGCTGCGACAGCGTCGTGGCGTTGGCGCCTCCGACGGCGCGTGCCAGCTCGTTGAAGCCGTGGGGGCCCTCGAGCAACGATCGCACCACGTGCAGCACCCACTTCTCCTGTAGCAGCTCGATCGAAGCGTACACCGGGCAGTAGTCGTGGTTCAGACGCGCCACCGTGCCACCTTAGCACATCGTACTCTGCCCCGCGTACCGCTTGACAATCTTGAGTGCTACATAATATGGTCTAGCTCGGCTTGGCTTGTGAGGCCAACCCGGCGCCTCTGCGGCGCATTCCTCACCCTGCACGACGTCCGTGCCAGCGGCGCATGCCGCCGGTGTCGGGAGGAGCGTGCCTGCCGGAAGGAGAGCAGAGATGAAATGGAACCTGGACACGGCGCACAGCAGTGTCGACTTCTCGGTACGCCACATGGGCTTCGCCAGCGTGCGTGGGCGTTTCGAGCGCTTCTCGGTGGAGATCGAAAGCGACGATCGGAACAGGCTCACGCGTCTCGAAGCGCGCATCGACGCCGCCAGCATCGACACGGGCGAGGAGCAACGCGATCAGCACCTTCGTTCGGATGACTTCCTGGCGGCGGAGAGCTTTCCAGAGCTGGTCTTTCGCGGTGCCAGCTTCGACCAGCTGGGAAGCAACCGCTATCGCGTGAGCGGCGACCTCACCATCCGCGGAGCGACCAAGCCGGTCGCCTTCGAGGTCGAGGTGCAGGAGCCGATCAACGATCCGTTCGGCAATGTGCGCGTGGCGGCGGAGGCGTCCGGCAAGCTCAACCGCAGAGACTGGGGCCTCAGCTGGAACCAGGTGCTGGAAGCGGGGGCACTTCTGGTAGGCGAAGAGGTGAGGTTCACCATCGACGTGCAGGCGATCGCCGCGCAGGAGGAAGTGGCGGCCTCCCACTGAGCCGTAGCGGGGCGTCGCAGAGGCCTGTGGCGACGCCCCGCGTCCGGTTATGGTTGCGGAACGCCGTTATCGCTGAGAAGCCTTGACGAATAGGGCATACCGGGGTACGTTGAGGGTATCGGACGCGCACGAGTGGTGCGCGTTTCTTCGTGCGCGTTGGGCATGCTTCAGGCAGCATCGTCAAGGAGTCCCTGCTGGGCGTCCAACAGCTGGCGGTAGCTTCCTCCGGACGAGGCCAGCCGCTCGTGGGTGCCGCGCTCAACGATGCGGCCGGACTCCAGGACCACGATCTCGTCCAGATCCTCCAAGCCGACCAGCCGATGCGTCACCAACAGCACGCCACGCTCGGGTCCGGCCTCGAGCAGGCGACGAAGCAGCCGCTGCTCCAGCAGCGGGTCCAGGTTGGCCGTGGGTTCGTCGAGCAGCACCAGCGGGGCAGGCTTCAGCAGTGCCCGGGCGATGGCGAGCCGCTGCCGCTCGCCACCCGACAAGCGGTTGCCTAGCTCGCCGACCACGGTGTCGAGGCCTTCCGGCCAGGTCGAGACGACGTCGGCCAGCTCCGCCTGCTCCAGCACCCACCACAGCCGAGTATCGTCGGCGGTGGGGTCGGCCAGGGTCAGGTTCGATCGGACGCTGGCGTTGAACAGCGTCACCCGCTGGGGAACCACCGCCAATCGCGAGCGGAGCTCCGCTTGCCGGAGCTCTCGCACGTCGACCCCGCCGAGGGTCACGTGCCCCGCGCGTGGGTCTGCAAAGCGCGCCAGCAGCCGCAGCAGCGTGCTCTTCCCCGAGCCGGAGGGCCCCACCACGGCGCGGCGTTCCCCGACCGCCAGCGACAGGTCGATGTCGGCCAGCACCTCGCGTGCCCCGTAGCCGAAGCGCAGGTCGTGCGCGGCCAGGGTCGACGATGTCGGAGGGGTCCGCGGCGCGATCGGATCGCTGACCGGCGGGGTCCGGTGGAGGATGTCCTCGAGTCGCTCGCCGGCGCGGCTGACCCTTCCCCACCGCTGAAGCCCTTCGGCCAACGGCGGAGCGGCCTCGAAGGCGCCGATCACCCCCAGCGTCAGCGGGACCAGCAGCAACGGAGCAAGGTGTCCCCGACCCACGTCCGGAATCGCGGCAAGCAGCACGGCCCATGGCCCCAGCAGACCGAGCAGGGCGCCGGCCCCCTCTCGCAGGCCCTCCAACGCCGCCTGCCACTGCGCCAAGCTCCCCAGCGCACGGTCCAGGGCCTCGAGGCGTCGCTGGAAGGTGCCGGTGCGGCCGTAGACCCAGAGCTCCGTCGCGCCCTGCACCGCGTCTTGCCAGAGGATGCGGCGGCGCTCTCGCAAGGTCGCCTCGCGGCGTCCCACGCGATCGCCCAGCCGCTGCAGTGCCAGGGGCAGGGCCGCGCCGGCCAGGAGGAGTAGGACGCCCGTCACGGCGGCCGCCAGCAGGCTCGCCCAGGCGATCAGTGCGACCGACACCACGGTGACGATGCCAGCCGCCAGCAGCGGCACGATCACGCGCAGCCCGACGGTCTGCAGCTCGTCCACGTCTTCGATCAGGCGCCCCACAAGGTCGGCCGAGCGCTGGTGGCCGAGGCCCAGCGGGGCGAGCGGAAGCAAGCGCGCGAAGAGCATACGACGCAGGTGCAGCAGCACGCGCAGCGTGAGGTCGTGGGCAGCGAGGCGTTCCAGGTAGCGCAGCCCAGCCCGCGCCAGCCCGAAGAAGCGCACCCCGGTGACCGCCACCATCAGGGCCAGCACGGTGTCGGGGTGCTGTGCCGCGCGAGCGATGAGGTAGCCCGAGGTGGCGAGCAGCCCGACGCCGGCCAGCACCATGGCGGCAGCGAGGCACACCGCGGCGGCAAGCCTCAGCGGCCGTGAAGCGAGCAGGATGGCGACCGTCCTCATGCCGCCCCCGGCCGTAGCGGCCGGGCCCCTGCGCTCATCGCCAGTCGCGCGTAGGCGCCGCCGCTCGCCGCCAGGACGCGGTGGCTGCCCTGCTCGATCACGCGGCCCTCATCGAGGAGCGCCACCTGCGAGGCACGGCGCACGGTCGCCAGGCGGTGCGCGATGACCAGCACCGCACTGTGCTCGGCTAGGCGCACCACGGCACGGTTCAGGGCAGCCTCGGTCGCGGGGTCGAGGTAGGCGCTGATCTCGTCCAGGATTACCAGCTCCGCATCACGGAGGAAGGCGCGCGCGATGGCCAACCGCTGGCGCTCGCCGCCGGCCAGGTCGAGCGCGTCCTCACCGAGGACGGTGCGGTAACCCTGGGGCAGGGACCGGATGAAGCCGTCCGCCTCCGCCGCGCGCGCCGCCGCCTCGACCAGTTCCACGCTGGCGCCGGGTCGCGCTAGCCGCAGGTTCTCGAGCACGGTCCCTTCGAACAGGTGCGGTTGCTGAGGGACGTATGCCAGGTGCGCGCGCCAACCCGCATCCGTGGCCGGGTCGATGGCCCTGCCGCCGACCAGGACGGCACCGCGTTGAGCCTTCAGGGTTCCGATGAGCAGTCTGGCGACGCTGCTCTTGCCAGCGCCGCTGCGCCCGACGAGGGCGGTAACGCCGGTAGCTGGCAGGGCCAGCTCGATGCCTCGCAGAGCCGGCTGCGCCCGTCCCGGATAGCCGGCCCATACCCGTGCCAGCTCCACCGCAGGCACCGGCTCCCGAGCCTCGGGCGTTGCAGCCAGCATCGGCGGCTCGCGGCGAACGGCGCTGGAGGTTGCGGGGGACGCGTCGAAGGTCGGAAGCGGCCGGCCGAGGTGGCTCGCAAGGTCCCGCATCGCGGCGGTCCCCTCCATGCCGGCATGATGCTGGGCGCCGAGACGCCTGAGCGGCAGGAAGAACTCGGGCGCCAGCAATAGGGCGGTGAGTGCCACCAGCAGCCCGATATCGCCGTTTGCGAGACGCAGGCCCACGCTGACCGCCACCATGGCGATTCCAAGCATGGCCAGCAGTTCCAACGCGAATCCCGAGAGGAAGGCCAGTCGCAGCACGTCCATGGTGGTCCGGCGGTAGCGTTCGCCGACGTCCGCCAGTGCCTGCTCGTGGTTCCGCTCTCTGCCGAACAGGCGCAGCGTCTCCATGCCCTGAAAGGCGTCGAGGGCCCGAGCACTGAGTAGTCCCAGGTTGCGCCACTGGCGCTGCGCGCGGTCTTCGGCCAGGCTACCGAGCAGCCACATGAAGAACGGGATCAGCGGGCCGGTCACCAGGAGCAGAAGGCCGCTGAGGGGATCGAGCGTCAGGACGTAGAGCGCGATGGCGAGCGGTACGGCGCCCGCAACCACAGCCTGCGGCAGGAAGCGTGCCACCATCGGGCCGACGCGGTCGACGCCCTCGATCACCTCCGCGCCCAGCACGCCCGTCCGACGCCTCTCCAGGTAGGCGGGCCCCATCGCCTGGAGGCGACCGGTCAGCTCGGAGCGCAGGCCGCGGGCGATGGCGCTGGCGGCGCGCCGCCCGGCGAACGCGCCGAGCCCCTCAGCCACTGCTCGGAACACCACCACGGCCAGCAGCCACGCCAGCGGCACGCTCAGCTCGGTCAGGCTGCGGCGTTCGAGGAAGGCCCCGGACAGCGCACCGGCCAACAGACGGGCCTGTGGAATGGCGGCCAGCCCGGCAGCCACCAGAGCCGCCGTCGATGCGAGCGGCCAGCCCGGGCGGCGGCGCACCTGAGCCAGAAGCGCACGACGCGCCTCCGCGGGGCTTGCGGCCGCTTCCGGTCGCCCGTCCGCCTCTGCCCGGCCCCCGGCCACCCGAGCGCTCAGTCGCTGCCCAGGCTGCGACGAGTCACGCGCCGGCGGAACACCCAGTAGCTGTACGCCTGGTAGGCCAGCACGATGGGGACGAACACGATTGCGACGACCAGCATCACGTGGAGGGTCATGGGGCTGGAGCTAGCATTGTAGACGGTGAGATCGTAGCCGGAGCCGAGCGAGGACGGCATCACTCGTGGGTAGAGCCCCTCGAACGCCACCACGGTAGCTAGCACGATGGTGAGGCCGGTCGTTACGAAGGCCCAGCCACCCAGACGCAGGCGCGCCAGCACCGTGCTGGCCACGAACGTGATCATCGCCAGGACCGGCAGGGTGCCGGGCACGAGCCCGCTGCGCACGAACAGGTCGGTCTGGGAGTAGGTAGCGAGGAAGAAGCCTAGCAGCACCACCGCTGCCGGCCACCATAAGGTCAGTGCCGCATTGCGAGCCCGCTCGGCCACGGTGCTCTCGGCCCGCAGGTTCAGGAACAGGGCGCCGTGGAGCGCGAACACGCAGAGCGACACCAGCCCGCCGAGCAACGAGAAGGGGTTGAGCAGGGTCAGGAGGTTGCCCTGGAACTGCATCTGCGCTCCGATGGGCACCCCGCGCACCAGGTTGGTGATGGCCACGCCCCAGAGGAACGCGGGCAGCGCGCTGCCTGTCACGATGGCGACGTCGGCCGCCCGCCGCCAGCCGGCGTTGTCAAGCTTCCCCCGGAACTCGAAGCCGACGGCGCGCAGGATCAGCGCCACCAGGATCAGGAATAGTGGCAGGTAGAAGCCGCTGAAGAGGGTGGCGTACCAGTCGGGGAAGGCCGCGAACATGGCGCCGCCGGCGGTGATCAGCCACACTTCGTTGGCGTCCCAGAACGGGCCGATGGTGTTGATGACGATGCGTCGCTCGGCGTCGTCGCGCGCCACCACGGGTAGCAGGATGCCGACCCCGAAGTCGAACCCCTCCAGGAAGAAATAGCCGATGAACAGAACGGCGATGAGCGCGTACCAGATGGTGTTGATGTCCATGGTTCGGGTCTCCTGTCTAGTACGCGAACACGTCGCCCAGGCCGGTGTCCTGCTCACCCCGGCGCACGTCGGTCACTGGTCTGGCGAAGCGGTAGATGAGATAGAAGTCGAGGGCCGCGAGGACGCCGTAGATCACGGTGAAGCCGACGAAGGTCACCAGCACGTCGACGCCGGAGACATTGGGCGACACGGCCGAGGACGTGCGCAGGAGCCCTTGCACCACCCAGGGCTGACGGCCCATCTCGGTGGTGATCCAGCCGGCGAAGTTCGCCAGGTAGGGGAGGAACAGGAAGGCGATCGCCAGTCGCAGGAACCAGCGCCGCTCCAGGTGGCCGCGCCACCAGAGCACCAGCCCGGCCAACGCCAGCACGATGAAGAGCAGGCCCAGCCCCACCATCGCCCGGAAGCTCCAGTAGACGGCGGCGACGGGTGGAACGTAGTCGCCCGGGCCGTACTTGGCCACGTCCTCGGCTTCCAGCTCGTGGATGCCCTTCACTTCGCTGGTGGTGTTGTTGTAGGCGAGCACGCTCAGCAGGTAGGGCAACTTGATTTCGCGGGTACTGGTGCCGTCCTTCTGGTCGATGTTGGCCCAAAGGGAGAAGGAGGCGGGCTGCTCACTGTTCCACAGGGCCTCCATCGCGGCCAGCTTCATCGGCTGGGTACGGGCGGTGTGCTGTGCCTGCGAGTGGCCGCTGGTGGCGGTCAGCAAGCCGGCCACCGCCACGATCACCAGTGCGATCTGGGCGGAGCGGGCGTAGAGCTCGCGATCATGGTGCCGCAGCAGATGCCAGGCGCTGATGCCCAGCACGAACAGGCCGCCGGTGGTGAGCGCTGCCAGGATGGTGTGCGGCGCCTCGACCAGCAGCCGTTCGTTGAGGAACACCGCGACCGGGTCGGAGAGCCGGGCGCGCCCGTCGACGATGGTGTAGCCGACCGGCTGCTGCATCCAGGAATTGGCCATCAAGATCCAGATGGCCGATACCATCGAGCCGAAGGCGACGAGCCAGATGCTCAGCAGGTGGACCGCCTTGGGCAGCCTGTCGCGGCCGAACAGCCACACGCCCAGGAAGGTCGACTCCAGGAAGAAGGCCATCAGTGCCTCGATCGCCAGCGGGATGCCGAAGATGTCGCCGACGAAGCGCGAGTACTGGGACCAGTTCATGCCGAACTGGAACTCCTGCACGATGCCCGTGACCACCCCCAGGGCGAAGTTGATGACGAACAGCTTCCCCCAGAAGCGCGCCATCCGGTCGTACATGGGGTTCTTCGTGCGGTAGTGGAAACTCTGCATGATGGCGACGATCAAGCCCAGACCGATCGTCAGCGGCACGAAGACGTAGTGGAACGCGGTGGTGACGCCGAACTGCCAGCGGGCGAGTAGCAGAGGGTCCATGTTGCCGATTGTTGGTCGCGGGCGCATAGGTCCCCAGAGACAATCGTCCCTTGCACCGGGCTCTGCGCCTCCGTAGTTGCGGGACGTCCGCACCTACGCGAACGGCGTTGCGGCACGTAGCCTCCAGGTGTATCGCGCGTCTCGTGGAGAAGGTGATCAGCAGATTCGACGGGAGGTCGACATGGACACTCTGCTGAAGGTTCCAGGCCACGCGAGGCGGATCCATGAACTGATCGAGCGGCGGTGGCCGGCCGCTCGCGGCTACGCGGCGGAAGCGGCGGGCGTTCTCGCCAGCCTCGAGCCGCTGCTCGCCAGCTCGCCCGAGTTGGCGGCGGACGCCGTGCTGGAGCGCATCATCGAACCGGAGCGCGTCATCATGTTCCAGGTGCCGTGGCGTGGCGACGACGGCAGCGTGATGGTGAACCGAGGCTACCGGGTCCAGTTCAACAGCGCCCTCGGCCCCTACAAAGGCGGCCTGCGCTTCCACCCCGACGTCGGCCTCGATCTCTTCCTTTCCCTGGCATTCGAGCAGACGTTCAAGAACAGCCTCACCGGCCTTCGTATGGGGGGCGCCAAGGGTGGTGCCGATATCGATCCCAAGGGGCGGAGCGACGCCGAGATGGCGCGCTTCTGCACGAGCTTCATGACCGAGCTGCAGCGCCACATCGGCGAAGAAACCGACGTGCCTGCAGGCGACATCGGCGTCGGCGGGCGCGAGATCGGCTACCTCTTCGGTGCGTACAAGCGCATCGTTGGGCGATTCGCGCCAGGCGCGTTGACCGGAAAGGGTCCCAGCTGGGGCGGCTCGTTCGTTCGGCGCGAGGCGACGGGATACGGCCTCGTCTATTTCGTGCGCGAGATGCTGGCAGGGAGCGGCGACACGCTGGAAGGCAAGCGGGCCGTGGTCTCTGGGTCGGGGAACGTGGCGATCTACGCCATCGAGAGGCTGCAACAGCTGGGAGCCAGCGTGATGGCCTGCTCCGACCGGGGTGGGGCGGTCATCGATCCCGAGGGGATCGACCTCGGCACCCTGAAGCGCATCAAGGAGCGCGAGCGCGGCAGCCTGGCGAGTTACGTCCGAGCGCGGCCGGGCGCCCGCTATCAGGCGGGGGCGACCGTCTGGACGCAGGCGTGCGACATCGCCCTGCCGTGCGCTACCCAGGGTGAGCTGGACCTGGAGGACGCGCGCGCCCTCATCGCCAACGGGGTGGGGGTGGTGGCCGAGGGTGCCAATCTGCCCTGCACGGCCGAGGCGCTGCGTGCCTTCTCAGAGGCCGGCGTGGCGTTCGGGCCTGGTAAGGCCGCCAATGCCGGCGGCGTTGCCACCTCGGGGCTGGAGATGCAGCAGGACGCGTCTCAGGAAGCTTGGACCTTCGAGGACGTGGATGTCCGGCTGCAAGAGATCATGGCCTCCATCTATCGCCAGGCGCGCGCGGCGGCCGAGCGGGCCGGCGATCCGCGCGACCTCGCGGCGGGTGCCAACATGGCCGGTTTCGAGCGGGTGGCGCGGGCGATGCTCGACCAGGGCGTGGTCTGAGCGGTCAGCACGGGCCCCGCGACGTCGTCAGAACAGACGCGGCGCGGTCTTCACGGGGGCCTCGAGCGCCGCGGCGATGAGTGTCTCGGCGGCCTGTCGAGCGTGCCAGGCGGGCTCGGCGGTGCCGGCCACCAGCGCGTCGATCGTCGCACCGTCGAGCAACAGCTGTAGCTGGCGCGCCAGCGCCTCCGGGTCGCTGGCTCCGGCGTCGTGGGCGAGGCTCGCGAGGTAGGCGCGCACCTCGAGCTGGTAGTCGCGAGCGATCGGCCGGGCGGGATTGAGCTGGCCGCCCAGCTCGATGGTGGCGTTGGCCAGGGGGCAACCGCGGTAGTCGGGGCTCTCCACCCACTCTCGTAGTAGCTCGAAGACGGCGAGCAACCGTCCGTCCGCCGCCTCGGCGCGTTCGTTGGCTCGCCTCAGCCACGCCAGGCGCTCCTCGGCGCGGCGTTCCAGAACGGCCTGCAACAGCGCGTCCTTGGAGGGGAAGTGGTGGTAGAGGGTCATGCGGGCGACCTGCGCCCGATCGATGATCTCGTTGATCCCGACGTTGGCGGCGCCGCGCGCGTAGAACAGCCGCGACGCGGCGTCCAGCAAGCGCTCGACGGCGGAGGGGCGGCCGTCCTCGTCGCTGCTCATACCGCATGATACGACTGCCGCCCGCGACCCGTCCGTGCGCCAGCGGGGAGCGGCGTGCGCGGACGGCGCCGGCTCAGCGCTGACGGAAGGCCTGGAGCCGGCGGCTCACGCCTGCCACTAGACTGGCGTGATCGGTGGCCACGGTGAGGAGCTGGAAGCCCTGCGCGGCGGCGCGCCGTGCGAACTCCGGCGCGTCAGTATGCAGGCCGGCCACCTTGCCGTGACGGTGGCAGGCCTCCTGGACGCGGGTTACCGCCGCGACGTGGTCGGGATGATCGTTGTCCATGCGCGGTTCCAGGCCCAGGGCGAGGCTGAGGTCTGCCGGGCCGACGTAGGCACCGGTGAGCCCGTCGACTGCAAGGATGGCGTCCAGATCTTCGAGGGCGCCGCGGGTCTCGATCATGGCGAACACCAGCACCTCCTCCGAGCTGCGCGCCGGGTAGTCGGCGCCGTGCGCGCGGGTGGCCCGGATGGGGCCGTGACTTCGGATGCCGGCCGGCGGGTAGCGGCACGCGGCCACCGCCGCACGCGCCTCCTCGGCACTGCCGATCATGGGCACGATCACGCCGAGGGCTCCGGCGTCGAGGATGCGCATCAGGGTAGCGGCATCGTTCCACGGTGGGCGCACCAGGGCGACGGCGCCGGCCAGCTCGATGGCGCGCAGGAAGTCGGGGAGTCGAGCCGGATCGGCCAGTCCGTGCTGCAGGTCGACGCAGACGCTGTCGAAGCCGCAGCCGGCGACGAGCTCGGCCGCGAAGGGGTCGTCGAGCGCGATCCAGGCGTTCGCGGCTACGCCGCCCTCTCGCCAGATGGCCCGGAGACGGTTCTCACGCATGGCATGCTCCCTTCGAGCGGCCGCGCCGCTGGCAGGCAGCATCGCAGGTCTGCGGCCGAGTGTGCAACGGATTGGCGTCTAAGCCGCCCAGCACCGTGCGCTCCAGCTCGGCCAGGCGCAGGATCACTGCGTGGCGCGCACTCGCCAAGACCTGCGCCGCCTGGCGGCGTGTCAGTTCACCGCTGCGGTAGGCGAGTGGCGAGATCACCCCGGCGTCCAGCCGTGCCTTGGCGGCCTCGAGATCATCCTGTGCGGTGGCGTCGGCGGCCGTGGCGTTGGCGAGCGCGGCTACGGCCGCTTGGGCATTGGCATACGCACCGCGAACGCTCAAGTCGAGCGTGCGGCCCACTGCGGTGACGTGCCGCTCGGCGTCGCTCAGGTCGTCCTGCGCGTGTTGGATGGCCGACCGGGCGGAGAAGTCGTTGTCGACCGCATCGTGCTGTGCGCGCGCGTTGCGTGCGCGCGTCCGACAGCGCTGCCTGCGCCTGCCGGTAGCTGTTGTCCGCCTTGGCGACGTCGAGGTCGGTGGCGGCGCCGGCCGCCGCCTGCAAGGTGCGGGTTCGCTCCAGCGTGGTGAGGTTGGTCCTGGCGTTGGCGAGGCCGTCGGATGCGTCGCTGGTCGCGTCGGCTGCGGCTTGCAGCTCGCTGGCGCTGGCGCTGCCCATGTCGTACAGGGTCTGCCTCTAGGCCAGCGTGCGTTGCTGGTTGGTCAGTGCCCGCTGTGCGGCGTCGATCTGGGACGCCTCGGTGGCACGGGTCTTCGCCTGGCTCGCCTGCAGCGCCGCCAGGCTGCCCTGCGCCCTCTGCAACGCCAGGCTGGCGTCGTCCACGGCGCGCTGGAAGCTCGCGGGGTCGAGCCGGGCACCACCTCGCCCTGCGCCACACGGTCGCCTACCGAGGCGATAGCGAGCACAGTGCCCGCCACCGATGGTGTGAGCGCCGGCGTGCGAGCGGGGGAGAGGGCGCCCGGTCCACTGACCGACACGTGAAAGGGTGCGAGATGCACCGTCACGGGCACCGGGGGACTGGGGGCGGCGCGGTGCCCGCGGTCCAAAACCAGGTAGCCGGCGACCGCCCCGGCGCCAAGCATCGCCAGCACGCCCCAGAGCCACGCCCGCCGACGCGGGTGGCGCGGCCCGGCCGCCTTCGTGTCCACTGCCATGCCCACCTCCACCCGTTCCCCTCCCGGGACGGATAACGCCGCTCCACGGGGCGGATCGGGACGGAGGCCGACCGCTCCAGACGCATCTTCGAGCGCTGGTGTGCAGGCGGCGTCAAGGGTTTGAGAAGGCAAGGGGTGCTGCCGGACTCGGCGTGTGCGATGCATCGCTGCGTTAGGCTCCGGCCATGCAGCGGATCCGGGTGGCCATCCTCGGTGCCGGCAACATCGCCGGCGTGCATGCCCAGGCGATCGACGAGGTGGAAGGTGCCATGCTGACCGTCGTCGCGGACGGCGGAAGCGGGCGCGGCCGCGACCTGGCGGAACGCTTCGGTGCCCGCTACCTCGCCGATGCTGCGGCCGTTGCCGATGCGGACGATGTAGACGCCCTGATCATCGCCACGCCCAGCGGCACCCACGCCGAAGCTGCTGTCGCGGCCGCCGAGCGCGGCAAGCACGCGCTCGTCGAGAAACCGCTCGACGTCACGCTGGCGCGCTGCGATGCGATGATCGCCGCCGCCCGGCGGCACCACACGGTGTTGGCGGCGGTGTTCCAGAACCGCTTCGCGCCGGGCGTGGAGCGCGCCCGGGAGGCAGCAGCCGCGGGCCGACTCGGTCGCCTGGTGATCGCGAACGGACTGGTGCCCTGGCATCGGCCTGCCGAGTACTACCGAGACGGCGGCTGGCGCGGCACCTGGGCACTCGACGGGGGTGGTGCCCTCATGAACCAGGGGATTCACACGGTCGACCTGCTGCTCCACCTGGCGGGGCCGGTGTCGGCGGTAGCCGCGCGCAGCGGGCACCTGCTCCACGCCATCGAAACCGAGGACACCGCCTCGGCCACGCTGCTGTTCGAGAGTGGCGCCTACGGCGCGTTGCAGGCCACGACGGCGAGTTGGCCGGGATCGCCGGCCCGGATCGAGCTCTACGGCGACGCGGGGAGCATCGTCCTGGAGGACGGACGCATCGCCCGATGGCGCCTCAGCGATGGCGATGCGGCCGAGGAGGCCGCCATGCTGGCGCTGGACCCGGGTGCCGCCGGCGGGACGGCGGACCCCCTGGCCATCGGCGTGGAGCGGCACCGGCGTCAGCTGGAGGACTTCCTAGCAGCAGTCCGGGAGGGGCGCCAGCCCGCGGTGCCCCCCCTCGAGGCGCGGCGCGCTGTGGAGCTGGTGGTGGCCGTGTACAGCGCCGCCCGCGCCGAGACCACCGTGCGCCTGCCGCTTCCCGCGTGAGCGGGTCGGTCACGCCGCGACACGGCCTTCGCGCGTGCAGCGTCAACCGGCGGAGGAGAAAGGTGTCCAGACGCCGCCGTTGCGAGCGCTTGTCACGACGGTGTCGATGAAGGCGACGCCTCGGACGCCGTCCGCGACTGTCGGGTAGTCCGCGCGCGGATCGCCGCGGATGGCGTCCGCAACTCCCGCATAGACGTTGGCGAAGGCTTCCAGGAAGGCTTCAGGGTGGCCGGGAGGGATGCGACTGGCGGCCTTGGCGGCGTCGCCCAGGTAGCCGTTCCCGCGGGTGAGGACGCGCGCCGGCCCCTCCAGGCTCTTGAGGACGAGCCGGTTGGGGTCCTCTTGCCGCCAGTCGAGGCTGCCGGTCTCGCCGTAGACGCGCAGGCGCAGGTCGTTCTCCTCGCCCACCTCGACCTGGCTCACGGCCAGGACGCCCCTGGCACCGCCCTCGAAGCGCAGCAACACCGTGGCGTCGTCGTCCAGCCGGCGCCCCGGAACGAAGGTGGTGAGCTCTGCGCACACGCTCTCGAGCTCCAGACCGGTGACGGTGCTCACCAGGTTCTCGGCGTGGCTGCCGATGTCGCCGATGGCGCCGCCTGCGCCGGAGCGCGCCGGATCGGTGCGCCACTCGGCCTGCTTGTTGTCGCCGCCAGCCTCGGCACGGGTGGCCAGCCAGCCCTGGTGGTACTCGACGACCACCTTACGCAGCTTGCCGATAGCGCCCTCACGGATCAGGCGGCGAGCCTCCTTGACCAGCGGGTAGCCCGTGTAGTTGTAGGTCACGCCGAACACGATGCCTTTCTCGTGCGCGGTCCGAGCCAGCTCGGCGGCCTGCCCGCGGGTGTGCACCAACGGTTTGTCGCAGATCACATGGAAGCCGGCATCGGCGAACGCCTTGGCGACCGGGAAGTGAACGTGGTTCGGCGCAACGATGCTGATCGCTTCGATCCGCTCCGCGGGCGGCAGCGCCAGCTCGCCGTCGAGCATCTCCTGCCAGCTGCCGTAGCCGCGCGCCAGGCCCAGGTCGCGGGCGCTTGCTAGGGCCTTCTGAGGCGTGCTGGAGAGGGCGCCGGCCTGCAAGACGTAGTTCCTGTCGAGCCGAGCGGCGGTGCGGTGGACGGCGCCGATGAAGGCGCCCTGGCCTCCGCCGACCATGCCGAGGCGGATGGGCGTGGGCGGTTCCCTCACGGCTACGCTCCCGGCTCCTCGGCGGTCTTGCTGCTGAAGGCAGCGTCGAAGGCGGCTCCGGCCGACTCGAAGTCGAGGGAGCGGACGAACGCGGCAGACTCGGTGGCGCCGTGGACGCGGTCCATGCGGGCATCCTCCCACTCCACCGACAGCGGCCCCTGGTAGCCGATGTCGTTGAGCGCCACGATGATCTCCTCGAAGTCGACGTCTCCGCGTCCCACGCTGCGGAAGTCCCAGTAGCGTCGGGCATCGCCGAAGGTGGTGTGCCCCCCGAAGACGCCGACGGTCCCGTCACCCCGCGCCCACCATGCGTCCTTCACGTGCACGTGAGCGATCCGGTCGGCGAAGCGGCGCACGAAGTGCACGTAGTCGACGCCCTGGTAGCCCAGGTGGCTCGGGTCGAAGTTGAACTGGAAGCGCGGGTGGTGCTTGACGGCGTCAAGGGCGCGCTCCGCGCTGGCGATGTCGAACGCGATCTCGGTGGGGTGGACCTCCAGGGCGAACGTCACGCCGTCCTTGTCGAAGGCGTCGAGTATGGGCCCGAAGCGCTGGGCGAAGTCCTCGAACCCTCGTTGCCAGTAGTCCTGAGTGGTGGGCGGGAAGGCGTACAGACTGTGCCACACGGAGCTTCCCGTGAAGCCGGTGACCACGTCGACACCCAGCTTGCGGGCCGCGCGAGCGGTGTCGATCAGCTCCTGTGCGGCGCGACGGCGCACGCCCTCGGGCTCGCCGTCGCCCCACACGTACTCCGGGACGACATCCTGGTGGCGCTCATCGATGCGGTCGCACACAGCCTGGCCGACAAGGTGCGCGCCGATGGCGAAGCAGCGCAGCCCATGACGCTCCAGCAGCCGCTGTCGCTCCCGGACGTAGCGGTCGTCCTCGAGCGCCTTGCGCACCTCGAAGTGGTCCCCCCAGGTACAGAGCTCTAGGCCGTCGTAGCCCATCTCCTTGGCCAGCGGGGCGAGCTCGGCCAGCGGCATGTCCGCCCATTGGCCAGTGAAGAGGGTGACAGGACGTGGCATGGTGACCTCCGGTTCGCGGCAGGAGGGTGGGTGGGCCGGCCGCCGCCGTTCCGCTCGGCGCGTTCGCTGCCGAGCGCCTCGGCCCCGGGGAGGGCCTCACGATCTCCATGAAGGCATGGTAGCGCCAGATCTCGATCCGCGGAGCCATGCCGGGGTCGGGCCGACCGGCGACCGTCCGGCCGCTAGGGGAGACCCCAGCCGTGCGGCAGAGACAGCGAAACGCGCAGGCGCGTGAGGGCTACGTCGGCGCTGCCTGCCGCACCCGCGCTCGCCTGTAGCTCGATGCCTATCCGGAACGAGCCGCTCTGGAGCCTCTTCAGGGCGCCCGGGTTCGCCTGGCTGTCCAGCTTCAGGGTCGCGTCGACCGTTGTGGCCTGACCCGCCGGCATGGCAGGCGTCTGCTTCTGGGCGACTCGGTACTGCGGCTGGAAGGCGTCACTTGCGCTGGCGCCGGCGAGGTAGATGCTGACCGTGCCCGCGCCGATGGCGGTGGTCGGCGTGACCGACGCGGCAAGGTCGAGATCGAAGGCGGTGATCGCCGCGGCGGCGTCCGCCGGCACGCCCAGCTGGGTGAGGTCGACCGCCTCGCCCGGGTTGGGCGTGGCGTTGCTGAACGGCAGCTGGACGTCGGCGGTGCCGGTGCCGTAGGAGATCGTCGCCTGCGTCTCGCTGGCGCTCATGAAAGGCACCAGGTCGGCCTCGACGGTGAGGGCGGTGTGTCGGGAACAGCCCGCGACGAGGGTCGCGATGGTCACCAGGGAAGCGACTACGGCGAGAGTGCGGGCGGGTCGCTGGCGCATGGCAGCCTCCTTAGAAGCCGAACGCCACCGAGGCGGCGACGCCGAAGGCGCGGTGGTCGGTGAGTGGCGAGGGGTGGGTGGCGAGCGCGACGTCGAACCCGACCGGGCCCGCCCGGACGCCTGCGCCGACCCCTAGGCGCAGGCCGTCCTGATAGCCGAGCCCGGCCCGGAAAGCGAAGATGCCGAGACGCGCCTCGGCACCGGCATGGGCGGCGAGGCCGCCGGAGAGGTCGAGGTCACCGTCGGCGGCGACGACCAGCCCGAGCCCTCCGGCATCCAGGGTCTCCGGAGGTATGTCCAGCGCCACCTGGGCAGCGACGTGCACATGGTCGGCCACCTCGACCTGCCGGGCGTAGCCGAGATCGCTGTTGCTCGAGCTGCTCTGATCCCCCTGCATGCGAACCTGATCCAGGTTCCACACCATCACGCCGAGGTGGCGCACCGAGACGCCGGTGGTGAGCGTACCGGCGGCGGTCGGGAAGCTGGCGGCGAAGCCCAGCGCGGCTTGCCCGCCGTAGCCGGGCCCGCCTCCGGTCAGCACGCCGCCCACCGAGGTCAGCGCGTTGTAGCCGTAGAGCACATTACCTGTGAGGTTGCCGTTGCTGTCTTGCTCGGCCTGGGCCGTGCCGTGGACGCTGAGGCTTGCCTTCTCGAGGCCGGCCACGGCCGAGGCACGGACGCCGGCGTACAGGCGACCGCCGCCCAAGGCCGAGCTCGGTACCGGCAACGGCAGGGCGGTGCCCACGTCGAGCGCTACGCCCGCTTCGGCGTCGGCGGTGAGGTCCGCCGAGGCGCTGGTGCTCCCGCCGGCGAACACCCGCTTGAGGTCGCTGCCGGGGTCGAAACGGACGTGCACGGTGGCGAACGGACGCACGCCCAGACGCACCGGGCCGAGGCTGCCGCCGATGGGGAGCTCGAGCCCGCCGTCGTAGCTGGCGGGACGGGCCAGGTCCATGGTGGAGCCGCCTTCGAAGCCGACGCTCAGCCCCGCCGCGTCCACGCCGACGGTGACCCGGTACGGGCTGACGGCGGGATCGAGCAGGTAGAGCCCGAGGGCGCTGGCCTGGTCGAGGGTGGACAAGGCGTCGAAGCCGGGCCCGTAGGGGTCCCAGTAGTCGCGGGTCAGGGCGCTGAGCGCGCCCATCGGCAGGGTCAGGCTGGAGCCGCCGCTACCGGGAACGGCCGCGAAGGCCGGGTTCACCGAGGTCGCGCCGGGGCCGGCCACGGTGACGCCGCCCATCCCCAGCGAGCGGGCGTCCTGCGCGCTCGCCGCCGGCGCGAGAAGAACGGCAGTCAGGAGCGCCGCGGCCAGCAGCGGTCCAGGTGGCGCGTGCGCTGCCAGGCGCCTTGCGAACGGCATCGTTATGCAGGACGACGAACCCCGGACCCTCATGACACCCTCCTCAGGTCGGCGCCGCAAGGCGCGCATGCCGTTATCGCACCGCGGGGAGGGGTGCACGCGCCATGAAACGCTTCGCTTGTGTCTGGCGCGGTCGGCATCCGGGGGCGCCGCGCTGGCGCCGGGGCGCGTCCCGCCCGCCGCGGAATCGGTCCGACCGTCCGACCCCGTGATAGGATTTGCAGCGTTATTCAGGGTTGGAGCCGCCGCCGCCGAGCGCGTCGAGGCGCGAGGCGGTGGCGGCGCTACGGGTTGAGCCCACTCCCCATCTGCTGCGGCGCTCGCACGTGCAGGAGACCACGTGACCGACATCCTCGAAACGGCGACCGACGGGACCCGAGAGGAGAGTCGCTCGCGCGGGCGGCGCAGCTGGTGGCAGCGCTTGCGGGCCGACCGCACCGGCATGATCGGGCTGGTGCTGGTGGTGGTGGTGGTGCTAGCCGCGGTGCTTGCGCCGCTCATCGCTCCCTACGACCCCAACCAGCAGTTCAGCAACGGCTTGAGTGAGTTCGGCATGCCGCGGGCACCGGACGGCACCTACCTGCTGGGCACCGACCTGCTGGGGCGCGACCTGCTCTCGCGCATCCTCTTCGGCGCCCGCGTCAGCCTCGTCATCGGCCTAGTCGCCAACGGCGTAGCGGTCGCCATCGGCGCCGCGGTGGGGGTGGTAGCAGGCTACTTCCGCGGGTGGCTCGGCACCGTGCTGATGCGCTTCACCGACGTCATGACCGCCTTCCCAGCACTGGTGCTGGCCATCGCCCTGGCTGCCATCCTGAGACCCAGCCTCTGGATCGTCGCGCTGGTCATCGCCATGGTCAACTGGGTCTACGTGGCGCGAGCGATCTACGCCCAGGTGCTGGCGGTGCGAGAGCAGCAGTACATCGAGGCCACCACGGCGCTCGGCGTTCCCACGCTGGGCGTGCTGGTCCGCCATATCCTGCCGCAGCTCAGCCTCAGCCTGCTGGTCTTCGCCACCCTGGGTATCTCGACCAGCGTGCTGCTGGAGGCCTCGCTCTCCTACCTGGGTGTGGGGGTGCAGCCGCCCACGCCCTCCTGGGGCGGCATCATCAACGCCAGCCAGTCCTACCTCACAACCGCACCCTGGCTGGTGCTGTTCCCGGGCCTGGCGATCATCCTCACATCGGTGGGCTTCAACCTCTTCGGCGAGGCCCTACGCGACGCGCTCGACGTGGGGGGCCGGCGGTGACGGCCTACGTGCTGCGCAGACTTCTGCAGGGCCTGGGCGCCATCCTGGGCGTCATCACCGTGACCTTCATCCTGACCTACATCGTGCCCGTGAACCCGGCACAAATGATCGCCGGGCCTAGCGCCACCCCCGAGGTGGTACAGCGCATCGGGCATCAGCTGGGCCTCGACCAGCCGCTGCCCGTGCGCTACGTCCACTACCTGTGGAGCCTGGTGCACTTCGACCTCGGTCGCTCGTACGCACAGCGCACGTTGGTGAGCCAGCTGGTCGCCACGCATCTGCCGGTGACCCTGAAGCTGATGCTGACTGGCATCGCCTGCGAGCTCCTGCTCGGCATCCCGATCGGCATCCTATCGTCGGTGGCCCAGGGCGGCTGGTGGGACCGCGGCTTCACCCTCGTGGCCTTCGTTGGCGTGTCCACACCGCAATTCGTGGTGGGCCTGATCCTGCTCTACCTCTTCGGCTATCTGGTGCCCTGGTTCCCGCTGGGCGGCTACGGGAACGGCAGCCTGGTGCACTACGTGCTGCCGGCGCTGTCGGTGGGCTTCGCGGGGGCGGGCTGGTACGCCCGCGTGTTGCGGTCCTCGCTGATTGACGTGCTTCGTCAGGACTACCTGCGCACTGCCAGGGCCAAGGGCGTGAGACCGCGCGCGCAGGTCTTGCGCCACGCCCTGCGCAATGCCATGCTGCCGGTCATCGCGCTGGTAGGTCTCGACCTAGGCGTATTCATGGGCGGCGTCATCGTGGTCGAGCAGGTCTTCGCCCTGCCAGGCCTCGGGCAGATGATGTGGCAGGCCATCCAGGTCCTCGACATTCCCGTGATCATGGGCGGCGTGCTGATGACGGCGATCTTCGTCGTGCTCGGCAACCTCATCGCCGACATGGTCTATCCGCTGCTCGACCCCAGAATCCAGTACCACTGAGAAGGAGGCGGGCCTCTGGCGAGATGGCACCTTGGGAGACGCAGGACATCCGCAGGTTGACCACAGGACGATGTAGAAGGAGAGGACTTCACGATGCGAAAGTGGACGATCGCGCTGGCGATCCTGCTGGCCTCCGCCGGCGTCGGGTTCGCGGCCAACAGCACCGTGGTGCTGACCTTCCAGAACGACATCTCGACGCTCGACCCGGCCATCGGCTACAACTGGGACAATTGGTCGATGATCCAGGCCATCTTCGACGGCCTGATGACCTACAAGCCCGGCACCACGGAGCTGCAGCCGGCGCTGGCGACCGATTACCAGATCTCCGACGACGGCCTCACCTACACCTTCGACCTGCGTCAAGGCGTCAGCTTCACGGACGGAGAGGCGTTCGACGCCGCCGACGTGAAGTACTCCTTCGAGCGCATGTTGAACCCGGCCACGCAGAGTCCGGGGGTAGGCTTCTTCACCGGCATCGAGGGCGCCCAGGCCTTCATCGACGGCAAGGCCAAGGACGTGAGCGGCATCAAGGTGCTGTCGCCGACCAAGGTTCAGTTCACCCTCACCCAAGCCGACGCGACCTTCCTCAACAAGCTAGCGCTCAACTTCAGCTTCATGGTGCCCCCCAAGGCGGTCGAGAAGTGGGGCAAGGACTTCGGTCACCATCCGGTCGGCACCGGCGGCTTCTCCATGAAGGAGTGGGTGCCCGGTCAGCGCCTGGTGCTGGTGAAGAACCCCGACTACTTCGTATCGAGCGAGCCGAAGGTCGACGAGATCGACTTCCAGTTCGGCGTCGACCCCAACGTCGCCTTCCTGCGGCTCCAGCGTGGCGAGGTCGATATCCTCGGTGACGGCATCCCCTCGTCGCAGTTCGCGAAAGTGATGAGCGATCCCAAGCTCAAGCAGCAGGTAGTCTCGTCCGACCAGATCGAGACCAGCTTCGTAGCGCTCAACACCGGCATGAAGCCCTTCGATAGCGTCGACGTTCGCCAGGCGCTCAACATGGCGATCGACAAGAGCCAGGTGCTGCGCGTGATCAACAATCGTGCCGCCGCAGCGGATCAGATCCTGCCGCCGGCGATGCCGGGCTACAACCCCGACTACAAGGGCTTCCCCTACGACCCCGCCCAGGCCAAGCAGCTGCTGGCCAAGGCCGGCTACCCAGACGGCTTCAGCTCGGTGCTCTACACCAGCAACGTCGACCCCAACCCGCGCATCGCCCAGGTCATCCAGCAGCAGCTGGCGCAGATCGGGGTGAAGCTCGACATCCGCTCACTGTCGCCAAGCGCCGTGATCGACGCGGCCAGCCAGGGCAAGACCCCCATGGTGTGGTCCGGCGGCATGGCCTGGCTCGACGACTACCCCGACCCGAACGATTTCTGGTGGCCTATCCTTGGGTGCGACAGCGCGGTGCCGGGCGGCTGGAACTGGCCACGGTACTGCAACAAGCAGCTCGACGCCCAGGGGCAGAAGGCCGACGCCATGGTGCAGCAAAGCCAGTCCGGCGCGCGCATCGCCTTGTGGCGTGACATCTTCACGCAGGCGTCGAAGGACGCCCCCTGGATCCCGCTATTCAACGAGCGGAGCTACGTGATGCACACCCCGCGAATGGGCGGCATCGGCTTCAAGGTGGCTGGCATCTACACCCCGGTCAACTACAAGGAGATCGAGATTGTCGGAGGACAGTAGCGTCCGAACCATCCACAGCGCCCACCACCACTTCGGGTGGGACAACGCCCTCGCGCCGGTGATGCGGGTGGCGCCCGGGAGCGAGGTCGTCTTCGAGATCGTCGACGCCTCGGGCGGGCAGCTCGGTAGGAACTCGGGTCACGCCGACGTGGGCGAGCTGGACTTCGAGAAGGTCAACCCCGTCACCGGGCCCGTCTACATCGAGGGGGCGGAGCCGGGTGACGCCCTGGCCGTGCATATCCTCGACTTCGAGGTGAGCGGTTGGGGCTGGACCGGTGTCATTCCCGGCTTCGGCCTGCTGACCGACGACTTCCCCGACCCGTTCCTGCATATCTCGCGCTACGACGCGCAGCAGGTGTCCTTCACGCCAGAGATCCACCTCCCGACGGTGCCCTTCCCGGGCACCATCGGGGTGGCACTGGCCGAGGCGGGCAGCCACTCGGTGGTGCCGCCCAGGCAGGTGGGTGGCAACATGGACATCCACGACCTCACGCGCGGTACGGTCCTCTACCTGCCGGTGGAGGTCCCGGGCGGGCTCTTCTCGGTGGGCGACACCCACGCCGCCCAGGGCGACGGCGAGGTATGCGGCACCGCCATCGAAACGCCCATGACCACCCGGCTGCGCTTCGAGCTGGTGAAGGGCGCGAACCTGCCGAGCCCACAGTTCGACAGCCCGCGGCCCGCCGGTCGCTTCGCGCCGGCCGAGGCAGGCTTCTACGTCACCACCGGGGTCGCCCCCGACCTCATGGAGGCTGCCCGTGGGGCCGTGCGCGCCATGATCGACCACCTGGGGCGCGAGTACGCTCTCGAGAGCCGGCTCGCCTACGCGCTGTGCAGCGTGGCGGTCGACCTGCGCATCAGCGAGGTGGTCGACGCCCCCAACTGGGTGGTGTCGGCCCATCTGCCCAAGGGCATCTTCGTGTAGGCGCCGGAGGCGGCCATGCGCAGCGGGCGGCCGGGTCACCTCGGCCTCGGCCGCCCGCTGCGCACGCTCCTGGCCGCTGGCGACCGCCGTCCACGCAGCTGCTCTAGAGGGGGTCCTGGCTCATCGCCAACAGCCGGTCGAGGATGGCCGCACCGTCGGCGCGCAGCCCGTTGTGCTGATACGCGTCGGTGGACCACAGGCGCACGCTGCCGACACGCTCCGCGGTCTCCCGCGACAACTCGTAGTCCACGAACATGTCGTCGACGTAGGCGAGCGCCGCCACCGGCACGTCGTTGGCCGCCAGCGCATCGAGGTCGTAGAGCGCGGTCCAGTCCGCCTTCTCGGCCAGGAGCTCGGCTGCCTCGCGGAAGGGGCGCAGCGCCGGGAACTGCTCGAACATCCAGGGGTAGATCATCTCGCCGGTGAAGCGCAGCGGCTTGCCGGGCTCGAAGGGGATCTCGGGTGCGGTCTCGAGCATGCGCTGGGCCGCCCAGCGCGTGGCTCGTTCCTGGGCGTAGATGGCCTCGTGCACGACGCCGAACAGGGGGTTGGCGACGAAGCCCTGGCGCCCGTAGACCTCGTGGAGGAAGGCGTCCGCCAGCTCGCGGCGGCCCTGGACGTGCACGAAGGCGCGCTCGAGCAGCCAGTGCAGGTTCTCGAAGCCGTCGGAGCTGCCCAGCTCCATGCCCAGGAACTGCACCCGCTCCACGGTCAGGCGCGCGCCGTCCGGCAACCGTACGTCGTGCTCCTGGAGGTAGCTGGCGACCTCCGTCCACCCGCGCTCGTCCTCGGGGTAGCGGCGGTAGTAGGCGTCGTTTCGAGCGCGCAGCCGGCGGTAGGTGGCGCGGTAGACGTCCTCGGCGGGGCGCGTGAGGCTCGCCAGCCCGCCGGTGATCAGCGCGCGCTCCAGCCCCTCGGGTGCGGCCGAGAGGTAGCGCAAGGCGCAGAAGCCGCCGAAGCTCTGCCCCAGGATGCTCCAGCGCCGCTCCGGCCCCAGCAGCTCCCGCCGGATGGCTTCGGCGTCGGCCACGATGCCGTCGGCGCGGAAGTGGCTGAGGTACTCGGCCTGCTGGCTGGGGATGCCCAGGTCGGCGAGCGTCTGGCGGGTGACGGGCGAGCTGCGACCGGTGCCGCGCTGGTCCAGCAGCAACACGCGGAAGTCCTTCAGCGCGCGCCCGATCCAGCCGTCCGCCTGGCCGGGCCTGGGCGCCTCGCTGCCGGGACCGCCCTGCAGGTAGACCAGTACCGGCAGGTCGTCTCCTTCCCGCTCCGGTGCCACCAGTTCCCGCGCGAAGACCTCCAGGCTGCGGTCGTCCGGCCCAACCGGATCGAGCGGCAGCTCGAAACGGTGGTCGCGGGTGAGCATGCCCGGCATGAGCGTCTGCGAGATCCGCATGGCCGCCCCTCAGCCCGCGTCGCGCAGGAGCAGCGAGAGGGTGCGGCTGAAGGGCTCGAACCCCAGTCGTGACAGCGACAGCCCGTGGCCGGAGTCCTTCACGCCAGACCAGGGCAGCAAGGGGTCGAGGTAGTCGCAGGCGTTGGCGTAGCAGGTGCCGGTAGCGAGGCGGGAGCCGAGGCGGTCAGCTGCCTCCAGGTCCCGCGTCCACACACTGGCCGTGAGCCCGTAGCGGCTGTCGTTCATCAGCCGCACCGCCTCCTCGTCACCCGCGACGGGCAGGATGCCCACCACCGGCCCGAAGGTCTCCTCCTGCATCACGCGCATGTTCTGGCGCACGTTGATGAGCACCTGGGGGGCCATGTAGGCCGTCCCCTCGGCGGCGGCCGGGAACGCCTTCGGATCGATGAGGGGCACGGCCCCTCTGGCCACCGCATCGCGCACGTGGTCACGCGCGAGCTCGGCGTTGCCGGTGCGCACCATCGGACCCAGGGTGGTCTCAGGGTCGCGCGGATCGCCCAGGCGATAGCTCAGCGTGAGCTCGCGGAAGGCCTCCACGAAGGGGTCGAAGAGCTCGCGGTCGACGTAGATGCGCTCGATGCCGCAGCAGGACTGCCCCGCGTTGAACAGCGCGCCGTCGACCAGGCCGGCCACGGCGCCATCGAGGTCGGCATCGGCTCGCACGTAGGCGGGGTCCTTGCCGCCGAGCTCGAGCCCCACGCCGATGAAGCGCTCGGCTGCCGCCCGCCTGACCGCCCGTCCCCCTTCGACCGACCCCGTGAAGTGCACATAGCCGACGCGCTGATCGCGGATGGCGTCGGCCACCGTCTCGTGGCTCATGTGCAGGACCTGGAGAACGCCGTCTGGCAGTCCCGCATCTCGGAAGGCCTCGGCGATGCGCTCGGCGGCCAGGGGGGTCTGGTCGGAGTGCTTCAGGATCACGGCGTTGCCGGCCAGGATGGCCGGTACGACGGCGTTGACCGCGGTCAGGAAGGGGTAGTTCCAGGGTGCCAGCACCAGCACTACCCCGAGCGGCCGCCGGCGGATGAGCCTGCGGGCGCCGGGCGCCCCGCCCACGTCGAGGTCGGCAAGCGCTCCGGGGGCGAGCTCGGCCATGGCCAGGGCACGTTCGGCGTAGCCGCCGCGGATCTCCTTTGGGCCGTCGCGCACGGGCCTCCCCATCTGCAGGGCGAGCTCCTCGGCGATGACGGCGGACCGGCCGACGATGGCGTCGACCATCCGCTTCACGACTGCCGCGCGCCAGTCCACGGAGGTCTCGCTCCACGCGCTCTGGGCGGCCTCGGCGGCGGCGAGGGCGCGGTCAACCGCGGGCCCGTCGGCGAGCACGCGGGTCGCTACGAGGGAGCCGTCGATCGGGCTGTGGGTGCGCTGATGCTCGGCCATGCTCAGTCTGCCGTCCTCACTCGGGGGTCACGTAGGCGGCGGTGATGCCACCGTCCACCACGAACTCGCTGCCTGTGACGTAGGAAGCGTCGGAGCTTGCGAGGTAGAGCGCCGCCTTGGCCATCTCGGTCGCCTCGCCGAACCGGCCCATGGGCACGTGCACCAGACGCCGCTGCCGCTTCGCCTCGGTGTCGAGGAACTTCATCAGCAGCTCGGTGCGCAGCGGTCCCGGGCAGAGGGCGTTGACGCGGATGTTCTCTCGCGCGTGAACCACCGCCAGCTCCCGTGTGAGCGCCAAGACGGCGCCCTTGCTGGCGGTGTAGGCCAGCTGCGGTGTGGCGGCACCGAGTAGCGCCACGAAGGAAGCGGTGTTGATGATGCTGCCGCCGCCGGCACGCCGCAGTGCCGGCACGCCGTACTTGCAGCCGAGAAAGACGCCCTTGGCGTTCACCGCCATCGTCAGGTCCCAGACGTCCTCCTCGGTCGTGACGGCGTCGTCGTCCCGACCGTCCATGATGCCGGCGTTGTTGAAGAGCACGTCGAGGCGTCCGAAGGTCGCTTCTGCGTGCGCCACCATCTCACGACAATCGGCGGCCTTGGAGACGTCGGCCGTCACGGCGCTGGCCCGGCCCCCGGCGCGCTCGACGTCGGCTACCGTTTCCCGCACGGCGTCCGACCGCACGTCCACCGCCACCACGGCCGCGCCCTCGCGGGCGAAGACCAGGGCACTCTCGCGGCCGATGCCGCTACCGGCCCCGGTGATCAGGGCAACCTTGTTCGCTAGCCGCATGGCCTCACCTCGTCCTCGCCGCCGGCACGGCGGTCAGATCCGCTCGAAGTATCGCTTCCGCTCCCAGTCCGTCACGGCGCGGTCGAACGCCGCTTGCTCGGTGCGGAAGAAGTGGGCGTAGTGCGCCACCACCTCCTCGCCCAGGCTCGTCCTGGCGAACTCGCTGCCCGCGAAGCGCTCCGCTGCCCCGGCCAGCGAGCGCGGCAGACGCGGCAGGTCGGAAGCGTGGTAGACGTCGCCTTCCACCATCGGCTCGGGCTCGAGCTGGCGCTCGATGCCATCGAGGCCCGACGCCAGCGCGGCGCTGAAGGCCAGGTAGGGGTTGACGTCGGCGCCGGGGATGCGACACTCGATGCGCAGGCTCTGGCCGCTGCCCACCACGCGGAAGCCGGCGGTGCGATTGTCGAAGCTCCAGGCGGCCCGCGTGGGCGCCCAGGAACCGTCCTCGAAGCGTTTGTAGCTGTTCACGGTGGGTGCGTAGAGCACCATCAGCTCGTCGGCGTGGGCCATCCAACCGGCAAGGAAGTGGCGGAAGACGCTCGAGCCGCTGACGGGACCGAGACGCTGCTCGCCCGCGAAGGCGTTGTCCTCGCCACGCCACAGGCTCAGGTGGAGATGGCAGCTCGAGCCCGCTTGGCCGGCGGCGGGCTTGGCCATGAATGTCACGCTCATGCCCAGACCCTCGGCGATCTCCTTGGCGGCCTGCTTGAGCACGACGTGGCGGTCGGCCATGGTGAGCACGTCGGCGTGTGCCACGTTGATCTCGTGCTGACCCCGGCCCCACTCACCCTTGGAGTTCTCGACCGGGACGCCGGACTCGCGCAGGTGGCGGCGGAGCTCGCCGTTGAAACGCTCCTCGCGCGTCCCCTGGAGCATGTGGTAGTCCTCCAGGTACCAACCCATCGGCGTGAGGTCCGCGTAGCCAGCGTCGGCCGCCTGGCGGAAGCTGTCCTGGTAGACGTAGTACTCGAGCTCCGAGGCGGCCCGTGCGCCGAATCCGAGCGACTGCGCGCGTGCGATCTGGCGCCTGAGCAGCGAGCGCGGGGCTATCGCCACCTCGTCGCTGCCGTCGGCCGCAACGACATCGCACAGCACGACAGCGCTGCGCTCGAGCCAGCTCGCCCACCTGAGCGTGGCGAGGTCGGGGCGCAGCAGGACATCGCCGTACCCTTGCTCCCAGCTGGCGAAACGGTAGCCCTGCACCGGCTCCATCTCCATGTCGGCGGTGAGCAGATAGTCACAGGCATGCGTGCCGTGGTCGGCGCCGTGGGACACGAAGTGCTCTGCGTCGTAGCGCTTGCCCATCAGCCTGCCGTAGGGATCCGTGAAGGCCATCAGGACCGTGTCGGCGCGGCGCTGACGAACCTCCTCCGCCAGCTCCGCGAGGCTCAGCATGCCTTGCGTACGTGTCATCGGGCCTCCCAGGACGCTCGTGCCTCGGTGTCGTTCGGCGCGCGTCGGTGACGGCGTCCCGCACTATAACCCCGGCGCGTGGGCGGGGACGCCCGACCCGCGAGGGCTAGCCCGTACCGGCGAGCAGGGTGTCGAGGCGGGCACGGAGACGCGCCTCGTCCAAGTACCCGACGACGCGGCCCACCTGCCGGCCGGAGGCGTCGAAGAACAGCGTGGTGGGCATGCCGCGGAGGCCATACCTCGCCAGTAGCTGGTTGCCTTCGGCGTAGCCCACCGGATACTCGATGCCTTCCTGGCGGAGGAGCGCGCGCGCCCCCTGGCGCGTTCCGAGGCCTGTCTGGCTGCCCACGTCCACCCCCAGCATCAGATACCCTCGGCCGCCCTCCTCGGCGTAGACCCGTTGGAAGCCCGGCATCTCTTGGCGGCAGGGTGGGCAGTTGGAGGCCCAGAAGTTGACCACCACAGGCTGACCCCGCTGCAACAGCGAGGCCAGGGTGAGCTCGTCGCCACCCAGCGCCGCCTGGCCCTGATAGAGCGTGATGCGCGGGCCGCGGTCGGCGTTGCCCGCACGCACCAGCAGTACCCCGACCGCCACGACCGCGACAACCGCCAGGACAGCCACCGCGGTGACGATGGCCCGCCCTTGGCCGCGCCGGGACCCGCGAGGGCGGTCCGCCCGGGTGCGGCGCTCACGGGAGCCGGGGGAACGGGACGACTTGCGCGACTTGCTCATGGGTACCGCCCTCCGCGCCATCAGCATAGCGCAGATACCCCCGGGGGGTGTTCGGCTCGGCCGGGGTGCCGTCGGGCGCGCCCCGCTGGTCGCCGTCGACCGTGGTCAGCTGGCGGAGGAGAAGTCCTGGCCGTCGTCCAGCAGCCCGCGAAGCGACGCGGCGGTGCCCGAGGTCGGCCAGTACTCCAGGCCCACCCGCCCTACGTACCCCTGAGCCTGGATCCACGCCAACACGGCCTGCCACGGCAGCCCGCCGCTGCCCGGTTCGTGACGGCCCGGCACGTCGGCGAGGTGGACGTGCCCCACCCGGTCCATGCGTCCGGCCAGCACCCGCTGCGGCGTCTCGCCCATGGTCACCGAGTGGTAGACGTCGTAGAGCAGCCCCACCTCGGGCTTGGCGACGGTGTCGACGACACCGAGAGCCTCGGGGGTGTGGTCCAGGAAGGTGCCAGGGTGGTCGATGCGGGTGTTGAGCGGTTCGATGAGGAGCCGCACGCCACTCCCGCGGACGCGCTCGGCGCCGGCGGCCAGTGCCCGGGCCAGCGCCGCGCGCTGTTCCTCGCGGGGGACGCCTATGCGGGAGTCGCCCGAGCGCACGAACAGGGCGTGGCTGCCGAGCCTCAGGGCAACTGCCAGCGAGCGCGAGACGCCGTCGAGCCAGCGGTCGTGCGTCGCAGGGTCGACCAGCTGGGCCAGCGGCTCGCACACCATGCCCTCGAGGCCGACGCCGGTGGCGTGCAGCGCGTCCTCCAGCGCCGCCAGGTCCTTGGTGCTCCAATGCCACATCTCCACCGCGCCGAAGCCGGCCGCCGCGGCTGCCCGCACCCGCTCGGGGGGTGTGCGCAGCTCGGTGAACAGCACCTCGATGCAGGCCGAGAAGGGGAAGCCCATGCCGTCCGGCAGAGGCCCGGTCGTGTGCTCGCTGTCGGGGCTCACTCCCAGCCTTCCAGGCTGCGGCGCAGACGTCGGCGATCGGATCGGGCGTACCGCCGGGCCATGTCGAGCGTGGCGTGACGCAGGTGGTCCTGTACCTGGCCCAGGTCGCCCGTCTGACGGTAGAGGCGCGTGCCTGCCGAATGCCGGAGGGCGTGGACGCCCTTGAACTCCACCGCGGCGCGCTGGCACAGCCGCCGCAAGCGGTTGAAGACGCCGTACTGGCTGCGTAGCTCGAGCACCTCGGCCGCCTGGTCGCCGACCGTACGCCGCGCCCGCTGGTAGCTGAGCAGCGCCTCGGCGAGCTTCGGCGTGAGCGTTACCAATGCCGTCTTGGCCCCCTTGCCCTCACGCACCAGGCACTCCCGCCGCTGGAGATCGACGTCCTCCCAGCATAGTCGCAGCATCTCGCTGACCCGCAGGCCGGCATGGCTGCCAAGCAGCAGGATCACCCGCTCCTGCTGGTCGCGGGCGGCCGCCATCATCTCGATCAGCTCGAAGTCGGTGTAGCACCGTGCCGCCTGCACGTCCTCGGGACGTGTCGTCTGACGTCCCATGCGCACGTTGCGGAAGGGGTCGGCGTCGCAGGCACCGGCCCAGGCGAGGGCGTCGTAGAGGGCGCGTGCGGCGGCAACCTTGAGCTGGACCGTGGCGGCCGCCAGGGGCCCCCGCTTCAAGCGTCGTCCCCGGCGCGGCGCGGACGGCTCGCGCGTGGTCAGCGGCTCACGGTCGCCCGCGCGCAGGCGCTGGACGTAGAGGGAGCCGGCGTCACGGCTTGGCCGCAGCAGGTTCTCGCCCTCCCACATGGCCACCAGGTCGGCCACCCCGCGGCGGTAGGCGCGCATGGTATGTGGGCTGGTGGCGACGCCGCTGGCGCCTCGGAGCGTGAGGTGCGCCTCGACCAGCTCCCATAGGCCTTCGACGTCGCGGTCGCTGGCGGCCTTGACCGCATAGCGGCGAAGGCCCGCGTCATCGAGCTTCTGCAGGCGCTCGACGCGCTGCAGCCGGGTCGCGCTGGAGAGCTCGAGCGACGTCACGACAGCGGGCATGATGTTGCGAGTGTAGCGGAGGCCACCACTGGCTGCTGTGAAACTTCCACGCTTTATCAAATGATCCGGTCGTTCCCCCACGGTAGGCTTGCGGCATGTCCCACGCCACACGAAGCCCCGGAAGGAACCCGCGCATGACCGACGATCGCCGACGCAGTCTAGCCTGGCTCGACGCGCGCGTCGCGGCCGGGGAGTCGTTCCAGTCCGTCGCCGAGGCTGCGGTGAGCCACCTGCACGCCAGCTACCCGGCTTACCACTGGGTGGGTATCTACATGCTCGGTGGCGTGGGATTGCGGCTGCTGGCCTGGGACGGCCCGGCCGCCACCGCGCACGTTGAGATTCCCCTGGGAGCCGGCGTCTGCGGCTACGCCGCCACCACCGGCGAAGCCGTCAACGTGCCCGACGTCCGTCAGGACGAGCGCTACCTGCAGTGCTTCCTCGGCACGCGGGCCGAGCTGGTGGTTCCCATCGCCGTGGATGGCCGCGTCTATGGCGAGGTCGACATCGATAGCGACCAGCTGTCCGCCTTCGATGCAGTGGACGAGGCCTTCCTGAAGCTCTTCTGCGAACGGCTTGCGGCGCTGGCGGAAGGCCAGCGGCTCGAGCACCGCACGCCCGCCCGATAGGGCGGCCGGCGCTTCGCCACGACGTCCGGGCAACCCACCCCCGCGGGCGCCTTCATATAAGGTGGGACCCCTGGCGCGAGTGAGCGCCCGGGAGGCCACCGAGCCATATGAAGCCCGCTAGCGACGCCTACGCGATCGGCAGCGCGACCCTCCGCAGCCGCGTCATCGAGCGAACGCCCTTCTTCTACGGCTGGGTGGTGTTGGCCGCCGGGACGTTCGGCATGATGATGACCACGCCGGGCCAGACGCTGGGCGTGTCGGTGTTCCTCGACAGGATCATCGCCGACCTGGGCGTGTCGCGCTCGCTCGTTTCGCTCCTCTACACCGCCGGAACGGTGGCAGGGTCCTTCGCGCTGCCTTTCGTCGGCCGCGTGATCGACCGACGCGGGCCGAGGGTGGCGGTGGTGGTGGTGGCGGGGCTGTTCGCGCTGGCCTGCGGCTACATGGGGATGGTGCGAAACGTGGCGATGTTGCTGGTGGGGTTCGTGCTCATCCGTGGCCTGGGCCAGGGGTCGCTGAGCCTCGTCAGCCAGCACGTGGTCAACCTCTGGTTCGTTCGCCGCCGCGGCCTCGCCGTCGGCCTCACCGGCCTGGGGATGGCAGCAGCCACCGCCTTCTTCCCGATGGTCATCGATGGGCTCATCCAGGGGTACGGCTGGCGCGAGGCATACGCGCTCCTCGGCTTGTCCGTGGCCGTCACGGTGTTGCCGGCGGGCGCGCTGCTGTTCCGCTCGCGGCCCGAGCGCTATGGGCTGCTTCCCGACGGGCCCGCCGGTGTCGCCAGGGCCGACGGCCAGGCAGCGGAGGTCAACTACAGTCTGGCCGAGGCGCGCCGCACTCGCACCTTCTGGCTGTTCGTCGCGGGCAACGTCACCGTCTCGGCCCTCACGACCGGCCTCATCTTCCACCACTTCTCCATCATGGCGGCCGGCGGACTCGACCGCGCGGCGGCGGCGCGCGTCTTCATACCGTTCGGTGCCGTGACGGCGGGAGTGAATCTGGTGACGGGCATGCTGATGGACAGGGTGCAGCCCCGCTTCCTGCTCGCCGGAATGCTGTCGGCCCAAGCCGTCGCGCTCGCCCTCGCCGCCAACATGGGGCCCGGCCTGGTGTTCGTCTACGGCGCCGTCCTTGGAACCACGTTGGGCATCAAGGGCGGGGTCCAGGGCGCCGTATTCGCCCACTACTTCGGCCGCCGGCACCTGGGAGCGATCAAGGGAACCGTCTCGACCATGGGGGTGGTGGGCACCGCTCTCGGCCCGCCGCTGTTCGCCCTGACGCGCGCCGCGGGCGGCAGCTACGGCCCCGTGCTGCTCGCCTGCGCCGTGCCCACCCTGATCCTGGCAGTGGCGTCCATCTGGCTACGGCCGTACCACGGCGACGGGAGCGTGGCGTGAAGGCCAGCGTCATCCTCGCCCACCCGCAACGCGGTTCGCTCAACCACGCGTTGGCGGCCGCGGCCGTGCGGGGCCTGGAGGCTGCCGGCTACGACGTCACCGCGCACGACCTGTACGCCGAGGGTTTCGACCCACTGCTACGCCCCGAGGAGGTCGAGACGACGACCTTCAGCGATCCCCTGGCCGCGCGCCATGCCAGCGAGGTATTGGAGGTCGCGCGCATCGTGGTGGTGCACCCCACCTGGTTCTTCCACGTGCCTGCGATGGCCAAGGGCTGGGTGGATCGGGTGATCCGCGAGGGGATCGCGTTCGACGTCGTAGAGGGTGGCGTGGCCGGGCATCTGCGTGCCAGCAGCGCCTTGATCGTGACCACCGCCAACGCCTCCCGCACCGTCGAGGTCGAGGCGCTGAACGACCCGTTGACCACCTTCTGGCGGGAGTGCGTGTTCGCGCCTGCCGGCGTGGGTATCGTCGAGCGCATCGCGATCGGGCCGGTACGGGGTAGCACGCAGCAGGCACGCCAGGCATGGCTCGCGCAGGTGGAACGCGCCGCCGGCGCCAGGCGACCGCCCTGAGCGTGCGCTCATGGGCTCGCGGGCATCTCGGCTGCCCGGCTCCCGGCGACCCACTGCCGCAGCACCCGCACGATCGCGACCATGGCGCGGCTGTCGGCGGCGCAGTAGGCGAGGAGCACACGGGCGAGGTGCGGATCGCGCGTCCGGAGAAGACGCCGCCATGCCGCCTGGGCCGCCAGGCCGTCGGCGAGCGCCACGCCCCGGTAGGCGTCGGGCGCTAACGTGGCGGCCACCCGCTTGAGGCCCCAGCCGCTACCGAAACCGGGGTGGCGGACCGAGCCGCGGATGAGCGACAACAGGTCCCAGATGCGCGCTTGCGCAGCCTCCAACTCCGCCGCCCGCTCTGGTACGGCCGACGCGAGGGCACGCAGCAGCAAGCGCTCGCCGGCGGCGTCGTAGACGACGATGCTACCAGTTCCGTGGAGCGCCCTCAGCAAGGCGGCGGTGAGGGGCGGCCGCGGATCGAGCGGGGCGTCGCGATGCAGGTAGGCACGCTGCACGAGCTCGCCGTCGGCACCCTCCAGGTGGACGCTGAACTGGAAGGGGAGGGGCTCGAAGGCCGCCATCCGCGGGATCCAGGGGACGGCGGGGGTCGCGAACTCCATGTCCAGGAAGGCGACGGGTGGCTCGAGCCGGTCGAGGTGCCGGCGCACGCTCGCGGTGTCCACCCGCGAGCGTGTCTCGCGGGCGTCCTCCAGCGCCTGGCGCTCCTCCGGGCTCAGCCCGGGGACCTCGGGCGGGAGACGGCGGACATCGAGCCAGCCCGCGCTCCTCAGAGCCCGGCGCGTCGACGTCCGGAGCATCGGCACCTGGAAGATGCTATAGCTCCGGTTCCCACTCCAGCAGTGCGTGCGGAAGGGGCAGCCGCGAGGGCTACGACAGTGGGGGCCGACGCGGGTCCGTGGCTCGGTGCCAGCCCGCAGGCTGGCGGCCGCGGCTTCGAGCCGGGTGGGGAGTCGACTCCGGGCCGACGTCACCGCTGCCGTGACATCGCTCGCCACCAGCCCAGGACGCGGTTGAGCCGTCTCGCGTGTGACGTGCACGACGGCTGCTCGCTCGGTACTCAGCACCGCGGCCGCGGCGACGTAGTGGGCGAATGCCAGTCGCCGCACGTGATGGGGCCGGACGCGCCCACCCGCGGCAAGCGCTTCCAGCCGCCAGCCGCGCGTGCCTGACCTCAGGCCGTCGACGCCGGCACGAAGTCGGAGCGCGCCGCTGCTCGCCTGGAACGTGGTCTCGAAGGTGGCCCCTACCACACAGGTTGCGCCACTTCGCAGGGCCCCGGCAACGACCTCCCGGCCGTCGCGCTCCGTCCCAGACACCACGTCCAGCGCCCCGTGCGCCGCTCTCAGCCGCTCCAGATAGAGACGGCGCAGATCGCTTCGTTGCTCTTCGAGGTAGGGCTCCAGGCCCCCGACTGGGGTCGCCAGCGCGGACCTGTGCGTCTCCAGCCAGGCGCGGCGCTCGCACTGCAGCCAGGATTCCAGCAGCCGGTCGGTTGCGGGCAGCGCGTGCATCTGCGGCAAGGCTACCCCCCGCCAAGGGCGCACTGGCTCACTGGGCGATCGTCCTCACGATGGTGGCCACGTTGGCCCGCATCAGGTCCTGGTAGGACTGGTCGCTTCTGCCGATGGGGTCGAGGGTCGCCAACTTCACCCCGGCCGCCTCCGCCACGACCTGGGCGGGCCGCGGGTCGAGCTGCCGCTCGCCGAAGACGGCCTTGGCCCCGGACTTCCGGATGGCGGCCACCGCGTCCGCCACATAGCGGGGGCTCGGCTCGCGACCGGGCGACGGCTCGATCGTTACCACGAGATCGAGCCCGAAGTGTCGAGCGAAGTAGGGCCAGGCATCGTGGAACGGCACGAACGGCGCACCTCGGAGCGGAGCGAGCTGCGCGGTCAGTTCCTCATCGAGGGTACGCAGGCTCGCGCGCAGGGCGGCGCCGTTGGCCTGGTACAGGGCCGTGTCGGCCGGATCGATGTGCGAGAGTGCCGACACCAGCACAGGGATGGCTTCCTCCATGAGGCTGGGATCGAGCCAGACATGTGGGTTGGCCCCTGCGCCCGCATCCCCCTGGATGGGATGGTAGGGGATACGCTCGGCGACCACCACCAGCGGCACCCTGGGTGCCGTGGCGCGCAGGAGCTGGCGCAGCCAGTCGTCCACCCCGCCGTTCATCACCGCCAGATCCGCCCCTGCCAGCAGGCGCGCCTGCGAAGGGGTGGGGTCGAAGGTGTGGGGCGAGGCTCCGGAAGGCAGTAACTGATGCACGGCAACCTGCCCACCTGCTATCTGCGTGACCAGGTCGGCGTAGGGATGGATAGAGACGACCACGCTCGGTTTGGCGAAGGCGACCGTTGCCAGCAGCGCCAGCATGGACGACGCCAAGCGCCAGCAGCGTCGGCCGCGACCACGAGAATACATTCTCATCACTAGCCGAACGTACCCCCGCCTGAGCGGGCTGTCAACGCGTGTGGGCTCAAGTAACGAGAAGCGGCTCTCACTCTTGCGCCGGACTGCTACAGTGCGGTGATGCAGCGCGGTACGGCGCAACGGCGGGCCATCCTGGAAGCGCTCGAAGAAGCGCCCGGGCCGCTCACCGCCCAGGAGCTACATTCGCGCGCGCAGGCGCGCGTGGGCGGTCTGGGTTTGGCCACCGTCTACCGAAACCTGAGCGACCTGGAGCGGTGTGGCGACGTGGTCCCGGTGCATCTTCCGAGCGACGCCACGCGCTACGAGCCGGCTGGGAGGGGTCACCACCACCACTTCCGGTGCGTGCGGTGCGATACCGTCTTCGAGCTGGAGGTCGCATGCCCGCTCGCCGTCCTCGAGGACGTGACGTTGCCGGGGGGCCTGACCGTCACCGGGCACGAGTTGGTGCTCTTCGGCCTGTGCGGTGCGTGCGGCGGGGAAGGCGACTGACGGGGGAGGCCAGTGATGTCCCAGCCAACGCGCCGAAGGCGGCACGGCCTGCGGAGCGGGCGGGGTCACGCCTGCGCGTTCCCGACGGGAGCTCCACCCTGGTGCCGGTCGGCGTCCGTGGCCTCGCGGGGCCGGGCAAGCGAACGCACGACAAGAGCCGGGCGGAGCCGTGCTGTAGCCCCGCCCGACGTATGATCGGCGACCACGTCGCGCTTGGGTCAGCGCTTGTCCGAAACGACGTCCTTCAAGCTCTTGCCGGCCTTGAACGCGGGATACGAGCTGGCCGGAATCCTGATCTTCTCGGTCGTGCCGGGCTTGACGCCGGTCCGGGCCTTGCGCTTGCGCACCTCGAACGTCCCGAAGCCCGTGAGCGTGACCTTCACGCCCTTGCCGATCTGCGAGGACATCGTCTCCAGAAGGGCATCCATCGTTTCCTTGACGCTCTTCTTGGAGAGACCCGTCTCGTCTGCGACCATGTCGACGAGGTCGGCCTTGCTGATGGTCTTGCTCTTGGCCATGAGGG
>CAZBZU010000016.1:0-22433 GCA_964496495.1 uncultured bacterium
CATCCACACCTTAGGAGGGGTATGAAGAGAGGTTGCCACGCTCGTTGGCAGCCACCTAGGAGAGGATATGCCCCAGCCTTGAAAGAAGGTTGAGCCGCTCGTGAGAAGTGTGGCAAGCCTCGGGGACGGGCGCTGCGCGCCGCATGCGTCTCCGGGCATGCCGTCCCTGCGTGCGCCGTTCGAGGGTGTGTCGGCGCAGTCCGGGCCGCGCCGGACCCCGTGCCTGCGAGAGGCGTCCGCTACTCGAGCAGGTTGTGCTCGAGCGCCCAGCGAACCAGCTCCGCACGCGTCTTGACGCCGAGCTTCTCCGAGGCGCGCTCGCGGTAAGTGGCGACCGTCTTCTCGCTGATCCCGAGCGCCTCCGCGATCTCCTTGTAGGTGCTCCCGTGGGCGATGTGCCGCACGACCTCGTGCTCGCGCTGCGTGAGCCGGGCATTGCGGTACGGGTCTCCGGAGGCCATCTCGCGCGCGAGCTCGGCCAGCAGCTTGGCCGGCGCGTAGTACTCGCCGCGCGACACCGCCAGGATGGCGTCCACCAGCTGCATCTCGAGCGAGCTCTTGGGCACGTAGCCCGACCCCCCGGCCTCGAGGAACCCCTGCACGTACTCGGGATCCTCGTGCATCGACAACGCGATGAAGCGCGTCTCGGGAAGCTTGCGCCGCATCGCGCGCACCGCCTCGATACCGTTCATGCCGGGCAGCGAGAGGTCTAGGAGCACGATATCGGCGTCCGCCGCGGGTAGCGCCGTCATCGCCTCCTCGGCACTTTCGGCCTCACCCACGACGGCCAGCGCGGACTGGGCGTTCAGCAGCATGCGCACGCCAGCCCGCACGATGGCATGGTCGTCGACGATGAACAGGCGGATGGGCTCGCGGTCCACGCTCACCTCAGCGAACCGGCAGCCGGGCGTACAAGGCGACGCCTTCGCCAGGCGCGGTCTCGATCCGAAGGCTGCCGCCCAAGACCTCCAGACGCTCGCGCATGCCCATCAGCCCGACCTGCTCGCCGGGCAGCAGGGCGTGCTGGTCGAACCCGGCGCCGTCATCCTCCACCACGCACTGGACGTAGCTGTTGTAGGAGGTGACGACGACCGAGGCGCGGTTGGCGGAAGCGTGGCGCACGACGTTCGTGAGCCCCTCCTGGACGACCCTGTAGAGCACCAACTCCTCCTGGTGTTGAAGGCGCGACGGCAGGTTCACCAGCACCGTCACATCCAGCGCGTAGCGCTCGTGGATGTCCCTGGCGAAGCGGCGGATGCCGGCTTCCAGGCCGAGCTCGTCGAGCACCGAGGGCCGCAGGTCGAGGGCGATACGGCGCACGTCGGACAGCGTCACCGAGGTGAGCTCCTTGAGTCGCTGCAGGCTTGCGGGGTCGGGCTGGTCGATGTTCTGGTCGAGTCCCAGCAGCAGCGCTGTCAACGACTGGCCGATCTGGTCGTGCAGGTCCCGCGAGATGCGACCCCGCTCCTCTTCCTGTGCGCTCAGGAACGCCTGGAGCAGGCGCGACCGCTGCTGCTCCTTCTCCGCCAGCCGCTCGTGCAGGTGCGTGTGGTTGAGCGAGGCCCGGATGAGGTCGGTGACGGCGCCGAGAAAGCCCTGAGAGACGTACTCTCCGCCCGCGAGCGCCAGCAGGGCCACGTCGTCGACGGGCACCAGCAGCCAGGTCCCGTCGCGCAGGGGTGCGCCTCCCGACAGCGCGGATTCGCCGCTCGCGCCCAGATCGGGCCGCCGGGGACAGTCCTCGAGGGACTCGAAGGGACACAGCCCCACCGTCACCGTCGCCAGGGGATCGCCCGGCGAGGGGCGCAGCAGCGCCTCGCCGCAGGTGAACCAGCCCATCTCCAGCAGCGCCGCGAGCGAGCGCTCCAGCACGTCCTTGGCGTCGAGGGTGTCGGCGACGTCCTCCGCCAGGCGGTGAATCGTCTCGAGCTCGCGGGTGCGCCTCTGCGCCTCGTCCAATGCCTCGCTGGCGTCGATCATCGGGAGGATCCGCCGGACCATGCGGCCATCATAGGCGGTGCTTGTTCGCAGGGGTGGCTTCCGCGGGCACCGGCTCGTCCGCGCCACTCACCGCAGGGCGCACCATCATGACCGGCACCGCCACGCGCCGAAGCACGGCCTCGGCGACGCTCCCCACGAGCAGCCGCCCGAGGCCACTGCGGCCGTGGGTCGCCATGACCACCAGCGCGACACCTTCACGCTCGACCGCCTCGATGATCTCGTCTGCCGGGTCCCCGAAGCGGACCTCGGCGGACACGGTGAAGCCGGCGTCCTCGAGCATCCGCGCGTCGTCCTCGAGCTTCGCGTCCAGTTCCGCCTTCAAGGCGTCCCACACTTGACTCTGGTAGATGTCGTGAGGGCTGTCCGCTTCGACCTGGTGGACCAGCCAGCCGTCGAGCGCCATCGGCCTGGCGGGCGGGCTGGAGACGCCCTCCGGCGCGCTCGCGACCCTCAGCAAGGTGACGTCGAAACCCGACGGCGGCAGCAGCGCCCGCAGGTGGAGCAGCGCGTGTCGGCTGAACGCCGAGCCGTCGAGCGGGACCAACACCCTATGCCTCGTCATGCCTCCTCCGATTCCAACGGCAACCGCCGCGCCAGCGGGTCACTCCTCCAGCTGCGAGCGGATCACCAGGAACGGCTTGGTGGACCGCCTCAGGGCACCCTCGGCGACCGAGCCGAACATCCACCGGTTGAACCCTCTCCGGCCGTGCGTGCCCATGATCACCGCGTCGCACTCCTCCTCGGCCTCGTGGATGGCCTGCACGGGGTCGCGATTCTCCACCAGGCGCGTCTCGGCGGTCACGCCCGACTCCCCCGCCCTGCGGGCGGCTTCGTCCAGGACGCCCGTGGCCGCGGACTTGAGGTCCTCGTAGAGCTGTGCCGAGTACGGCAGCGTCTCCGGCGTGGCGTAGCCGGTAGTCAGCGGGTTCTCCAGCACGTGCAGGAAGAGCACCTCCGAACCGAGGCGCCGAGCCAGCTCGAGCCCCTGCTCGATGGCGTGGTTGGCGCAGGCACTACCGTCGGTCGGCATGAGGATCTTGCGGTACATGGCTCGCCCTCCTCCAAGGGCACGCCCGCACGTCCGGCGAAGGCGGCCTTCGCCTCCAGCGTAGGAAGGGTGTCCCACGCCACCATCCTGCATCCCGCCGACGCCCATGTCGGAGTTTTGCCGACGCGGGCCGGGACGTCACATGGTCGACTGTGTACGGATCGAGGGGCGCGGCCGCGCCGCACCCGACAGCCCGACGCCCCAGCGCCCCTCCCCATGGTCACCGTGACCTACCCCCGGCAACCCGCGGTCACGGTGACCACCCTTGCCGCGCGTCCGGCGCGCCACGACCGGCGGCCGGACGGCCGGCAGGGCGCTGCAGGCGGGCCCGGGCCACCTCTCTCACTCTCTCAGCATGCCAGCTCGGTCCCGTTCGTTCGGGCGTCCCCCGACGCCACGATGGGAGGCCTGTATGGTCGCCGTCAGCTGTCCGATCTGCGAAGCCCTGCTGGACATCGGCGCACCCGCTCTCGGCCAGGCCGTCGTGTGCCCGGAGTGCGGCGAGGAGTGGCGCGTTGCAGCCACCAACCCGCTCACCCTCGTCTACGCCTGGGAGATGGACGACGATGCCGTCCTCGGCGACGAGGACGACCACCCCCGCGGAGGCCCGGCCTGACCTGGCCCGGCCGGCTCGTGCTGCTTGCGCTTGCGGGCTAGCCGACGTCGCGCACGATCAACCGCTCGCTCTGGCTGGGACCGTCGCCCGGCTTCTCGAGCCGGTCGGCGACGTGGGTGGCCCAGGCCTCGATGCGTGCCCAGTTGCGGAAGTCGCCATTGACCCCACGCATGGAGCGGTTGATCAGCCAGTCCTGAAGGTTCAGCTTCTCAGGATCGATCTTGCCGGCGAAGAGGGTGACGCCCTGGGGGCGGAGCGAGGTCAACAGCGTGCGCAGGTCGACCGGATAGTGCCAGCCGCCCAGCGCCTCCACCGGGTCGCCGGGGGTGGTCGGCCCGCTGGAGAAGATCCATAACGGCAGCGCCGCCAGCTCGTCCTGGAAGCTCTCCAGGAACTCGCGGGCATCCTCGAGCCAGCCGCCGGAGTAGAGGGCGCTGCCGAGGACGACGGCGCGGTAGCCTTCCAGGCGCACGACGTCCCCGGCCGGCCGGACATCTACCGCCATGCCGCGCTGCCGCAGCACCCGAGCGATCGCCTCCGCGATCTCGCCGGTGGAACCGTAGCGACTAGCGTACGCGATGAGGATGGGCACCGGGCACCTCCACGCCGGAACAGTCCCGAACCGGCAACCGTTGGGCAGCCAAGCCGACCCTACGGCTCGACCCGAGCCCACCCAAGGGGAGTCGTCCGACAGCGCTGTAGGAGTTTGGCGGACGCCCGTCGCGGCGGTGCCTACTGCTCGTTCAGCACGTCCTCGAGCCAGGTCATAGCGCGCATCATCGACGGGAAGCCGAGCGTGGTCGTGGCCAGCAGAACGGTGTGACGCAGCTCGTCCGGACCGATGCCGGCCTCGCGCGCCCGCCGCGCGTGGCTGTGCAGCGCACCTTCATGCGCCGCGCCAACGGCCAGCGCAACCTTGACCAGGCGCTGCTCTCGTGCGCTCAGCGGCCCGGCGGCCGTGGCGGCGTCACCTAGGCGCTCGTAGGCAGCGACCAGATCGGGGTAACGTTCCTCGAAGCGTTCATAGGGCTTGGGGCGGCTCATGGGTGCTCCTCCCTGGCCCCGCCGGGGCGGGGTCGCTCGCTGCGCCCATGCTACCCGCACCGGTCGACCTGGCCTCGCGGCCGCCGCCTCACATCGCCGGCGGCATGAAGGCACCGATGTGCACGATCAGGCTGCGCGCCAGCACCGCCCCAGCGACGGCCAGCAGCCCCCCCGCGGCCGGCCAGCGCCGCACCAGGAGCGGGCTCAGCAGCATCGCCAGCAGCGCCGCCAGGTAGGCGGTCCCGCCTTCCCGCCACAGCTCGGCCAGGCCCGCGCGGGCGGCGGCGCCGCCGAACGCCAGCCCCGCCAGGTAGAGCGCCCCGAGCAGGGCGCCGCCCAGGGCCAGGCCGGCGACCGGGTCGCGCAGGTCGCGCTGACGGAAGAGAAGCGCCGCGCCCCACGCCACCAGCAGGCCGGTGACCGGCATGAACGCCAGCAGCAAGGGCGTCCACAAGGGCCGGGCGGCGTTGGCCGCGAGCGCCAGTCCCGGGTACACGAGCGTGATCGTGGCGGTGAGCGAGAGCATGCCGCCCCACAGCCACCGCGGCCCCCGACCGACCGCCAGCAGCAGCGTGAGCACCGCGGTGCTCGCCAGACCCCAGGCGCCCCACCAGATGGCCGAGCCGGGACGCACGGCCAGGTAGAGGTAGACGTGGGTCAGGCGGAAGCGCGCCGGGGACCCGGCCCACAGCAGCACCAGGTCGAGCGCGACGAGGCCGAGCGCCAGCCACGCCAGGCGTCGCGGGAAGCGCTCCCGGCCGAGTGCGCGCAAGGCCGCCAGCAGCGCCGTGCCGCCCGCCAGGGCGACCAGCGAGAAGTGCAGTAGCGTCGGCCAGTGCCAGAAGGGACCCATGCCCGGCAGGCCGTAGAGGGTCGTGACCGGCGCGCCCGTCACCGAGGGACCCCCATGCTCCGCAAGCCGAAGCCGGCGGGCGCATTGAGGTAGACGACCTTGGGCCGCGTGCCCAGCTCGGGCTTCAGCACGTCGACGCGCTCGGCCGCACGGATCGCCTGGGACACCTCGCTGTGGGGGTCGTCGAGGTCCCCGAAGGTGCGGCACAACGTGGGGCAGGTCTCGACGCATGCCGGCAGGCGCCCCTGGCTCAACCGGTGCTCGCAGAAGGTGCACTTGGACACGAACCCGCGCGGGTCGAAGTAGCGGGCGCCGTACGGGCAGGCCGCGATGCACGCCCCGCAGGCGATGCATTTCTCGACGTCCACCAGCACCAGGCCGTCCGACGTGACGTGACTGGCGCCAGTGGGACACACCGGCACGCAGGGCGGGGCCTCGCACTGCAGGCACTGCTCGGGACGGTACTGCATGTGGAGCTCGGGGAAGCGCCCGCTCTCCTCCAGACGGATCCACAGCCGGCTCACGCCGGGCGGGACCTCGTTCTCCAGCTTGCAGGCAACGGCGCACGCGGCGCACCCGACGCACGCCGACAGGTCGATCGCCATGCCGTAGCGGGCCATCACGCCTTCCTCCGGGCCAGCCTGGCGAGGCGCGGCAGCCGCGGCCTGGGCGCCCCCGGCACCAGCCGCACGAACGTCACGTGCATGCCGGCGCCGCCGGAGATGGGGTCGAGGCGGTAGCGGCTCATCAGCGCGGTGTCCGAGGCGCCGCGGCCGTTCGCGATTCTCATGTTCGGCGAGCGGTGACCGAAGCCATGGACGAGGTAGACGCAATCAAACCGCAGGCGCTCGGTGGCGAAGACCGCCACCGGCCCCTCGCGAACGCGCTGCTCGTTCTCGAGCCAGACGTAGTCCCCGCTCCTCAGCCCCAAGCGCCGCGCCTCGGAGGCGTTGAGCCACACCGCGTTGCCGCCGTGCATCTCCATCAGCACCCAGTTGTTCTGCGTCCTGGCGAAGGTGTGCACCGGCGAGCGCCCGTAGAGGAGCCGGTAGTATCCCTCGGGCGGTTCCTTCGGGGGCTCGTACCTCGGCAGCGGATCGAAGCCGGCGTCCGCGAAGGTCCGGCTGTAAAGCTCGATCTTCCCGGACGGGGTGCCGAAGGGGCTCGGGCCATCCTTCTCCCAGTCGGCCAGGTAGGGACGGCCCGCCTGCTGCAAGGTGCCGAGCCCCTTGGCCTGCTCCAGGCTCGAGCCGATCGCCCGCAAACGCGTGTCGAGGTAGCTCTCGATATCCGGCCAGGCGAAATAGCGCTCGAGCCCCAGGCGCAGCCCCAGCTCGCGAGCGATCCACCAGCCGGGCTTGCTGTCCCACATCGGCTCCACGGCCGGCTGCCTCAGCTCGATGACGGGCGACCTGTGGGCGATCTCGAGCAGGTCGTCGTAGCGCTCGAGGTAGGTGGCCTCGGGCAGGATGACGTCCGCCCACATGACGTGGTCCATCGGCAGCACGTCGATGGCGACGTAGAGATCGAGCGCCTGGAGTGCCTGCTTGGTGCGTGCCACGTCGGGGATGGAGTGGAACAGGTTGGTGCCGTAGTCGATCAGCCCGGCGATGCGGTAGGGCTCGCCGGTGATCATGGCGGGGATGAGCTCCTGGATGGCAGTGGTGTCGGCGAAGAAGCGCCCGGTGTCCACCGACTGGCGGTGGTTGGCGGTGATGCTCCGGATCGCCGTCACCCGAGCGGACGGCGCTGCGCGCTCGGCGGCGGCGCTGCAACCGCCCGACGCGGGCACCAGCGGGAAGTCCGGATGCGGGTAGTCGGCGACGGACGGCGCCTGCGCCAGGTAGAAGCCCCCCTCCACCCCGTAGTTCCCCAGCAGGGCGTTCACCAGGAACAGGGCGCGCAGTCGCTGGGTGTCGTTGCCGTACCAGACGGTGTGGCGTCCGGGCGGCAGCACCGCCCGCGGTGCGTGGGCCGCCAGCTCGCGTGCCACCGCGCGGATGTCGGCGGGGTCGAGGTCGGTGATGGGCCCGGCCCACTCGGGGCTGAACGGGCGCACGTGCGCGGCGAGCTCGTCGAGGCCCACGGCGTGGGCGGCGAGGTAGGCGGCGTCGTAGCGGTTCTCGGTGACCAGCACGTGGAGCCAGGCGAGCAGCAGCGCGGTGTCGGTGCCGGGCTTGATGGGCAGCCAGCGATCGGCCTTGGACGCCGCCACCGAGAAGCGCGGGTCGACCACCACCAGCTTGGCCCCGCGCTTCCGAGCGAGGCTGAAGTCCTGCAGCTGGCTGTTGTGGGTGTCCTCGCCGATGTGGTGCCCGAGCAGCACGACGTAGTCGGCGTTGGCCCAGTCGACCGGCTCGTGCCCTCCGATGGCGCGCCCGAAGGTCCACTGCGACGCCGTCTCCCGCGGCGAGGTGCAGAGCGCCGCCGACGGGTCGCCGACGTTGGGCGTCGCCCAGGCCGCGGCCAGGTAGTCGCCGAACCAGCTGGCGCCGCCGCCGTGCCCGAAGAAGGCCACGCTCTCGCTGCCGTAGCTGTCCTTGATGGCCAGCATGCCGGAGGCGACGACGCCGAGCGCCTCGTCCCAGCTCGCCTCGCGATACCTGCCGTCGCCCCGCTGGCTCCCCTCCACGCGGATCAGCGGCCGCTTCAACCGGTCCGGGTCGTAGGTCTGCGCGACCGACCCCTGTCCCCTCGCGCACAGCCGCCCGCGGGAGAACGGGTTGGCCTCGCCACCGTCCACCTTCCACACCCTGCCGCCCTCCACGTAGGCGCGCACCCCGCACGCCCAGAAGCAGTTGCCGCAGGTGGTGAGCACGGTGCTGACGTCCCCCTGGTACCAGGTCTTCGGCGCTCGAGCCAATCGCTCAGGCAAGCGCAGGGCCCCGGCCGCGGGCGCGAGCATCAGAGCGCCCACCGAGGCTGCCGACAGCTTCAGGAACCGGCGCCTCTCCATCCTCACGGAGTCGCCTCGGCGAGCACCCGCCGCAACAGGATGGCGATCTCGCCGTAGAAGCCGGTCTCGTCGGCGCCCGCCACCGCGTCCGCGTAGCGATCGAACCAGGGCGCCAGGTAGCGCCGGGCCAGACCGGCGGCCTCGGCTCGGCGGCCATGCTCCAGCAGCAGGTCGGCGGCCTCGGCAACCGCGGCCACGTGGTCGGGCAGCTCTCGCCACGCCTCACGCGTGCGCAACCCCATGGCCTGGAGCTCGGCGGACAGGCGCCGCGCACTGGGGCCCATGAGCTCGCGGTCGCGCAGTAGACCCAGGTAGGGCGGTGCGGGCACGCCGCCGGCCCGGCTGACGAACAGCGCCGTGTGCGCCGCCCGCAAAGCGCCAGCGTCCGGCGGCGCGTGCGGCACGCGCGGCCTGGGAGCGCCCGCCCAGACGGCCAGCGCATCCGTGAGGTGGGCCAGGCGGCCGCTGCGCAGGTCGTCCATCAAGCTATCGCACGGCGTACGGATCACCGCCGCGGCCAGCTGGCAGGCCGCCGCAAGCGCCTCCGAGGTGGCGTCCTGACCGGCGCCACAGGGGTCGGTCAACAGTTCGAACGCCTCCATGCGCATGAGCTCCGCAGCTCGCCTAGACGCTAGGGCAGGGTCCGGGAAGCGCCAAGGGGTAAAGGTCCCATCCGGGGTGTCGAGGGCGTGCTCGACGACCGGCGGTCGCGAGCGACCGGGACGATGAAGGCTCGCGGGACCCCGCCGAAGCGCCGCAGCAGGGCGGGGGCGAGCGCTCGTCCCGTACCCGCCGGCAGGCATCGCGAAGGTCCCGACAGGACATTCTTACCTGTACCGGCTTTTGCCGGCGCCCATAGCATGGTCCGAGGGTGGATGAGAAAGAGATGACACCGTTCCTTCAGCTGTCCGGCGCACGCCGCGCCCACGCGGGCGGCCCGTCGGCAGCCTGCCGGGGCCGGACCGGGAGCTACCGACCGTGACCGCCAAGACGAAACCACGCCGCCAGGCCGCCAAGACCGCCGCCGGCAAGGGCGTGCCGGAGCCCCTCGCCGACTCGCGTCCGGTGCTGCTGCTGGGAGTGGGCAACATCCTCTACGGCGACGAGGGCCTGGGCGTGTACCTGGTCCATCGCCTGCGCCGGGGCTACAGGGTGCCGCCAGACCTCAGGATCATCGACGGCGGCGCCGCCGGCTGGCATCTCCAGCCCTACATCGCGGAGGCGCGTCGCGCGGTGATCGTGGATGCCGTGGCCGGAGAGGCCGGCTCGATCTACCGCTTCAGCCACCGTGACATCCCGTCGGGCCTCAGGAGCGGCACCCTCCGCTCCCACGAGCTCGACGTCGCCGAGCTGCTCCGCACCATGGAGTCGCAAGGCGAGCTGCCGCCGACGCGCATCATCGCCATGGGCGTCACCGGCGTCTCGACGCCGCTCGACCGACTGGCGATGGGCTTGTCACCCGAGATCGAGGCGCGGTTGCCGGCCTTGGAGCTGGTGCTCCTCGCCGAGCTGGCCGATGCCGGCGTGCTGCTCGAGCCTCGCGGCAGGCCGTCCTCCGATCCGCGGTCCCAACCGCGGGGGCGGAGGTCGCGCCGAGGGCAGCATGCATGAGCTCTCCGTCGCTCGTTCCGTCCTAGACATCGCGCTCGAGACCGCTCGCCGGGGCGGGGCCAGACGCGTCACGCGTATCGGCCTGCGCCTGGGGACGCTCTCGGGCGTGGACCAAGACGCGCTCGACCTGGCGTTCGAGGTGGCGCGCCAGGGAACACCCGCGGACGCCGCCGACCTGCGGGTCGAGGCCGTGCCGCTCCGCTGCCACTGCGCCAGCTGCGACCTCGATTTCGACGTCGACGACCGCCACGGCGTCGCCATCTGCCCCGGCTGCGGGCAGCCGAGCGGCGACATCCGCGCGGGGCTCGAGCTCGAGGTGAGCTACATCGAGGTGATGTGAATGCCGGACACCCGCCCCATCGGGATCAGCGTGCTGAGCGACAAGGAGACCGACCGAAGCCGCGTCATCCAGGTCGAGAAGGGCGTGCTGGCCCGCAATGCCGAGCTCGCCGCCGAGAACCGCGAGCGCTTCACCGGCCTCGGGCTGCTGACCCTCAACGTGGTGTCGTCGCCGGGCTCGGGCAAGACCACCTTCCTGGCGAAGCTGCTGGAAGGCAGACGCGACCTGCCGGCAGCCGTCATCGTCGGCGACCTCGCCACCGACCGCGATGCCGACCGCCTGCGACTCACGGGGGCCGAAGTGGTGCAGATCACCACCGGAGGCGTCTGCCATCTGGAGGCGGCGATGATCGCGAGCGCCGCCAGGCGGCTGACGCTGGAGGGGAAGCGGCTCCTGATCATCGAGAACGTCGGCAACCTCGTCTGCCCCGCCGCCTACGACCTCGGCGAGGACCTTCGCGTGGTGGTGCTGTCCGTGACCGAGGGCGAGGACAAGCCCCTCAAGTACCCGCGCATGTTCAAGACGGCCGACGCAGTGGTGATCAACAAGATGGACATCGCCGCGGCGGTGGAGCTCGACGAGCGCGCGCTCCGCGCCAACCTTGCAGCCGTCTGCCCGCAGGCCAGGGTGTTCGCTCTCTCGGCCCGGACCGGCGCGGGCATGGAGGCGTTCCATGGCTACCTCGAGGAGCGGCTGGCCGCCCCTGCGGCCGCCGCGCGCTGACGGCCGCGGCCGGCCGGCCGGCCGCGAGCGCCGCCGCCTGCGGGTCAGCGGTATCGTGCAGGGCGTCGGCTTCCGGCCATTCGTCTACCGGCTGGCGCGTGCGCGCGGCCTCGGCGGCTGGGTCCTGAACGACGCCGACGGCGTGCTGGTGGACGTCGTTGGCGACGGGCCGGACCTGGACGGCTTCGTCGATGCGTTGCGCAGCGAGTGTCCCGCCGCCGCTCGCATCGAGGCGGTGCGGGAGCTCGAGCGCGCCGCGGCGACCGAGGCACCGGCGTTCGAGATCCGCGAGAGCCGCCACCTGCCGGTCCCCACCACCCTCATCTCCCCCGACCTGGCGATCTGCGACGACTGCCTCCACGAGCTCTTCGACCCCCAGGATCGCCACTACCGCTACCCCTACATCAACTGCACCAACTGCGGGCCGCGGTACTCGGTCATCCAGGGCCTGCCCTACGACCGGCCCCGCACCACCATGCGCGCGTACCCTATGTGCGAGGCGTGCGGCGGCGAGTACCACGATCCGGCCGACCGGCGCTTCCACGCGCAACCGGTCGCCTGCCCGAGCTGCGGACCGGGCTACCGGCTGCTCGCCGCCGACGGTACCCCCGAGCCCGCTGCCGACCCGCTGGCGGCCGCAGCGCTGAAGCTGTCGGGGGGCGCGATCCTGGCCATCAAGGGGATAGGCGGTTACCACCTGGCGTGCGATGCCCGGGACGCCGACGCGGTGGTCGCCCTGCGCGAGCGCAAGGTGCGCAAGGAGAAGCCCTTCGCGCTGATGGCCCGCGACGTTGCCGCGCTGCGCGCGGTCGCCGCCCCCGACGCGGCGGAGCTCGACGCGCTCCTCTCGCCCGCCCGTCCGATCGTGCTGCTCCCCAAGCAAGCGGGGCGGCTGCCCGAGGCGCTGGCCCCGGGGAACGCCGATCTCGGCGTGATGCTGCCCTACGCGCCGCTCCATCACCTGCTCTTCGACGCCGGCGCCCCGGAGCTGCTGGTGATGACCAGCGCCAACCGCTCGTCGGAGCCCATCGCCTACCGGGACGAGGACGCGCTGGCGCGCCTCAGCGGCCTAGCCGACGGCTTCCTGGTGGGAGAGCGCCCCATCGCCCGCAGGGTCGACGACTCGGTGGTGAGCGTCCTCGGCGGCACTGCCACGATCCTGCGGCGAGCGCGCGGCTACGCGCCCGCGCCGGTGGTCAGCGATCCGCGGTTCGCCGGCGACCGGCCGATCCTGGCGCTCGGCGCCGGCCTGAAGAACAGCATCACGCTGGCCGCTTTCGGCCACGCCTTCGTCAGCCAGCATCTGGGCGACCTCGACAACCTGGAGGCGGCGCGAGCCTTCGAGGAGACGGTCGCGGATCTGTGCGGCATGTACCGGCTGGAGCCGGCGTCGGCGCGGCTGGTGCACGATCTGCATCCCGACTACCGCTCGAGCCGCTTCGCCTCCGAGCTCGGCGTTCCGGCGCTGGCGGTCCAGCACCACCGCGCTCACGTCGCCTCGGTCCTGGTCGAGCGCGGCGCCTGGCAGCGGCAGGTGGTGGGCCTGGCGTTCGACGGCGCCGGACTGGGCGAGGACGGTACCGTCTGGGGCGGCGAGGCGTTCGCCGGCACCCTGGAGGGCGGACTGACGCGCGTCGCCCACCTGCGCAGCGCCTGGCTTCCCGGCGGAGACGCCGCCGCACGGCGCCCGGCCCAGGCCGCCGCCGGCTTCCTGCTCGCCGGGCAGCTGCAGGGTTGGAGCGGCCTGCTGCCCGAGCGGGTGGTCGAGGTGGCGCGCCGGCTGGTCGCGACGCGTCGGCACTGTCTGCCCACCACCAGCATGGGGCGGCTGTTCGACGCCGCCGCGGCGCTGCTCGGGTTCGACCGCGTCATGACCTTCGAGGGGCAAGCGGCGACGTGGCTGGAGGCTCTGGCACGCGACGCCAGTGCGGCCGCCGGGGAGGGCTACCCGCTGCCGTTCGACGGCGAGAGCTGGGACTACCGGCCGCTGCTCGACGGCTTGATCGCCGACGTGCGCCGCGGCACCGACCCGGCCCGCTGCGCCCGGCGCGTTCACCTCGGCATCGCCGCCGGCGTCGTGGAGGGCGCGGCCGGCCTGGCCCTGGCGACCGGCGCCGACGCCGTGGCGCTGTCCGGTGGCGTGTGGCAGAACCGGCTTCTGCACGCACTGACCGTCGACGGCCTGCGACAGCGCGGGCTGGAAGCATGGTGGAATCTCGCCGTCCCGCCCGGCGACGGCGGCATCTCCCTGGGCCAGGCGGCGCTCGCCGCCGTCGGCACGGGAACCGTGGAGGACGCGCATGTGTCTCGGAATCGCGTGTGAGGTCATCGAGGTGGAGGATCGCGACAGCTGTCTGCTGCGGGTGGGGACCGGCGTGCAACGGTGCTTCACCGGCCTGGTCGACCCCGTCGCTCCCGGCGACTGGCTGCTGATGCACGCGGGCTTCGCGGTGCAGCGCATCACTCCCCAGGAGGCGACCGCGAACCTGGAGCTGATCCGGCGGGCGGCCCTCCTCCAGGAGGACGACCTGCGGACGTCCGACGCCGACCACGACCCCCACGCCGACCCCGAAGACCACTCCGAAACCGGGCCCGCGGCCGGCGCTGCAAGCGGCGACTCGAGGGGGGACGTGTGACGCCAACCGACGAAAGCGGCCCGCAGGCTGCCGGGTCGGGTCGTAGCGCCTCGGCGACCCGCCCTGACGCCTATCGCGATCCGGTGCTGGTGGCAGCGCTCGCCAGGCGCATCCGGCGCCTCGCCGGCGATCTCGGCAGGCCCGTCAAGCTGATGCACATCTGCGGCACCCACGAGCACGCGCTCGGCCGCTTCGCGCTGCGCGATCTGCTCCCGGACGACGTGCAGCTGCTCGCCGGGCCGGGCTGCCCCGTCTGCGTCTGCGACGGCAGGCTCATCGACGCCGCCGTTCGGCTGGCGAGCGAGCCGGGGGTCATGGTGGCATCCTTCGGCGACATGCTGGCGGTCCCGGGAACGCTGCCTCTCGCCGGCGAGCGGCCCGGCGACGTGCGCATGAGCCTGCTGGACGCGCGCGCGGGGGGCGGCGAGGTGCGAACGGTGATGAGCGTGTTCGACGCCGCCCGTCTCGCCGCCGAGCACCCCGAGCGGCAGGTGGCGTTCTTCTCCGTCGGCTTCGAGACCACCGTGGTCGCAACGGCAGCGCTGCTGCGCCGCCACCCCCCGGAGAACCTCAGCGTCATCGAGGCCAACTACTACACCCCGCCCGCCACCCGACTCCTGCCGAGCCTGCCCGGCTTCCAGGCGGACGGCCTGCTGCTTCCCGGCCATGCCACCGCGGTGACCGGCACGGGCGTCTACCGCGAGCTGCCCCGAGACGGCATCGCGTGCGCCGTCGCGGGCTTCGAGCCGGCCGACATGCTGGCGGGCGTGGCCGCGCTGCTGGAGCAGATCCTCGAGGGCCGGCCGCGCATCGACAACGCCTACGGCCGCGTGGTGTCCCCGGAGGGCAACCCGCGCGCGCTGGCGGAGCTGGCTGAGGTGTTCGAGCCGGCCACCAGGCGCTGGCGCGGTATCGCCGACATCCCGGACTCCGGCTTCGACCTTCGCCCCGCGTTCAAGCGGCACAGCGCTCGCGAACGCTCCCCGCACGCCTTCGCGTCCGTGGCCGACGCGTCCACGGAGCATCCGGCGGGCTGCCGCTGCGCAGAGGTGACGCTTGGCGCCCGCACGCCGGACGCCTGCCCGCTGTTCGGGCGGCGCTGCACGCCGGACAACCCCTTCGGACCGTGCATGGTGAGCCACGAGGGCACCTGCCGCGCGTGGTACCTGTACGGCACGGCGCGCGGCCGCATCCCGGTGCGCACGGCGGAGGGAGGGACGGGCCATGGCGCGCTATGAGACCATCCGGCTGGCGCACGGCAGCGGTGGCCGTCTGACCGCCGAGCTGGTGCGCGACCTCTTCGTCGAGGCCTTCGCCTCGGAGCCGCTGGCGGCCCTCACCGACGCCGCCGTGCTGGAGAACCCGGGCGGCAGGCTGGCGCTCACCACCGACGCCCACTCGGTGACCCCCTGGCGCTTCCCTGGCGGCGATATCGGACGGCTGGCGGTAGCGGGCACCGTCAACGACCTGGCCGTGATGGGTGCGCGGCCCCACTACCTGTCCGCCGCCTTCCTGTTGGAGGAGGGCTTCCGGCTGGATGACCTGGCCGAGGTAGCCGCCTCGATGAAGCGCGCCGCCGACGAGGCGGACGTCACCATCGTGGCCGGCGACACCAAGGTGGTGGAGCGGGGCAAGGGCGACGGCATCTACATCGCCACCGCCGGCGTCGGCACCGTCCCCGACGGCCGCGACATCGGGCCGCACCGCTTGGAGCCTGGAGGCGTGCTGCTGGTGAACGGCACGCTCGGCGACCACGGCATCGCTGTGATGGCCGCCCGGGACGGCCTCGACCCCTCTGGTAGCCTCCGCAGCGACGTGGCGCCGCTGACGTCGCTGGTCGAGGCGCTTCTCGCGGCCGCGCCCGGCACCCGCTTCCTGCGCGACCTGACGCGTGGTGGGCTGGCCGCGGTGGCGAACGAGATGGTGGCGGGGCGCCCCTTCGGCGTGCGGTTGTTCGACGATCGCCTCCCGCTGGATCCGGGCGTGGTGGAGCTCAGCGAGATGCTGGGCATCGACCCGCTCCTGGCAGCCAACGAGGGCAAGCTACTCGCGGCGGTGCCGCCCGGCGAGGCCGATGCCGCCCTCGCGGCGCTTCGCGGCCATCCGTTGGGCCGGGCTGCCGCCGTCGTGGGCGACCTGCTGGTGGAGCCGCAGGGGCTGGCGCTCGTCGAGACCGCCTACGGCAGCCGGCGGGTGCTGGAGATGCCGATCGAGGAGCAGCTCCCCAGGATCTGTTGAGCCTGGCCCGCCGGTCGCCGCCAAGTCGGGCGGCAGGCCCCTGCCGAACGGCAAGGAGAGGCTGCTAGAGTGGACCTGACGGGTCGCGGCGCGATGGGGGCGGAGAGCTCGGCCCGCGTGCGGGCTCGACCGAGGTCGGAAGCCCGCGGCGCCGAGGTGACGGCCCCCGCTGGCCGGAGGCGTGCGGCCAGCAGGCTGTCGACCGAGTGGAGGTTGGCCATGCGTATCCTGCACCCCACCGATTTCTCGAGCACGGCCGAGAAGGCGCTCGCGTTGGCGCGCGACCTTCGCGGTCGCCTCGAGGGCGAGCTGCATCTGGTGCACGTCCAGCAACGGTTCGAGAGCACGGCTGCGCACCCCTACTTGCAGTCGCAGTACGACAGCCTCAGCCCCGAGCTCACCCGGCGGCTGGAGGAAGCGCGCAAGGAGGAGGTCGACCGCCTGCGCAACATGCTCGATCATCTCGCAGCGCCGGACGCCACCGCCGAGCTGCGCTGGGGAGAGCCGCTCCACGAGCTGCTCGAGGCCGCGGCGTCGGCGGACCTGGTGGTGATGGGGGCGCATGGCGCCAACCGCCTGGACAACTTCTTCCTCGGCGGCATCGCGGGGCGGCTGGTGCGGCGCTCGCCGGCACCGGTCGTCACCGTGCGCGACGAGGCTGGCACGCTGGAGGCGAACCGCATCCTGGTGGCAACCGACTTCGGCGAAGCCTCACGCCAGGCATGGGAGTTCTGCCGCAAGCTCGGCAAGGCGGGCATCAAGCTGGTGGTGGCGCACGTCCTCGACGACGCCCAGGTGAAGGACAACCCGGATTACGTGAACACCGTTACCGACGCTCTCAACCGCCTGGCGGGCGATGTCGCGGAGCGCCACGTGGTGCGCGAGGGCGACCCGACCAGCACCCTGCCGGAGATCGCCGGCGAGGTCGGTGCCGACCTCATCGCCATCGGCGTGCGGCGGCACTCTGCCGCCCTGGGGTTGCTGCTGGGAAGCCGCGCTGACATGCTCCTGCGCTCGAGCCCGGTTCCCATCCTGAGCGTCCCTCAACCGCTGGCGTAGGCCGCCTGCCCGGGCCGCGTTGCGTCCCGTGCCCCGGCCGCAGGCTCGGCAGCCCTCTCAGGAGGGCCGCCTGCCCCGGCGCGGCGCGTCCAGAGTCCGCCGACCGTTCCGCGAAAGCAACGCCGCGCCGGCCAGGATCGCCAGCACGGCCACCACCACCGGGCCCGTGCGGCTGCTCACCACCGTCACGAGGCTCAGCGCGGTCAGACCCAGCGCCGGCAGCACTGCCCTGCGCTGCCGCCTCTCGGGCGGCTGGATCGCGAGCCCGGCGAGCCACGCCGCCGAGCCACTCGAGGCGCTCGAGAAGCACCACCACGCCGACGGCGATGAGCAAGCCAGCGATCCAGGTGCGGGACGACTGCGTCTCCATGGTCCGCGCTCCTCCCGAGGGGCCGTGCCACGCAGGCCACGGCGAGCCTCGGGAGCGAGGCTAGCGAGCCGGGCCGACACGCGCGTCCGCAGGTGTCTTGCAGCGGCCGGCGGGGATCGCCGGACAGCCGCGCGCGCCCGCCGTCTAGGCTTCGGGGATGCCGAACCTGGGTGGATCTTCGAAGTGGACGGTGCGGTCCTCGAGGCGCACGTAGCGGAGCCGCACCAGCTCGTCGACGGCGGCCTCCACCTTCGCGACGCCGTCGCGGCAGTGTCTCGCGAGCTCCTCGAGGCGACAACCGTTGCCCAGCAACGTCACCGCCAGGAACACCCCTTTGGCGGCCAGGCTGAGCCGCTCGTCGTCGATCACGATGTCGCTCGATCGCATGCGCGGCCGGGACGCGGTCGCGCTCTCCGGGGTGGTGCTCGCCATGACGTCCAACCTACGCTGTCGGCTCCCTCGCGACAATGAACAAATCGTCACTAGCGCGTGACGCGCGTCGCTCCCGGGTAGCGCGGGAGCCGGCTGGGCGCCGGCGGCCGCTCGCGCCCGGCTACACGCCCTCGGCCTCGAAGACGGCCTGCACCAGCGCCCTCGCCTCCTCCTGGATGCGCGCCAGGTGCTCCTCGCCACGGAAGCTCTCGGCGTAGATCTTGTACACGTCCTCGGTGCCCGACGGACGGGCGGCGAACCAGCCCCCTGCGGTCACGACCTTCAGCCCGCCGATGGCATCGCCGGTGGCCGGGGCGTTGGTGATACGCGCCTCGATGGGATCGCCGGCGAGCTCGCGGGCGACGACGGCCTCGGGCGTCATCCCGGCCAGCACCCGCTTCTGCGCCGCGTTGGCGGCGACGTCGCTGCGGGCGTAGCGCGGCTCGCCGAAGCGCAACGTCAGCTCCCGGTACAGCTCGGCGGGATCCTTCCCGGTCACGGCGGTGATCTCGGCCGCCAGCAGCCCGAGCAGCAGCCCATCCTTGTCGGTGGTCCAGGCCGTGCCGTCGCGCCTCAGGAAGGAGGCTCCCGCGCTCTCCTCGCCGCCGAAGCCTAAGCGCCCGGCCAGGAGCCCGTCCACGAAGTACTTGAAGCCTACCGGCACCTCCGCCAGGGGCCGGCCCAGATCCGCGGCCACACGATCGATCATCGAGCTCGACACCAGCGTCTTCCCCACGGCTGCGGACGCCGGCCACTCGGGCCGGTGGCGGAAGAGGTAGTCGACCGCCACGCTCAGGTAGTGGTTGGGGTTCATCAGACCTGCCGACGGGGTCACGATGCCGTGGCGGTCGGCATCCGGATCGTTGCCGAAGGCGATGTCGAAATCGCCCCGCAGTCCGATCAGACCGGCCATGGCGTACGGCGACGAGCAGTCCATGCGGATCTTGCCGTCGTGATCGACCCGCATGAAGGCGAAGGTCGGGTCCACCACGGTGTTGACCACGTCCAGATCGAGGCCCCAGCGCTCCGCCAGCGGATACCAGTACGCCAGCGAAGAGCCGCCCAGCGGGTCGACGCCGATCCGGACCCCGCTCTCGCGCACCGCGTCGAGGTCGAGCGCGGTCCCCAGGTCCTCGACGTAGGGGCCGATGAGGTCGCGGGTCTGCACTCGCGGAGCGGCGCGGCCGAACGGCACGCGCTTCACCCCCGCAAGCCCCGCCTCCAGCAGGGCGTTGGCGCGCTGCTGGATCCAGCCCGTGTCAGCGGTCCCGGCGGGACCCCCGTGGGGCGGGTTGTACTTGAAGCCGCCGTCGCCCGGCGGGTTGTGCGAGGGCGTGATGACCACGCCGTCGGCACGCATCTCCCCGTTCTCGGCGTTGCGCGTGAGGATGGCGTGCGACACCACCGGCGTGGGCACGGGTTGGAAGTCGAGCCCCGCCACCACGTGCACGTCGTTGGCGACGAACACCTCCATCGCGCTGCGGAGCGCCGGCTCGGAGAGCGCGTGCGTGTCGGCGCCGAGCACCAGCGGGCCGCTCACCCCCTGGCGCTGCCGGTAGTCGCACACCGCCTGGGCCACGGCCAGGATGTGATCCTCGTTGAAGCTCGCGTCGAAGCTCGTGCCGCGGTGACCGGAGGTGCCGAAGACCACCCGGTCCTCCGCCTTGCCGGGGTCAGGGTGCACGGTGTAGTAGCTGGCAACGAGCTTCGGCACGTCGACGAGCAGGTCCCGGGGGGCCGGCTCGCCGGCGAGGGGGTGCGGGCTCATGAGGACCTCCTTCGGGCGCCACGCCCACCTTACACCGGCCTCCAACCGCACGCGGGTCGACCCCGGAAGGGCTGGAACGACCTTGCGGGTCGCGTGGTACACTCCGCCTTGCGTTTCGCATCGTAAGGTTCGTTCCCGCCTCCCGGCAGGGACGCGAGGGCCGCGATGGACGCAGCTGTTGACACTGGAGGCGAGATGGACGGACTCATCATCCTCGTACCCATCGCGGCGTTGATCGCCCTCGCGGCGGCCGGTCTGGTGGCCAGGGCCATCATGGCCGCACCCACGGGCGACGCACGCATGGTCGAGATCTCTGACGCCGTGCGCCAGGGTGCGGGCGCGTACATGAACCGGCAGTACAGGACGATCTTCGTAGTGGCCCTCATCATCGCGGCCTTGTTTGCCGTGGTGGCGATCGCCACCTCGGGCCAGGACGCCACCCTGTGGTGGTGGACCACCGTCGGCTTCCTGGTAGGGGCGCTGTTCTCGGCGTTCGCCGGCTACATCGGCATGAACGTCGCCGTGCGCACCAACGTGCGGGTGGCTCAGGCGGCTCGCGGCACCCTCGGGTCCGCCCTCCGTCTCGCCTTCAACGGCGGCACGGTGGCGGGTCTGGCGGTCGCCGGCCTGGCTCTGTTCGGCGCCTCGGGGTTCTTCTGGCTGTTCGACGTGGTGCTCAAGCTCCCCGACCCGGTCGCCCCGCTGGTGGGCTTCGCCTTCGGCGCCAGCCTCATCAGCCTCTTCGCCCGCGTCGGCGGCGGCATCTACACCAAGGCCGCCGACGTCGGAGCCGACCTCGTCGGCAAGGTCGAGGCGGGCATCCCCGAGGACGATCCGCGGAACCCCGCGGTCATCGCCGACAACGTCGGCGACAACGTCGGCGACTGCGCCGGCATGGGAGCGGACCTGTTCGAGACCTACGCGGTGACCGTCGTGGGCTCGGTGTTCCTCGGCTACCTGCTGCCCGGCGAGCATGCCGTCACCAACCTAGTGCTCTACCCGCTGGTGGTCGGCGCCATCGCCATCCTCGCCAGCATCGTCGGGGCGCAGGTGGTGCGGCTTCCGAAGAGCGGCAAGATCATGAGCGCGCTCTACAACGGCGTGTTCGTCGCGGCGGGCATCAGCGCGGTAGGCTTCGTGGTGGCGAGCTGGCTGATGTTCAAGGGCTTCGACTTCAGCGTCCTGGACCGGGCCGCTGGCTGGGGCAGCATCCTCGCCGCCAGCCTGGTGGGCATCGCCGTCACCGTGCTGATCATGGCCATCACCGAGTACTACACCGGCACCCACTACGGGCCGGTACAGCGCATCGCCAAGTCGTCCAACACCGGCAGCGCCACCAACATCATCAGCGGCCTGGCCGTGGGGATGCAATCGACCGCGCTGCCGGTCATCGTGCTGGTGCTGGCGGTGTTCATCGCCTGGCTGCTCGCCGGCCTCTACGGCATCGGTATCGCCGCGGTGTCGATGCTCTCGGTGGCGGGCATGGTCGTCGCCATGGACACCTACGGCCCCATCACCGACAACGCCGGCGGCATCGCCGAGATGGCCGACCTGCCCGAAGAGGTGCGGGCCCACACCGATGCTCTGGACGCCGTGGGCAACACCACCAAGGCCGTGACCAAGGGCTACGCGGTGGGCTCGGCGGCGCTGGCGGCGTTGGTGCTGTTCGCCGACTACGCCGAGCGGGTGAAGCTGGCGAAGCCCGATCTGTTCGGCGGCGGCGCGTTCCGGCTCAACGACCCGGTGGTGCTGGTGGGTCTGCTGATCGGCGGGATGATCCCCTTCCTGTTCAGCTCGTTCCTGATGGAGTCGGTCGGCAAGGCGGCCGGCCACGTCATCACGGAGGTTCGGCGTCAGTTCCGCGAGATCGCCGGCATCATGGACGGGAGCGGCAAGCCGGAGTACGGCAAGGCGGTCGACATCGTCACGGCGGCGGCGCTGAGGGAGATGGCGGTGCCCGGCATCCTGGCCGTGGCGACGCCCCTCCTCACGGGGCTGCTGTTCGGGCCGCTGGCGATGGGGGGCGTGCTGATCGGCGTCACCATCAGCGGCCTGCCGATGGCGCTGATGATGGCGAACGGCGGCGGCGCCTGGGACAATGCCAAGAAGTACATCGAGGACGGCAACTACGGCGGCAAGGGATCCGAAGCCCACGCCGCCAGCGTGGTGGGCGACACGGTCGGCGACCCCTACAAGGACACCGCCGGCCCCGCCATCAACCCGCTCATCAAGGTGATCAACACGGTCTCGCTGATCTTCGCCGGCCTGATCGCCGGCTTCGGCGGGCTGTTCATGCGCTGAGCCACAGGGCGTCACGCCGTGACGGCCGCACCAACGCGAACGAGCGCCGACCGATGTCGGCGCTCCAACTTCTGAGTATAGCGCAGAGCGGCCCGGCGTTCCAGGACCCACGACCCTACCTCCTGACCGCCCGCGGGACTATCATCAGAATCGGAAGGAGGTCTGAACCATTCTGGACAAAGACCACTTCTCGAAGAGCAACCCTCGTCCCATTGGAGGCTCGACCGAGTAGCTCCTTGAAGGGTCCCACCTTCCTAGGAGCACCGACGGAGCAGGATCAGGCGATCGAGGGTTGCTCTCATGTGAGCCCCGTACGGCAGCATCCAGGCTCCGATCGATCCGCACAGGCCGCGTCCCCGCCCTTCAGGGCGAGGGCGTTCGTCGTTCTGGGGGCACGCCCGCGGGCGCGGCACGGGCGGTGTCCAGCCGGTGTCCAG
>CAZBZU010000016.1:22533-64347 GCA_964496495.1 uncultured bacterium
CGGTGTCCAGCCGGTGTCCAGGCGGTGTCGCTTCGGCTCCTGCCGGCCTGTCGGTGTCCCGGCGTACGGCCTACGCCAGACCCACCCGCAGGCGCACGGCCCTAGACTTGCTCCGGGCGCCCTATCGTGGCGCGGGCCGCGGGCGACCGGACGCCGACCGTGGACCGGGAGGTGAGACGAGGTGGCAAGCCCGACCGAGCTTCGCCCCGAGGCACTGAGACGCGATCTCGATCCGGCCGCGCTCCCCTTCGCGACGACCGACGAGGCTGCGGCCGAGCCGCTGGTGCTCGGGCAGCAGCGCGCCGAGTCGGCACTCGAGGTCGGACTCGGCGTGCAGGGGGACGGCTTCAACGTCTACGCCTTGGGCCAGCCCGGCAGCGGCCGCCACTACGTGGTGGCGACGGCGTTGCAACGCCAGGCCGAGACCCGGGCGGTGCCTCCCGACCTGGTCTACGTCCACAACTTCGGCGACGCTGCGCGGCCGCGCGCGCTCGCCTTGCCGGCCGGCCGAGCGGTGGAGCTGCGTTCGGCCGTGGAGGCGCTGATCGAGGAGGTGCTCACGGCGCTGCCGGCGGCGTTCGAGAGCGAGGAGTACCAGGGGCGGCTCAAGTCCATCGAGGACGCCTTCAGGGAGAAGCCCGAGTCCGGCTTCAAGCGCATCCAGGAGGCGGCCAGCGCACGCGGGTTGGCGATGCTCGCCACGCCCGTCGGGATGATCTTCGCGCCCATGAAGGACGGCGAGGCGCTCGACTCGGAGGCCTTCGAGAAGCTGCCCGAGGCGGAGCAGACGCGCGTGCGAGCCGACATCGAGGAGCTTCAGCAGGAGTTGCAGAAGGTGCTGCGGGCGATGCCCGCCTGGGACCGCGAGCGGCGCAAGCAGGTCAAGGCGCTCGACCACGAGATCTCGGATGCGGCGGTCGGCCACCTGGTGGACGACGTGAAGGCCGCGTTCGCGGATCAGAGCGACGTCGCCGAGCACCTCGAGGCCGTGCGCGCCGAGCTCATCGACAGCGCGCCGCACGTCCTCAAGCCTCGCCCTCGAAGCGACCACGGGAGTGACGGGAGCGGCAACGGTAGCGATCGCGAGGACTTCCAGCGGCGATTCCGGGTCAACGTGCTGGTCGACCACGCCGGCGCCGCCAGCGCTCCGGTCGTCACCGAGGACAACCCGACCTACGCCAACCTGGTGGGCCGCGTGGAGCACGTGGCGAAGATGGGTACGTTGGTCACGGACTTCAATCTCATCCGTGCCGGAGCACTCCACCGGGCGAACGGCGGCTTCCTGCTGCTCGACGCGCGCAAGCTCCTGGAGCAGCCGTACGCCTGGGACGCGCTCAAGCGAGCGCTCACGGCCAGGCAGCTGCGGCTCGAGTCGCTGGGGCAGAGCCTGGGGCTGGTGAGCACCGTGTCGCTCGAGCCCGAGCCGGCCCCCCTCGACGTCAAGGTGGTGCTGGTGGGCGACCGCCTCCTCTACTACCTGCTGTGCGCCTACGACCCCGAGTTCCTGGAGCTCTTCAAGGTCGCCGCCGACTTCGACGACGACCTCGTCCGCGACGCCGAGCACGAGTTGGCCTACGCCTCGCTGATCGCGGCGCTGGTCAAGCGGGCGGCGCTGCCGCCGTTCCACGCCGATGCCGTCGCCGTCGCCATCGAGCAGGCGGCGAGGCTCGCCGGGGACGCCGAGCGCCTCAGCGCGCGCACCGGCCCGCTGCTCGACCTCCTGCGGGAGGCCGCGTTCCACGCCGGCGAGGCCGTCCCGGTACGCGCCGAGCACGTGCGGCAAGCCATCGAGCAGCAACGCTACCGCGCGGGTCGCGTGCGCGAGCGGCTCCAAGACGCCGTGCTCCGCCGTACCCTCCACGTCGAAACCGAGGGCGCGGCGGTGGGGCAGGTGAACGGGCTCTCGGTCGTGCAGCTCGGCCCCGCCGCCTTCGGTCACGCCAGCCGCATCACCGCCCGGGTGCGACTCGGGCGCGGCGAGGTGATCGACATCGAACGCGAGGTGGAGCTCGGCGGCCCGTTGCACAGCAAGGGCGTGTTGATCCTCGCCGGCCTCCTCGGCGCACGCTATGCCGGCGACCGCCCCCTGGCGCTGGCCGCCACGCTGGTGTTCGAGCAATCGTACGGCGGCGTCGACGGCGACTCGGCCTCATCTGCCGAGCTCTACGCCCTGCTCTCGGCGCTCTCCCAGGCACCGCTGCGCCAGGATCTGGCGGTGACGGGGTCGATCGACCAGCACGGCAACGTCCAGGCGATCGGCGGGGTCAACGAGAAGATCGAGGGGTTCTTCGAGCTGTGCAGGCAGCGGGGTCTCAGCGGCAGCCAGGGCGTGCTCATCCCGGAAGCCAACGCGCGCCAGCTGATGCTCGGGCCGGAGGTGGTGGACGCGGTGGCCCGGGGCGAGTTCCACGTCTACGCGGTGGCCCACATCGATCAAGGGCTCGAGCTCCTCACCGGCGTGGAGGCGGGCGCCCGAGGCGAGGGCGGCGCCTTCCCGGAGGAGAGCGTCAACGGCCGGGTGGAGGCGCGCCTGCGCACCATGGCGGCGGCGCTCGCCGAGCTCGGCGGCGGCGAGAGGCCGCCGGGGCGGCGCCAAGGCGACCGAGGCAGCAGGTGAGCGCCCCGGCGCGCCCCTTCAGGCGAGTGGTGGTGGCCATCGACGCTTCCCCCCACAGCCTGGCGGCGTTGCAGGCCGCCGTCGACCTGGCGGCGTCGCAGCGCTTCGAGCTGCTGGCCGTCTTCGTCGAGGATCTGCGCCTGCTGCAGGCGACAGCCCTGCCGTTCGCGCGCGAGGTCGCCACCTTCTCCGGGGTGGCGCGACCGCTCGACGTGGCGCAGACGGAGCGGCGGCTGCGCGACCTGGCGCGGCGGGTAGAGGCGCTGGTGTCGCAGTCGGCGGACCGCGCCGAGGTGCCTTGGACCTTCCGCGTTCGCCGCGGCGATGTGGCCGCCGAGATCCTCGCCTGCGCGGAGGCGGGGGACGTGCTCAGCCTCGGCGCCGCCGGCTGGTCGCCGATGCGAGCCAGGGCACTCGGTGAGACCGCCGGGCGCCTCCTGCGGCAGGCTCACGGTCCGATGCTGCTCGCGCGCCACGGCAACCGGCTGGCGGCGCCGCTGCTGGCACTGCTGGAGGGTGAGGACTGGCAGCAGGTCTTGGAGGCGGCCGTGGCTCTGTCCGGCGCGGCTCCAGGGGCGCTGCTGCTGGCGATACCGCCGGGGCCGGCGCAGGCCGCCCGCGAGGTCGAGGCGCAAGCACGCCTGGCCGAGCGCGCGCTGGGCCGCGCGGCCAGCCGCCTGCTCGCCGGGGCCGGGCCGGCCGCGATACGGGCGCTGATACGGCGAGAGCGTGCCGGGGCGCTGCTGCTGCCGTCCGCCGCCTCCGCCCTCGCCGGCGAGCAGGGCGAGCGCCTGCTGGCGACGCTCGACGTGCCGGTGATCGTGCTTCACGGCCGCCAACCCGCCAGCGAGGCGGGTGAGCGACCCGGGCGGCGCCACGAGCAAAGCCCCCTGGGCTGACGCCGGCCTCGTGGACAGCGCCCTGGGGGCTTGATGCGGGAAGCCGGGACCTCATGGCCAGAGCCTCCCCATCCACCGTTATTGTACCACGATTCGGACAACGGCCCCGGGTCCGGACATTCGTCCTTGTTGGACGCACGGGCACCCTGTTACAACTCCGATGTGAGGGTCCGACATGGCCTCGAGCGGCCCCTCCTACCTGATACGCTGAGGCCAGGCGCATCGTGGGTGGCGCCGCCAGAGCGGGGCGCGCACGTTGCGACCCGGAGAGGAAGCTCGATGGCATACGTGATCGCTGAACCCTGTGTAGGCGTCAAGGACGCGTCCTGCGTGGACGTGTGCCCTGTGGAGTGCATCTACGAGGCCGAAGACATGTTCTACATCCACCCCGAGGAGTGCATCGACTGCGGCGCGTGCGTTCCCGCCTGCCCGGTGGACGCCATCTTCCCCGAGATCGACGTGCCCGAGGAGTGGGCCTCCTACATCGAGAAGAACACGTCGCTGTCAGGCCTCTAAGCGCAGGCGGCGCCCGGGCATCCGCACCTGACAGGCGCCGCGCGGCGCCTCGACGGATGACGTTGGCGTCCTCGTAGGAAGGGGCTCGTAGCAGAGGGCTCGCAGCAGAGGGCTCGCAGCAGAGGGCGGCTGGGCCCGACGTCCGCGGCGTGCCGAGCGCTGCGGCCGGCGGCGGACGCAGCACCGGTGCGCTTCCGGCCGGCCGCCGGTCGTGGTACCCACCGCACGGATCACTACCCCGCAGATCACCAGCGCACAGATCACCAGCGCACAGATCACCAGCGCGCAGATCACGAGCGTCCAGAACGCATCGGCGAGGCGGGGTCGGACGGGACCCTCCCTGGCCAGGCGCTCGTTGGCGCGCCCTGGGCGGGGTGTCGGGGCGCACCCGGCCAGCCGCTGCCCACCTGGCGAGCCGTGAAAGGTGCGTCTCAGACAGGACATTCGCACCTTCCGCCAGGCCGGCCCGGTCCCCATACTGAGCGCGACGCGTAGGGACGGTCGACCGCCACGGTCGACCCCACAAGGGCGAGGAGGGCCCATGGAGCTCGGGCGCATCCTGGTGCCGGTCGACGGGAGCTCGTGCAGCCGGCGCGCGGTGCGCGAGTCGATCGCGCTGGCGGAGGCGTGCGGCAGCCGCTTGACCTTCTTGTCGGTGATCGACGATCCGCTGCGGGGCCTCCATGGCATCTCCGAGAGCATGGGCACCTACGAGGACGTCCTCTCGGCCCTGAAGCGCGCCGGCCGCGAGGCGCTCGAGGCGGCGGCGGCCGCGGCAGCCGCAGCGGGCGTCCCCGCCGCCTGCCGGCTGGTGAGCGGCCGGGCGCCCGTCGACGCCATCCTCGAGACCGAACGAGACCACGACCTCACCGTCCTTGGCACTCACGGCAGGCACGGCGTGAGCCGCGCGTTCCTGGGATCGGTCACCGAGGGTGTCCTGCGCCAGTCGCGCCTGCCGCACCTGGTGGTGCGCTGCGGGGCCGGCGAGTGCGGTGACTCCTCATGACGCCTCACGAGGAGGGAGAGCTTGATGATCGGTGCGCAACAGGTCCGCGAGCTCGGCGCGCGGGTGGCGACCCATCCGCCGCCGGTCCTGTCCCTCTACCTCGACGTCAACCCCGCCAGACCGGAGAACGCCCGTAAGGCGTACGCTCTCCGGGCGCGCGTGGAGATGGAGCGCCTCGGCCTGCCGAAACGCGCCAGCAGGCGCCTGACGGAGAGGCTTCGCCAGGCGCAGGGCATGCCCGACGCCCGCACGCTGGTGGTGTTCGCGGACGCCGACGCGGGTACCCTCTTCGAGAGCTACGCCCTGCGCCCCGACCTGCCGTTGGTGGCGGCCGGGGGCGGCGTGGTGGCACGCTGGGGTCCGCCGTACGTCGCGCCCCTGCTGCTCGCGGTCCAGGAGGGTCGACACTACCTGGCACTGCTCCTCACCAGCGGCCGCGTCCGGTTGTTCGAGCTCTACCTCGAGGAGACGGTTGAGCTCGACGCCTTCGTGTTGCCGCTCGACCTGAGCGGCTGGCGACCGCTGCGCGAGCACGCCACCGGCATGCCCGGGGTACCGGCGCGTGGCGGCTCCGGCAAGGATCTCTTCGAGAAGCGCGTGGCCGACTGGCGGCGCCGCTTCCACCTCGACGTGGCCCGGCGCCTGGACGGCGTGCTGACAGCGCTCGGAGGTGACGCCCAGGTGATCCTGATGGGCCAGCAGGCGGAGCTGGGGGCCTTCGAGCCGCTGCTGCCGCCGGCACTGCAGGCGCTGGTGGTGGCGCGCCTGCCGCCTCCGGCCAACCCGGACGCGCCGGCGAGCGCGCTCGACCCCCTGTTCAACGCGGCGGTGGCACGCATCGAGGAGCGCGCCGGCGAGGACCTGCTCGACCGCATCCAGGAGGGCGGGATCTGGGGCTTCGGTCCCACCCTCGAGGCCGTCGAGGAAGGGCGGGTTCATGTCCTCGCCGTTCCCTGGCGGATGGCCGCCACCGTGTACCTGTGTCACGACAGCCTCCGCGTCTCCACGACGGCGGACGGCGCCGCCCGCCTGTGCCCGGACGATCGCGTCGAGCCCGTCCCACTCGCGGACGTGCTGCCGACGCTGAGCTCACGCCACGCCCTCAGGCTGGCGGTCATGCACGGGGCCAACGAGCAGCGGCTGCTACAGGACTTCGACGGGCTGGCCGGCCTCACCCGCTGGTAGACCATGCCGGACTCCGGGCGCGCCCAGCAGGTGGTCGAACGGCTCCTCCGAGCCGAGAGCGCCGCCGACGCGCGTCTGGCGGCGGCGGACGCGCACGCCCGCGAGCTGCTCGAGCGTGCCGCCGAGGATGCCGCCCGGCGGCGCCTGCAAGCCGACGAGCAGGCGGCCAAGGAGCACGACCGCGCCCTGGAGCGAGCGTCGGCCGAGGCCGAGGCGCAGGCCGAGCAGCGCCTCGCGGCGGCCGAGGCCCATTGGGACGCGCTCCGCAGCGCGTCGCGGGCCGCGATCGCCGATGCCGCGGAGGCGGTGGTCGCGTGGGTGACGGGGCGGGCAGGCCACGAGGAGGCGCCGTGATCGGCGCCCTGCGGCACGCCGCGGCCCACGCTCAGGCGCGTGCGCGGCGCGCCGGGCTCATCACGGCTGCCGAGTGGCGCTCACTCCTCGGCGAGCCGGATGTCGCCGGCGTCGCCAGCCGCCTGGACGCGAGCGTGTACGGCCCCGACCTGAGCCGCGACCCGCCCGCCCTGGAACGGCGCCTCGACGCTCGCCTGGCCGAGGAGACCCAGCGCGTGGCAGCCTTTGAATGGGGTCTCACCCGCGCGGTGCTCGGGGCCTACGGGCGGCGTTTCGAGCTCGCCAACCTCAAGACCGTGCTGCGCGCCCGCTTCCAACGGCTCGAGCCGGAGCGGCGCGACGCGGCGCTGGTACCGCTCCCACGAAGCCGTCTGCCCTGGACGCGGCTGGCGGAGGCACCCAGCATGCAGGCCTTCGCCGCGCTTCTGGACGCCACCCCCTACGCCCGGCCGCTGCTGAGCGTGCTCGAACAGCACGAGGACGCCTCCGCCTTCAGCTTCGAGGTGGCGCTCGACCTCGCCTACTTCCAGACGCTGGTGCGCCGCATCGGCCGCCTCGCCGGCCGCGACGCCCGACGCGCACGGACCCTGTTGGGCAGCTGGATCGCCGTGGAGAACCTGTCGTGGGCCTTCCGCTACCGGAGCCTGTCGCGGCTCACCCCCGAGGAGACCATCAACTACACCCTGCACAGCGCCTTCGGCGCCGGCCTGGAGGCGGTGCGGCGGGTGGTGCTGGGCGCCACCGTAGCCGACGAGGCCGCGAGGCTGGGCTACGCGATCGACCGGGACGCGCCCGAGGACGAGGCGCTGGCCAGCCTGGAGCGCGCCGCGGTCGAGGCGCGCGCCGATGCGGCGGAGCGACTGTTCGCGGCGGCGCCCTTCGACCTGGGGGCGCCCCTCGCGGTGCTCGCGCTGCGTGAGGTGGAGGTCCGCGACCTGGTGACGCTCGTCGAGGGGCGAGCGGCTCACCTGGACGACGGCGCCATCGCGGCCCGCCTGCTGAGCCCCGCCGCGCGCGCAGAGGCCTGAGGATGCTGCTCCCCGAGCGCCTGCGCGAGGTCAACCTGTTCGTACTGGAGCAGGATATCGAGTCGGTGTCGGATGTCATCCTGCGCTCCGAGGCACTGCACCCCGAGGACGTGGAGAGCGACGCGCTGGCGCCGAAGCGCGGCTGGTCCGAGCTGGCCACCCGTGCGGAGCGGCTGGCGCGCCGGGCGCGCGCCACCCTCGACGTGCTCCGCCTCGAGCCGCAGGCGACCGCGCCGCCGGAACCCGTGCGTCCCAGCAGCGAGCTCGACGCCCTGGAAGCGGAGCTGGCGGCGGCCGAGACGCGTGCCCAAGACTGGCGGGTCCGCGCCGAGCGCTGCCGGCGCGAGCTGGAGACGATGACGCTCACGCGCTCGCAGCTCGAGCTGCTGCAGCCGCTCGGGGTGAGAATCGAAGCCCTCGGCTCGTTGCGCCACCACCACCTGGTGCTCGGCACGCTGCCGAGCGAGAACCTGACCCGCCTGGCAGCCGCGCTGTTCATGATCGCCTTCGTGCTGGCGCCGGTCCGAGTCAGCGGCGGGCGCGCCCTGGTAGTGGCCGCCTCGGCTCGCGACGACGCCGCCGTCCTTGACCGTGCGCTCCGCTCCGCCTTCTTCGAGACCGCCCCGTTGCCGGCCGACGCGCAAGGCGAGCCCAAGGAGGCACTGGCACGCGTGGATCGCCGCATCGCCGAGGCGCGCCGCCGGGTGGAGGCGCTGGAGGGCGAGCGCGGCGAGCTTGCCGCCAGCCTGGCCGGGCGCCTGGTGCCGCTGGAGGCCCGGCTGCGCGCCGCCGCCGCCCTCGCCGGCGTCGTCCGCCGGCTGCCGAGCCGCGGCGAGGTGTTCATGGTGGCGGGCTGGGTTCCGCAACGCCGCTTCGACGGCCTCGCGACCGACGTGCGCCGGGCGGCCAGCGCGCCGGTGGTGGTGCAGTGGGAGCCGCCAGCCCGGGGGCGCCAGGGAGTGCCGACGCTGCTCCACGCCCCGGCGTGGTTGCGGCCGTTCCAGACCCTGGTCACCACCTACGGGCTGTCGGGCTACGGCGAGGTCGACCCGACTGTGCCCGCGGCCATCACCTTCCTGCTGATGTACGGGATGATGTTCGGCGACGTCGGCCACGGGCTGCTGCTCGCGGCCGCGGCGCTGCTGTTCGGCCTCCGCGGCGGCGGCGCCCTGGCGCGCGTGCTGGTCGCGGCGGGGCTATCGGGCGCCGTCTTCGGCGTCCTCTACGGGACCGTGCTCGGCGCGCCGTTGCTGCCGGCGCTGTGGCTCCGGCCGATGGAGCGGGTACAGGACCTGCTGCTCTTCGCCGTCGCCGGCGGGGTGGTGGTGCTCAACCTGGGCTTCGCCTTGAACCTCCTGACGCGCGCGCGCGCTCGCGATTGGGCCGGCCTGCTGATGGCCAAGAGCGGGCTGCTGGAGCTGCTCTTCTACTGGATCTTGCTGGGCGGCGGCCTACTGGCGGTGCTGGGCCGCCTGCCGGTCGGCTGGCTGCTGGCCGCCCTGGCGTTGCCCGCCGCTGCGCTGTGGCTGCGCGAGCCGCTCCTCGAGCGGCTACAGGGTCGTGCCCCAACGCCCTTGGGCGACGCCCTCGTGACCGGCTTCTTCGAGCTCTTCGAGACCGCCCTGGGCTTCGCCAGCAACAGCCTGTCGTTCGTCCGTCTGGGAGCGTTCGCGGTGGCCCACGAGGGGCTCGCCGGCATGGTGCTGCGCTACTCCGAGGGGCCTGCCGGGCCGCTGGTGCTGGTGGTGGGAAGCATCGTGATCGTGGGCTTCGAGGGGCTCGTGGTCGGCATCCAGGCGTTGCGACTCGAGTACTTCGAGTTCTTCGGCCGCTTCTTCCGGGGCGACGGGGTTCCGTTCGTTCCGCTGTCGTTCCAGGGAGGTCGTCATGTCCGCACGCAGGTCTAGCACCCTCCAGCGCACCCTCCCCGCGCTCCCGCGAGCTCTCCTGGCGGCGCTGCTGCTGAGCGCTCCCGCGCTGGCCCTCGCGCAGGCCGCCGAAAGCGGTACCGCGGGCGCGCCGGCGACCGCCACCGGCGTCGGCCAGGCGGTCGCCGGCGTGGTCGAGGGCAACCCCTTCCTGGCGGCCGCCATCGCCACGGGGCTGGCCGCCATCGGCGCGGGCATCGCCGTGGGCATCGCCGGGGCTGCCGCCATCGGCGCCATCGCGGAGCGTCCCGAGCTCCTCGGCCGCAGCCTCATCTTCGTGGGCCTGGCCGAGGGCATCGTGATCTACGGATTGATCGTGTCGTTCATCATCCTCGGGGCGAGGTGAGGGCCATGACGGCGGGCGACGCTCTGGTCGCCATCGGCGGCGCCGACCTGGTCATGGGCCTGGCGCTGCTGGGCATCGAGACGCTCCGCGCGGACTCCGACGAGGAGGCGCGCGCCGCCCTCGAGCAAGCCTTGCAGGACCCGGCTACCAGGCTGGTGTTCATCGACGAATCGCGTGCCGAGGGGCTGCGGGAGATGCTGGAGGCGGGCCTTCAGGACGCCGGCCGGGCTCTGGTCGTGGAGGTCCCGGCAGCCACCGGGCACGCCGACGAGCGGACGCTGGACGAGCGGATCGAGCGGGCGCTCGGCCTCAAGCTGAGGACGTGACTGGCGTGCTCGAGCCCCAAGGCGACCTCGAGGCCCTGCTGGCCGAAGCCCACCGGCGCGTGGAGCAGCGCGCGCTGGAGCGCGAGGCCGCCGCCGCGCGCCGCGCCCGCGAGATCCTGCAAGGAGCTGACGAGGACGCCGCCGCCACCACGGAGGAGCGCCTCGAGCGAACGCGCTTCGCTGCGGCCGAGCTGAGGAAGCGCGTCCTCGCTCGTGGGGCGATGGCGGCCCAGCGGGTCATGTTGGAGCGCCGGGAGGCGCTTCTGGACGAGGTGTGGCGGGTCGCGCGCGAGCGCCTGGCGGCGCTCCCGCGCGACGCAGGCGCCTACCTGGCGAGCCTGCGAGCGCTGGCGCAGCTGGCGAGCCGGGCACTGGCCGCGTCCGACGTGGAGCTTGCCACCGAAGAGCACGGCCGCGCTCTGCTCACGCCCCGACGCCTGGCGGATTGGGGCGAACAGGACGGCGTTCGCTATCGCCTGGCAGCCGAGCCGCTGGCCGCCGTCGGGGGGCTCGAAGCGCGCGCCGGGCGCCTGCGCTTCGACGGCAGCTTCGAGACACGTTTGCAGCAGGGGTGCGTGGCGCTCCGCGAGGCGATCGCGGCCCGGCTCGGCGCTGGAGCGCCGAGCTCCGCGGCGTCCGGAGATGAGGGCGGGGCAGGATGAGGCGCGTGGGCGTGGTGGTACGGATCAGCGGACCGGTCGTCGAGACCCGTCTCGACACCCCGGTGAGCCTGCTCGACCAGGTGTGGGTCGGCGAGGCGCGGCTGGCCGGCGAGGTGATCGCCCGGGAGCACGACCTCGCCACCGTCCAGGTGTACGAGGAGACCGCCGGCCTGCGGCCCGGCGAACCGGTGCAGTCCGAGTGCCGGCCACTGGAGGTGATGCTGGGTCCGGGCCTCCTGGGACAGACCTTCGACGGCCTCCAGCGCCCGTTGCGGCGCCTGCTCGAGCGCGGCGCCACCATCGAGCGCGGCGCCAGCGCGCCGGCGCTGCCCGAGCGGCGCTGGCCCTACCAGCCGCGCGCGGCCGCCGGCTCCAGGCTGGCGCCGGGAGCACTGCTGGGCGTGGTTCAGGAGACGCCGCTGCTGGAGCATCGGCTGCTGGTGCCGCCCGGCTCGGGAGGAACGCTGGAATGGCTGGCGGCGGCGGGCGAGCTCGGTCGTGACGATCCCCTGGCGCGCCTGATCGACCCGGAGACCGAAAGCCGGCGCGAGCTCACGCTGGTGCAGCGCTGGCCCGTGCGCGAGCCGCGGCCGGCCCTCGGCCGCCTCCCCACCGAGCGGCCGCTGGTCACCGGGCAGCGCGTCCTCGACACCTTCTTCCCGCTGGCTCGCGGCGGCGCAGCAGCGCTGCCGGGGCCGTTCGGCGCGGGCAAGACGGTGCTGCAGCACAGCCTGGCGAAGTGGTGCGACGCTCAGGTCATCGTCTACGTGGGCTGCGGCGAGCGCGGCAACGAGATCGCCCAGGTGCTCGACGAGTTCCCGCGCCTCGCCGACCCGTCGAGCGGACGACCGCTGCTGGAACGCACCATCCTCGTGGCCAACACCTCCAACATGCCGGTGGCGGCGCGCGAGGCCAGCATCTACACGGGTCTGGCGATGGCCGAGTACTACCGCGACATGGGCTACCACGTGGCGCTGATGGCCGACTCCACCAGCCGCTGGGCCGAGGCGCTACGCGAGATCGCCGGCCGCATGGAGGAGATGCCCGCAGAGGAGGGCTTCCCCGCCTACCTGCCGAGCCGGCTGGCATCGTTCTACGAGCGTGCCGGCGCCTACCGGACGCTCTCCGGCGAGGAGGGCTCGGTCACCCTCATCGGTGCCGTCAGCCCGCCGGGCGGCGACGTCACCGAGCCGGTGACGCAGCACACGCAGCGCTTCACCCGCGCCCTGTGGTCGCTCAGCCGGGAGCTCGCCAGCGCCCGTCACTACCCCGCCGTCGGCTGGGAGAGCAGCTACAGCTTCTACCTCGGGGACGTCGCCGACTGGTGGCGGGGCGTGGCCGGCGATGACTGGCCGGAGCTGCGCCGCCAGGCCGGCCAGCTGCTCGAGCAGGACACTCGCCTGCAGCAGATCGTGCGGCTGGTGGGCAGCGAGGCGCTGCCCGATCGCCAGCGCTGGGTCCTGGAAGCGGCGCGCCTGCTTAAGGAGGGCTTCCTGCGGCAGAACGCGCTCGACCCCATCGACGGCAGCTGTGCGCCCGCCAAGCAGGCGGCCCTGCTCCGTCTGTTCGTCGGGCTCTACCACGCCGGCCACGAGCTGATCGAGGCGGGCGTGCCGCTGGTGCGGTTGCGCCAGGCGGTGGACGTCGGGCGTCTGCTGCGGTTGAAGGAGACGGTGGCTGCGGGCGCGCTCGGCGAGATCGACGCTGCCTGGGCCGAGGTCGAGGCGGCGTTTCGCCACCTTCGCACGGCCGCGCCTCCTACCCAAGGCAAGCTGCAGCCGGCACCGGGAAGCGGGGCGTGAGGCCGTGTTGGACGTGATCGGCGTCGATCGGGTGGAGGGGCCGCTGCTCCTGGTCGAGGGCTTCGGGCGCGCGGCGTACGGCGAGGTGGTCGAGGTCCACGGCGGAGGCCGGGTACGGCTCGGGGAGGTCCTCAGCTCGTCGCAAGACGCCGCCATCATCGAGCTGTGGGACGAGACGTCCGGCCTCGAGCCGGAGAGCCTGCGGGTCCGGCTGCGCGGCGAGACGCTCACGGCACCGGTCGCCGAGGAGATGCTCGGGAGGATCTTCGACGGGCTGGGGCGGCCGCGTGACGGCCTGCCTCCGCCGCTTGCCGAGCGGCGGCTGGACGCCCACGGCCGTCCCATCAACCCGGCAGCACGGACCTACCCGCAAGACCCCATCCACACCGGCGTGACGGCCATCGACCTGCTCAACACCCTGGTCCGCGGCCAGAAGCTGCCGCTCTTGTCGGGGGCGGGCCTGCCGCACAACGAGCTGGCCGCGCAGATCGCTCTGCAAGCGGACATCGCGCAGCAGGGAGACGCAGGCGAGACGGCCGTGGGCGGGCGCTTCGCGGTCGTCTTCGCCGCCCTGGGGATCCCCCACGCCACCGCCGCCTACTTCCGCGAGCGCTTCGAGGCCTCGGGGCTGCTGTCGCGCACGGCGCTGTTCCTCAACCTGGCCGACGACGCCCCCATGGAGCGCATCGTCACCCCGCGCATGGCGCTGACGCTGGCCGAGTTCCTCGCCTTCGAGCGTGGCTACCACGTGCTGGCGTTGCTGACCGACATGACGAACTACGCCGAGGCCCTGCGTGAGCTGTCCGCGCGGAAGAACGAGGTGCCGGGCCGCAAGGGCTACCCCGGCTACCTCTACACCGACCTGGCGTCGCTCTACGAGCGCTGCGGGCGCATCCGCGGCACGCCCGGTTCGCTCACGCAGCTCGCCATCGTCAGCATGCCCGGCGACGACATCACGCACCCGGTGGCCGACCTCACGGGCTACATCACCGAGGGGCAGCTGGTATTGAGCCGCGCCCTCAGCCGGGCGGGCGTCTACCCGCCGATCGACGTGCCGCTGTCGCTCTCGCGCCTGATGAAGGACGGCATCGGCGAGGGTCGGACGCGACCCGACCACGCCGAGCTGGCCGCGCAGCTCTACGCCGCCTACGCTCGGGTCCAGGAGGTGCGCAACCTGGCGACCGTCGTCGGCGATGCGGCGCTGGCGACGCTCGACCGAAGCTACCTGACGTTCGGCGAGACGTTCGAGCGTGACGTCGTGCAGCAAGGCGCAGACGAGGTGCGCTCCGTCGAGGCGAGCCTGGAGCTCGGCTGGCGGGCCCTGTCGACGCTTCCCGCCATGGAGCTCACGCGCGTCTCCCAGGCGACGCTGGCGGCACACTTCCGTGGGCGGCTGGACGGGGCGCGCGATGGCGGCTGACGCCGCCGCTGGCGGCTCGCCCACCCGCGCGCGGTTGCTGGAGCTGCGTCAGCGCTGCAACGAGGCGAGGGCGGGCCACGACCTGCTGGAGCGCAAGCGCGAGGTGCTGCTGCGCGAGGTCTGGGGGCTGCTGCGGGAGCTCCACGACTGCGAGCGTGACGTGCGCGGTCGCTTCGGAGCGGCCTACGCCGCGCTTCGGGAGGCGCGCCTGACGATGGGCAGCGAGGGCCTGGCGTGGGCTGCGCTGGCGCCGGCCGCCCGCACGACGTGCACCACCGAGGCGCGCTCGGTCATGGGGGTGATGCTGCCGCTGGTCCACATCCAGGTCACGCCCCTACCCCTTCCCTACAGCCCGTTCGGCACCAGCGTGACCATGGATCGGGCGCGCCGGCGCTGGCTCGAGGTGGCCGAGGTCCTGGGCGCCTGGGCGGAGGCCTACGGCTCGGTATGGCGCGCGAGTGCCGAGCTGGCCCGTACGCAGCGGCGCGTCAACGCCCTGGAGAAGCTGCTGATCCCGCGCTACGAGGCGGCCATCCAGGCGATCGAGGCGGCCCTCGAGGAGCAGGACCGGCAGTCCTTCCTGCGCGCCAAGCGCGTCAAGCAGCGCAAGGAGGCGGACGATGGACGATAAGCTGTTCACCAGCGTGTTGGTGCCCACGGACGGTTCCCAAGGCTCGGTTCGCGCCGGCGAGCTGGCGATCGCGCTGCTGCGCGGCGGCGGCGGCCGGCTGACGGTCCTGAACGTCGTGGACCGCGCGGTGCTGAGCGAGCTCACGCGCTTCGGCGAGCGCAGCGAGGCCGAGCTGGAGAGCGAGCTGCACGAGCACGGCCGCCGCTACCTCGAGCTACTGCGCCGGCAAGCGGAGGCGGGCGGCGTGGACGTGCGCACGGTGATGCTCGACGGCGACCCCTTCGAGGAGATCGTGGCGCTGGCCGAGGAGGTGGCCGCCGACCTGATCGTGATGGGCCACGTCGGCCAGCGCGCCACCCGACGCGTGCTGCTCGGCTCGGTGACGCAGCGCGTGCTCGACTTCGCTCACTGCCCGGTGCTGGTCGTGAAGCACGCCGGGCCCGACGCGCCCGCCTGGGGGTCGGCGTGAGCCGGCCGGCCGAGCTGCAGCTGGGCAGCGACGAGGCCTTCGCCGCCCTGGTGCGGGACTTCGAGCGCGGCGTCGCGCCCCCGGGAGGCTTCACCCACCAGGCGCACCTGGCAGTCGCGCTGGCGTACCTCGACCGCTACGGCATGGAGTCGGCTACCGAACGCCTGCGCGAGGCTCTGCTGGGCTTCCTGCGGCGGGCGCTGGGGGACGATACCGCCGCCGCCGTGAAGTACCGGGAGACCATCACCGTGTTCTGGCTGCGGTTGCTGGCGGCCGCGCTCGCCCGGACCGACCCCGAGCTGCCGCTGCATGCGCGCGCGGCCCCGCTGCTGGCGCGCTACCGCGACGCCGGCATCATCCACGCGTACTACAGCGACGACCGTCTCTACAGCGAGGAGGCCAGGAAGCGCTTCCTCGAGCCCGACCGCAAGGCGCTTCCGCCACTGGCGTGACGCCTGGGAGCCGGCGCCGGGCGGTGCCGCCGCGACGCCCAACCGAAGCTCGTCCCGGCCACGTTCTAGACTGCTCTAGGGGCGTGAGTTCCCGGGTGGGAGGTGTCCGTGCTTCGGCGTTGGCTGTGGATCCTGTTGCTGGTTGCGGTGGTGATGCTGGTGATCTCGCGCTTCACCAACCTCCAGCACCTCGGGGACGCCCTCGCCAGGGCACACTGGTGGTGGCTGCTGGCGGCCACCGTCCTGCATGTCGCCTTCTTCCTGCTGCACGGCAACCTCTACCGCCTCGGGTTCGCTTTGGTGGGCGTGTCCAGCACCGTCAGCGGCCTGCTGCCGGTCTTCTTCGCCTCCACCTACCTCAACGCCGTGGCGCCGTCGGGCGGCACGGCCGGTGCGGCGGTGTTCGTCGCGGACGCCAAGCGTCGCGGCCAGTCCCCGGCGCGCGCGGCGGTCGGCACGGTGGTGGTGCTCGTCGCGGACCTTGCCACGCTGCTCCCGTTCCTCGCCGGGGGGCTGGCGTTCCTGGCCAGGCGAGGGCGCCTGGCGTACTACGACCTGCTGGGGGCGAGCCTCTACCTGGTGTTCGTCGGCGGCCTGGTGCTGGCCCTGACGCTCGCCCGGCGACGCGTGCGGGCACTGCAGACCATGCTTGGCTGGGTCGAGCGGCTCGTCGCCCGGGTGGCGGGCTGGTTCCGCCGGTCTTCCCCGCTGGGACCGGGTTGGACGGAGCGCGTGGCGCGCGACCTGTCGGCAGCGGCCACCGCCGTGTTCGGCTCGTGGCGGATCGTGCTCAAGTTGCTGCTCGCCGGAACCGCGCTCCACCTGGTGAACCTCGCGGGTCTCTACGCCCTGTTCCCCGCGTTCGAGCAACCGCTCAACCTCGGCGTCGGCCTGGCCGGCTTCTCCCTCGGCATCGTCTTCTACGTGATCGCCATCGTCCCGCAGGGGCTCGCCGCCGTGGAGGGCATCATGGGGCTGGTGTTCACGTCGTTGGCGATGCCGGCGGCGCCCGCCCTCGGCATCATCCTGGCGTTCCGGGGCATGAACTTCTGGCTGCCGCTGGTGATCGGCCTGTTCTTCGTCCGGCGCCTGCCGGAGCTGGGCGGCGGCCGCCGGGCGCACGAAGGCAGCGAGCCGGTGCACATCGGCACGTCCGAGTCGTCTTCCCGCAGCGGCAAGGAGAGCGCCGGCGCCACCAGCGGCGAGACCGGCGCGGACTGACCTTGCGGGTCTTGTTCGCGGGGCAGACCTACGCCCCTAGCACCAACGGACCGGCGGTGTTCACCACCAACCTGGCCGAGACGCTGACGCAGCGCGGGCACCTGGCGGTCGCGGCCGTGCCGTCCACCGACGGCCGCGGCCGCCACGAGCAGCGCAACGGGGTAGCCGTGCACGCGCTGCCGGCCATCGTGGCCCGTCGCCTCGAGGTGGCGGTCTCTCCCCTTCCGAATCGCCAGCTCGGCCGCCTGCTGGACGACGTCCGACCGGACCTGGTGCACATCCAGGACCACTACCCGACCAGCCGCGCGGTGCTAGCCGAGAGTCGCCGTCGCGGCGTGCCGGTGGTGGGCACCAATCACTTCATCCCCGAGAACATCGCCTTGCAGCTGGCGCTCCCCGCCGTCGGCCGGCGGCCGGCGGAGGCCCTGCTGTGGTGGACCGTCGCCGCCGTGTTCCGCCGCTTGGACGCGGTGACGGCGCCGAGCGCCACCGCGGCGGCGCTGCTCGAGCAGCGCCTGCGCGGGCTGCACCCCCGCGCCATCTCCTGCGGCGTCGACGTGGCCCGCTTCAGGCCGCGATCGCAGGACGAACGCCTCGCGGCGCGGCGCCGCCTGGGCCTCCCGTCAGGAGCGTCGGTCGCGCTGTACGTGGGCCGCGTCGACGACGACAAGAACCTGGGGCTGCTGCTGCGCGCCCTGCGTCTGACGCCGGAGCCCGCCATGCTGGTGGTCGCCGGCAAGGGGTTGCGGCTGACCGCGCTCGAACGGCGTGCGCAGCGCTGGGCGCTCGGCGAGCGCGTGCGGTTCACCGGCTACGTGCCGGACGAGGAGCTGCCGCGGCTCTACGCCGCCTGCGACCTGTTCGTGATGCCCAGCCGGGTGGAGCTGCTCAGCATCGCCACGCTCGAGGCCATGGCCAGCGGTCTGCCGGTGGCTGCGGCGCGTGCCGGGGCCCTCCCCGAGCTGGTCGAGGAGGGCGTTAACGGGGTCCTGTTCGACGGCAACGACGCCGCCGACGCCGCCGCAGCGCTGCGGCGTCTGGCGGCCAACCCGGCGTCGTGGCGCGGCTGGGGTGAGGAGGCCCGCCGGCGCGCGGAGGGGCACCGGCTCGAGCTGGTGGCCGAGCGCTTCGAGGAGCTCTACCGGGAGGTCCTCGGCGCTCACCAGGCGTCCTCGTGAGCAGCCGCCCGTTACCCTCCCGCCGCGCGTTCGCTATGATGATGGGCGTCGGGGACGCGTTTCGCGGCCGGAGGGGGTGACCTTGCAACGCCAACGCATCGCCGTCTTCGGGAGCCTCAACGTCGACCTGGTGACACGGCTCGAGCGCTTCCCCAAGCCAGGTGAGACGATCGGCGCACGGAGCTTCACGGTGTACCCGGGCGGCAAGGGGGCCAATCAGGCCCTCGCCTGCGGCCGCCTCGGCGGCGACGTGACCATCTACGGCGCGCTCGGTAACGACGTGCTGGCGCCGCGCCTGCGCGAGTCGCTCGCCTCCGCCGGCGTGGAGCTCGGGGCGCTGGCCGTGCATCACGACGTTGCGACCGGCACCGCCGACATCTGGGTGGACGATGCCGGCGAGAACATGATCGCCATCGCCGCCGGCGCCAACGCCCGGCTCGACCGGAGCTACGTCGACCAGCACCTCGACGCCCTGAGCGCCGCCGCGTACCTGCTGCTCCAGCTGGAGGTGCCGCTGCCCACGCTCGCCTACCTGCTCGAGGCGTTGCCGGAGGAGGGCGGCCCGCGGGTCATCTTGGATCCCGCGCCGGCGCAGCCGCTAGCTACCGTGCCGCTCGAGCGCGTATGGCTCCTGACCCCGAACGAGCACGAGCTGGCGAGCCTCTCAGGCCTCCCCACCGACAGCGACGCCGGCGTGCGCGCGGCCGCCGCCGCTCTGAGCGCGGACGCCGGGGTACGCGCCGTTCTCACCAAGGCGGGCGGGCGCGGGGCCTTCCTGAGCCGGGGCGAGCGCTTCGACCGCCTGCCCGGCTTCCCGGTACGGCCGGTCGACACCACCGCCGCCGGCGACGTCTTCAACGGTGCGCTGGCGGCCGCGCTGGCGGGCGCTCTCGGCGAGCCGCTCGCCTTCGAGGACGCGGTGCGCTTCGCCCATGCCGCCGCCGCCCTTCAGGTCACGCGGCCGGGCGCGCAGCCGGCCATGCCCGACCGGGGCGAGGTAGTGGGCTTCCTGCGCGAGCATGCTGCGGCGTGACCCGCCGCGGACGATGGTGAGGGGTCGACGATGAAGAAGCGAGGCATCCTGAACGCACAGTTGAGCGAGCTCATCGCCACGCTCGGCCACACCGACCAGCTGGTCGTCGCCGATTGCGGGCTGAGCGTTCCGCCCGAGGTTCCGGTGGTCGATCTGGCGCTCGTCGCCGGAGTCCCGGGCTTCGCCGACGTCGTTCGCGCGCTTGCCGGCGAGCTCGTCGTCCAGCGTCTGACCGTCGCCGAGGAGATCGTCCAGCACAACGCAACGGCACTCGAGGCGGTGCGCGGGGCGTTCCCGGACGTGCCGCTCGACCGCATCCCGCACGAGGAGCTCAAGCACGAGCTGCCGATGGTGAAGGCGGTGGTGCGCAGCGGCGAGGCCACGCCCTACGCCAACGTCATCCTGGAGTGCGGCGTGGCCTTCTGAGCTAGGCAGCCTGGCGTCAGGCGGTGGCCGCGGCAGCGCCGGGCTCGCCGCCAGGGCGGTGGGTAGGATCACCGCCGCCTCACCCGCATCCCGTCGTCTTCCGTCAGGAACGGGCTTCGGGTTGGCTTCAGCCTTGCTTCAGGCCTGGTTCAGACCGACAGGCGATGCTGAGTGCGGTGATGTCCATGAGAAGCCGCTCGATCACGCTGCTCGCCCTCGTTCTCCTCGCCAGCGTCACGTCACTCGCGCTTGCCATCCCGCTGCCCGCCAGCGCGACGATCACCGTGACGGCCGAGAGTGGGGCCGTCGTCGGTCAGGGCAGCATCTCCAACGGGCATCTGACGCTCCAGCTCCTCACGGGCGCCCGCGGCTTCGTGAGCATCGCGATCGCCGACGGCGCCGGCGGAACCAGCACCTTCAGCGCCATGATCGACCGGAGCGGCGCCGTGACGGTGATCGACAGCGGCACGCTCCAGGACCTGCCCAGCTTCGCGCGGGCCGGAGGCCTGTCGAGCGTGGACATCAGCCGGGCCAGCAACCTCGATGGTGGCAGCATCGACCACGCCTCGAGCACCGGCCAGGCGGCCAAGGCCGCCCACGCCGCCCAGCCGCCCCAGGAGACGGCACACTCCCAAGCGCCGCAGCACAGCCAGGGAGCCGGCCTGGTCAGCGGCACGAAGCAGCCTGGCGGCGGCCACTGAGCGGTCCCGAGGCCTGAGCTAAGGCACCTTCAGGGACGTGGCTCCGAGCCCGTCCCGCCGACGGACGCGAGGCGTGCCAGCGCCTCGCGTTCGACGGCGTCGTCCAGGGGCTCCAGCGCGCTCCAACCGCGGCGCTCGGCCATCCAGCCCAGCAGCAGGTCCGCCAGCTCCGGGTTGCGAGCCAGCACCGGCCCGTGGAGGTAGGTACCGATCACGTGGCCGACGACCACGCCCTCGCCCGCGGCACCGTCGGCGTCGTTGCCGTGGCCCTGACGCACGCGTCCGAGCGGGGTCCCGCCCTCGAGCTGCGTCCGGCCACCATGGTTCTCGAAGCCGACCAGCGGCTGCCGGCTCCAAGGGCTGTCGACCAGCAGCCGCCCCACCAGGCGGGGGCTGCCCCCCACGGTCCGGACCGGCAACAGCCCCAGGCCGGCGTAGCTGGCGCCGCCCGCCTCGAAGCTCCGGCCCAGCAGCTGGTAACCGCCACACACCATCAGGCCGGCGACGCCGTCCTCGAACAGCGCACCGAGCTGCTCGCGATGACGCCTGAGATCCTCCATCACCAGCCCTTGCGCGAGGTCCTCGCCGCCGCCGATCACCACCGCCTCGACATCGTTCGGTAGCTCGTCCCCCACGTCCAGCCGGAGGATCTCGGCGTCGTGCCCGCGCCACTGAAGGCGCCGTCTCAACACCTCGAGGTTGCCGCCGTCGCCGTAGGTTCCCATCTGATCCGGGTAGAGCCAGGCGATGCGGGCCGGCCGCTCGCGAGCCGCTGCGGCGACGCCGCTTGCAGCCGGCCCGCCGGCAGGGTCGTCGGCCGGCAGGGGTAGCGCCTCCGCTTCGGGGGCTCCCAGCTTCGGCTGTCGTAGCAGGCCGTAGGCGCGCTTGAGATTGGTGTAGGTCGACAGGATCAGCACCGACCCGCCTTCGGGGGCGGCCCGCACGGCCGCGGCCAGGGCGTCGCGTGGCGCCTGGTAGGCCTCGGCGTTCGGCCGCGGCCGGAGATAGCGCATCCGGATGAGGAGCTCGAGCCCGCGGGTTCCGCTCACCATCACGCGCCCCAGGCCGCTGCCGTAGCGCGCGTCCCACAGCCACGACACGTCCACCCCGTCGGCGGCGCCGTCGTTGATCAGGAAGACGTGCGCGTTCGCCGGCGCCTGCGCCAGATTCCAGGTCAAGCTGGCGGGGTTCTTGACCAGCGCCAGGCTCACCCGACGTCCCTCGATCGTGCGCGTCTCCCCGCGGCCCCCCACCGCCTGGGGCCAGTCCTGCAGCTGCGGCGTCTCCCCCAGCCACAGCAGGGTCGCCACCGCGGCCGTGACGCTGTAGGGGTGAAGGTAAGGCGGCAAGGGCGGCAGCTCGATCCCCGCCACGCTCAGGCGATCGCCGTCGAGCGTTGCCTCGAAGGCCGTCTCCGGATTGGCGAAGCCGCACCTCTCGCAGCGGAAGCGGCCGAGATGGGCGTAGTACCGCTCCGCGTAGCGCAGCTGTCCACCGCACCGCGGGCAGACCGGCGTGTCGCTCGGAACCTCCATGGCCGGCAGCGCGGCTCGAAACCAGGCCGTGCGTCCCTGCTGCTCCAGGCTGGCCACCAGCGGGTCGTCGCCGTTGAGCAGCAGCGCGGCGTCGGGCAGACGCGCGATCGCCTCCTCAAGGTGACGGCGCGTCGTCTCGACCTCACCGAAGCGGTCGAGCTGGTCGCGGAAGAGCCCGGTGACGATCACCAGGTGCGGCGCCAGCTCGGGCGCGAGCTTGGGGAAGGCGGCTTCGTCGACCTCCATGACCAGAGCGTCGCCGGCGCCGCCGAGCAGCGAGGCGGCGATCCCTTGACGCAAGTTGGCGCCCTCCTCGTTGGCGACCACCCGCCGCCCGGTGAGCTCCAGCAAGTGCCGCACCAGGGTCATCGTGGACGTCTTGCCGTTGGTCCCGGTGACCACGATGCGCAGCGGCGCCCGCGCCGCCGTCCTGGCCACGAACCGCGGATCGAGCTTCAGGGTCACCCAGCCCGGCAGCGTGGTGCCGCCGCCGGGGCGCACCACCCGCAGCACGCTCCTCGCGAGGCGCCCCATCCCGGGCGCCAGCGCCTGCCAGGCCGTCACGAAGGCTCCTTCCTCGGGCCGCCTGCCGGCCGCCCGGAACCCATGCTACGCCGGCCGGGAAGCCGGGGCGGGCGGCGCGATGGCGCGCGGAGCGGCCTGGGCGGCCGCGGCGCGGCGCGCCGCTCGGGGCGTGCATGGTCGGCGCCCTGGGAGCCGGGCAACGCGGCCGGGCAGCCGGGCGACGGTCGCAGGTGGCGCGAGCGACGCGTCCGCCGGCCGATCCGGCGCGTAATGGAGAGCGAGGGGCCCCGACGCGGGCCCCGGGAAGGTGGGATGGCATGCGCCGCAACCTCCTCCTCGAGACGGCAGCGCGCGTGGCCGCGCTCCTGGCGGTCGCGGCCCTGACGGTGGCGGCCGCCCAGGCTGCCGCGGGCCCGCTCACCGTTCAGGTGGCGCACGACGACGCCTACGGCGACTACCTCACCGACGGCAGCGGCATGGCGCTGTACGTCGCAGCGGCGCCAGGGAAGGCTGCCGAGGCCAACGCCTCCGGCCAGGTGCAGCTCGCCGCCTGCACCGGCGCGTGCCTGCAGGTGTGGCCGCCGGCGTTGACCGCCGGACCGCCGGTGGCCGGCGAGGGCGTGCACTCCGAGCTGCTGAAGACGGTCGACGGGCCGGACGGCGGCCTGCAGGTCAGCTATGCCGGTTGGCCGCTCTACACCTTCGCGGCGGACACCTCCAAGGGCGACACCTTCGGCCAGGCGGTCGTGCCGCCGCAGGGGGCTGCACTCGGTGCCGCCTGGTATCTCATCGCCCCCGACGGCAAGCTCATCCTCAGCCAGCCGCCCAAGCAGTAGCCGGGCTGGCGCAGGAGCCCCGGCCGTCAGTGGAATAGCGGCGCCATGCTGCTGGCGTCCTGGGCCCTGCCCAGGCGCGGCAGGCCCCAGGCGTCCTCGAGGGTGCGGAGCAGCGAGTAGTGGTCGGTGCGGCTGCTCAGCCTGACCCCTCGCCGGCCGTCACTGGTGATGACGATCAAAGCGATGTGGTTGGCGCCGAGCCCCAGGACCGAGGCGAGCCCCTCCGGCGCCTCGTCGAAGGTGATCACGATGGCGGCGTGGCCGCTCCAGGCGCTGGACGTCATGATGCGATGGACCCAGGTGTCGACGAACGCGTCGCCGGCACGATCGAGCGCCTGCGTCCCGGTGCAGGACGGTGCGCCGTGCATGTCGTGGCACAGGTCCGGGACGATGAAGGCGAGGGTGGGTGCCTGCCCCGTCTCCAGGTCGGCGCCCAGCTGCGTCAGCGGGACCACCCGGCGCGCGCGTCGCGGGTCGCCGGCGATCGCCGGAATCAGCATGAAGGGGTCGTGCTTCTTGGCGTAGAGCACGGGCTGGCCGGCGTAGTCACCGGTGTAGCCGGCGGACGGCAGCCCCTGCATGTAGCCCTTCCAGCTCAGGCCCGCGGCCTCCAGCTGTCCCGCCAGGCTGGGGTGGTCGAAGCGCTGCGAGGGGGCGTCGGAATGGCTGCCCCAGGTGTCGCCGGTGATCAGCGCCACGTAGTTCGGCAGGCTCGGGTGCGCCACGCCGTGGCTATCGGTCGCCAGGCCGTAGCGCCTGGCCAGGGCGTTGATGGTGGGCATGTCGGCGTTGCCGATGACCGACGCGTAGCCGCGGTTCTCGAGGACGATCAGGAAGACGTGGTCCAAGGGGGCCGGAGGCGGGGCCGCCAGCACCGAACCGCCCCAGCACGCCGCCAGCAGGATCGCCCCCAACGCTGCCAGTCCCCGCCGCGCGGGCGCCGCCGGATCCCTCATGGTCGCGCTCCCTTCTCACGGATGCGGCGTGGGCCGCGGGTGCGAGGCAGCCCGCGCCGGCCGCGCCGCCCGGCTGGCGAGCCTACCGTCGCCGCTTGAGTCGGGGATGAGTGCGGGCCGGTGCGCGGGCCCCTGTGCGGCTCCGGGCCCCGCTTCTTCCGACCGGCCCCCGGCCGCCGCGCGGCAACCGTGGTGAAAGCGCATGCGCCGGCACGCGCTCACCAGCGCATGAGGCCGATCGCGAAGATCGCCAGGGCAGGGAGGTAGAGCCCCCAGGGGAAGTGCGGCGGGGCCCCCAGCAGGAAGGCTGCCAGCAACAGGCAAGCGCCGCCCGCGGCCAGGATCCCGAACCACGGGCGCGCCGGCGGAGCGCCGGGCTGCCTGAGGAAGCGCACGCCGCCGATCACCAGCACCGCCGCCACCAGCGCCGGCGCCAACACCGGGCCCCACCAGGGCGCCGGGATGAGGAAGAGCAGGTCCCAGTCGAGCAGGCTCCTGGGCCAGCCGGCGAGCGGCACCAGCCACAGGTAGTAGCTGATGTCCCACACGCCGAAGACCAGCGCGAAGGCTCCGAAGCGCTGGCGCCAGCCGCGTCCCGCGAGCAACGCCACCGCCAGGATCATCACCAGCGTGGCGGCCTCCCGTGCCAGCTCCACAGGGGCGATCGCCCGCCAGCCGGGCCCCGTGGGCGCCGACGCCAGGTGCAGGAAGCCGACGCCGAGCAGGCGGCGCAGGTAGAGCACCACCACCGACTCCAAGAACCCCATGGCGACGGCGTACAGCAGCAGCGCGGCGATGCGACCGGCGGTGGACTGGCCGGGGCCGTGCGCCCGCGGGCGGGTCAGGCCAACCCCTCCACCAGGCGCCGGACGCCCTGGAGCAGCCGCCGCGGGGTGTCCGGCGGCACCGTGCAGCCCGGACCGATCAGCAGCCCGGCGCGACCTGCCTCGGCGACGGCCCGGCGAATGCCGAGCTCGACCTCGCCCAGCGTCTGTCCGGCGAACGCGGCCTCGTCGATGCCGCCGATCAGCGCCCCGCTCACCAGGTCGCGCGCGGCGGCCAGCGACGGGGCGGTGTGATGGTGCGACCAGTTGTACGCCTCGACGGGATAGTCGACCACGCGAGCGAAGTCGAGCGGGTAGCCGTGAACGTGGGCGATGCGCGTCATGCCGTCAGCCGCCCTCAGCACGGAGCGGTCGAGCGCCTCCGCCAGGCTGCGGAACTCCCGCTCCTCCAGCCCGCCCGCTTGCGGGGTGAGGGCCCAGTTGACGGAGTAGAAGACGGCGTCGGCGCCTGCCTCGCGCACGGCCGCCAGATAGCCCTCGAGCGTCTCCCTCACCGCGGCGAGGGCCTGGCGCGCAGCGACGGGCTCCTGCCGGACGAGGGCCAGCGCGCTCCTCCCAAGCGAGCGACGGAGCGTCTGCAAGGGGTCGAACAGCGTCTCGACGAGGGGAACATCGGGGCCGAGCGCCTCGCGCAAGCGCGCGATCACCTCCAGCTGGTCGGCCAGCGGGGGGCGGTCGGGCGGCAGGGCCGAGACCGCCAGCAGCGTGTCGCGCGAGAGGGCTCCGCCGGCCTCTGCCGCCAACGGCAGCCGGTAGTCGTTCATGACCTTCACGAAGTCCCAGTCGTAGCTGCGTTGGTAGGCCAGATGCAGCCTGGCGACCTCCTCGGGGCTCAGGTGCTCGCTGGCGAAGTGGAGCCACACGCTGACCGGCGGCCGGTCCGGCTCGGCGCCGCGGATCGCCGTCAAGAAACGTTCCTTCCGGGTCATCGTCATCTCCTTGGCCTCAGCGGCGTGGCTCGGCTCACAACAGCTCGCCGCAGCAGGGGTCCGGGCAGCCGGCGGGGAAGCTGCGCCCGTCGGCCAGCGCCGCCCCCAGCGTAACCGTCACGCCGGCACGCCCATGCCCGCCCGCAGCAGCGCGCGCCGGCAGCGGCGCCCGCAGGTACACCACGCCCACCGGTCGCGGCCCCACCCCCACCAGCGACTCCACCCGGAAGTCGGGAACCGAGACGACCGCCAGGGCGTCACGTCCGGGCAGCGGGACGAACAGGCGTTTGCCCGACTCGCCGTAGCGGAAGGTGGCCGCGACCGGGTTGCTGCCGGCAGGGAAGGGAACGCTGGCCACCACCTCGAGCGCGCCGGTATCGACCACCGACACCTCGGAGGAGTCGCGACACACCACCATGCCGTAGCGGCCGTCGGGGCTCACCTCGCTGGTGAGCGGCCGCCGGCCCAGGCCGTCGGCCGTCGAGAGGCGTGCCACCTCCCGCGGGCGAGCAGGATCGGAGAGGTCGAACACGGACTCGCTGCCGGTCTCGGAGGCTCCAGGCACCACCGCGTTCTCGACGAACAGCACGTTGCCGCTGGGTGACACCGTGGCCATGTACGGCTGCAGTGGGCCGGGTCCGGCACGACGCTTCAGCACCTGGCGCGACGCCACCGCGAAGTCGGTGAGGTCGATGGTCACCAGGGTGTCGTTGCCGCGGTCCGGTGCATAGGCGTAGCGGCCGCCTGCGTCGATGGTGATGTCGCACGGCTGTGCGCCCTGCTCGTCGTCGAGGGTGGCGAGCACCTTGCCGAAGTCGGCTGCGGCGGGGTCGGCGCCGACCTTCAGGAAGCGGCTGCGGCCTCGTGCGGCCACCACCAGGGTGTGCCCGTCGGGACTCACCTCGGTGTAGTTCTGCTGCGACCCGGTCGAGACGCGCGCCACGCGCTCGCCGGTCGAGAGCCGGAAGGCGTTCACCGCCCCCGGCTCGGCGAAGCCGCTCCAGATCAGGTCGCGCTGGTTGTCCCAGCGCGTTGCCGGGAAGCTGTAGGCGCCCGCCAGGCTCAAGGAGGCCAGCACCGCCAGGGTGTCCGGGTCGACCAGGGTGACGCCCGGCCGGCCGCCACCGTGACTGGACACCACGATCAGGTCGCGCGGGCCGCTCCCGTCGGCGAGCCCGAGGCGCCACGAACCCAGCGCCAGCAGTGCGGCGCCGCCCAGCGCCCCCTTCAGGAAGCGGCGGCGGGATACGGGGCCGCCGGCGCCAGGGCCGCCAGCTGTGTCGCTCATCCGGTACCTGCGAGATCCATGACCGCTGCCAGTGTAGGCGAACGCGGGCACGCGCGCGGTAGGCCAGCTGGCGCGAGCATCGCGCCCGTCAGGAGGTGTCATGGCCGCCGGCCGGCTGTAGCGTGGAGCCGTCAGGGTCTCGGCGCCGGCGCGTAGACTGGCCGCGTCATGGCGAGCGAGATGCAAAGCGGTACTGCAGCGGTGTGCCCCAACATCAGCCTCTCGGAGCGCCGGCGCCGGCTCGGCTTCGGGGTGGTGACGCTCGTTCTCGGGGTCGCGGTGCTGGTGACGCTGATGGCCGCGGGCGTCAACCGCTGGTGGCGGCTGCCCCTGCTGGTGCTCTTCTACCCGGCCGCGGTCGGCTACTTCCAGTACGCGGACCACACCTGCGTGGCCCTGGCGGCGCGCGACCAACGCAAGACCGGTGACCGCGCCGAGCGCATCGAAGACGCGGCGGAGCTCGCCCGCGTGAAGGCCCAGGCGCGGTCGGTGCAACGCAAGTCGCTGCTGGCTGGGGTGGCCCTGATGGTGGTGGCGTTGCTGGTGTGACGGCGCCCGACCTCGCTGGGCCCGCCGCCGGCGAGCGCCACAGGCTCTTCAGGGTCGCCGTGTAAGAGCCCCGTGACAGCCCGCTCCCTAGGGTGAGCGCCACCTGGGAGAGCGAGGACGGCCATGCGGGCGTTGACCGAAGCGGATGCCCTTTCCGAGTTGCCGGCCGGCGTGCGCTGCGTGCGCGCGGGCGAGGCGATCGAGCGCGTGGCGAGCAAGGCGGGCACGGTGCGACTGCTCGCCGACGGGCACGGCACCGAGATCGTGGAGGGCACGCTCTCGCGCGGCGAGCGCCTCACGCTGGTGCCGGGCGAGTCGACCAGGCCCGCGTCCGAGACGTACTACTTGCTCGACGGCCTGCTCGGCTGGGGCGAGGGCGAGAGCGCGACGAGGTTCGGACCGGGTGATTGCCTGGCCGTGGAGGACCTGCACGAGCCCGTCATCTTCTCGGTCCTGGAGGACGTACGCTTCCTCTACGTGACCACGGCGCCCAGCTTCCAGCAGATCAGCAACAGCCTTCACGACCTCATGGACCTGGCCGATCAGGTGGAGATCGCCGATGGCTACACGGCCGGTCACTGCCGGCGTCTACAGCGCCTCGCCTACGCGACCGGCCTGACGCTCGGCCTGGAAGCGTCTCGGCTTCGGGCACTCGATGCCGGCGCCTACCTCCACGACATCGGCAAGATCAAGATCCCGACACGGGTCCTGCAGAAGCCCGGCCCGTTGACGGCCACCGAGTGGGCACTGGTGAAGCGGCACCCCGTCTTCGGCCGCGAGCTACTCGAGCCCACGAGCCTGCGGCACGCTGCCGCCATCGTCGAACAGCACCACGAACGCATCGACGGCAGCGGCTACCCCTACGGCCTGTCCGGAGATGCCGTTCTGGTCGAGGCCAGCATCGTGGCGGTGGCCGACACCTACGACGCCATGACCACCGACCGGGTCTACCGCCGCGCCCTCAGCCACCAGGCGGCACTGGCCGAGATCCGGCGGCTGGCGGGTAGACAGCTTCCGATCAACGTGGTGAGCGCCTTCGAGGCGTCGGTCGCCCACGCCGAGCCCCAGGCGGACCCCGACTGAGGGCCGCCACCGTCGCACTCGCAGCGCTACGCCCTGGCACGCTCCGTAAGGATGCAGTGACACCGCGTCCGCTACCCTCCGCTCGGGCTGCCGAAAGCCCGGAAGGAGGTGACCGATGTGCCTCGGTCGTTGATCAGGCTGTTCGCCGCCCTGGGGCTGGTCGTGGGTCTGTCCGCCGCGTTCGCGGACCCCAACCCCAGCCACGACGTCCACGTGAACGTGAACGCCGGACCGGCCAACAAGGTCGTGGACGCCCTACCCGTCAATCGCGTGGGCAAGGCGCTGTTCCGCATCCAGGAAGGCGCTCACCGCGCCGTCAAGCAGACCACCGGGACCTCGGTCGACCACCACTACATCTGGATCGGCGTGGGGCACCAGAGCGTCCCCGTCGACCCGTTCGAGTTCAGTCGCTGAGCCGGACGGGACCAGGCGTCGGCGGCCGCCCGGAGGATCGGGCGGCCGCCGACGTACGTCATCCGGCCGGTTTGCGACCGAGCGCACGCCGGTGCGGCCCGCTCGGCTGGCGCGGATCGGGACGAGCGCCCTCCAGCCGTGTCCCCCACGAAGCATGGACCCGTGGTCGAGGTAGTGCGCCGGGCGCAGCTCCCAATCCTGCATGAACGCCTCGTACGCTTCTGCCGTGAAGGCGCCCACCACACCAGCCTCCGCCCGGTCCGAGGCTGGTGTGCTGGCAGGTGGCGGTCGCCTCCGAGCCCCCGTCGCGGTCGCTCCGACCCAGATGGTGACTCGCGTGAGCGTGACCGTCGGCGCGACCTTGATCATCACCGGGTGGCCGGAGGCCGGATCGTGCTCGGTGATGTACCACGCCGCGGCGACCGTGAACATCGGGTTGCCGGCGCACCGCGACCATGGCGTCGCCACGCCTTGACAGTGACTGACATGACGAGTACAGTCCATGTCAGCCACTGACGTCAGTGGGGCCGGCCGGACCCTGACCGTCCGTGCATTCAGTCCCATGGAGGTACGCCATGAAGGTATTCCTCACCGGCGGCAGCGGCCTGATCGGCTCCGCCGTCGTCGCCGAGCTGCTCAGCCACGGTCACACCGTCCACGCGCTCGCCCGCTCCGACGCCTCCGCGCAGGCGCTCGAAGCGGCCGGCGCCGAACCGCACCGCGGGGATCTCGCCGACCTGAAGGCGCTCCGCTCTGGCGCCGCGCAGGCGGACGGGGTGATCCACCTGGCGTTCGGTCACGACTTCACCAGCCCCGACGCCATCGCCCGAGCAATCGCCGAGGAGAGCGCCGCCCTCGAGGCCATGGGGGACGAGCTGATCGGCAGCGACCGTCCCCTCGTCACGGTCTCGGGTACGCCGCTGGTCCCGGGCCGCGCCTCCACCGAAAGCGATCCGCCGCCGACAGACGGCGTGATGGCCGGTCGCGGCCGTTCCGTCCTGGCCGCCCTGGCCCTCGCCTCCCGCGGCGTCCGCAGCACCACGGTGCGCATGCCGCGTACGGTCCACAATCAGGGCAACGGCGGCTTCGCCGGCATGCTGACCGGGATGGCGCGCCGCACGGGAGTGTCCGGCTACCCGGGCGACGGCACCCAGCGCTGGCCGGCCGTGCACGCACGCGACGCCGCAGCCCTCCTCCGGCTGGCGCTCGAGCGAGCAGAGCCCGGGACCTCCTGGCACGCCGTCGCCGACGAGGGTGATGCGGTGCGCGACATCGCTGCGGTCATCGGTCGACGGCTGACCCTTCCCGTCCAGGCAGTGCCTCAAGAGACGTTCGGCCCGCTCGGCCCGGTGTTCGCAGCCGACCAGCCGTCGTCCAGTGCGCACACTCGCGCAACGTTCGGCTGGGAGCCGACCCAGCCGAGCCTGCTGGAAGACCTGGAGAACATCCACCCCTGAGCGGCAGCGGGCCGAGAGGGACCGCGGCACCTCGGCCCGCGAGCTTCTTCCGCCCCGCGCGGAGGGAGACCCCGCCTGCCGGTCAGGCATGCGTCGCCTGTCGTCCTGTGTCCCCGTCCGCGGCTGCCACCCTTGACGGTGCCCGAGCCCCGGCCGTACACTTCTGACACCTGAATCAGTCGTCAGGTTTGGCCGGCCGGGGCCCAGCTGGGCCCCCCGGTGCCGCGAAGGAGTGTCGTGTCAGACCTTCCCAAGCCCAGCACCGCCCGCGGCGAGGCCACTCGGCAGCGGCTGCTGGAGGCCGCCGAAGCGGAGATCGCCGACAAGGGCTTCAGTCGCGCCTCCGTCTCCTCCATCACCAGGCGCGCGGGCGTGGCGCAGGGCACCTTCTACCTCTACTTCCCCAGCAAGGAGGACGCCCTGCGCGAGCTGGTGCGCCACATGGGGAGGGAGCTGCGCCGCGCGCTCTCGGCCGCCACCCGCGGCGTGGAGGGTCGGCTGGACGTCGAACGCCGCGGGTTGGAAGCCTTCTTGCGCTTCTCACTGGAGCACCAGGACCTCTACCGGGTGGTCATGGAGTCGCAGTTCGTCGACGAGAGCATCTACCGCGAGTACTACCAGACCCTGGCGGACGCCTACGGCCGGGGGCTCGCGCGGGCCCAGGCCGACGGCGAGATCCGCCACGGCCACCCCGAGACGCAGGCGTGGGCGCTGATGGGCATCGCCCACTTCCTCGGCCTGCGCTACACCATCTGGGACAGGAGCGAGCCGCCCACGGCGGTGATGCGCACCGCCCTGGACATGATCTTCCACGGCCTGGAGTCCGCATGATGCGGATACGCCACCCACCTTCGCCGCCCGACGACGCCCGCGCGGGCGTGACCGGCCTGGCCGCCTACGTGCCGGCCGGCCGTATGAGCGCCACCGCCATCGCCGAGGCGAGCGGGCTGCCGGAGTGGGTGGTGCGCGACAAGCTGGGCATCCAGGAGAAGGTGCTGCCCGCATCCGACGACCATCCCGCGGCCATGGGCGCCTGGGCCGCGCGCGAGGCGCTGGCGCGGGCGGGTGTGAGTCCGGAGGCGGTGGACGTGGTCATCTCCATCACCGAGGAGTACAAGGAGTACCCGGTGTGGACCGCGGGCATCAAGCTCGCCTACGACATCGGCGCCACCCACGCCTACGCCTACGACGTGGGGCAGAAGTGCGGTACCGGCGTCCTGGCGCTCAAGCTGGCCAAGGACCTGCTGCTCGCCGATCCCGAGGTGGCTACCGTGCTGGTCGCGGGCGGCTATCGCAACGGCGACCTGATCGACTTCAGCGACGAGCGGGTGCGCTTCATGTACAACCTCGCCGCCGGCGCCGGCGCCGCCGTGGTGCAGCGTGACGGCGGCCACCGGGTTCTCGCCTCGCACATCGTCACCGACGGCAGCTTCTCGCTCGACGTGCTGGTGCCGGTGGGCGGAACGGTGGCCCCCATGACGCCCGAGCGAGCGCCCGACTACCGCCTGCAGGTCAGCGATCCCGCCGGCATGAAGGCGCGGCTCGAGCCGACCAGCCTCGACAACTTCGTCGCCGTGGTCGAGCGCGCCGTCGAGAAGTCGGGCGGTGAGATGAGCGAGGTGGCGTACGTAGCCATGTTGCACGTCAAACGCAGCGCCCACCGGACGCTGCTCGAGCGCCTCGGCGTGCCTGAGGAGCGCAGCATCTACCTGGAGCATGTCGGCCACCTGGGCCAGATCGACCAGTTCCTCAGCCTGCGTCTGGCCGAGGAGCGTGGCCTGCTGCATCCCGGCGACCTGGTGGTGCTGGTGGCCGCCGGCGTCGGGTACGTGTGGAACGCCATCTGTCTGCGATGGGGCCGCAGCGGTCCCGGCCTGGCGTATGCGGGCGACGGCCTTCGCGGCGTGCGCCCCGGGCCGCAGCGGCGGGAGGCGCCATGATCCTCGACATCGCCAGGCGGCGGGCGGAGCTCACCCCCGACCGGCCGGCGGTCTACTGGCAGCGGCGCTGGCTCAGCTATGCCGACATGGACGGTCGCGCCGAGAGGCTCGCCGGCCTGCTGGCGGCCAGGGGCCTGGGCAAGGGTGACCGCGTCAGCATCCTGGCACCCAACCACCTCGCGCACCTCGACCTGGTGCTGGCGACCGCCAAGCTGGGCGTCGTCTACACCCCGTTCAACTACCGCCTGTCGGCGAGCGAGACGCGTGCCATCGCCGACTACGTGCAGCCGTCGCTGATACTCGCCGACGACGCCGATGTGACCGTGGCGCGCTCGACGGGCGCACCCGTCCTGCCGCTGGCGGAGTACGAGCCGGGGCTCGCCTCGGCAGCCGCGGCGCCGCCACCGCCGCCGCTGGGGCCCGAGGACATCCAGATGATCCTCTTCACGGGCGGCACCACCGGGCTGCCGAAGGGCGCCATGCAACCCTACCGGCAGGGCTTCTACAACGCCGTCAACACCATCGTGTCGTGGGGGCTTCGCGAGGACGACTGCGTGGTGCAGGCGACCCCCTGCTTCCACGCTGCCCTCAACGCCTTCAGCGTGCCGCTCTACCATCTTGGGGCGCGCATCGCTCTGCAGCCCGCATTCGACCCCGCCGACTACCTGCGGCTGGTGAGCGAAGCGGGCGCCACGATCCTCTTCCTGGTGCCCACCATGTACAAGATGGTCGCGGACGACCCGGCCTTCGCCGCCACCGACCTGAGCGCGGTCCGCTGGGCGATCTCCGGCGGCGCGCCCTGCCCGGAGCCGATCCAGCGCGCCTTCCGCCAGCGTGGGGTGCGCTTCAAGCAGGGCTACGGCCTCACCGAGGCCGGGGTCAACTGCTTCACCATGTCGCTCGACGAGGCCGAGGCGCACCCCGCCTCGGTGGGGAAGGCCATCCTCCACGCCCGCGCGGAGGTGCGCCGCGAGGACGGCACGCCCTGCCCACGCGGCGAGGTCGGGGAGCTGACCCTCGCCGGCCCGCACGTCTTCGCAGGCTACTTCGAGCGGCCCGACGAGACGGCCGAGGCGCTTCGGGACGGCTGGCTGTGGACGGGCGATCTCGCCACCATGGACCAGGGCGGCTTCGTGACCATCGCCGGGCGCCGCAAGGAGATGTTCATCTCCGGAGGCGAGAACGTCTTCCCGGCGGAGGTCGAGAACGCCCTCTACCATCACCCGGACGTGTCCGAGTGCGCCGTGCTGGGCGTGCCCGATGCGCGCTGGGGGGAGGTGGGGCTGGCGGTGGTGGTGGCGCGCCCCGGTGCCGCCCTCGACCCCGACGAGCTCCGCGGCTTCCTGAGGGGGCGGCTGGCCCGCTACAAAGTGCCCAAGCACGTCCAGGTGACGGCGCGCCTACCGAAGAGCGGCGCCGGCAAGATCCTCAAGGAGGAGCTCCGCCAGGCGTTCACCGGCACGGCCGCCACGCAAGAGGGTGAGGACCGTGCCTGACCCCGAGCCTCACAACCGCGTGGCCTCTGGCGCAACGGCCGCCGAGGCGACCGTCTCCGACGTCACGGTCGGCGACGGCGTGCAGCTGCGCGTGGTGCTGAGCGGCGCCAGCGGCGGGGTGCCGGTGGTGCTGGTCAACGGCATCTTCATGAACACCGCCACCTGGGCCGGACTGGAGGCCGAGCTGGCGCCGCATCATCGCGTGCTGCGCTTCGACGCCCGCGGTCAGGGGGAGTCTTCCAAGCCTCGGGGGCCCTACACGGTGGCGCAGCACACCGACGACCTGGAGGCGCTGATAGGCGCCCTGGGCCTGGACCGGGTGCATCTCGTCGGGCTCTCCAACGGCGCGCTGGCGGCGCTGGAGCTCGCCGGCCGTCGCCCCGAGCTGCTGAGCAGCCTCGTCATCATGGACGGCTTCGGCCGCGTCGACGCCCTGATGCGCGCCGTGCTGCGCTCCTGGCGCGCGGCGCTCGCCCTCGGCGGCACCGGCGGGCGCTTCGACGTCGCCACCCCCTGGGTCTGGGGCCACAGCTTCCTGGAGGACAGCGAGGACTGGCTGCTCGGCTTGCGCGAGGAGGCGGCCGCCGCCGACCCGCGGCCGGTGCTGGCGCTGGTAGAGGGAGCGCTGGCCTACGGCGAGGAGGGGCGCGAGTGCGTGAGTGCGCTGCGCCGCTATCGCGGGCCGCTGCTCACCCTGGTGGGGGCCGAGGACGTGCTCAGCCCGCCCCGCTACAGCCTGGAGATGCTCGAGGCCGCCGGTCGCGGCCGGCTGGCGATCATCCCGCGGGCCGGGCACGCGGCTCCCATCGAACGGCCCGGCGCGGTGGCAGCCGAGCTGGACGCCTTCCTCGCGCGCGTCTCGCAGGCCGCCGGCCCGGCCGGCGGCAGGCCTCCGGAGGGCGCATGACCAGCCGCCGCACCTTCGACCTCGAGGCCGGCGGGACCACCGTCGCCTTTGCCCGCGCCGGCGCCGGCCGGCCCGTGGTGCTGGTGCACGGCAACCTCGCCAGCCACCGCTACTGGCAGGAGCTGCTGGACGCCCCTCCCGCCGGCTGCGAGGTGATCGCCCCCGACCTCCCCAACTTCGGCGACTCCGGCCCGCTGCCCGGAGCGGTGACCATGCGCGCCTACGGCGAGGCGCTGGCGGCCTTCCTGGCGGCGCTCGGTGCACCACCGGTGACGCTCGTCGGCCACAGCCTCGGCGGCGCCGCCGTGCAGGCTTGCGCCGGCACCCGCCCGCAGGCGGTGGCGCGGCTCATGCTGGTCGACTCGCCACCGCCCGCCGGCTTCCACGCGCCGGATGCCAGCCTGCGGGGCGCCGAGGTCCTCGCCGCCGAGCCGTCTCCCCCGGCCCGCCGCGCCATGATCGCCCAGGCGCTGCCGAGCGTCATGCCCACGCGCCGGCCGCCCTACTTCGAGGAGCTGGTCGACGAGGCCTGCAAGATCTCGCCCTCCTGCATCGTGCCCAACGCCGAGGCGCTGGAGAACATGGACCTGAGCGAGGTCGCGCGGGCGTACGGCGGGCCGGTGCTGGTGCTTCGAGGCGGCCAGGACTACCTCATCACACCCGCCCTGGCCGAGGCGACGCGCGCGGCCTACGGCGAGGAGCGCACCCGCCTGATCACCTGGGACGACGTCGGCCACTCCCCGCAGATCGAGGCTCCCGACCGCTTCAAGGCCCTGCTCGCCGAGTTCGCAGGGAAGCCGCCATGACCTGACAGATCCACTCCGCCGGAGGCATCCGCCCGTTCGTCGACGTTCTCGCCCACGGGGTCGCAGGGAAGCGACCCGCCACCCAGAAGGAGGCAGCATGAAGCGCATCATCCTCGTACTCGCCGCCGCGCTCGCGACGCTGGCACTCGCCCAGCCCGTGACCATCGGCATCCTGTCGCCGCTCACCGGCGGCGCGGCCGGCACCGGCCAAGCCCAGAAGGAGGGCTTCGAGCTCGCCCTCAAGGAGATCAACGCCCAGGGCGGCGTGCTCGGCCAGCCGCTCAAGGTCATCTACGCCGACACCCAGGCCGACGGCAAGGTGGCGGTGGCCGCGTTCGAGAAGCTGATGACCGAGGACAACGTGCAGTTCATCGGTGGCGGCTACAGCTCCGGCGTGACGCTGGCGCTGGCCGAGTCGTTCAAGACGTTCCAGCCGATCGTCAGCTGGATCGGCGGCGCCGTGTCCGGCGTCGGCATCGACAACTTCCAGGGCATCGAGGAGATCCTCGGTAACGAGCCGTGGTTCTTCCACGTCCACCCCTGGGACTACCAGAACACCGAGGCCGCCACCAACTTCATCAAGGACAGCGGCGTGAAGACCGTCGCGCTGCTGCACGAGGACTCCGCCTTCGGCGGCCCCGGCTCCCAGGAAGCGCAGAAGCTGCTGGAGAACGCCGGCCTCAAGGTCACCATCAACGAGGCCTTCAAGTCGACGCTCTTCGGCGGCACCGGCGACTTCCGCGCGGCCATCAGCAAGGCCAAGGCGACGAACGCCGACATGCTCTACTGGATCGGCTACGACTCCGACGTGGTGCCCATGACCAGCCAGATCCGCGAGCTGAACTACACCCCGCAGCAGATCTTCGGAGCCCCTCCGGGATGGCCCAGCGACTTCGCCAAGTCGTCCGAGGCCCAGTGCGTCACGGGTCTCATCGGCTTCATGCCCAACCTGCCCACGCCCGAGGCGATGGCCTTCACCAAGAGCTTCGAGGCCATGTTCAACAAGGCGCCCGACAACTACATGTCCGCCCTCGCCTACGCTCAGCTGTGGTCGTACGCCGACAGCATCAACAAGGCCGGCACCACCGACCAGCAGGCCGTCATCAAGGCGATGGAGAGCCTGACCTTCAAGTCGCCGATGGGGCCGTGGAAGTTCCACGACTCGCAGATCACCCACCACCAGGGCTTCGGCGCCGACATGTGGTTGGTGTTCCAGTACCAGAACGGCCAGCGCCAGATCGTCTGGCCCACCTCGAAGGCCACCGCGCCGCTGCAGAGCTGCCAGGCGCAGTGACCTGCCGCTGCCGGCCCTGCGCCCTGGCGCGGGGCCGGCACCCGGACTCCGGCGGCGGGCTGGCCTACCGGCCCGCCGCCGGCCCGCCGCCCGCACCGCGCCCGGTTGGCGCGAGCCAGGTGAAAGCCCGAGCGTGACCAGCCTGCCGCACCCCTCCCCCCACCACCCGGCGCACCGGAGCCTTCCAGCGTGGACCTGACCCTCCTCGCCCAGGGCCTGGTATCCGGGGTGCTCGCCGCCGGCCTCTACGCGCTGGTGTCGGTAGGGCTGGCACTCGCCATCGGCGTCATCGGCGTGATCAACTTCGCCCACGGCGAGTTCTTCATGGTCGGCGCCTTCCTCGCCTACCAGCTCTACGTCAGCCTCGGGTTCGACCCGCTGCTGTCGCTCCTGTTCGTGGCGCCGGCACTGTTCGTGATCGGCGCGCTCATCTATCTTTCGAGCATCCGCTATGTCCTGAGGGCACCCGAGCTCAATCAGATGCTCCTCACCTTCGGCCTCTCGATCGTCCTCCAGAACCTCGCCCTGCTGATCTGGGGCGGCGACCCGAGGTCGATCAGCGGCGTTCCCTACCGGTCCGTCGGCTATCAGGTAGCCGGCATCAGTATCGGGCTGGTGCCGCTGGGGAGCTTCGTCATCTCACTCGTGCTGGTGCTGGCGCTCTATGCCTTGCTGGCCCGCTCCAAGCTCGGGCGCGCCATGCGCGCGGTGGCGCAGAACCGCATCGGCGCCAGCCTGGTGGGCCTCGAGGTGGACCGCATCTACCTGGTGGCGTTCGCGCTGTCGGCACTGCTGGCCGGCATCGGCGGGGTGATGATCGCCGTGATCCAGAGCCCCACGCCCACCGTCGGCTTCGCCTTCACCCTCAAGGCCTTCGCCATCGTGGTTCTCGCCGGCCTGGGCAACATCCGCGGGATCCTGTGGGCGTCGCTGGCGGTGGCGGTGTCTGAATCGCTGGTGGCGACCCTCGTTCCCAACGGCGACGCCCTGCGCAACGCGGTCTTCTTCGCCATCATCTTCATCGTGCTGATCGCGCGCGCCCGGAGGACGGCATGAGCGCCGCGCGCCCACCGCGGGGGGCGTCATGAGGCGCGCGCTTCCCGACCTGCTGTGGACGCTGCTGCTGGCGGTCGTCGTGGCGCTCGCTCCTGGCGCGCTCAAGGGTCTCTTCCACCAGGCCTCGGTGAGCTACCTGTCGCTCGCCTCCAACGCCATGAGCCTGGCCGTGCTGGCACTCTCGTGGGACCTGCTGGCCCGCACCGGCCAGCTCTCCCTGGCCCACGCGGCCTTCTACGGCGCCGGCGGCTACGCCGCCGCCGTCCTGGCCAAGCTCTCCGGCGTCCCGCTGTTCCTGGCGCTCCCGCTCGGCGGCGCCGTGGCGGCGCTGCTGGCGCTGGGGCTCGGCTCCGTCACCCTGCGCCTGAGAGGCATCTACTTCGCCATCGCCACGCTGGCCTTCGCGGAGGTGCTCAAGGCGCTGGTGCAGGAACTGCCCACCGGCATCGCCGGCGGGGCCGCCGGCCTCAACGTGCCGCCCCTGTTCCGCCCGCACTTCGTGCCCGGCGCCATGCAGCGCTGGGAGATCGCCTACCTGCGCAATGCCGACTACTTCTACGTCTACGGCGGCCTGCTGCTGCTCGCCATCCTGGTGTCCGTCGTCGTGCAACGCACGCGCCTGAGGGCCGCCTTCACCGCCGTGCGCACCAACGAGGCGGTGGCGGCGGTGATGGGGGTGCGGCCGGCGCGGGCCAAGCTGCTGGCCTTCGTGCTCTCCAGCGCGCTGGTCGGCATGCTCGGCGCCCTAGAAGCCGAGCGGCTCGGCAGCGTGATCCCCGACGGCACCTTCGCCATCTCCACCACGGTGTTCGCGTTGGTGACACCGATCTTCGGCGGTCTCTACACCACCCTGGGTCCGATCCTCGGTGCCGGCGTGCTGTCCGCCATCGAAGAGACGCTCAAGCGCACCTTCGCCGAGGGCTACCTCATCGGCTACGGCCTGGTGCTGGTCGCCTCGGTCCTGTTCATGCCGCGCGGCCTGGTGGGGCTGGCGAACCGCCTCCGGCGGCGGCGCGGCCCGCCTCCCGCCGGCGGGGCCGGCACCGAGGCGGGGCTCGCCGGCGACGGGGAGGGACGCTGATGCTCCGCGTCGACGGGCTCGAGAAGCGCTTCGGCGGCCTCGCCGCCGTCCAGGACCTCAGCTTCGAGGTGGAGGAGGAAGAGATCTTCGCCATCATCGGCCCCAACGGCGCCGGCAAGACCACGACTCTCAACATGATCTCGGGCCTGCTCGCCCCGACGCACGGCCGCATCGAGCTGGCGGGCCGCGACATCACCGCCCTGAGCAGCGCGGAGCGCTGCCACGCCGGCCTCGGCCGCGCCTTCCAGGTGGTGCAGCCGTTCCCCGAGATGACGGTCGAGGAGAACGTGATGGTCGGCGCGCTCTACGGCACCCCCGGCACCGGCCAGGCGGAGGCCCGTCGCCTCACCGCGGGCGCGCTCGAGCGCTCCGGCCTGCTCCCCCTGCGTGAGGTGCCGGCCGAGGAGCTGACGCTGCTGCAGGAGAAGCGCCTGGAGATCGCCCGGGCGCTGGCGACCGGCCCGCGGGTGCTGCTGCTCGACGAGGTCATGGCCGGGCTGCGTCCGGCGGAGGCACGGCTGGCGGTGCGGCTAGTGAAGGAGGTGCGGGAGCGCGGCGTGACCGTGGTGTTCATCGAACACGTCATGCCGGTGGTCCGCGATCTCGCCGACCGCGTGCTGGTGATGGACTACGGCAGGCCCATCGCGTCCGGCAGCTACCGAGAGGTCACCGCCGACCCGCGCGTGGTGAGCGCCTATCTCGGAGCGGAGGACGGCGATGACGACGACGGCGGCGGCGCCGGCACGGGGGCAGAGGCATGAGCCGGGCCGGCGAGGGTCCCCCGCCCGCCCTCGAGGTCCGGAAGCTGGAAGCAGGCTACGGCAAGATACAGGTGCTGTGGGGCATCGACCTGCAGGTGGAGAGCGGCGCCTTCGTCACCATCATCGGCGCCAACGGCGCCGGCAAGACCACCCTGCTGCGGGCGATCTCTGGCCTCATCCCCCGCGCGAGGGGCAGCGTGCGGGCGTTCGGGGAGGAGCTGCACGGCCACAGCCCGGCGCGCATCGTGCGGCGCGGCGTGGGCCACGTCCCCGAGGGCCGGCAGCTCTTCCCGCTGATGAGCGTGGCAGAGAACCTCGCCAGCGGCGCGGACTACCTGCCGGTGTCCCCGCGCGAGGTCCGCCAGACGCGGCAGATGGTGTTGGAGCTGTTCCCTCGTCTGGCCGAGAGGCAGAACCAGCTGGCCGGCACCCTCTCCGGCGGCGAGCAACAGATGCTGGCCGTCGGGCGGGCGCTGATGAGCCGCCCACGGCTGCTGCTGGTCGACGAGCCCAGCCTGGGTCTGGCGCCGGGCCTGACCAAGGCGGTGTTCCACGCCTTGAAGGCCATCAACCACGGCGGCGTGGCGGTGGTGCTGGTGGAGCAGAACGTGCAGCAGTCCCTCGCCCTCGCCGACACCGCCTTCGTGCTCGAGAACGGCCGCATCGTCAAGCAGGGGGGCGGACGAGAGCTGCTCGAGGACCCGGAGGTGCGGGCCGCCTACCTGTCGCTGTGAGCCCCGCCCGGGACCGTCCCACGTCGGCGAGGAGCGAGCGGCTCAGTCGTCCTCGCCGCTCATCTGCTGGGCGAGGTAGCGCTCGTAGCCGAGCTCGGAGATCAGGTGGAGCTGCACCTCCAGCCAGTCGACGTGCGCCTCCTCGTCCTTGAGGTTGTGCTCGAACAGCTCGCTGGAGGCGTTGTCGCCAGCCTGCCGCGCGATCCGGATGGCATCGTTGTAGGAGCGGACCGCATCCAGCTCGAGCGCCAGGTCGTTCTCGAGCTGCTTCCTGACGCCGTCCCCGATGGTCAGCGCCTCGCGCCCGATGACGGGGGTGGCGTCCAGGAACAGCAGCCGCTCGATGAGCGCCTCGGCGTGCTTCATCTCGTCGATGGCCTGCTGCTTCATGTACGCGCCGCGAGCGTGGTAGCCCCAGTCGTGGCTCATCTCCGCGTGCACGATGTACTGGTCCACCGCCGAAAGCTCCTCACGCAGCGCCTTGTTGAGCTGCTCGACGACCTTGGGGTCTCCCTGCATGGCGTCCTCCCTTTCGCTGGCTGCTCGCCGCCTCGCCGTGAGCGCGCATGCGCCGTCGACCGCAGGCGCCGGCAGCCTTCACCCGGCCGCTCCCCGTCACATCCCATTGTGCGTCCACGCCGAGCGGGGAACAAGCTCGCCCTGGCGCGCCTCGCCGTCAGCGCCGCCTCAGCGCCGCGTCCGACCCCGGGGGTCCAGCACGTCGCGTAAGCCGTCGCCCAGCAGGTTGAAGGCCAGCACGGTCAGCAGGATGGCGATGGCGGGCGCCGAGGAGGCCCACGGCGCCTCGTTGATGAAGTTGCGCGTCTCGGACACCATGGCCCCCCACTCGGGGGTGGGCGGCTGCGCGCCGAAGCCGATGAAGCCCAGGCCCGCGGCGGTGAGGATGGCGCTGCCAATGTCGAAGCTGGCCTGCACCAGGAGCGGGGTGAGCGTGTTGGGCAGCACGTGCAGGAACGCCTGCCGCCAGCGGGCGGCGCCCAGCGAGCGCGACGCCTCGACGTAGTCGAGCGTGCGCACCGCCAGCACCTGAGCGCGCAGCAGGCGCGCGTAGTTGGGCCACGACACCGCCGCCACCGCGATCATCACGTTGCCCAGGCTGGG
>CAZBZU010000017.1:0-63098 GCA_964496495.1 uncultured bacterium
AGTGGAACGCGCAGAACCCGAAGTACCAGGTCGTCGTTACGACCAAGCCGAGCTATCGGGATGCGCTGAACTCGGCGATCCTCGCCGCCCGGCAGGGCAACCCGCCTGCGATGGTGCAGATCTTCGAGGTCGGCAGCCAGCAGGCGAAGGACTCCGGCATCTTCATCCCCGTCGGCAGCATTCCCGGGGCCTTCGATACCGGCGATTACATCAAGCCCGTGCTTGACTACTACACCATCGGCGGCACCGTGAACTCGATCCCGTTCAACTCCTCCAATGCCGTCATGTACGTGAACCACGCGCTCATGACGAAGGCGGGGCTGAACCCGAGCAATCCGCCCAAGACCTACAGCGACGTCGTCAAGGACTGCGACGCGCTGAGGGCCGCCGGCGACACCGCCGATGCGTGCATGACGTTCCCGCTGCACAGCTGGTTCTTCGAGCAGTGGATGGCCGAGCAGAACGCGCCGCTGGTCAACAACGACAACGGCCGCGGCGGCCGCGCCACCAAGGTGCTGCTCACCAGCGAGCCGGCCCTGAACATCGTCAACTGGATCAAGGAGCTTCACGACAAGGGCTACTACACCTACACCGGCAAGCTCGAGAACTGGAACGGTAGCGAGGCCATCTTCACCCAGGGCAAGGCGATGTTCCACATCGACTCGACCTCCGAGGTCGGCCTCATCACGAAGGCCGGCAAGGATGGCGGGTGGACCGCCACCACGGCCGAGCTGCCCATCCCCGACGGCGCCCCGCGCCAGGGCGTGGTCATCGGCGGCGCCTCCATCTGGATCTCGAAGGGCATCCCGCAGGACCAGCAGGAGGCGGCGCGTAGCTTCCTGCTCTACATGACCAACACCCAGAACATGATCAGCTGGCACAAGCTCACCGGCTACTTCCCGGTGCGCATCAGCTCGGTCAACGCGCTCGACAAGCAGGGCTGGTTCCGCGAGAACCCCAACTACGCGGTCGCCTTCACCCAGCTGCTCAACACCAAGTCGTCGACCGCCACGGCCGGCGCCCTGATGGGGCCGTTCCCGCAGGTGCGGACCATCATCGAGCAGGCCATCCAGAAGGTCATCAACGGAGCCACGGTCGACTCCGCCATGAGCCAGGCTCAGGCGCTCGCCGACCAGGCGCTCCAGCAGTACAACAGCAACTTCCAGTAGCGTTCGTGTCGCCGGCGGCGGGGCAACCCGCCGCCGGCGCGCGTCTCTCTTGCCTCCTTAATCTAGGATGAGGTAGCGGCGCCGCCGGCCGCAGCCAACGCCGGCTGGGTCACGCCGCAGGAGCCGACGATGCGTGAGGGCACGCCCGTATTCAAGAGCCGGACGACGGCCTGGCTGCTGCTGCTGCCGACGCTCGTCATCCTGCTGATCTTCCTCTACTATCCCGCCATCCAGTCCTTCGTCCTCAGCCTGTACCGCAGCAACCTCATCCTGGGGACGCGGCGTTATATCGGGCTGGGCAACTTCCGGCTGCTCTTCACCGGGCTCCTCGCGCCGATGTACCGCCAGGTGGTGCTGCAGAGCCTGGTCTTCAGCGCTGCCGTGGTCTTCTTCGGGATCGCTATCAGCCTGGCGTTCTCCATGCTCGCCAATCAGAAGGTGACCGGCTCGCGCGTGTACCGGCTGCTGCTCATCTGGCCGTTCGCGATGTCACCGGCGATCGCAGGGACGATCTTCTCGTTCCTGTTCAATCCCGAGGCGGGCGAGGTGAATCACATGCTCTCGGGTCTGTTCGGCATCGCACCCAGGTGGCTGGACAACCCCGTGCTGGCGTTCGGGCTGGTGGTCAGCGCGGCCATCTGGAAGGAGCTCGGCTACAACATCGTGTTCTACCTCGCCGCGCTCCAGAACATCCCCGGCGAGCTGACCGAGGCAGCCGCCATCGACGGCGCCAATGCCTGGCAACGCTTCCGAAGCATCACGCTCCCCCTCCTCTCACCCATTACCTTCTTCCTGGTGTTCACCAACCTCGCCTACGCCTTCTTCGAGGTGTTCGGTCTCATCGACATCCTCACAAAGGGCGGGCCGGTCGGGCCGGCAGCCCTGCACCTGGACAACGCCGGCTTGACCACGACGATGATCTACCGCCTCTACGAGGACGGCTTCGGCGGCGCCGGCAACCTGGGCTTCGCCGGTGCGCAGGGCGTCATCCTGCTGTTCATCGTCGGCGTGATCACCCTGTTGCAGTTCCGCTACGGCAACCGCAACGTGCACTACGGAGGAGGTTGAGATGGCGGCCCGTACGACGCACGCCGCGCCCGCCGAGCGCCGCGTCACCCGTCGGCGAACTCGCTGGCTCGTGCACGTCGGCCTCATCCTCAGCTGCCTACTGGTGTCGGGACCCATCCTGTTCACGCTGGTCAAGGCGACGCAGACCACGGTGCAGGTGATGTCGCCGAGCGTGATCCCCGGCGCAGAGCTGTGGCACAACCTCAAGGGCGCGTGGACGGGGTCCGATTTCGGGATCTACACGCGTAACTCACTGATCATCGCCCTGGCCGTCACCTTCGGCAAGACGCTGTTCTCGCTGATGGCCGGGATGGCGCTCGTCTACTTCCGCATCCCCTTCAAACCGATCGTCTTCGGCTTCATCCTGCTGACGCTGATGATGCCCACGCAGGTGCTGATCGTGGGGCTGTTCGACCTGGTGTCGAAGCACCCGCCGCCCACCTGGGCCGCGTTGTTCTCGTGGATAGGTCACCCGCTCGCGCCCACGCCCTATGGCTTCAACTGGTCGGACTCCTACTGGGCCATCATCGTGCCGTTCCTGGCATCCGCGACCGGCGTGTTCCTGTTCCATCAACACTTCATGTCCATCCCGCTGAGCCTCGCCGACGCCGCCAAGATCGACGGTGCCGGGCCCCTGCGCTTCCTGGTCAGCATCCTGGTGCCGATGAGCACGAACACCATCGGTGCGCTGGCCGTCATCCAGTTCGTCTACGTCTGGAACCAGTACCTGTGGCCGCTGGTGATCATCCGGCGCGTCAACCGACAGGTGGTCCAGGTGGGTTTGAACACGCTCATCGGCACGGGGGTGCAAGACATCCAATGGGGGGTGGTGATGGCCGGGGCCATCCTGGCGCTGATCCCGCCCTTGATCGTGTTCATGCTCCTGCAGGAGCAGTTCATGCGCGGATTCGCGCTGTCGGCCGAGAAGTAGCCGGTAGCTGAGTCGCGGGCCCGCTGCGGTCGCGCTCATCGTGCGCGGCGGCGGGCCAGCCGACTCCGAAGCATCCGGCCGCTACGTCGGCGGGCTCACCTGCCTGCGCAGAATCCGGACGATGCGGCCATAGATGATGTTCGAGATCCCCAGAGCCTTCCCTCCGGTCACCTCGACCGGCCGCCAGGCGTCTCCGCCAGTGGTGTTGACGAACTGGACCACGACCGCGTCGATGTCCGCGTGATAGCGCGCGATGCTGTAGTAGCCCGGCAGCCAGCCGGTATGGCCGTACCGGTAGATCGAGGCGTAGATGGCCTGCTCGTCGGCGCTCAGCAGTGAGCCGTCATTCAACGCCCTCGGGAAGGTGCCGACGTCCTGAGCGGTCGCGACCATCGATCCACCAGGGACGGCATGGTCGAGAGGCGTCAGATCGTCGTCATAGCCGTACCAGTACCCACGGACGACGTCCCGTTCGTTCGCCTGGCCGAGCGACGGGTAGGTGTGCGTGAGCCCGAGAGGAGCCAGGATCTCGCGCTCGATGTACCGCTGCTGCGGGTATCCCAGTGCGCCGTCGAGGATGCGGCCGAGCAGCAGGTAGTTGGTATTGGAGTAGCTGTAGCGGGCGTCGGGCTCGAAGTCCGCGGGCTTGTCCAACGCCAGCGACAGGCTCCCGCTGCTGGCCGGCGCCTTGCCCGCTCGAGCCACGTAGACGATGATGCCGTCCAGTCCACGCTCGGCCGCCGCATCGACCTGCTCCTGCACCGTGGCTGGAAGTGGCGTCGGCCACGGGACGATGTCCCATGGGACGAGCACCACGGCGCAGGTCACTGCCAAGAGTGGCATGACGACTCTCAGGACTCGGATGATCCGCTTCGCTCGCAACTCGTATGAACCTCGCCGATCGGCCTGGCGGTCTGCGCAGGCCACGACGGGGTTGCTCGCTATCTGCTCGAGTCAAGCATACAGACGCCTCATCTGCGACCTGCTCGGAGCCGTGTGGCCAGGCCCTCAGCCCGCCTCGTGCGACCTCGCCCAGATGTTGATGCCGGCGTCGGTGGCGTGCCGGTCGATCTCCGTGAGCTCGTCGTCGGAGAAGTCCAGGCGGTCAAGCGCCGCCACGTTCTCCTCCAGCTGGGCCACGCTGCTGGCGCCGATGAGCACCGAGGTCACCCGCGGGTCGCGCAGCACCCAGGCCAGGGCCATCTGCGCCAGCGACTGCCCGCGATGCCTGGCGATGCCGTCCAGAGCGCGCACCTTGCGGAGGTTCTCCTCGCGCAGGAACTCCTCGCGGAAGCTGTCGGCGTGCGTGACGCGCGCGCCTTCGGGGATGCCCGCGAGGTACTTGTCGGTCAGTAGGCCCTGCGCCAGCGGCGAGAAGGCGATGCAGCCGACGCCATACTCCTCCAGCGTCGACAGCAGCTCCGGCTCGACCCAGCGGTTGAGCATGGAGTAGGAGGGCTGGTGGATGAGGCAGCGCACCCCCATCGAGCGCAGCATCTCGACCGCTTCCCGGGTCTTCGCCGCCGAGTAGGAGGAGATGCCGGCGTAGAGCGCCTTGCCCCGCTGCACCGCGCTGGCGAGGGCGCCCATGGTCTCTTCCAGTGGCGTCTCGGGGTCGAAGCGGTGGGAGTAGAAGATGTCGACGTGGTCGAGTCCCATGCGGCCCAGGCTTTGGTCGAGGCTGGCGAGCAGGTACTTGCGCGAGCCCCACTCGCCGTAGGGACCCGGCCACATCAGGTAGCCGGCTTTGCTGGAGATGACCAGCTCGTCGCGGTAGGGCGCGAGGTCCCCGGCCAGGATGCGGCCGAAGTTGCGCTCGGCGGACCCGGGAGGTGGGCCGTAGTTGTTGGCCAGGTCGAAGTGGGTGATGCCCAGGTCGAAGGCGCGGCGCACGATGGCGCGCTGCGTCTCGAGTGGGACGTCGTCGCCGAAGTTGTGCCACAAGCCCAGGGAGATGGCGGGAAGCTTGAGGCCGCTGCTGCCGGTCCGGCGGTACTGCATGCTCTCGTAGCGGTCGAAGGCGGGCTGGAAGGCCACGGAAACCTCCTGAAACGTCGGACGATGCGTCAGGGTGGGCGTCGAGAGCCATTGTACGGCTGGACGGGAGGATCCGACTACGCGGTTCTCCCTCGGCCGGACGCGGCGAGGGGGCCGGGCAACCTCATGGCACCTCTTCGGGGTAGTGGAAGACCGCTTCCAATGGCACCCCGAAGACGCGGGCGATCTTGAAGGCGACCTCGAGCGACGGCGAGTACGCGCCCTTCTCGATGGCGACGATGCTCTGGCGCGTCATCCCGACCCGGTCGGCGAGCTCCGCCTGGGTCATCTCGTCGGCGGCGAAGCGCAGCGTCCGGATGTCGTTGGTGACCTTTGTCGGCCGCGCCATGGCTACAGACCACGGCGGTACTCGACGAGCTTCACGGCAGCGGCGGCCAGGCCGCTCAGGGCGAGGGTCGCGAACAGCGCGTTGGCGACCCAGAAGTAGGGGGCTCCGACGAGGACCAGCGCCAGCACGCCGAGAAGGAGGACACTGGTCACGTGGAAGCTGGTCGCGTCGCCGCGCCGGCCGATGCGAGCGTCCCGCTCGTCCTCGCGGTCGATGTCTCGTCGGGGCTGGCGGCCGCTCCGCAGCGCCGAGATGGCACCGCCGGCCGCCGTGACGATGGCGGTGACGATCGAGCCGGCGATGGTGAGCGCGATCATCGTGCCCATGGCGATGAGAATGGGGCGCTGGTACGCGATGTCGGCCACCGGCGCCGTCCCGAGTTGCGCGGCGACGGCCCTCAGGTAGAGCGCGATCACGAGCACCCAGACGGCGGCACTGACCCAGGTGAGCTTCTCTCGGAACGACATGGACTCCTCCAGAGCCTCGGTGCCCTCACGGGGTAGGGCGACCGGCTCTGGCAGTGTAAAGGATTCTGGACTTACTGTAAAGAATATTGGACATGGTTTCGGCACAGCGGTTGCGGCGGTGCGGGGTCGACGCAACGCCGCGACTCGTGCGCGTCACGAGACCGCGGGCGCCGCCAGATGGCGGCGCCCGCGGGAACCAGCGGCCGCGGCCGCCCGGGACGGGGTGGCAGGGGGTCGACGGGCTACTGACCGGTGGTCGCGCCCCCTAGGCCGCTCAGCGACCGCAGGCCGCTTCCCGCTGCGCCGCTGGAACCTTTGGCCGTGGTCTTGGGCTTGACGAAGAAGTCCGCCTCCTTCTTGCCGACCACGCTGCCCAGGTTGGAGTCGGACGCGGTCACGATGAACGGCGAGCTCGACACGCGCACGTGGTAGAAGCCGTTCTTGGCCTTGGAGCCGACGGTGATGGTGGTCGTCTGGGTGACGGGCTTGGCGGCAGATCCGGCAGCCGCGGAGGTGCCGGCGGCCGCTTTGCTGGCGGCCGTGCTGCCGGCGGCCGCTGTGCTCGAGGTCGTGGCGTTCGAGGTTGCCGTGTTCGAGGTCGCCGCCGTGCTGGACCCGGAGGCTGTGCCGGACCCGGAACCAGCCGGCGCGGAGGCATTGCCCTTGGCCGCGCCGGAGGCGCTGGAGCTCGGGCTGCCGGACCCGGAGCCGCTGGACCCGGAGCTGCTCGACCCCGAAGCGCCAGAGCCGGAGCTGCTGGGCCCGGAGCCGCTGGAGCCGGATGAGGTGCCGGTCGCCGACCCCTTCCCGCTCGACGCCGGCTTGCTCACCGTCGTCAGAGTGACGACCGCCAGCGGCTTGTCGAAGCCGTAGGCGGGCTTGGCCGTCTTGCCCAGCGGCTCGTCGATCTGCAACCTGGTAAGGCTGGAGAGCAGCCCGTTGACGCTGGTGGGATCGAAGGTCTTGCCGCTCGGGACGCCCTGCATGGTCCAGCCCGCGGCGCCCTTGGTGAAGACGAAGTCGCCGCTCTGGTTCTTCACCTCCATGCGCGTGACGTTGGCCTCGTCGAGCTTGAGCAGGGTGGTGTCGATGTAGCCGGCGGCGTCGGTGCGAGCGTCGCTGGCGTGGATCGAGTGGCTGACGTACACGCCCTTGTCGCTCGCCAGCCGCACGTGGGTGCTGCCGTAGCTGGGCTCGGAGCCGATCAGCAGGGTCTCGTTCTTGCCGCCCTTGAGGGTGAGCGCGACCTTCCGCTGGAAGGTGTCGGCCGACACCTTGAGGCGCTTGTAGGCGTCCTTGGTGGTGGCCACCAGGCCGCTTCGCTGCAGGCCCACCAGCTCCTGCAGGAAGCTCGTCACGCGTGAGGTCTGGGCCGGGAAACCGCCCTGGTCGGGCAGAACCCAGCTGCTGCCGTCGCGCTTGACGGCGATGCTGGTGCCGTCCGAGCCGGTGACCGTGAAGGCGGTGATGTCGGAGGTCTGAACGCCCTTGCCGAGCAGCGGGCCGGTCTGCGTGCGGGGCGGCCGCGCCACCGTGAGTAGCACGAACACCAGCACTGCGACCTGCACCACGGCCACGATCGCGAGCCAGAGGTTGCGGCGGTCCGGCGGGTTGGATCGTACGTTGCCCGTTGCGGCGCTCATCGCGAGCCCTCCTGGCTGTAGCGGGCGGGCGAGCCGCCGCCGGTGGCGATGATGGGCGTGCGGTTGCGCTTGCGCCACTGCCACACGGCGGCGATCAGCACCAGGGCGAGCACGGCGAAGAGGTAGTTGCCGATCTCCCAACCGGTCTCCTGCCCTTGCGAGAGGTGCTCGAGCACGCGGGTGGTGGCGCCGCTGGCGCGGATGGAGAGCAGGCTGGCGTCCTCGGTCGACCAGTCGACCGCGTTCTGCAGCAGGCGCAGGTCCTCCGCCGGCAGGCTCTGGCTGAGGCGCCCGGCCAGGTTGAGCACGGTGTCGTTGGCGATCTCACCGCTGCCGATCACGACCAGACGGGCGTTGTCGGGCGACGAGGGGACGATGCCCACGCCCGACGTGCTCGGGCTGTTGGCGCTCGAGCCCTTCGACGATCCGCTGCTCGAGCTCGCCAGCGGGTCCCTCTTGTCCTTGAAGTAGCTGGTGAAGGTGCCGCGGATGGCCACGGCCAGCGGGTAGCTCTTGCGCGTCTTGCCGACCGGGAAGCCGTGCTTCGGGTAGCTCTTGAAGTCGGGGATGATGTTGGTGCTGCTACTGGTCCAGGAGTTGGGGCTCGACGAGAGCAGCACGCTCACCTTGCGCGCGCCGCTCGAGCCCTTGTCGATCGTCAGCGGCGACGCCCATGGCACGCTCACGGCGGGCAGGTCGGAGGTGATGGGCGAGGCGCCGTCCATGGCGCTGGGCCGTACGTCGACGAAGAAGGGGTAGTCGACCGCCTGCACCTCCTGCACCGGCACGCCGCCGACGCTGCGGGGGACCACCACCGGGAACTGCGTGTTCTGCGTGTCGAGCACCACCGAATTGCCGACGGTGACGCCGTAGCTCTTGAGCAGCGTGCTGAGGCCGCCGCTGACCTTCTTCAGGGCCAGGGTGCCGCTGTAGGGCTGACTGGTGAGCGCGTAGTCGCCGCCGGCCACCACCACCGAGCCGCCGCGCATGAGGAACTGGTCGATGGCGAAGCGCTGCTTGTCGGTCATCCCCTGTGGGGACAGCACCACCAGCGTGTCGACGTCGTTGGGAACGGTGCCGTTCGTGAGGGACACGTTCTGGACCTTGTAGTCCTTCTGGAGCTGCTGCTGCAACGTCTGCGTCCTGTAGATCTGCTGTTGCTGCTGCCGGTAGGGGCCGCCTGCTGGCGGCGGCGTCCACAGCCCGACCACCTTGAGGAAGCCGTTGGTCGAGCGCTTGAGCGCCGCGGTGACGGCGTCCTTGACCGACTTCTGGCTGAAGCTGCCGGAGGGCACCACCACCTGCGTCTTGCCGTCGACGGTGAGCAGCATCTGCAGGTAGTAGGTGTCGGGCGAGAGCAGGCCCACCGGGATGGGTTGCACGCCGTACTGCTTCTGCAGCTGCTGCGGCGTGAAGGCCGCGCCCTTGCTGCGGGGGTCGACCTGCTGGAAGTCGAGCTTGCCCTTGGCGCCGCTCGCGAGGCTGTCGGCCACCTTCTTGACGATGCCGGGCGCAGCCTGCAGGCTCTTCGGCAACGTCGTCGGGGTGGCCAGCAGGGTGAGCTCGGCGGGTTTCTTGAGCGAGGCGAGCACGCTGCCGACATCGCTGAACCCGGCCACGTCCTTCTTGATCGCCCGGGTGAGGTTGTACTCCAGGTTGTTGAGCGTCACCGACGGGGCGCCGCCCCCCGGGTTGGGCGACACGTTGATGAGGTCGGAGAGCTTGAGCACCTGCGTCTGGTCGCCATAGCGCACCAGGATGGCGAAGTAGGCGTTGACCACTGACGACTGGTAGCGGCTCGCCACCTGGAACGGGTGCGGCTGGATGCCGTAGGCCTGGTTCGCCGTCTGCTCCACCTTGGGATTGGTGGAGGGGTCGACGACTTGCGCCTTGATGCGGCCGTGGGACGCCACCTGGTACTCGTGCAGCATGTCGGCCACCTGCGGGATGAGCGGCTTCAGTAGCGGGTGGGTGTTGCGGCTCATGTAGGCGCGGATGAGCAGCGGCTGCTGCAGCGAGTCGAGCAGGTCGCGGGTGGTGGCGGATAGGCTGTAGCGGTGGCTGGCGGTCATGTCGATGCGCAGGCTGGAGAGCGGCAGCAGCCAGGCGTTCAGCAGCACCAGGTTGACGGCGATCAGCACCACGCCGAGCACCCGGGCGCTGCGGTAGGGGCGCGTCATGGCGGCGCGGCTCCAGCGCTTGCTGTCGAGCGACAGCACGTTCAGCGTGAGGAACAGCCCGGCCAGCGTCAGGTAGAAGGCCAGGTCGCGCAGGTCGAGCACGCCGCGCTCGATCGACTGGAAGTGGGTGGTGGTGGAGAGCTCACGGAACACCGCCGCCACGCCGGCCGGCACGAAGTCCAACACCGCGTTGCTGCCGATGAGGTAGAGCACCCCGCCGATCAGCAGCGTGACGATCAGCGACACGATCTGGTTGTCGCTGCGTGACGACACGAACAGCCCGATGGCGGCATAGGCGGCGGCCATCAGCAGGGCCGCCACGTAGCCGCCGATGACCGGGCCCCAGTCGAGGTTGCCCAGCACCGAGACCGTGATCGGCAGGCTCACGGTGAGCGCCAGCGCCAGCGTGACCAGCACCATCACCGCCAGGAACTTGCCCGCCACCAGACGCCAGGCGTCGACCGGCAGGGTGAGCAGCATCTCCAGCGTGCCGGAGCGCTGCTCCTCGCTCCACTGGCGCATGGTCAGCGCGGCCACCAGGAACACCAGCAGGAGCGGCATCCAGGTGAACAGAGGACGCACGTCGGCGATGCCGCGCGCGAAGAAGGTCGACACCCAGAAGAACACGAAGAAGGTGACGAGCAAGAAGGTGCCCATGAAGATGAGCGCCAGGGGTGAGCCGAAGGCGCTGGAGAGCTCCTTCTTGGTGATCGCGACCGTCTGTCGCAAGTCCCTACCTCCTTACGCCTGAGGCGGTGGTGCGGACGTGGTTCGTGAGGCGGCGGGGGCGGGTCGGTCGCGGGCGGGCCCGGCGTCGCGGGCCAGCTCGTTGAACACCGTCTCCAGCGTCCGGGCTTCGCTGCGCAGCTCCCGGACGGGCCAGCCCTCGCGCTTGGCGAGCTGGAAGATGGCCGGGCACAGATCGCTGCCCTCCGAGCCGCGCACCACGAACGCCAGCCGGCCGTTGGGGGCGGCGTCGCGCATGACCGAGCCGCTGCCGGGAAGGCCGCTCAGGGCGTCCGCCACGCGAGCGGGGTCTGCCTCGCCTTCCAGCACCAGGCGGGCGGTGCCGCTCCTGGCCAGCTCCGAGAGGCGCGCGTCGGCGCGGATGACGCCGCCCATGATGATGACGGCGCGGTCGCAGAGCGCCTCCACCTCGGGCAGGATGTGGCTGGAGAAGAGCACCGTGCTGCTCTTGGCGATGCTGCGGATGAGCTGCCGGACCTCGGCGAGCTGGGTGGGGTCGAGGCCCACGGTGGGCTCGTCGAGGATGAGCAGCTTGGGCCGGTGAAGGATGGCCTGCGCGATGCCCACGCGCTGGCGGTAGCCTTTGGAGAGTTGCTCGACGGGCCGGGTGATGACCGGCTCGAGCCCGGTCGCGCCGACCGCCGCGCGGATGGCGCCGCGCTGCTCGGCGGCCGGGATGCGCCGGACGTCGGACATCATCAGCAGGTACTCCTGCACCGTCAGTTCCGGGTAGACGGGGGCGTTCTCCGGCAGGTAGCCGATGCGCTCCTGCGCCTTGCGTCGCTGCGTGAGCACGTCGTAGCCGTCGATGCCCACCTTGCCCGCGTCGGGCTGCAGGTAGCCGGTCAGGACCTTCATGAGGGTGGACTTGCCTGCCCCGTTCGGACCCAGCAGGCCCACGATGGACCCCGGCTCGATCTGGAAGCTCACGTCCGACAGCGCCTTGACCGCGCCGTACGATTTCGTCACGTTCTGTACGTCGACCAAGTTCGACCTCCCGCCTCTGCATGCATGGCTCTATCCGGGGGTGATGGTGGCGGAGGCGCCGGCAGACGCAAGGGCTCGTCGCGGCGCACACACCCGCCGCGACCATCCCCGGCTGGCCGGGTTTTTCACCGTCACCCACATGGTCTACCAGATGGGAGATGAAAGCTCGACCAGCGTTTCGTGAGGCGTCTGAGTACACGGCGGCGGCCGGGCGCGAGCGATGTCGTCCCAGCGGGCACGCGTGGCCGCCGGCGGCCGTCCCCGGGGCGGGTGGCTGCGGGCGGGGGGCCGGCTCCGTAGAATGTGGCGAAGCTCGTTCGGCCGCTCTGGCCTGGAACGTCGCCGCGTCACCCTGTACCGGAGCTGACACCGATGTTGCTGGTGCGCAATGCCTACGCCGTCTCGCTGATCCTCACCGCCCTCGCCGTGCTGGTGCTGGCGGCGGCGGCCTGGGCGCGCCGGCGGGCCGCGCGCGGCGCGGCGGCGCTGTCGCTGCTGGCCGTGATCGCGGTGCTGTGGGTGGGTAGCGAAGCGCTGTGGTTGATCGTGGGCGCGGGCGGGGGCAGCGGGCGCTGGCTCGAGGCCCACCGCGCGGCAGGGGCGCTGCTGGCGGCGGCGCTCCTCGGCTACGCCCTGCGGGCGACGCGCATGCCTCGCCGCGGCGGACCCGCGCTGCTGTGGGCGGCGGCGGCGCTGTCGGTGGTCGCCGCGGCGTTGGCGTTCGGGCCGGTGGGCGGCCTGTCCCTCTACCGCTCGCTGCGGCCGGCGGCGGTGATGGGACACACCGTGACGGTGGGCGTCGCCAGCGGCTGGAGCCTGGCGGCGACGGCGGTGGTGGCGATCATCGTGGCGGCGAGCGTGCTGCTGCTCGCGCGCGCCTGGCTCCGGGCGCAGGGAACGGCGGCCGCCGGGTACGGCTGGACGTTGCTGGGAGTGGCGCTGCCGGTCGCCGCGGAGGCCCTGGCGGCGGGACTGCGAGCGGGCTCCTGGGCGCCCGGCAGCGGCGCGCCGGACCCGGCGTTCGGGGCGCTCTCCCCGGGCGCTCTGCTGCTGGCGCCTGCCGCGCTGGCGGCGGCGCAGGGGCTGCTCGGTGGGAGCCGCGCACTCAGCCAGGCGGCTGCGGCGGAGCCGGTCGAGCCGGCGGCAGGCACGGCGCCGCGCGAGTTGCTCGACCACCTCGATCAGCCAGTCCTGCTGATCTCCCCGGCGGACGCGGTGAGCTACGCCAACGCTGCCGCCGCGCGCGTCTTCCGCCCCACCGGGGGGCTGCCCGGGGCGCGCGCCGCCGTGCTGTTCGGCGACGTGCCCGAGCTGGCGGGCGCCCTGGCGCGCCGGCGCCGTGCGGTGCTGGACGTGAGCGTGCGCCGCGGGACCACGCTGCAACCGTTCGAGGCGTCGCTGACGCCGCTCTTCGCGGCCACCGGCCGCTTCGCCGGCACCCTGGTCACGCTTCGAGACGTGACCGACCGGCGTCGGGCGGAGTCGCAAGTGGAGGCGGGCGCGGCGGAGCTGCAGCGCAGCGAGGCACTGATGACGGCATTGCAGGACGCGCTGCGCGGCGCCCTGCGCGGCGAGCCGCGCGCCATGCAGCTCGACATCGTGCTCACCGGCGTGGCCGCCGCGCTGGAGCTGCCGCATGCCGCCGTCTACCTGCGCGACGAGGCTGCCGACGCGCTGGTGCGGGTGGTGGCGGTCGGCGGCTTCGAGTCGCAGGTGGAGCCGCCCCGCCGGCGCCAGGAGGGCCTGGCCGGTCAGGTGTGGGAGAGCGGCCGGCTGCTGACGGCGGCGGAGCTGCCGCTTCCGGCCGTGCGCGGCATCACGCCGGAGCCCTGGGCGGGCGCGGCGGCCGGCGCGCCGGTGCGCGATCGCGGCCGCGTGGTCGGGGCGCTGCTGGTGGCCTGCCGGCACGGCGACACGCGCGCCTTCGGAGCCGCCGAGCTGCGCGTGCTGGAACGCTTCGCCGACCTCGCCGCCATCGCGGTGCGCGACGCCGCCGCTCAGGCGCGGGCCGCGCGGGCAGAGCTGGAGCTGGCGTGGAGCGACCGGATCGATGCCTTGCGGCGCGAGGACGCGGCGGACACCGAGGTGCTGGACGCGGTGCTGCGCGCCGCGCGCGAGGTGGCGGGCTTCGACCGCGTGGTGGTGTGGCTCGCGGTCGAGGGTGGCAGGGCGCTCGAGGCGCAGGCCTGGCTGGGCTTCCCTCAGGGGCCTGAAGGCGGCGAGCGCTGGCCGCTCAACGGCGCGGCGCCGCTGCTCGAGGAGGCGTTTCGCAGCGGCCGCGAGATCGTGCTGCCGCAGGGCGCACCGCTGCCAGAGCGCTTCCGCCCGGCCGGCGCCGCGGCGGACGCGCCCCTGCTGCGTGCCAACCGCCCGGTGGTGCTTCCGCTGATCGGCGGGGATGGCGTGCTGGGGGTGCTGGCGGCCGACGATTCTCAGGAGGGGGTGGCGCTGGAGCCCCGCCTGCGGGCCCTGCGGCGGGTGGCTGCACGCGCGGCGCAGGCGCTCGAGCGCGGGCGGCTGCGCGGTGAGGCGGGTTGCCTGCAGCGCCGGGCGGCGGAGGCGCACGCCCGGCTCGAAGCCGCGGGCGAGCAGCGCGAGGCGCTCATCGCGGCGCTGCCTGCCGCCTACTTCGAGATCGACCTGAACGGCGTGGTCACGCGGCCGTCGGCGGAGCTGGCGAGGCTGGCGGGCGGCAGCGAGGACGGGCTCCGCGGCGTGCGCCTGGCCGACCTGGCGGCATCCGGCGCCGACGAGGCGCTGTCGCAGCTGGTGGGGCGGGTGCTGCGCAGCGGCCGCGTGGCGCGCGGCGTCCCCTGGGCCCTGCGGCGCGACGGCGGCGCCCTCGCGGTGGAGATGTCGCTCGGGGTCTTGCGCGATGAGGAGGGCGGCGCCCGAGGGTTCTTCGGGACGCTGTCGCCGCGCCAGAGCTAGGCCGCGGCGGCGGCGCGCCGCCGCCGGCCTCCGCCCGGCGTTCGGCGCGAGGCGACGAGTGCCGTCCTGGCCGGGCTGCGTGATACGCTGGCGGCAGCATGCAAGGGCAGCAGGCGCCATCGCCGGCCGAGACCCCGCGGACGCGCGCGGGCCGGCGATCGGTCGCTCTGGTGGTGGGCGCCGGGGGGGCTGCCACCGCCGCCGCCGTGGGCGCTCACCGGGCCCTCGCGCGCGCGGGCATCCACGTCGAGCAGCTGGTGGGCAGCTCGAGCGGCGGCGTGGTGGCCGCAGCGCTGGCGCTGGGCTGGGCCCCGGAGACCATCGAGGCCGTGCTGCGGCGCTTGTGGGTGCCCGCCGTGGCCCGCGGGGCGCGGCTGCGGGCGTCGCTGCGGCTGGCGCTGCCGAGGCTCGGCGGGGCGCCGGAGTTCGCCCTGGTGGATGGCGCCACGCTGGACGCGCGCGTGCGGCGAGCGTTCGGCGAGGCCAGTTTCGACGACGTTCAGATCCCGCTCGCCATCGTGGCCACCGATCTGGCGAGCGGCGATCGGGTGGTGCTGGAGTCCGGCTCGCTGGCCGGCGCCGTTCGCGCCAGCATGGCGGTGCCGCTGCTGTTCCCGCCGGAGGTGTCAGAGGGGCGGCTGCTGGTCGACGGCGCGCTCTCCGACCCGCTGCCGGTGTTGACCGCCGCGGGTCGAGGCGCCGGCGCGGTGGTCGCCATCGCCTTCGCCAGCGAGGCGCCGGGCCCGGGCCGCTCCGCTCTGGGGGCGGTGCTGCGCGCCCACGCGGCCGCCAGCAACAACCTCCTGCGGCTGGCGTCGGCCTACCACGACCTCTCGGAGGCGGTGGCGATGCTGCGGCTCGAGCCCGACGCCCGCGGGCACGCCGGCCTCTTCGACGGCGCCTCCGCCGGAACCGCCATCGCCCTGGGCGAGCGGGCCATGGAGGGCCAGCTGGAGGTACTGGAGCGCGTGCTGGCCGACGCCTGAGGCGGCGGGCAGGCGCCTGTGCCTAGGCCGGCTGACGGCTGTCGACGAGCTGGGAGAGGCGGACCTTGTCGAGGGTCTCGCGGATGGCCAGGCTGGTGGTCACCCAGGCTACGTTGAGCCGGCAGTAGCCCTTGCGCTGCTGGGTGGCGCAGCGTGCCTTGGTCTGGCAGGTGTCGACCACCACCATCCCCGACATCGCCTCGATCACGTCCAGGAGAGACAGGCGATCGACGTCCACGCGCAGGCTGACGCCGCCGTTGCGGCCTGGCTTGCTCGCCAGGAAGCGCGCCGCGGAGAGCTTCCGAAGCACCTTGGCGAGGAACGCCGGCGGCATCTTCAGGTCCTCGGCCATCCGCGATGCGCTCGCGCCCGGGTTCTCCGCGGCGTAGATCAGCGCGTGGATGGCGTAGCTCTCTTCTCGTCTGAGGAGGGTTCGCAGATCATCCATGGCAGCTCCGGCGGCAACCCGAGCCTGCCCCATGGTAGCAGCAAAACGCGGAGGGCATCCTCGGATTTGCCGGCACGTCCGCCGGAAGGCTGGCACTTCTGGCGTCGCAACTTGGATGTTGCTATCCAAATTGCTTCAGCCGAGCGCGGTCCGCAGGGCTCGCCGCGCGGCGCCCGGGGCGCTCAGCCGCCGGCCGCCCCGGGTGGCGAGGGTGGGCCGGCGGCGATCACCTCGTCCGCCACCTCGCCCTCGAAGTGGCGGAAGTTCTGCCGGAACATCGCGGCCACCTGCCATGCCTGGCGGTCATAGGCGTCGCCGTCGGACCAGGTGGCCCGAGGCAGCAGCACGTCGTCGCGCACGCCCGGCACGTGGGTCGGGATGGCGAGGCCGAACGCCGGCTCGGTCGTCATCTCGGCGTCGTCGAGCCGCGAGGTGACGGCGGCATCGACCATGGCTCGGGTGTAGCTGATCGGCATGCGGTGCCCGACGCCGACGGGCCCGGCGGTCCAGCCCGTGTTCACCAGCCACACCGAGGTGCCCGCCTCGCGGATGCGCCGGGCCAGCAGCTCGGCGTAGACCGTGGCGGGGCGCGGCATGAAGGGGCCGCCGAAGCAGACCGAGAAGGTCGCCTCGGGCTCCGCCACGCCGCGCTCGGTGCCGGCGAGCTTGGCGGTGTAGCCGGAGAGGAAGTAGTAGACCGCCTGCTCGGGCGTGAGGCGAGCGATGGGCGGCAGCACCCCGAAGGCGTCGGCGGAGAGGAAGACCACGTGCGCCGGAGAGCCACCGAAGCCAACCCGGCTGGCGCTGGGGATGTGCGTGATGGGGTAGGCGGCGCGGGTGTTCTCGGTCTTGCTGGTGTCGTCGAGGTTGACGCGGCGGGTCTCCTCGTCGACCACCACGTTCTCGAGGATGGTGCCGAAGTGGCGCGTGGTCTGGTAGATCTCCGGCTCGGCTTCGGACGACAGGTGCTCGACCTTGGCGTAGCACCCGCCCTCGAAGTTGAAGACGCTGTTCTCCGCCCAGCCGTGCTCGTCGTCGCCGATGAGGGTCCGGTCGCTGGTGGCCGACAGGGTGGTCTTGCCGGTCCCCGACAGGCCGAAGAACAGCGCCACCTCGTTGTCCGGGCCGACGTTGGCGGAGCAGTGCATGGGCAGCACATCGCGCTCGGTCAGCTCGAAGTTCATCATGGTGAACGCCGCCTTCTTGATCTCGCCGGCGTACTCGGTGGAGGCGATGACGACCAGCTTGTCGCTCAGGTTCATGGCGATGGCGGTGTCGCCCCGGGTGCCCATGGTGGCCGGGTCGGCGCGCAAGCTGGGCAGGTCGAGGATGGTGTAGACGGGCTCGAAGGCGGCCCTGGCGCGGCGGGTGGGCCGCACGAAGAGGTTGCGGGTGAAGAGGCTGTGCCAGGCGTACTCGGTGACGACGCGCACCGGCACCCGGAACTCCGGCTCGGCGCCGACGAAGACGTCCTGCACGAACAGCTCGAGCCCGACCGTGCGCTGCAACGCGGCGCTCCGGAGGGCGCCGAAGTGCTCGGGCGTCATCGGCTGGTTGATCTCGCCCCAGGCGACGGTCGCGTCGGTAGTGTCGTCCCTGACGATGTACTTGTCCTTCGGTGAGCGGCCGGTGTAGCGACCGGTGTCGACCACCAGCGGCCCGAGGTGCGCGAGCTCGGCCTCGCCGCGCTGCAAGGCGGCGGTGTAGAGCTCGGGCGTGGTCAGGTTCCAGTGGACGAGAACCGCCCGGCCGATGCCCAGCGTCTCGAACGACGCGGCCTTGATGCTGTGCCCCAGATGCTTCATGGCGGCTCCCCGGCGCCGGCATGGCGAAGCACGGGCGCTTGCCGGACGGTAACACGCGGTCTCAGGAGGCGTGCCCCGGGGCCGTCCAGGAGCGCGCCCCGTCGGGGCTGCCGGAGTCGCCGGAGGTACTATGGTGACGCATCCCGCCCTGGCCCCCGGCCGGTAGCGCCGTCACCGGGAGCGGCCCCGCGGGCGTAAGGCACCATGGCACCACCCCCCGTCAAGGCGTCGGCGGCCAGCCGCACGCTGCGGCTGTTCGCCCTCAACCTGCTGGTCCTCGGTGGCGGGCTGTTCCTGCTCTGGCTCGGTCACCGCGTGCTGCACCACCCGCAGGCGACGGAGCCGCCGGTGGCCACGCCGGCGGGGCTCGTCGGGGGCGACGCGCCCGGTCCGCTCACCTCGGGCGCGTACCGGGTCAGCCTCGACGGCAGTCGCTGGATCTCGCAGGCCAGCCTGCCGCCGGGGCTGCAGCTGAGCTTCCGCGCTCGGCCGAACGGGCTGGTGGACTACCTGGTGCTGCGGCTCACGGTGCGCGATCTCGGCGAGCGGCCGCTGCCGCTCAGCTACATCGGCGCTTCGCAGGACGTGCGCCTGCTGCTGGTATCGACCGACCCGGTATCCTTCTACACCACGCCGCTGACGCCGGCGGAGGCGCGGACCATCAGCGGCGACGCTCCCCTGGCGAACGGCCCGGTGCCGGCCGGCGGCGAGCGCCAGGGCGTGGTGGTCTATGCCATCGAGCGGACCCGCAAGGGCCTGTCGCTGCTGGCGCTGGCGACGGCGGCACCGAGCGGCGCGCCGGCCGCTGAGCAGCCCGCCCTGCGCATGAGCTTCGTCCCGGGCAGGTGAGCCGCCGCCTCAGCGCGTCCGGGTCACCTTCTTGAGCAGCCGCGGGGCGTCGGGGTCGATGCCTCGCGAGGCGGCGAGGCGTGCAGCCAGAAGCTGCCCGGTCACCACCAGCACGAAGCCGGCGGTCGCCTCGTGCAGGCCCTGGGGCAGCGGTACCGCGGCCGACGCGTGGGCCAGGAGCGAGGGGGCGCCGCTGATGACGGTGAGGTCTGCGCCGGCCTCGCGCAGCCGCGCCGCCACCTCGGCGTTGCCGTCGAGGCTGGCGTCCTCGATGCCGAGCAGCAGCAGGGGGTCGCCGGGGTCGACCACCGCGATGGGACCGTGCTGGAACTCGGCGCTGGAGTAGGCCTGGGCGTCGACGTAGGCGGTCTCCTTGAGCTTCAGAGCGGTCTCCAGCGCAGCGGCGAAGGACAGCCCTCGACCCAGCACGTAGAGGCTCTCGGCGTGGGTGAGCCGGAGCGCCGCGCGCTCCACCGCCGCGCCGTCCGCCAGCACCCGCTCGAGCGCCGCGGGTACCGCCTGGAGCGCGGCCATCAGGGCGGCGTCCTCGCCCCACTCGGCGACCAGCCGCGCCAGCACCATCATCTGGCTGGTGAAGGTCTTGCTGGCGGCCACCGCCCGCTCCCGGCCGGCGTGCTGCGCCAGGGCGTGGTCGGCGCCGGCGGCGAGGCGGCTGTCGGCGTCGTTGGTGATCGCCAGGGTGAGCGCACCCGCCTGCTTGAGCGCCGCCATGCCCTCGACCACGTCCACGCTCTCGCCGGACTGGCTGACCCCGATGCCCAGAGCGCCGCTCAAGCGCGGTCGGGAGCCGTAGAGCGTCAGCAACGAGGGCGGCATGCTCGCTACCGGCAGGCCCAGGGTGATGCCCGCCAGGTAGGCGAAGAAGGTGACGGCGTTGTCCGAGGAGCCGCGCGCCAGCGTGGCGATGAGCGGTACGTCGCGCCCCCGCAGCTCGGCTGCCAGCGCCGGCACCGCGGGGTCGGCGAGGATGCGTGCCAGCACCTCCGGCTGCTCGCGGATCTCCTGTTCGAAGTGGGTCATGCGCTCGTCCTCTCGGCGCGCCCGCGGCCAGGGCACGGTCAGTCGGGATCGGGCTCGGCACCCGCGGCGGCCAGGGCGTCGCGCACGCGCCAGTCGTGCTTCCACAACAGGGCGGTCACCTCCGCCAGCCCGAGGTCGGTCCGCGCCATCACGATAGCCTCGCGCACGCTCCAGCCGGAGCGCTCCAGGGCGTTGCGGGCGCGCGTGGCGGGCACCCGCGCGGTCTCGGCCACCATGGCGACGGCCCGGTGCCGCAGCTTCTCGTTGGTCGGGCGCATGCCCACCATCAGGTTGCGGTAGGCGCCGCCGGCGCGAACCAGCACGGCCGTGGAGAGCGCGTTCAGGGCGATCTTCTGGGCCGTCCCCGCCGCCAGCCGCGTGGATCCGGCCAGCACCTCCGGGCCGGTGTCGAGCAGGATGCCCACCTCGGGTGCGCTCAGCAGCGGGGTGCCGGCGTTGTTGGCCACGCCCACGGTGAAGGCGCCGCGCTTGCGGGCGCCGCGCACCACCGCCAGGGTGTAGGGGGTGCGGCCGCTGGCGGCCACCCCCACGACGGCATCGGAGGCGCCGATGGCGATCCGCTGCACGTCGGCGACCGCGGCGTCGACGTCATCCTCGGCGTTCTCGAGCGCGCGGCTGCCGGCCGCGCCGCCTCCCGCGAGGAGCACCACGGCCCGCTCGAAGCCGAACGTCGGCGGCAGCTCGGCGGCGTCCTGAACCGCGATGCGTCCGGACGTGCCGGCTCCGACGTAGACGAGCCTGCCGCCGGCGCGGAGGCGGGACTCGATGCCTGCCGCGGCCGCCTCCAGCGCTTCCGAGGCCGCCGCCACCGTGGCGGCCGCACGCTCGCCCGAGGCCACCACGGCGCCGAGGATGCGTGCCAGGGGCCAGGCGTCGAGGTCCCGGTAGATGGGGTCGGCGCGTTCGGTGCGCAGGCGCAGTTCCGCCGCCGCCTCCTCGGCGGGCAGCCGCCGGCCATCGGGCTCGTCGCCGCTCACGGCTCCCCCGCCCGCAGCTCGAGCGCCATGCGGTAGCGGTCGCCGCGGTAGGCACTACGGACGAACTCGAAGGGACGCCCGTCCACGCCGTAGGTGGTGCGCTCCTGCTCGAGCACCGGCGTGCTGCGGTCGATGCCGAGCAGCCGGCACTCCTTGCCTGTGGGCAGGCGCGCGCCCACCGTCTGCCGGGCGCGAGCCGGACGGATGCCGAACTGCTGCTGAATGCAGCGGTAGAGGCTCCCCTGACGCTCCAGCTCCGCCAGCCGGAGCTCGCCGAGGTCCGGTGAGAGGTGCGCCGACTGCACCGCCAGCGGGCTGCCGTCCGCCGTCCGGAGGCGGGCGATGCGCAGCACCGGCGTGCCGGCGGTGAGCTGCAACGCCAGCGCCACGACGGCGTCGGCCTGCGCCGGGCCGGCGCCCAGCAGCTGCGCTCCCGGCGCGAAGCCAAGCCCGCGAACCTCGTCGGTGAAGCCGAGCACGCGGTCGAGCACCTGCTCCAGGGCCTTGCTCTTGACGTAGGTGCCGGATCCCTGGCGCTGCTCCACCAGCCCCAGCTCCGCCAGCTCCTCGAAGGCGCGCCGCACCGTCATGCGGGACAGGCCGAGCCGCTGCGCCAGGTCGCGCTCGCTCGGCAGCGCCTGGCCGGCGCGCAGGGTGCCGTCGGCGATGGCGTTCTCCAGCGCCTTCCGGAGCTGCAGGTAGGCCGGCGTCGGCAGCGCTTTGTCGATGACGGGCACGAAGATCGTCACGCGTCCGGCTCCCCTGCGGTGTCCCGGGTGAACATGCCACTATTGTACCAATCTGGCTCGGGCACCTATACTCGAGTTGGATAGCGAGGGTGCCCAGCGACGCGGCCCGCACCGACGCTCGGAGGTGGCCTCACGGTGACGTACCGCTGGACGGTGCCGGGCCCCTCGCGCGTCGCCACCACCGACGGCGACGACGATGGGAGGAAGGCATGAAGAGGACCCGAAGCATCCGCTGGTTGGCGGCGCTGCTGGTGGCCGCACTGCTCGGCGGCGCCGCGGCGCAGTCGCTGACGTTCTGGAGCTGGCGCACCGAGGATGTCGACGCCTACGACCAGTTCATCGCGGCGTTCCACCAGGACCACCCCGACATCAACGTCACCTTCACCCCCTACAAGAACACCGAATACAACACCATCCTCTCCACCGCCCTGCAAGGCGGCGGCGGGCCCGACATCGTGCACCTGCGCGCCTACGGCGGCATGGAGCCGCTGGCGGAGGCGGGCCTGCTGGTGCCGCTGGGTGACAAGGTCCCGGCGCTCGCCAACTTCGACCCCAACGTGCTGAAGGCCGCCACGGACCGCGCCGACGGCAAGGTCTACGGGGTGCCGTTCGCGCTGCAGACCATCCAGGTGCTCTACAACAAGGATGTCTTCGCCAAGCTCGGCCTCTCCGAGCCGACCACCTGGCAGCAGTTCCTGGACGTGGCCCAGAAGATCAAGGCCTCGGGGATCGACGCGCTCGCCAACGGCTCCAAGGACCCCTGGACGGTCGAGACGCTGTTCGGCGGGGTGGCGCCTGCGTTCTACGGCTGCAACGCGTTCTACGACAAGATGGCGGCCGGCACCGCCACCTTCGAGGACCCGGCCTTCAAGACCGCGCTGCAGCGCATGGTCGACCTCGAGCCCTACCTCGCCAGCAACTACCAGGGCGTGGCCTATTCGGACATGCAGTCGCTGTTCGCCTACGGTCAGGCGGGCATGCTCATCGGCGGCAGTTACGAGCTCGGCACGCTCGCCCAGCTCGCCCCCGACTTCCACGTCGGCTCGTTCCTCATCCCGAACGACCAGGGCCAGACCTGCGAGACCTTCTACGTCGACGGCTCCTACGGCATCAACGCCGCCAGCAAGTACCAGGACGCCGACGTGCAGTTCATGGACTTCCTGGCCACCAAGCAGTACGGGCAGATGTTCACCGACACCTTGAAGCAGATCTCGGCGGTCCCGGGCGTGCTGCCGACCGACCCGGTGCTGGCGCAGATGACGGACCGCATGCACAGCGAAGGCACCCCCTACCTGATGCTGACGCTCTTCCGCTACGGCCAGCCGTCGGGGTCGACGCTGCTGCAGAACGAGATGCAGGCCGTGCTCGGCGGCAGCGAGACCGTCGATCAGGCGGCCGCCAACATCCAGCGCGGGGTGGCGAGCTGGTACACCTTCCACTGACCGCCGGGTGCCAGCTGGCGCGTCACGCTCTCCGGTGGGGTCGGGCCTCGGCCCGACCCCACCGCGCTGCCGCCGCGGGCACGGCTGACAGGAGGCGCGCGTGAGCGCTCGCACGTGGTTCCGGCGCCACGGTCACCTGATCGTGTTCCTGGCGCCGGGGCTGCTGCTCTACGGCCTGTTCATGGCCTACCCGCTGCTGACCTCGCTGTCCTACAGCCTGTCGGACTGGCACGGGCTGGTGCGCGGCGGCTTCGCGGGGCTGGCCAACTTCGTCAAGGTGCTGACCGCCTGGCCCTACAACGTGCGCTTCTGGGGCGCGCTGTCGCACAACGCGCTGTTCTTCGTCATGACCTTCGCCATCCAGTCGACGCTGGGGCTGTTCCTGGCGGCGCTGCTGAGCCGCAAGTGGCGCGGCTTCGGTATCTTCCAGGCCGCCTATTTTCTGCCGTACACGCTATCGATGGTGGTGGTCGGCTTCCTCTGGCTGCTGCTCCTCAACCCCACCTGGGGGGCGGTCGCCCACGGCTTCAAGCTGGTCGGCCTCGGCGGCCTGGTGCAGCCCTGGCTGGGGCAGAAGAGCACCGCGCTGGTCGCCGTCATCCTGGTGAACGCCTGGCACTGGCTGGGCTTCCCGGTGCTGGTGTTCATGGCCGCCATCCAGGGCATCCCGCGCGAGTTCTACGAGGCCGGGCTGGTCGACGGCGCCAACGAGTGGCAGGGCTTCCGCTTCATCACCCTGCCGCTGCTGCTGCCGAGCCTCGCCATGATGTCGATCCTCACCTTCATCTGGGACTTCAACGCCTTCGAGCTGGTGTTCGTCATGCAGGGGGCGTCGGGGTCGCCCAACTACGCCACCGACCTGCTGGCGACGTACTTCTACCGCACCGCCTTCGGCGACCCCACCACCGGCGGCGAGCCCGGGCAGATCGGCCTGGCCTCGGCCATCGGCGTGCTGATGCTCATCATCATCGGTGCCGCCTCGGCGTTCGGGGTGCGCTTCAGCCAGACGAGCCAGACGGAGTACTGAATGGTAGGACGCGCCCAGCACCCCATCTCCCGCCGGCGCCGGCCGCCCACGGCGCGCATCGTGTCGCGCACGCTCATCTACCTGGTGCTGGCGGTGCTGGCGCTCGGCTTCGTCTATCCCATCGCGCTGATGGTGATCGACGCCTTCAAGACCACGCCCGAGATCTTCCGGCAGCCGTTCGCCCTGCCCTCGAGGGTGGGCCTGGAGACCTTCCGCGAGGTGTGGCGGCGCGCCCACTTCGGGCTCTACCTGCGCAACAGCATCCTGGTGACCGGCGGGTCGCTGCTGGTGCTGCTCGCCTGCGCCGCGCCGTCGGCGTACGCCATCGCCCGCTACCGCTTCCCGGCCCGCGGGCTGGTGTTCCTGTTCTTCCTGGCGGGGATCATGGTGCCCATCCGGCTCGGCATCCTGCCGCTCTACCTGCTGATGAAGCACCTCAGCCTGCTGGACACCCCTTTCTCGCTGATCTTCACCTACGCCGCCAGCGGCATGCCGATGTCGGTGTTCCTGCTCAGCACCTTCTTCCGGGCGCTGCCGGGCGATCTGGAGGACGCGGCGCGCATCGACGGCTGCGGCGAGTACCGCATCTTCTGGAGCGTGATGCTGCCGCTGGTGCGCCCCGCCGTCGCCACCGTCACCATCGTCAACGTGGTCCCCTGGTGGAACGACTTCTTCTTCCCACTCCTGTTCCTGCAGAGCAACACCTGGAAGACCGTGCCCCTGGGCATGCAGATCTTCTTCGGCCAGCACCTCACCAACTGGAGCCTGGTGTTCGCCGGCATGCTGATGGCCAGCCTGCCGCTGCTGGTGGTCTACCTGGTGATGTCGCGGCAGTTCATCTCCGGGTTGACCTCCGGGGCGCTCAAGGGGTGAGGCGATGACGGCGGTGCTCGGCATCGATCGCCTGCTGGCGGAGCCGGGAGACTGGCTGCCGGCAGGGCGCGTCGCGCTGCTGACCAACCGGGCGGCGCTCACCTCCGGGCACGTGGCCACGCTCGACGCCCTCCACGGCGTGCTGGGGGAGCGGCTGGCGCTGCTGCTGTCGCCCGAGCACGGCCTGGGCGGCTTCGGCGAGGACGCCACCGCCATGCCGGACACGCTCGAGCCCCGCACCGGCCTGCCGGTGGCCAGCCTCTACGGCCCGCGCCGGCGCCCGGAGCGCGTGCTGCTCGACACGGTGGACGCCATCGTGGTGGACCTCCCGGACGTGGGCGTGCGCTGCTACACCTACGCCACCAGCGCGGCGCTGCTGCTGGAGGCGGCGGCCGAGGCGGACGTGCCCGTGATCGTCTGCGACCGCCCCTCGCTGCTCGGGGCGCGGCTCGACGGGCCGGGCCTGGAGCGGCTGCGGCGTTCCTACCTGGGCTACCTGGACGTGCCCTTCCAGCACGGCCTCACGCTGGGCGAGCTGATGCGGCTGCACGCCGGCACGATGGGCGGTGCGCCGCTGACGGTAGTGGCGGCCGACGGGTGGCGCCGGCACGATCCGCCGGCGGGTGCCGCGGATTTCGTGCCGCCGTCTCCCGGGCTGCCGGCGCCGGCCTCCGTCGCCCTCTACCCGGGGCTGGTGGCGCTCGAGGGGACCGAGCTGTCGGAGGGCCGCGGCACCCCGTTGCCGTTCCAGCTCGTCGGCGGTCCGGAGGTCGATGCCGGCGCGCTGGCGGCGGCCGTCAACGAGCCCGGCACGCCGGGGGTGTGGGCGCGCCCGCTCGAGTTCCGGCCGGAGAGCGGCAAGCTGGCCGGCCGGCTCTGTCGCGGCGTGCAGCTCCACGTCAGCGATGCGGCGTTGCTGCGCCCGCTGGCGCTGGCCGTGCGCGTGCTGCGGGCGCTGCGAGCGCAGGGGAGGGTGAGCTGGCGCACGAACGCCTCCATGCCTTGGGCCGGCGCGCCGGGCGCCGGCGAGGTCTGGCACGAGCCCCCGGACGGCCTGCTGGTGGACGCGTTGCTGGGCGACGCCAGCCTGCGCCAGCTCATCGACGGGACGCGCTCGCCGGGCGCCGTCGAGGCGAGCTGGCGCGACGCGCATCTGGCCTTCCGGGAGCGGGCCGAGCCGGCGCTGCTGTACCCGGGGGCGCTGGGCTCGGCCGCCGGCGAGCCCGCCCTCGACGGGCCGTCCAGGAGCGCCGCGGCGCCGGCGGCGCCGGCCGCCGCGCGCGCGGGCGCGCCCGAGGCCCGCGCCGCCACTCCCGACGCGGCCGCCGGCACGCGGCTGGGTCTGGGCGTGGACGCGGGCGGGTCGAGCACGCGCTGGTGGCTCGAGGGTCCCGGCGGGTCGGGCACCGGCGGCCGGCTGGCGCCGCTCGCAGGCCACCTCTACGGCGCGGCCGGGCGGCGCGATGGCGAGGCCCGCCTGGAGGAGCTGGCGGCCGCGGTGACGGCGGCGGGACGGGGGCGTGTGACGGCGGTGGTGGTGGGGGTGACGGGCCTGACTGCGGGTGGCGAGCCGGCTGCCTGGCTGCGGGCCCGGCTGGCCGAGCGGTTCGCCCTGGACCAGGCTGCCGTGAGCGTGCTCGACGACATCGAGCTGGCGTTCCGGGCGGCGTTCCCCGAGCGCGACGGGGTGCTGGTCTACGCCGGGACCGGCGCCGTCGCCGTGACCTCCGGGCCGGACGGGCGGCGGCTGCGGGCGGGCGGGCACGGCTTCCTGATCGACGACGACGGCGGCGCCTTCTCCATCGGCCGCGCCGCGCTGCGGTGGCTGCTGAGGGGGACCGACGAGGCGGGTGCGCCACCCGACACGCCGCTGGCGCGGTTGCTCTGGGATGCGGCCGGCGGGCGCGGCTGGGATGCCGTGCGCGCCTACGTGTATGGCGGCGGCCGCGCCGCCGTGGCGGCGCTGGCGCCGGGAGTGGCGCGCGCGGCCGCTCAGGGCGACGGCGATGCGGAGCGCATCCTCGGCTGGGCCGGGAGCGAGCTGGCGCGGCTGGGGCGCTTGCTGCTGGCGCGCCGTGGCGGCGCGACCGCGGTGGCCCTGGCCGGCGGCGTGGCGCGCGCCGGCGGCGCGCTGGAGGCGAGCTTCCGCGCCGGCCTGGCCGACGGGGTGCCGGTGCGCGTGGTGGCCGAGGAGCCGGTGCGGTTGGCGGCCCGGCTGGCGCTCGCCCGGGGCGCCGCATGAACGCCGTCAGGCGCGGCTGACGGTCGCCGCTCCGCCGGTAGCCGGGCTCAGGAGGTGCCCAGACGTGCCGCCGCGAACGCCAGCTGCGCCTGGGCGTGGTGGCTCTCGCCGCCCTCGTGCTCGTTGAAGCGGTAGAGCCTCAGCTCCTTGGGGCCGGCGTAGTGGTTGTAGGCCGCATAGGCGGTGGACGGCGGCACCACCCGGTCCATGAGGCCGGCGGAGAAGAGCGCCGGCGCGCCGGCGCGCGCCGCGAAGTTCATGCCGTCGAAGTAGGCGAGCGTCTCGAACACGGTGTCGACGTCGCTCCGGTGCACCTTGCAGTAGCGGGCGATCTCGGTGTACGGGAGCTCCTCGGCGATCTCCGCGGCGTGCTCGAAGTGGCACAGGAAGGGCACGTCGGGCATCGCTGCGGCCAGCTCGGGCGCCAGCCCGGCCAGGGCCAGGGTGATGCCGCCGCCCTGGCTGGCCCCGGTGGCGGCCACCCGGTCCGCGTCGACGGCCGGGTGCTGCCGCAGGGTGGTCAGCGCCCGCACGGCATCGGTGAACACGCGGCGGTAGTAGTAGCTCTGCGGGTCGAGGATGCCCAGCGTCATGAAGCCGGGATGGTGCGGCCCGCCGGCGGCGGCGCCGGGGTCCGCGGTGTCGCCCTGCTGCCAGGTGCTCCCCTGGCCGCGGGTGTCCATCACCAGGGTGGCGTAGCCGGCGCTCGGCCACAGCAGCCAGTCGACGGGGTGGCCGCGGCCGCCGCCGTAGCCGATGAACTGCACCAGGCCCGGCAGCGGCTCCCGGCGCTGCCTGGGTAGCAGCAGCCAGGCGCGGACCGGCTGGCCGCCGAAGCCGGCGAAGGTGACGTCGAAGGCGTCGAGGGTGGCCAGCCCGGCGTCGACGGGCGCGATGAGGGGCTCCCAGGCGCGCGCCTCGGCGTCGGCGAGCGTGGTCTGCCAGAAGGCGTCGAAGTCGTCGGGGGCGGTGAGCGGCGGGCGGTAGCGCTCGAGCTCGGTGAGGGGCAGGTCGTAGAGTGCCATGGCGGTTCCTCCTGCCCCAGCATGAGGCATGGGCCGCTGCCTACGGCCGCTCTGCAGCTGCTTGCGGCGCGTCGGCCGCGGGCTCGACCGGGCGCTCGCCTCTGAGCGCGCGCGTCTCGCGGTGCAGCAGCTCGGTGGAGCGGGCCATGAAGTCGAGGAGCAGGGCGAGCGTGGCGTCGTCGTACTCCGCCAGCAGGCCGGCCCAAGCGCCGGCGAAGCCCTCGAAGAGGCGACCGACGGTGCGACCGAACCGATCCGAGGGGTGCAGTAGCACCTTGCGCCGGTCCGAAGGGTCGCGGCGCCGCTCGAGCATGCCCGCCCGCTCGAGGCGGTCGATCACGCCCGTGACGGTGCCACTGCTGAGGCCGGTGTAGGCCGCCAGCTCGCCGGCGGTCACCGGCGCGCGCTCCGCCACCATGTCGAGCGCCTTGTGATCGCTGGCGCTCAGCCCCAGAAGCTCGCCGATGCCCGTGTGGAACATGACGACGGCAGCGCTCTGCTCGCGCCCCGCCTGCTTGAGCATGGCGAGCAGCTCGTGTCGTTGTAAACCTGACCTTGACAATCTGTAAATCCCTTCCCTATACTTCGTAAGTATCTCGGATAGACGAGAGATTAGACATGCCGAGATAAGTGTACCAGCCCGGAGGCTCATCCATGACGAACGTCACGAACCCTGCGGCCGAGCAGGCCGCCCATCGCCCGCCGGCGATCCGCGCCGAAGGCCTCGAGAAGCGCTACCCGGGCGGGGTTCAGGCCCTGCGAGGCGTGAGCTTCTCCGTCCCTGCCGGCACGGTCTTCGGCCTGCTCGGGCCGAACGGCGCCGGCAAGTCCACCCTGGTGCGCATCCTCACCACGCTGTCCCTGCCCGACCGGGGAAGCGGCGTGGTGGCCGGCCTCGATCTGCTCCGGGAGCCCGCTGCGGTGCGGCGCGCGATCGGGGTCGTGGCGCAACGCTCCGGCACCGACGGGAACGCCACCGGCCGCGAGAACCTGCTCCTGCACGCGCGCCTGTACGGACTTCGTGGCGCCGCGCTCACGCGTCGTGTCGAAGACCTGCTGCAGCGGTTCGGCCTGATCGCCGCCGGCGACCGGCCGGCGCGCACCTACTCCGGCGGCATGCGCCGCAAGCTCGACGTGGCGATGGGCCTGGTCCACCGGCCGCAGGTGCTGTTCCTGGACGAGCCGACCACCGGCCTCGACCCCGAGGCGCGCGCCGAGATGTGGACGGAGCTGGCGCGCCTCGCGGGCGAGAGCAGCCTCACCATCTTGCTCACGACGCACTACCTGGAGGAGGCCGACCGCCTGGCGCAGCGCCTCGCCATCGTCGATGCCGGCCGCGTGGTGGCCGAGGGCACGCCCGAGGAACTCAAGCGCGGCGAGCACGGCGACACCGTGTCGGTGGAGCTGGCCGACCCGGCCGCCGCGGCCGCGGCCGTGGCCGTCCTGACGCGCCTGCCCGGCATCCACCAGGTGGCCGCCGAGGGCCGCTCGTTGCGAGCCCGCGTGAGCGACGGGGCCGGCCGCGTGCCGGCCATCCTCGCGAGCCTGAGCGACGCGGGCATCCAGGCCGCCGCGGTGACCGTGGCGCGCCCCACCCTCGACGACGTCTACCTCCGCTACGCAGGGCGGTCCTTCGCGCAGGCCGAGCGGACCGGGGCAGGGGCCGACGCCCCCGGCGCGCAGGGAGGACCGTCATGACGGTGCTGGGACAGAGCGCCGCCATGACGGGCCGGCGGCTGCGCGCGCTGCTGCGGCAACCGTGGTACCTCGCCATCTCGCTCGCGCAACCCGTGGTATGGCTCCTCCTCTTCGGGCAGCTCTTCAAGCGGGTCGTGCAGATCCCCGGCTTCGGAGACGCCTCCTACGTGACCTTCCTCACCCCCGGGGTGGTGGTCATGAACGCGCTGTTCGCGGGGACCTGGGCCGGCATGACGCTGATCGAAGAGATGGACGGCGGGGTGCTGGACCGCCTGCTGGCATCGCCGTTACGGCCGGCCGCCCTGCTCGCCGGCGAGCTCGGCTACCACGCGCTCGTCGTCGCCGTGCAGTCGCTGCTGATGATCGGGCTGGGCGTCCTGGCCGGTGCGCGTCTCGCCGGCGGCGGTGCCGGCATGCTCGTGCTGGTGCTCGCTGCCGCCCTTCTGGCGAGCGCGGTCGCCGCGCTGTCGAACGCCCTGGCGCTCGTGCTGCGGCGCGGCGAGTCGCTCATCGCGGCCTCGCAGTTCGTGGCGCTGCCGCTCACCTTCCTGGCCTCGGCGTTCATGCCGGCGGGCCTGGCGCCCGGCTGGATCCAGGCCGTCGAGCGCTTCAACCCCTTCAACTGGGCGGTGCTCGCCGGGCGCGAGGCCCTCGCGCCCGATCCCTCCTGGGGCGCCGCAGCCGGGCACCTGGGAGCGCTGCTGGCGCTGCTGTTGGTGGCGGTCTTCCTCACGCTGCGGGCGTTCCGCGGCTACCGCCGGTCGCTGTAGGCGGGTCAGCGAGGGCCGCGCCTCTGCGGGCGGCCGCTGGCTGCCCGCAGAGGTTGCGTCCAAGCACGGTGGGGTTCGGCAGGTGGTGGCTCAGGGCGGCGGCGCGACCTGTCAACTATAGTTGATATGGCGGCTTCGTGCTGCTAGCATGAGCGCATGCTCGAAGCGCTCGGCTCGGTCCTTCGCTCGGGTCGCAAGGAGCGCGGGCTGTCGTTGGCGGCCGTCGCGGAGCCGGCGCGGATCTCGGCCGCGTACCTCCACAAGCTGGAGCGCGGCGTCGTCGCCAACCCCTCGCCGCGCATCCTCGCCCGGCTCGCCGTCGTGCTCGAGTTGCCCTACATGCGCTTGATGGAGCTCGCCGGCTACCTGAACGAGATGCAGCTCGCCGAGGCGCGGGCGCGTCTTGCGCCGAAGGCCCATCCGTTGGCGGGGCAGCAGCTCACGGACGAGGAGTGGAAGCGGGTCGGGGCCTTCATCCGGAAGCTCGTAGCCCGGCGGCCGTCCTAGGTCGTCGGCCGCGGGCGGGCGACGTGCCGGACGGCCTGGGCACCTCGTCCCGGCGCTGCAGCGCCTGGCGGCCGGCGCCGCCCCGACAGCGCGGCGCGGGGGAGGGCGCGGCCCCTACACGTCCCGTCCGCGCAGGGTGGGGTCCAGCAGGTCGCGCATGCCGTCGCCGAAGAGGTTGAACCCCAGCGACGCCAGCAGGATGGCCAGGCCGGAGAAGATCGACACCCAGGGCGAGATGAGCATGTAGTCGCGGCTCTGGGAGAGCATCAGTCCCAGCGACGGGGTGGGCGGCTGCGTGCCCAGGCCCAGGAAGCTGAGGCTCGCCTCCACCAGGATGGCGGTGGAGAGCGACAGCGTGGTCTGCACCAGGATGGGCGCGAAGATGTTGGGCAGCACGTGGCGCACCACGATGCGGGCGCCGCTGGCGCCGACCGCCCGCGCCGCCGAGACGTAGTCCCAGGAGAGCACGGTGAGGGCGGGCCCGCGCGCCAGCCGCGCGAAGATGGGGGTGTACACGATGCCGATGGCCAGGGCGGTGTTGACGCCTCCCGGCCCCAGCACCGCCAGCACGGCGATGGCCAGCAGGATGATGGGGAAGGCCAGCAGAACGTCCATGACGCGCATCAGCAGGCGGTCCACCCAGCCGCCCCAGTAGGCGGCCACCAGCCCCACCAGCGAGCCGAGCGCCGCCGACAGGGCCACCGCCCCGAACGACACCGCCACCGACACCCGGTAGCCGTAGAGGATCCGCGCCAGGGTGTCGCGCCCGAAGTTGTCGGTCCCCAGGAGATGCCTCCAGCTCGGGCCCTGGAAGCGCGCCAGCACGCTCTGGGCCAGCGGGCTCACGGGGGTGAGCAGCGGGCCGAGCACGGCGGCGAGCACCACCAGGCTCGCCAGCGCCAGTCCCAGCATGCCCACCGGGTTGCGCGCCAGGCGCCCGAAGAATCCCCTGGCAGGCGCCATCAGCTGTACTCCACGCGCGGGTCGATCCAGGCGTAGGCCAGATCGACGAGCAGGTTCACCACCACGAACACCGCCGTCACCACCAGCACGACGCCCTGGATCAGCGGGTAGTTGCGCTGGTTGATGGCGCCGATGATGAGCCTGCCCACCCCAGGGATGGCGAACACCTGCTCGATCACCACCACCCCGGAGAGCAGGTAGCCCAGCTGCACGCCGATCACCGTGATCATGGGGATCATGGCGTTTCGCAGGGCGTGCTTGTAGAGCACCAGACGCTCGTTCAACCCCTTGGAGCGGGCGGTCCGCACGTAGTCGCTACCCAGCACCTCCAGCAGGCTCGAGCGCAGGATGCGGGTGAGGCCCGCGACGATCGGGAGCGACACCGCCACCGTCGGCAGCGCCATGCGCGCCAGGTTGCCGAGCGGGCTCTGGGTGAAGGGGACGTAGCCGATGGCGGGCCAGCCGGGCAGGTAGAGCGAGAACACCAGCAGCATCAGCACGCCCACCCAGAAGGTGGGAAGCGTCAGCCCGACGATGGTGAGGAGGCGCACCACCACGTCGCCCACCGAGCCGCGGGCGCGGGCGGCCAGCACGCCCAGCGGGAAGGACAGCGCCAGCGCCAGCAGTAGCGCCAGCAGGGTGATCTCGAGGGTGGCGGGGAGGCGAGCCAGGATCTCCTCGCTCACCGGCCGGCCGGTCCAGATGCTGGTGCCCAGGTTGCCGTGGAGCACGCCCGTGAGCCAGTGCCAGTACTGCACGTGGATGGGCAGGTCGAGGCCCAGGCCGTGCCGCAACGCGGCGACCCGGTCTGGGGTGATGTCGGTGTTGGCCCCCAGCATGATCTCCACGGCGTCGCCGGGGATGAAGCGGACCATCAGGAACACCAGGATCGACACGCCCAGCAGGACGACCAGCAGGTCGAGGAGGCGGCGAACGACGTAGGCGATCATGGCTGCGAACGCGTCATTCTAGGGCCTTCACGGGGTCGGCGACATGGGCCGCCCGGGGCGGCGCCTGCTCCCACCCCGGGCGGCTCGGGGGCGGCGCCTCGCCGGCCCCCGAGCATGACGTCGTGAGCGCGGCGGCAGCGGCTGCCGCCGGTGGCTGCGCGCCTACTTCAGGCTGGTTGCCCGCAGGGGGCGCAGGCTGCGGGTGGGCAGCTGCACGAAGCCCTGCACGTTGTCGCGCAACCCGGTGAAGAGCGTGCCGTAGGCGATGTGCACGATGGGCCCGGTGCACGCGAGCTGCTTCTGCAGGTCGTCGTAGATGGCCTGCCGCTTGCCCATGTCGGTCGTGGTGCGTCCCTGCTCCAGCAGCTGGTCGACCGACGGGTCGCTGAACTTGAAGACGTTGGTGGAGCCGCCGGTGTGGAAGGTGCGGTAGAGGTAGCCGTCCGGGTCGGTGGAGCCGCCGTTCAGGCTCACGAACATGTCGAAGTTGGAGTTCTTCCAGTCCTGCACGAACTTGCCGAACTCCTCGACGTCGACCTTGGCGTCGATGCCCACCTTGGCGAGCTGCGCCTGCAGCACCTGGGCGGTGTCGGCGACCTCCTTGATGGTGCCGAACGTGACGATGGTGGTGCTGAAGCCATTCGGGTAGCCGGCCTCGGCCAGCAGCTGCTTCGCCTTGTCGACGCTGGGGGCGTAGCAGGGGTACTGCGAGGTAGGCACCGCCCAGTCCTTCAGAGCCGGGCTGAGCGGCCCGCCGGGCACGGCGTTACCGAGGTAGACGGCCTGCACGATGTCGGGGCGGTTGACCGCGTAGTTGATCGCCTCGCGCACCTTGGGGTCGTTGAACGGCTTGCGGCTGACGTTGAGGCCCAGCAGGGAGTAGGCCAGGTCCTGGGTGCCCACGACCCTCACGCCGGAGGCGTTCTTCAGCGTCTGGGCGGTCACCGGGTCGACGGTGGGCAGGAGCTGGTAGGTGCCGGTGCGCAGGCCGGCGGCGCGGGTGGAGGCTTCGGGCACCACGTTGAACTTGAGCTCGGCCAGCTTCGGCTCGCCCGGCCGGTAGTAGTCGGGGTTGGCCTTGAGCAGCACGTAGGTGTCGGGCACGACCTTCTCGAGCTCGTACGGACCGGTGCCGACCGCCACCTTCTGCAGGTCGCCGTTGGCCTCCACGACCTCCTTGGGCACGACGTAGAGGTTGGTGAGGTTCGACAGGAAGGGGGCGAACGGCTCCTTGAGCTTGAAGGTCACCTGGTACGGCCCGGTGGCGTCGATGCTCGCCACCTGGCTGAAGCGGCTGGCCTGCGGCGAGCCGGTCTTGGGATCCATGATGCGGTTGAAGGAGTAGACCACGTCGGCCGAGGTCATCTCGCGGCCGTTGTGGAACTTCACCCCGTGCCGGAGGTTGAAGACGTAGCTGAGGCCGTCGCTGGACACCGTCCAGTCGGTGGCGAGGGCGGGCTCGAGCTGCAGCTTGCCGTTGACCTCCAGCAGGCCCTCGTAGATCTGGTCGACGACAGCGAAGGAGGAGAAGGCGGTGACGATATCGGGGTCGAGCCCGACCGGCGCCTGATCGACGGCGATCTGCAGCGTGCCCTGCTGAGCGAAGGCCGCGGCCGGGGCGAGGACCGAAGCCAGGGCGAGCGCCGCGATGACGATGCGGGTGCGCATGGGTACCTCCTTGGTCGTGGCGACGCCCGGAGGCGGGGTGAGGCGGCACCCGGGCGGCCACGGCATGCCTGCGATTTCTTTGAGCGTACCATTTCAAGACCACTCGCGGCAATCGTGCTAGCGTGCGCTCATGACGCGTTCCTCGAAGGCGGCCCCGGCCGGCCGGCCGGCGGTCGCCGCGGCCCTCGCCGAGGCGGTGGTGGACGGCACCGTCCCTGGCGGCGTGGCGCTCGTCGCCGTGGGCGGGCAGGTGTGGGCGCCGGTGCTGGCGGGCGTACGCCGCTACGGCGGCGAGGCGGTCGGCGAGGATACCCGCTACGACCTCGCCTCGCTCACCAAGGTGGTGGGCTGCCTGAGCGGGTTGCTGAGGCTCCTGGACGCCGGCGAGATCGACCTGCAGGACCCGGTGCGGCGCTTCTTCGGCAACGCCGGCTGGTTCCAGCAGCCGTCGTTGGGGGACGTCACCGTCGAAGCCCTGGCCACGCACCGCTCCGGCCTGCCCGCCTGGCGGCCGCTCTTCGCCGAGGTGGCGAGCCGCCGGCAGGGCCTGGCGCGCCTGTTGCAGTGCGAGCTACAGGACGCCGGCGGCGGCTACCGCTACTCCGACCCGGGCGTGATGGTGCTGGGCGCCATCATCGAGCGGGTGGCCGGCGAGCGGCTGGACGCTTTCCTGGCGCGCGAGGTGTTCCACCCGCTGGGGATGCGGCGTACCGGCTATGGCCCGCTGCCCGCCGGCGTCCCGGTGGCGGCCACCGAGGACGACGCCCTGCGCGGCGGCGTGCTGGAGGGGGTGGTTCACGACGAGAACGCCTGGGCGCTGGACGGCGTGGCCGGCCACGCCGGGCTGTTCGCGCCGGCAGCCGACCTGCTCGCCTACGCCCGCGCCTGGCTGACGCTGGAGGCGCCCTTCGCCTCGCAGACGTGGCTGCGCGCGGCGCTCGACGACCGCAGCGGCGGTGAGGGCCCGCGGCGCGGGCTGCTGTGGCGGCTCTCGGACGGCGGCTGGCCGTTCGGCAGCGGCTGCTCGCAGGCCGCCTTCGGGCACATCGGCTTCACCGGCACCAGCCTGGCGGTCGACCCGCAGGCGAGCTGGGCGGTGGTGCTGCTGACCAATCGCGTCCACCCTCGCCGCGACCGGGGCGAGGGCATCGAGGCGTTGCGCGTGCGGGTGCACGAGGCCGTGGCGGCAGCGGCGACCGGGAGGGCGGGGTGAGCGCCCAGGCGTCCCACCGCGATCCGCCGGAGAGCGGGCTGCCGCCGCGCGATCTGCCGCCCATGACCGTGCTGGGACTGATGTCGGGCACCTCGCTCGACGGCGTCGACACCGTCACGGTGCGCCTGGAGCGGTCCCGTGGCCGGCTCGACTGGGAGGTGCTGGACCGCGCCGCCCACCCCTACCCCGAAGGCCTGCGCGCCCGCCTCCGGCGCGCCATCGACCCCGAGGGCTCCGACGTGGTGCTGCTGACCGAGCTGCACCAGGAGGTGGGCGCGGCGTACGCGGCGGCGGTGGCCGCGGCGGCGGCGCGGCGACCGCTCGACCTGGCGGGGCTGTCGGGCCAGACCGTGTACCACATCCCCCGCCAGGACGTGGGGCGCGGCTGGCGGGTGGTGAGCACCCTGCAGCTGGGCGAGGCGAGCGTGGTGAGCGAACGTTGCGGCGTCCCCACGGTGTCGGACTTCCGCCAGGGCGACCTGGCGGCCGGCGGGCAGGGAGCGCCGCTGGTGGCCTTCTCCGACCTGCAGCTCTACCGCCGGCCGGGCCAGCGCGTCGGCGTGCAGAACATCGGCGGCATCGCCAACCTCACGGCGCTGCCGCCGGACGGCGACCCCGCGAAGGTGCTGGCCTTCGACACCGGGCCGGGCACCTGCGTCATCGACGAGGCGATGGCCGCACTCTACGGCGTGCCCTTCGATGACGACGGGCGCGTGGCGGCCTCGGGGCGGGTGCTGCCGGAGGCGCTGGCGCGGCTGCTGGCCGAGCCCTACTTCCAGCTGCGGCCGCCCAAGACCACCGGCCGCGAGCTCTTCACCTGGGACTGGGCCCTGCGTGTGGGCGCCTTGGAGGGCGCCGAGCCGGCGGACGCGGTCGCCACCGTCACGGCGCTCACGGCCGCCAGCGTGGCGGACGCCTACCGGCGCGAGGTGCTGCCGGCGGGCCTCGACGAGGTGCTGGTGGCCGGCGGCGGCGCCCGCAACCCGGAGCTGCTGAGGCTGCTGCGCGCGCGCCTGCCGGTCCCGCTACGGACCTTCAGGGAGGCCGGCTACGAGGAGAAGGATCGCGAGACGCTGGCGATGGCGGTGATGGCCTACATGGCCTGGTTCCAGGAGCCGAACGTGCTGCCGGCGGCGACGGGCGCGCGCCACCCGGTGGTGGCCGGCAAGCTGTGCCGGCCCTGGCGCGGCGCCTAGCCGTCGCCGGCACCTCGTCGGTGCGGCCGCGTGGGGGCGGCGCTGCCTGGGTCGCGGTTGCGCCTAGTCGTCCCCGGCCCCGACCGGGGGTGCGGGTGCGGGCTCCTCGTCGCGGCCCGCCAGCATCCCCTTGAAGATCCGCATGGCGTCCTGGGTGGCGACTACCGTGAGGCGGTCGCCCTCCTCCAGCACGGTGTCGCCGTCGGGGATGGAGGCGCGCTCGTCGCGCATGACGCCGGCGATCAGCACGTCGGAGGGCAGGCGCAGCTCGCGCAGCCTGATCTTGGCGCAGGGGCAGCCGTCGGGCACCTCGGTCATGTACACGAACTCGTGGCGGCCAACCATCGGCACCGGCTCGCCCCGCGAGAGCCTGTCCACGAACTCGCGGTCGAGGATGGTGGGGTCGAGCGTCACCACGCGCTGCCGCAGCAGCTTCAGGACCGCCTGGTAGTACTCCTGCTGGTGGACCGGGCTGTCGCCGGGGTGCGCCACCTGCCACTCGTAGAGGGTGGGGTACTTGCTGCGACGCGTGAGGGTGTCCTGGATGACGTAGCTGAGCGCTACCGCCAGCATCGTCGGCACGATCAGGCGGTAGCCGCCGGTCATCTCCGCGACCATGATCAGCGTCGCCAGCGGCACCCGCGCCGCGCCGGCGAAGATGGCCGCCATGCCGACCACCGCCAGCGCCTCGGGCGAGGGGCCGGCGGTGGTGATGCGGCTGAGGGTGGCGGCAAGCGCGCCGCCCAGCATGCTGCCGACGAACAGGGTGGGCCCGAACACCCCGCCGGAGCCGCCCGAGCTGATGGTGAAGGACATCGCCACGATCTTCCCGAACGCCAGCAGCACCATCAGCCACAGCGCCAGCTTGCCGTCGATGGCGAGCTGCATGAAGCCGTAGCCGCCGCCGAGCAGCTGCGGCAGGAGCATCGCCAGCACGCCCATCAGCAGCCCGCCGATGGCCGGCTTGACGTGGTTGGGGACCGGCAGCGCCCGGAACCAGTCCCGCATCCGGTAGAACACCCAGGGAATGAGGGTGGCCACCAGGCCCGCGACGACCCCCAGGATCGCGAACCATCCCAGCTCCCGCACGCCGGTGAAGTCGAGCGGCGCGGGCAGCGCGAACAGCGGCGTCCAGCCGGTGAAGCTTCCGATCACCGCGTAGGCGGTGGCCGCCCCGATGAGGGTGTACACCAGCGCCGCGCCCTCGAACGCCATCTCGCGGTAGAGGATCTCCACGGCGAAGATGGCCGTGCCGAGCGGGCTCTTGAACACCGCCGAGAGCCCGGCCGCCATGCCCACGAGCACCAGATAGCGGCGCTCGTCGGCCGGCAGCCGCATCACCGTCCCGAGCACCGAGCCGAAGCCTGCGGCGATCTGCGCGGTGGGGCCTTCACGGCCGGCGGCGCCGCCCGAGCCGATGGTGATCGCGCTCGCGATGGTCTTGAGCACCGGCACGCGCGCGCGAACGAAGCCGTCGAGGCGGTGGTAGGCCTTGACGGCAGCGTCGGTGCCGTGCCCCTCGGACTCGGGCGCGAAGGTGTAGACCAGCACCCCCACCACCAACCCACCCAGGGTGGTGGACACCGGGATCAGCCAGTTGAGGTAGTGCTGCGGCGGCGGCCCCGACAGCCCCGCCGCCTGCGAGGCGGACAGCAGCGGGTTGTGCGCCAGCCCGGCGACGAGGTAGTGCGACACCGACTCGATCAGCCACTCGAACAAGCGAGCGCCGAGCGCGCCCACGACGCCCAGCAACACGCTGAGGAGGACCAGTCTGGAGGTGCGGTCGAGCCTAAGTAGCCAGGTCACGTCTTCGTCCCGGCCCGGCCCGCCGGGCACGGGCGCGAGGCCCGGCCGTGCGGCGGCGCCCGGGCGCCAAAGAGGGATTCTACCCAGCAACCCGCGGGCCCGCAAGCGCTGTCGAGGCGTGGCATCATGGGGACGCCGGCCGCCCGTCAGGAGCGGCCCGGCGAAGGGCGGTACCAGGTGGCAGGTTGGGCACGCGAGGAGCAACCGGGACTCGAGGACGGCCAGCTGCTGTTCGTGGTGCGACCGGCGCCCGAGCTGGCGATCAAGTCCCCCACCACCCGCAGCGCCTTCCGCAAGCGCCTCAAGACCAACCTGGGCGACGCGGTCAAGCGCTGGGGCCTGAACGCTCGGGTGCGCTCGCTCTACGGCCGGCTGATGATCACCGTCGACCCCGGCGACGAGAGCGCGGCCGAGGTCGGCGCCCGCGCGCGCGAGGCGCTGTCGCGCGTCTTCGGGGTCGGCTCCTTCTCCCCTGCCGAGGGGCACTGCCAGGCCGAGCTCGGCGCCATCGTCGAGGCCGGGGCCGCGCTCTTCGGCGAGCGCGTGAAGGGTCGCCGCTACGCCGTGCGCTGCAAGCGCACGGGCAACCACCCGTTCCGCTCGATGGACGTCGAGCGGGAGCTGGGCGCCGCCATCAACGAGGGTGCCACCGTCGACCTCACCGAGCCGGAGATCACCGTGTCGGTGGAGGTGTCGGGCAGCCGCGCGGTGTTCTTCAGCGAGCGGCTGCCGGGCGCGGGCGGCCTGCCGCTCGGCACCGGGGGCCGCGCGCTGGCCCTGCTCTCGGGCGGCTACGACTCGGTGGTGGCGGCCTGGTACGTCATGAAGCGCGGCATCGAGGTCGACTTCCTGCACTGCCGCATGGGCGGCAGCGCCTCGGAGCGTCTGGCGCTCCAGGTCGCCAAGGTGGTCACCGACGGCTGGGCCTCCGGCACCCGCCCCGACTTCTATGCCGTCGACTTCGGGCCGGCGGTGGAGGAGCTGGAGGCCTCCGCCAGGCCCGCCTACTGGCAGGTGGTGCTCAAGCGGCAGATGCTCCGCGCCGGCGACATCCTCGCCGATGCCATCGACCTCCGGCTGGAGGAGCACGCACGCGAGGGGCGGCGCCGGCGGCGCCCGCAGACGGTCGATGCCCTGATCACCGGCGAGGCGCTGGCCCAGGTGTCCTCCCAGACGCTCAGCAACCTGCGCGCCATCGACGCCGTGGCCGAGCGCCCGGTGCTGCGACCCCTCGCCGGCATGGACAAGCTGGAGATCATCCGCGCCGCCGAGCGCATCGGCACCGCCGCGCTGTCCGCACAGGTCCGCGAGTACTGCGCCATCACCCCCGGCCACCCGGTCACCGCCTCCCGGCCCGCGGAGGTGGCGGAGGAGGAGCGGGGGCTGCACCTGGCGTCGCTGCGTGCGCTGGTCATGGCCGCGGTCGAGGCGCGCCGCCCGCTGCGCGCGCTCACGCCGGCCGACCTGACGCTGCCCTACCTGTTCGTGGAAGCGCTGCCCGAGGACGCCGTGCTGCTCGACTGCCGCGGCCGGGCGCGGCACCTGGCCTGGCACCCCGAGGGCGCCGTCCACGCGCCCCTGCCGGCGTTGCTGGGGCGGCTACGAGAGCTCGACAAGCAGCGCACCTACGTGCTGGTGTGCGAGGTGGGCACCAGGAGCGCGCAGGCCGCCGAGGTGATGCAGCAAGCGGGCTTCGAGGCGTACAGCTTCCGCGGCGGGGAGCGGGCGCTCAAGCGTCACCTGCAGGCGGCCGGGCGGGTGGCGGCGGGCTAGCTGCCCGCGGCCCCGGGTGCTGCGACGCCCGCCGGTCGCGCCGAGGCACGTCGCGTGAGCCGTTGACGATATCCCGTAGGGGTATTACCCTCGAACCCTGGCACCCGTGGCGCTAGCGGGCGGCCGGCCGCCATCTCGAGGAAGGGCGCAGACGCGCCCCGTTGCCCCACCCGGCTGCGGCGCAGCACGGCGCCACCGCCCCGAAGGGAGACGGATGGTCTTCAAGCACTTCTACGACGCAGACCTGGCGCAGGGGAGCTACCTGATCGGCTGCCAGGCCAGTGGGGAGGCGGTGGTCGTCGACCCGCGCCGTGACGTGCACGCCTACCTCCAGGAGGCCGAGGCACAGGGGCTGCGCATCACCGCCGTGGCCGACACGCACGTGCACGCCGACTACCTGTCCGGCGCGCGCGAGCTGGCGGCCGCGACCGGCGCGACCCTCCACCTCTCCGACGAGGGTGCCCCGCACCGGGCGGGCGACGACGACTGGCGCTACCGCTTCGACCACGTGGCGCTGCGGCACCGGAGCGCCATCCGCGTGGGGAACGTGGAGCTGACCGCCCTGCACACCCCCGGGCACACGCCCGAGCACCTCGCCTTCCTGGTCACCGACCGCGGTCTCAGCGGGCATCCCGGCTACCTGCTGAGCGGCGACTTCGTGTTCGTCGGCGACGTCGGCCGGCCCGACCTGCTCGACCAGGCGGCCGGCGGCGTCGACACCCGCTTCGCCGGTGCCAGGCAGCTCTTCGCCAGCCTGCGCGACGTCTTCCTCACGCTGCCCGACCACGTGCAGGTGTGGCCCGGGCACGGCGCCGGCAGTGCCTGCGGCAAGGCCCTCGGGACGGTGGCCAGCACCACCGTGGGGTACGAGCGCCTCACCGCCTGGTGGCGCGACTACCTGGAGCGTGGCGACGAGGACGGCTTCGTGACGGCGTTGCTGGACGGTCAGCCCGACGCGCCGCGCTACTTCGGCCGCATGAAGCGCTGGAACCGCGACGGGGCGCCGCTGCTAGGCGAGCGTCCGCCGCTGCGGCGGCTGGACGCCGGCGAGGTGCGCGAGCGGCTCGGCCGCGACCTGCGGCTCGTCGACACCCGGCCGGAGAGCGAGCAGCGGCAGGGCGCCGCGGCCGGGGCCCTCACCGTGCCCGGCGGCAAGAGCTTCGCCAGCTACGCTGCCTGGGTCCTCGACCCCGAGCGCGACGAGCGCGAGATCGTGGTGCTGGCGCCCGATGCCGAGCGCGGGGCCGGCTACCGCGAGCGCCTGAGCTGGGTGGGCATCGACGCCGTCGTCGGCTATCTGCCGAGCCTCGACGGCCTGGCGCTCGAGCCCCTCCCGCAGACGTCCCCCGCAGACCTGGACGGCGCCACCGTCCTCGACGTGCGAACCGCCAACGAGCACGCCGAGGGGCACATCCCCGGCGCGCGCCAGCTCCACGGCGGGCGGGTGGCCTGGGAGCTCGACAGCCTGCCGCGCGGCGGCCGCCTGGTGGTGCACTGCCAGACCGGCGTGCGCTCGGCGGTGGTGGCCAGCCTGCTACGCGCCGAGGGCTTCACCAACGTCTCCGAGCTCGAGGGCAGCTACCCCGGCTGGCTCGAGCAGCATCAGCGGGGCGCCGCCGGCGCCCCGCCCGCCTCGCCCATGCAGGACCACCCCGGAGGACCGCAGCATGTTCGATGAGATCTACCCCGACGACGTCAGCGCCTGGCTCGAGGAAGGCGCCCAGATCGTGGACGTGCGCGAGACCTGGGAGTTCGGCGCGGGTCACGTTCCAGGCGCCGTCAACATCCCGCTCGACGAGCTGATCTCCCGCATCGCCGAGCTGCGCGAGCCGCTGGTCCTGGTGTGCGCCAGCGGCAACCGCTCCGGCATGGCGGCCGAGTACCTCACCAGCCGCGCCGGCTTCGGCAAGGTCGCCAACCTGATGGGCGGCACCTACCTGTGGGTGTCGCGCGGCAAGCCGGTGGAGAAGCCCGGGGTCGAGGAAGGAGCGGGCGCGCCCGACCGCCGCGGCCGTTGAGCACGTCGGCGTTGGAACGCTGGCTGCCGGCCTGGGGCTGGTTGCGCCGCTACCGCGCCCACGACCTCCCGTTCGACCTCAACGCCGGCATGGTCGTGGCGGTCATGCTGGTGCCGCAAGGCATGGCCTACGCCATGCTGGCGGGCATGCCGCCGGTGGCGGGCCTGTACGCGTCCGCGGTGCCGGTGCTGGCGTACGTGCTGGTCGGCTCCTCCAGGCAGCTGGCGGTCGGCCCGTCGGCGCTCACCGCGCTGCTCACGCTGACGGCGGTGTCGCGGCTGGCCACGCCGGGGAGCGCCTCGTTCGTGGTCCTCGCCGGCGGGCTGGCGCTGCTGGCGGGGCTGGTCCAGCTGCTGCTCGGGCTCCTGCGCGCCGGCTTCATCACGAACTTCCTGTCGAGCGCGGTGGTGAGCGGCTTCACCTCGGGCGCCGCCATCATCATCGCCGTGAGCCAGCTGAAGTACCTGCTCGGGGTGCAGGCCGCCAGCGGCGGCGGCGCGATCGGGTCGCTGCGCGGGCTGCTGCCGCACCTCGCGGACACGAACCTGCCCACGCTCGCCGTCGGCGCGGGCAGCGTGCTGGTGCTGCTGGCCCTCAAGCGCCTGCGGCTGCGTGCCCTGCCGGGCCCGTTGGTGGCCGTGGTGCTCGGGACCGTTCTGGTCGGGCTGGCGCGCCTCGACAACGCCGGGGTGGCGGTGGTGGGGCAGGTCCCGCGCGGGTTGCCGCAGCTGGGCCTGCCGCAGCTGGACCTGGGCGCCGTGGCCTCGCTGCTCCCGTCGGCCCTGGCGCTCGCCTTCGTGGGCACCATGGAGGCCATCGCGGTGGGGCGCTCGCTGGCCGCCCGCCAGGGCGTCAGCGTGGACGCCAACCGCGAGCTGATCGGACTGGGCCTCGCCAACGCCGTCTCAGGCGTGGCGGGTGGCTTCCCCCTCGGCGGCGGGTTGGGCCGCTCGGCGGTCAACTACCAGGCGGGCGCCCGTACCCAGCTGGCGTCGGTGGTGCGCGCCGCGCTGCTGGTGGTGGGCCTGCTGGCGTTGACGCCGCTGTTCCACTACCTGCCGCGGGCGGTGCTGGGCGCCATCGTGTTCGTCGCCGTGCTCGGGCTGGTGGACGTGCGCGAGCCGCTGCGGCTGTTCCGGGTGCGGCCGGCCGACGGCTTCGCGCTAATGGTCACGGCCGCGGCCACGCTGGCGCTCGGGGTTCAGGCCGGCATCGTCGCCGGGGTCGCCTTCTCGCTGCTGGCTCTGCTGGCGCGCAGCGCCGCCCCGCACGTGGCCGAGCTCGGCTTGCTGGAGGAGGCCGGCGTGTTCCGCAACGTCACGCGCTTCCCGGCAGCCCGGCGCTACCGCGGCGTACTCATCGCCCGACCCGACGCCAGCCTGCACTTCGCCAACGCAGGCTTCCTGGACGGCTGGCTCGAGCGTGCCGCCGAGGGCCGCCGGACGTCGTCGGGCGAGCGCGTGCGGGCGGTGGTGCTCGACTTCTCCGCCGTCAACGACGTGGACGCCGCCGCGCTGGCCGCGCTCGAGCGGCGGCTGCGGGCGTGGGACGCCGAGGGCGTCACCCTCCACCTCGCAGCCGTGAAAGGGCCGGTGCGCGACCGCCTGGCGCGGTCCGGCTTCAGCGCCCGCCACGGCGCGCGCTGCGCTCACCTCGGCCTGCCGCAGGCGCTGGCGGCGCTCGGCGCCGAGCTCGAGACCGCCGGCGACCCCGCGCCCGCCTCCCCGTCCGCAGCAGCAGCCCGCGGCCGCCTTGCCTGAGACGCGGCCGGCTCCTTGGGGGCCCGCCGCCTTCGCCGGCGGGATCAGTCGCCGAGGCGCTGCACGCTTCCGGCGCCGGCGATGGTCTGGCGGATGTGCGGATCGCCGTGGTAGCGCACGCGCCCGAATCCGGAGATGCTGACGTCGAGATCGTCGCTCACCCGCAGCTCGCACTCGCCGTGGCCGCTGATGCGCACCTCGGCGCGCGCGGCCTCGAGCGCGGCGAGCTCCACCTCGCCCGAGCCGGCGATGTCCAGGCGAGCCTCCTCGGCCCGGCCGCCGATGTCGACCTCGCCGCGGCCGGCGATGCGCACATGCAGCTCGCGGGCCTGCAGGTCGTGGATGCGAACGTTGCCGCGGCCGCTGACGCTGAGGTCGAGGGCGTCGGCGGTCAGGCTGTCGCAGCGGACGTTGCCGCGACCGGAGATCGCCAGCCGCTCGAGGGTCGCCACGCCCACGTGGAAGGTGAGCGGCTGGCGGCCCATGCTGCGCAGGCCCTCCATGAAGCGCTCGAACCAGTCCTGACCCATCTCCAGGATCAGCCGGCGGTCGTCGACGCGCACGCTCAGCTTCTCCAGCACCTCGGCGTCCCCTTCGGCCGCGACGCGCTCGCCGCCGCCCTGCTCGACCACCAGGTCTCCGGCCCAGCGGAGCTCGATGGCGTCGAAGTCATGGACCTCGTACTCCCTGCGCTCGGTTGCCATGCCAAGCCCTCCCGCGCGGGTGCAGAACGCCACCCGGGTGCCGTCATGCTAGCTGCGCGGGCCCGTCCTGGCGTCGGGCAAAGCACCGACGCGTACGGCGCCCCGCGGCCCTAGAATCGCTGCGAGGAGGGACCGTGATGGCAACGCGAAGTCAACCCGAGGACCGGCGCGGCCGTGGCCGAGGCGGCGGTCTGGCCGTCCTCCTGATCGTCGTCGGGGTGCTCATCCTGCTCGGGAACGTCGGCTGGCTGAGCTGGAACCTGCTGGTGCAGCTCGCCTACCTGTGGCCGGTGCTGCTGGTGGCGCTGGGCGTGGACATGCTCACGCGGCGACGCTACCGCCTCGCGGTGTGGGGAGGCGCCATCGTGGTGGGCGCCCTGCTGTTCGCCTACGAGGGCGGCGCGCCGGGTGGCCGCCTCATCTGGGGCACGCCGGCGGGCGAGCTGCACACGGTGTCGCACGCCCTGGCGGGCGCCCGCTCGGCCGACGTCGGCATCACCACCACGGTGGGCTCGCTGCGCCTCGGTAGCCTTGCGGGCTCCACCGCGCTGGTGGAGGGCACGATCCGCACCGGCCGCGGCGAGACCCTCAGCGACGAGCTCAGCCGGCGCGGCGACACCGCCGTGCTGCGCCTCGTCAGCGACCAGCGCCCGGGCGCCGACCTGGGCGGCGGCCAGCGCCGTGCCTGGGATCTCGATCTCGCCCGCGGCGTGCCCATCGCCCTGGCCATCAAGACCGGCGTGGGTAGCGCGCACCTCGACCTGCGGCGGGTCGACCTCAGCAGCCTGCGGATGGAGGCCGGGGTGGGCGAGGTCACCGCCACCCTGCCCGCCAGCGGCAACTACCGCGCGGACTTCAAGGCCGGCGTGGGCGCCACCCACATCACCATCCCTGCGGGCACGGAGGCCCGCGTGACGGTGCACCAGGGCCTCGGCTCGGTCCGCGTGAACGGGGCCTTCGACCGCTCCGGCGACACCTACCAGACGCCGGGCTACGCCACCGCCGGCAACCGTGTGGACCTCAACGTGGACGGCGGGCTGGGGCAGATCACCATCGACCGCTGACGGTCGCTGGCTCGCACGATCGGCCGCCGGCGTCCGCCGGCGGCCGATGCCGTTGGTCGCAGGTCGGCGGGACGTGTCGGCGGGCGGCCCGGACGGCCGCCTAGCGCCGGTAGGGCACGGCCGGGGGCGCGGCCGCGTGCTCGTCGGAGGCTGCCAGCATGAAGCCGTGAACCTCGTCGTTGTCGCCGTCGTAGATCAGGAAGGTGGCGGGCACGTCGGCGTCGTCCAGCGGCGCGTACCCCAGCAGGGTTCCGGGGTCGAGGCGCCAGCCGCCCGCCCGGGTGCGCTCCACGTGGAAGCGGTGGTCGTGCCCGTACACGATCAGCTGGGCCCGCTCCTCGTCCATCGGCGCCGCCAGGTCGGGGAAGTGGTTCATCACCAGCTCGCGGTCGTCCAGCCGGCCGCGGTAGACCTCGCCATGCAGCTCCACGTGGTCGTAGGCGCGGGCGACCTGCGCCATGCGGAAGCGGTCGCCGTCGTTGTTGCCGAAGACCACGTGGATGTGCCCCTGCCGGAAGCCCTGCGCCAGGATGCGGAGGACGAAGGGCGAGCACAGGTCGCCGGCAACCAGCAGCGCGTCGACGTCCTGCAATGCCGCCAGAGCGGCCCGAAGGTTCCAGACCTGGTCGTGGATGTCCGAGAGAATGCCGATCCTCATGGCGGCTCCCGCCCTAGAGCTTGTAGCCGAGCTCGCGGAGCAGGCCCTTGCGCCAGGCGACGTCGTCGTCACCTTCCACGCCCAGCGGCGGCTCGCCGTCGATCACGCCCACGATGCCGCGGCCCTGTTCGCTCTCCGCCACGATCACCTGCAGCGGGTTGGCCGTGGCGCAGTAGATGGTGCAGACCTCGGGCACCGCCTTCAGCGCCCCCATGATGTTGACGGGGAAGGCGCCGTCGCCGAGCATCAGCACGAAGCTGTGGCCGGCGCCGAGGGCCTGGGCGTTGCGGCCGGCGAGCGCCACCAGCGCCTCGTCGGTGCCGCTGGTGCGCACCAGCCGCGCGCCGGACGCCTCGCAGAAGGCCAGCCCGAAGCGGATGCCGGGCACGGCGGTCACCAGAGCCTCGTGGATGTCCTCCACCGTCTTGATGAAGTGGGACTGCCCCAGCACCACGTTGAGCGCCTCGGGCTTGTCGATGGCAACGAGGGAAAGCTCCACGGCTGACTCCTTCCCGCCGCGTCTCGGGCAGGCTCCCGCCCGCGCGCCGGCGGCGGCGCACCCTTGCGCGCTTAAGCCTACCCGACGGGCGCGCGGTCGCCCTACAGCCAGCCGCGCTCCCGGGCGATGCGGGCGGCCTCGACGCGGTTGGCGGCGCCCAGCTTGCTGATGGCCTCGGAGAGGTAGTTGCGCACGGTGCCTTCGGAAAGGCCCAGGGCGGCGGCGATGTCCGCTCCCGCCCGGCCCTGGCCGGCGAGCCTGAGCACCTGGCGCTCGCGTTCGCTGAGCGGGTCGGGCTCGCCCCAGGCCTCGGCCGCCAGCGCCGGGTCGATGGCGCGGCCGCCGGCCACCACGCGCCTGAGCGCGTCGGCCAGCTCGCCGGCCGGCGCGTCCTTCAGGAGATAGCCGCTGGCCCCGGCATCCAGCGCGCGCCGCAGGTAGCCCGAGCGGGCGAAGGTGGTGAGGATCACGACCTTCACGCCCAGGCCGCGGCGGCGCACCTCCGCCGCCAGCTCGAGCCCGGTCATGCTCGGCATCTCGATGTCGGTGACGAGGACGTCGGGCTTGAGCTCGCTGGCGGCCGCCAGGGCCGCCTCACCGTCCGGCGCCTGCGCCACCACCTCGATGTCGCCCTCGAGCTCGAGCAGCGCCGCCAGCGCCCCCAGCACCATCGCCTGGTCCTCGGCGAGCACCACGCGGATCATGTGGCTCCCAACTCCCCGGCGTCGCCCGCCGGCGTGGGGCGACGGCCGCCGCCGGCGGCCGCGCCACCCCCGGGCGCGCGGCGCGCGCGACCCGGGCCCCGCTCGCCACTGGCGGCGGACTCAGCCGTAGGTCCTGCCTTCGTCGCGCCGGTAGGCGCGCACCGCCACGAAGCCGAAGACGGCGGTGAAGGCGGCGAGCGCGGTCAGGTGGCCGGCGACGCTGCCGATCGCGTCGGCGTGGATGGTGCTCAGGGCGAGCTGGGCGAAGTGGTAGGCGGGCAGGTAGACGGCGATGTGCTGGATGAGCGGGGGCAGCTGGTCGAGCGGGATGTAGAGGCCCGAGGCGAAGGCCATCGGCAGGTTGACCAGGTTCAGCACCGTGGGCGCGGAGTTGGGCCCGAGCGCGTAGCCGAACATCAGCCCCATGGCCGCGAAGGGGATCACGCCCGCCACCAGCACGCCGAGCAGCTCGAGCCAGGCGCCGGCGGCGAGGTGCACGCCCTGCATCAGGTAGGCCGTCACCGTGAGGATGACCAGCACCAGCGCCGAGAACAGCATGGCCATCACCGTCTTGGCCACGAAGTAGGCCGAGGGCGGCATGGGGGAGACGCGCTTGAGCATCATCCAGCCCTGGCCGCGCTCGGCGGCCACGCCCGCGCCGAAGGCGAACACCGCGGCGTTGATCACGCCGACGGCGGCGTAGCTGACCATCAGGTAGGTGGCCACCCGGATCCCCTGGGTCGTGAAGCGCCCGAAGGTGGCGCCGAAGATCAGGTAGAACATCAGCGGGAACACCAGCGTGGACACGCTGTAGCCGCGCAGGCGCCAGAGCTTGAGGAACTCGAACTTGGCCTCCAGCAGGTAGAGGCGCGCCAGGTTGCGCTTGGGGAGGGCGGCCTCGTCGGTGCGGGCGGTGGAGGCGGTCACGCGCGGCCTCCGGCCCGGGCGGCCTCGGCGCCGTTGCCGGTGAGCGCCAGGAAGGCGTCCTCCAGGCCGGCGCCGCCGACCTCCAGGTCGCGCAGCTCGCCGTCGCGCTGCAGCATCTCCAGCACCACGGGCTCGGCGTCCGTGGCCAGGATGTCGAGGGCCGCGCCGCTCCGCTCCACCGACACCACGCCCGGCAGCGAGCGGATCAGCTCCGGCTCGAGCCGCGTCACGGCGTGGATGCGGCGCCCGGCGGTGCGCGACTTGATGTCGCTGGGAGCGCCCTCGGCGATCACCCGGCCGTGGTCGATCACCACGATGCGGTCCGCCAGCGCGTCGGCCTCCTCGAGGTAGTGGGTGGTGAGCACCACCGTACGGCCGGAGCCGATGAAGGCGCGCACCTGCTGCCAGAAGGCGCGGCGCGCGCCGACGTCCATGCCGGTGGTGGGCTCGTCGAGGAAGAGCAGGTCGGGGTTGCCGACCAGCGCCAGGGCGAAGTGGACGCGTTGCTTCTGGCCGCCGGAGAGCTTGCCGTAGGGCCGCTCCGCGACCTCGCCGAGGCCGGCGAGCTCCAGCGCCCGCGCGATGGGGAGCGGGGCCGGGTAGTAGCTGGCGAACAGCTCCAGGTGCTCACGCACCTTGAGGGTGGCGGGCACGCCGGAGATCTGCAGCATGGCGCCGGTGCGCATCTTGGCCGCGGCGCCCTCCGGGTCGCCGCCGAAGAGCGTCACGCTGCCGGCGGTCGGCTTGAGCAGGCCGAGCAGCAGCCCGACCGAGGTGGTCTTGCCGGCGCCGTTGGGACCGAGCAGCGCCAGCACCTCGCCCGCGCGGACCTGCAGGTCGACGCCGCGCAACGCCTGCACGTTGCCGTAGTCCTTGCGCACGCTCGCCATCTCGGCGATCACGCGCGCCGGGGCAGCGGCGCCGGCCGCGTCGGCGCCGGTGGCCGGCCCCGTGGTGGTGGACGTGCTCGGAACGGTCACTCTTTGGACCTCCATGACCGGTACTATGCTGCCGACCGGAGGGTGGATCGTAGTGCGGGGCGTCATGCCGATGGGATGACAAGTGTCAGGTGGCCGGCAAGCTGCCGCCAGTGTACGACCAGCAGGCTGCGGCCGGCCGACGTTGCGGCCGGCCGCAGCCGGACGGTACGCGTTGCGCGCGGAGCTACTGCGAGATGGCGTCGTACGCGCGCGTGTCCACGGCGTCGGAGAAGCTGACGGGCTGCTTGAGGAGCCCGACCTTGACCAGCAGGTTGACCGAGCGGTCGAAGGCGGCCTTGTCGAGGTGCCCGATCTTGGTGTCCGGCGTGGGCTTCACCAGCTTGGCCACCTCGGCCATCTGCCAGGTCTGGTGGATGACGGGGCTCTGCCGCGTGCCGGAGCCGGCGCAGGTGTCGCCGCAGTGCTTGAGCACGATATCGACGGCTTCCTTCTGGTGGTCGATGGCGTACTGCCAGCCCTTGATGCTGGCCCGCAGGAAGCGCTCGGCGACCTGCATGCCGGTCAGCCCCGAGCCCTTGAAGTTGCTGCTGTTCAGCACCTTCGGGGTCGTGAAGATGTTGTCCTCGAGGAGGTTCGCGCCGACGTCGGCGGGGTTGAGGATGACCAGGGAGCTGAGCGGATAGCCGAGGCCGACGATCTGGTCGAGCTCGTTGTAGGTCATGGCGCTGGCGACGTCGACCTTGTTCGGGAACACCAGCGAGGGATCGAACGCGTACACCACCGTCTTGATGTCCGGGTTCTTGACCGTGGGGTCGAGGTTGGAGGTGAAGCCGGCCGCCGCGAACACGGCCTGCGCCGCGAACTCGTTGCCGAAACCCCACACCCCGACGGTCTTGCCGGCGAGGTCCTGGATGCTGGTGATGCCCGAGCTCTTGAGCGCCACCAGGCGGTAACCCGAGGCCTGGAACATCTGCGCGATGGTGACGACGTCGAGCCCTTTCTCGCGCTGCGTCAGCATGTTCGCGACCCAGTCGGTGCCGAAGTCGGCGTTGCCGGAGCCGACCTGCACGGTGGGGTTGACGTTGCCGCCGTCGAGGATGTTCACGTCGAGTCCCTCGTCGGCGTAGAAGCCCTTGTCTTGAGCCACGAAGTAGCCGGCGAACTGGGCCTGAGGGAACCACTTCGACTGGAAGTTGATCTTGATCAGGTTCTGCGCCATGCCTACGGGCAGGGCGAGAAGCGCGAGCGCCAGCAGGGTGAAGGCTGCGCGGCGGGATGGTCTCATGTCTCCTCCTCCACGGTTGAGCGGTCGGGGCCGAGAACGGCGCCTCGTCCGGGATCGGCCGAGGGTTTCGGCGGGGGTCGCGCGCCTGCGGCGGCTGCCGAGTAGAGGCGGCGGCCGAGGACGGGCGGGCGCCGCGGGCGGGCGAGGGTCGTCAGGGTCCCATGTCACGACCCCCTGCTGGACGGGTGCCACGACGTCGTGAGGCGCTCGATCGCCATGATGGTCCCGTACAGGATCATGGAGATGACGCTCGAGACGAAGATGGCGGCGAAGACCACGTCGAAGGCGCCGCGGTGAGCCGAGAGGCTGATGCGCTGGCCGAGCCCGTTGGGCGGGCCGGGGATGAGGAACTCGGCGACGATCACGCTGACGATGGAGACCACCACGGAGATCTTGAGGGCGTTGAACACGAAGGGCAGCGAGTTCGGGAAACGCAGCGCCGCGAACACCTGACGCGGCGTCGCCGCGTAGGCGTGGAGCAGCTCCAGCTGCAGCGGGTCGACCCGTGTCAGTCCCTGCACGGTGTTGAGCACCACCGGGAAGAACGTGACGATGACCACGACGGCCGCCTTGGACTGCCAGTCGACGCCGAAGGCCCGCCCCAGCACCGGGGCCAGGCCGACGATGGGAACGGCGCCGAAGGCGGTCGCGAGCGGCAGGAAGCCGCGCTGGAGGAAGCGGCTGCCGGCGACCGCGACGCCGGCGAGGTAGCCGGTGGCCAGGCCGATGGCGAAGCCGAGCAGCACTTCCTTCACGAAGGTGACGTAGCTGTCCTGCAGCAGGACCGGCCAGGAGGTGACCAGGGCGCTGGCGATGTCGGAGACCCGCGGGAAGATCCCCAGCGGCACGCGGTACCCCACGACCAGCCCTTCCCACAGCAGCAGCACCACCAGCGGCACCATGGCGACGGGGAGGATGCGTTGCAGGCGCTTGTCGAACGCCGGCGCGTCGGCGCGCAAGGACGTCAGGCTCACCCGTCCGAACGCCGCCAGCGAGGCCAGCACGAAGCCCCAGAAGGCGGTCCAGTAGCCCCAGGCGCCGGGACCGGCCAGCGCCCGCTGGCCGAGCAGGCTGAGGTAAGCGCCCAGCAGCGCCAGCGGCGCCAGCGCCGCGGAGCTGCCCAGCCGGCCGTCGAGGGCGAGCAGCGCCGCGACGAGCAGGACGAGCAGCGGCCAGGCGCCCAGGCGCGCCAGTGTGTCGGGGCCGCCGGCGCTGAGCGGGCCGAAGAGCCCGGCCAAGGCCAGCGCCAGGCCGGCCAGCGCCGGCCAGGTGGGGCGTTGCCGCCGGGCGCCGGCGAGGACGCTGCGAAGGCTGCCGGTCATGGGCGGTCCCACGGCGCGGTGAAGCGCTGGATCAGGCCGACCAGCGCCACCAGCCCGATGCCGAGCGCGGCGGAGATCAAGAGCAGGATCCACAGGTCGGAGACGTTGCCGGCCTGGACCTGGCCGACGATGTCGTAGCCCAGCCCGCGGCGGTTGTTGGACTCGGTCTCGGCCACCAGCGCTCCCACCAGCGCGGCGGCCGTGCCCAGCTTGAGGCTGGTGAACAGGAACGGCACCGCCGCCGGGAAGCGCACCTTGACGAACACCTGGAAGGGGTTGGCGGCGTAGCTCGTCATCAGGTCGAGCGCCAGCGGGTCGACCGACCGCAGGCCGGTCACCGTCCCCACCGTGACGGGGAAGAAGGCGATGTAGGCGCCGATCAGGGCGGTGGGGATGAGGCTCGTCTGCACGGTGATGCCGACGTTGCCGAGGATCAGCAGCAGCACCGGCACCAGCGCGATGATGGGGATCGTCTGCGAGGCGATCACCCAGGGGAGCAGCGCCTGCTCGAGCGGCCTGAGGAACACGAACAGCACCGCCAGCAGCACGCCGAAGGCGCCACCCAGCAACAGCGCCGACACGGTGCCGGCGGTGGTGTAGAGCACCCCGCGCACGATGTTGCGCTGGTCGGTGATGGGGTAGTGGCTGACGTACGGCACCACCCGCGCGGCGATCCAGTTGGGGAACGGCACCGGGTGCTGCGGCATGCTGGCGAAGCACTGCATCACGGTGGTGCCGCAGGCGGGCCGCGCGTAGTAGGTGTAGTTGGCGGCCCACACCACGCTCCCCGGCTTCGGGGGCGTCGCCAGCGTGATGGTGCCCGCACGCACGTCACTGACGAGATAGTCGCGGTACTGGCGCACCTCGGCGTTGCGCCGTGGCGGTTGCGTGAAGGTGACGACCGGCCCGTCGCGGGTGTACTGCGTGCCCGGGCTCATGAGCTGGCCGTCGACGGTGACCAGGCCGCGGGAGGAGGCGAAGGTGAAGCGCGCCCGCTGGCCGTCGACGCGCTCCCGGGGCCGCTCCGGCGCCGAGGAGAGAGCGGTGCCGTCCAGGTACACCTGCCGCGAGGGGTCGGTGCGGACGAGCGGGGCGTGCGCCAGGGTGAAGGTGCGGTTGCTGCCGTTCACGGCGCCGGCGAGGCGCTCCGCCAGGCGCACCGCGTCGACGCCGAGGCGCGGCGCGGCGCCGGCGGGGCGGGCGAGCGCCACGATGCCCTTCGCCGCGTCGAGGACGGCGTAGTCGCCGGTGATGCGGCGCACGTCGACGTTGAAGTCGGGGGGGTTGGCGAAGACGACCTTGTCGCCCTTCGCCCGGTAGTCGCGCCCCTGTATCAGCACGCGGTCGCCGACGGCGACGGGTCCGGAGGCGGCGTCGAAGGTGAAGGTGGTGACGCGGCCGTCGGCGCGCTCGTGCGACTGGATCGCGCCGGCGTGGAGCAGGGTGCCGTTCAGATAGAGGGGCTCGCCGGTGTCGGCCGCCGCGGGCAGCCGGTACACCAGGCCGGCGGCGTCGAGCGGTCCTCGAAGGGCGGCCCCGAGGGTCACCGCGGGGCGCGCGAGGGGGGCGCCGAGCTGCACGGTATCGCCGTCCTGGCGGTAGGGGCTTGCCAGCGGCGCGCCGTCGCGCACCAGCACGCCGCTCGCCGGGGCGGAGGCGAAGGTGAGGGTCGACGGGGTGGTGGGAACGCGCGCCACCGGTTGCGCCGCGACCGTCTGGGAGGTCCAGTTGCTGAGGTCGTTCATGCGCTGGCGTGCCAGCGGCAGGCCGAACAGCAGCGCCACCGGGTAGCCCAGGGCGACCGTCGCCAGCATCACGGCGACCACCGGCCAGACGCGGCGAAGCCAGCTCATGGCGTGGCGTCGTCCTCTCCGCCGCCGGGCTCGCCGGCGGTCGGGGTCGTGGCCGTGACGCCGTAGGCGCCGCGCTGCCCCAGCCGCAACGCCTCACGCACGGCGGTGGTGAGCTCGAAGAAGCGCTCGGACTCCCGCGTCTCGGCCGAGCGCGGGTACGGCAGGTCGACGTCGATGATGGTCTGGATGCGCCCGGGCCTGGCCGTCATCACCACGATGCGCGACGACAGGAACACCGCCTCGGGGATCGAGTGCGTCACGAACAGCACGGTCTTGCCGGTCTGGCCCCAGATGCGCAGCAGCTCGTGGTTGAGCCCCTCGCGGGTGATCTCGTCGAGGGCCCCGAAGGGCTCGTCCATCAGCAGCAGCTTGGGGTCGAACGCCAGCGCCCTGGCGATCGACACGCGCTGCTGCATGCCGCCGGAGAGCTGCCACGGGTACTGGCGGTGGAAGCCCTCCAGGCCGACCATGGCGAGCAGCGCCGCGGCGCGCTCGCGGCGTTCGGCGCGAGGGAACCCCATGATCTCCAGCGGCAGGGTGACGTTGGCGATCACGGTGCGCCAGTGGTAGAGCACCGGCGCCTGGAAGACGAAGCCGTACTCGCGGGCCTGCCGCGCGGCGGTGGCGCTCTTGCCGGCCACCTCGAGGGAGCCGGAGGTGGGTTGGATGAGGTCCGCCACCAGCCGCAGCAGGGTCGTCTTGCCGCAGCCGGAGGGCCCGATGAGGCTCACGAACTCGCCCTGCAAGACCTCGAGGTCGGCGTCCTCCAGGGCCACCGCCTCGGTGCCGCGGACGCGGTACGTCTTGCAGACCTTGGTCGCCCGGATGACCGCCGGCGTGGGCGGCGCCGCGGCCGGGCCCGGGGCGGCCGGCGCGGCGCCGGGGCCGGCGGCCGGCCCGCCCCCAGCGGTGCCGGGGCCGGGCTCGGGGCGGCCGGCGGCAGGGTCGGCGGTGGTGGCCGAGCGCCGGCGCTCCGCATCGGCCGCTGCCCGGCCGCCGGGCGTGGGTTCGGATCGGCTCGCCACTGTCGCTTCCTCCTCCGGGATCGGCGCGCGTGCGCTCAACCTGCGCTCAACCGTGGAGCGTGGGCCGTCTCAGCATCCGGCCGCGGGTCGGCTCGCCCACGAAGGCGCCGTCTCGCACGGCGACCTTCCCGCGCACCGTGACGACGCTCGGGCGGCCGTCGATCTCCATGCCCTCGAAGCCGTTGTAGTCCACGATCATGGTCTGCCTGGCGGCGCTCAGGGTGCCGCGGTAGGCCGGGTCGTAGACCACCAGGTCGGCATCGCTCCCCACGGCCACGGTGCCCTTGCGGGGGAACAGGCCGAAGGTCTTGGCGGCGCGGGTGGAGGCGGCGTCTACGAAGCGGTGGATGTCGAGCCCGCCGCGGCTCACGCCGTAGGTGTAGAGCAGGTTGACGCGGTCCTCGATGGCGGGGATGCCGTTGGGGATCTTGGTGAAGTCGTCCTTGCCCATGTCCTTCTGGCCGTGGAAGTCGAAGGGGGCGTGGTCGGTGCCGACGGTGTCGATGAGCCCGCGCTCGAGCGCGCGCCACAGCGCCGCCTGGTCGGCCTTGGTGCGCAGCGGCGGCGACATCACGTACTTGGCGCCCTCGAAATCCGGCCGCTCCGCGTAGCTCTTGTCGAGGATGAGGTGCGGGATGACCGACTCGATGGTGAGCGCCACCCCGCGCCGCTTGGCGGCGAGGGCGGCCTCCAGCGCGGCGGCGTTGGAGAGGTGGACGACGTAACCGTGGGCGCCGGTCACTTCCAGGAAGCTGGCGAAGTGGTGAGTGCCTTCCGCCTCCACCCCGGCGGGGCGGCTGGGCTCGTGGTAGCCCGGCCCGGTCTTGCCCTGCGCCAGCAGCGCCTGCTGGCGGCGGGCTACCAGCTCGGCGTTCTCGCAGTGCGCCGTCACCACCACGCCCAGCTCGCGCGCCAGCTCCAGGGTCTGGTAGAGCTCGTCGTCGCTGACGTCGAGCGCGCCCTTGTACGCCAGGAACACCTTGAACGAGGTGATGCCGTCGGCGACGATCTTGCGCAGCTGGGCGGCGGTGTCGTCCTTGAAGTGGGTCACGGCCAGGTGGAAGGTGTAGTCGCAGGCGCTGTTCCCCTCCGCCTTGGAGGCCCACTCCTGGTACGCCTCCAGGGCCGGTTGGGTGGGCCCGCCCGCGATCATCTCGATGAAGGTGGTGGTGCCGCCGACCAGCGCCGCCTGGCTGCCGGCGGCGTGCGAGTCCTTGGTCACCGTGCCCATGAAGGGGAGGTAGATGTGCACGTGCGGGTCGATGAAGCCGGGGAAGACGTACTTCCCGCTGGCGTCGATGACCTCGGCGTCGCCGGGGGCGTCGAGGTCCGTGCCGATGCGGGTGATGGTCTCGTCCTGGCAGAAGATGTCCGCGGTGGTCCGGCCGCCCGCGGTGATGATGTCGCCGTTCTTGATCAGCAAGCTCACGTCGTGGTCCTCCCGAAGGGTCGCGTCGCGGTCCGGGTGCGCGCACCCGGACGGCCTCAGTGGATATCGATGCCGTTCTCCTCGCGGTACGCGAGCATGGCGTCCCAGTCGGTGGTGACCTCGGAGCGGTCGCGTACCAGGTCGTTCCAGGTGACCTTCGGCCGGTCCGTGGCCACGCTCACCATGGTGATGCAGCCGTCCACCGGACAGACCAGCGAGCAGAGGTCGCAGCCCACGCAGTCGCCCTCGCGCACCTTCGGCTGCGGCGTGACGCCGTCCGCCAGCGTGGCGGGATCGATGCGGGCGCCGTCGACGGTGAGGTCGATGCACTGGTGCGCTCCCTCGTCGCAGGCGACGTAGCACAGGTTGCACTGGATGCAGCTCGTCTCGTCGATGCGGGCCACGCTCTTGAACGACAGGTCGAAGTCGCCGAACGGCGAGATGCGCGGCACCGAGACCCCGACGATGTCCCTCACGGCGGACGCGCCCTTGGCGTCGAGCCAGTTGGAGAGCCCGTCGACGAGGTCCTCGATGATGCGGAAGCCGTAGTGCATCACCGCCGTGCAGACCTGGACGTTGCTCGCTCCCAGCAGCAGGAACTCCGCCGCATCGCGCCAGGTCTGGACGCCCCCGATGCCCGAGATGGGCAGCCCGCCCTCGGCGAAGGTGGGGTCGGATGCCACCGCCGAGAGCATGTGCAGCGCGATGGGCCGCACCGCCGGCCCGGCGAAGCCGCCGTGCCCGCCCTTGCCGCCGACGTTGGGACGGATCTCGAAGGTGTCGAGATCGACGCCGACGATGGAGTTGATGGTGTTGATGAGCGACACCGCGTCGGCCCCGCCCGCGAGCGCCGCCCGCGCGGGCGGCACGATGTCGGTGACGTTGGGCGTCAGCTTGACGATGACCGGGATGGAGGCCGCCTCGGCGACCCAGCCGGTGATCATGGTGCAGTACTCGGGCACCTGGCCCACCGCGGAGCCCATGCCGCGCTCCGACATCCCGTGAGGGCAGCCGTAGTTGAGCTCGATGCCGTCGGCGCCGGTGTCCTCGATGCGCCTGACGATGTCGCGCCACGCCTCCGGGCTGGACTCGACCATCGCCGAGACGATCACGGCGCGGTCCGGCCACAGCGCCTTGACCTCCGTGATCTCGCGCAGGTTGGCGTCCAGCGGCCGGTCGCTGATGAGCTCGACGTTGTTGATCGCCACCAGCTTGTGGCCGCCGTGCTCGAACCCGCCGTAGCGGTTGCAGGCGTTCAGCACGGGTGCGCCGATGGTCTTCCAGACGGCACCGCCCCAGCCGTACTCGAACGCCTTGTTGACCTGGTAGGCGCTGTTGGTGGGAGGCGCCGAGGCCAGCCAGAACGGGTTCGGGCTGGTGATGCCGGCGAAGCTCGAGGAGAGGTCAGCCATCTCCGACTCCCTTCGCGGCGGCGTGCGGCGCCGACCTGGGCGGCGCGAAGGCGCCGCTGTGGTGCGTTCCCGCTCGTCCCGCTCCCGAGCGGCTGACGCCTCTCGGGAGCTCGCCCTCGCCGACCGGCACGCCCAGCGCGGCGGCGATGCTCGCGGCCGCGATCTTGCCGTCCTGCGCCGCCGTCACCGTCAACGCGTGGCCGGTGAGGCGAACGCAGTCTCCGCCGGCGAACACCTTGGGGTTCGAGGTTTGCAGCCGCGCGTCGACCTTCACGTAGCCGCGTTCGGTGTCCACCCGGAACGCCCGGAAGAGCGGCTCGAGCTTGCTCTGGCCGATCGCCTTGATGACCTGGTCGCAGGGCAGCACGAACTCGCTGTCCGGCACCGGCGTCACGCGGCGCCGCCCGTCGTCTCCCGGCTCGCCGAGCTCCATGCGTACGCAGCGCAGGCCGGTCACCTTGCCGCCTTCGCCCAGCACCTCGACGGGCTGGGCCAGCAGCCGGAAGTCCACACCTTCGTTGCGCACGAAGGCGACCTCGAAGTCGTAGGCGGGCATCTCGCTGTCGCCTCGGCGGTAGGCGATGGTGACCGTCTGGGCGCCGAGCCGCCTGGCCACGGTGGCGGCGTCGATGGCGGTGTTGCCGGCGCCGATGACGACCACGCGTTCGCCGACCGGCAGGTCTAGGAGGCGCTCCAGGCCGTCCTTCTCGGCGAGCTTGGTGGCCGCGATGAAGGACAGCGCCTCGGTCACGCCGGTGAGGTCCTCGCCGGGGATGTCGAGGTCCGGCACGGAGCCGGTGCCGGCGGCGAGGAACACCGCGTCGTACGACGCCAGCAGCTCGTCGGCCGTGACGTCCTCGCCGACGCGCACGCCGGTCTGGACGTCCACGCCCAGCCGCCGGACGAGCTCGACCTCTTCCAGGGAGACCCGGATGGGCTCGCGCAGCACGACGATGCCGTAGGTGGAGAGGCCCCCCGGGTGCTCCTCCTTCTCGAGCACCGTGGCGCGGATGCCGAGCCGCGCCAGCTCGCCGGCGCAGCTCAGCCCGGCGGGTCCGGCGCCCACCACCGCCACGCGCTTGCCGCTGTCGGGCGGCGCCTCGAACGGTGTGTGCCCACCCTGGTAGAAGGCGTCGGTGGCGTAGCGCTGCAGCCGGCCGATGGCGATGGGGCGGTGCTCGGCGCCCAGCACGCAGGCGCCGACGCAGAGCTCGTCGACGGGGCACACGCGGCCGCAGGAGTGGCCCATCAGGTTCGACTCCAGGATGGTGGTCGCCGCCCCCAGCACGTTGCCGGTCTGAATCTTGCGGATGAAGGTGGGGACGTCGATGCCGGTCGGGCAAGCCCGAATGCACGGGGCGTCGAAGCAGTACAGGCAGCGACCGGCCTCCACGGCCGCCTCGTGCGCCGTGTACGGCGGGTACGTCTCGCTGAAGCGGTCGCGCAGCTGCTCCAGCGTCAGCTCGGTCTCAGGCATAGGGCTCCTCGCTCCGGGTCGTGGCGTCGCCTCACGCGCCGCCCTGGTCAGGGCGCCACCAGCTCGCCGTACGTCTCCGGCCTGCGGTCGCGGTAGAACTGCCACAGGTCGCGCACCTCGCGGATCGTCTCCATGTCGAGGTCGGCGACGATCAGCTCGTCCTTGTCGCGGCTTCCCACCGCCACGAACTGGCCGCGCGGGTCGACGAAGTACGACTGGCCGTAGAACTCGCCGATGTCCCAGGGCTTCTCGTGGCCGACGCGGTTGATGGCGCCGACGTAGTAGCCGTTGGCGACCGCGTGGGCGGGTTGCTCGAGCTTCCAGATGTACTCCGAGAGGCCGGCCACGGTGGCCGAGGGGTTGAAGACGATCTCGGCGCCGTTCAGCCCCAGCGCGCGGGCGCCCTCGGGGAAGTGGCGGTCGTAGCAGATGTACACGCCGATCTTGCCCACGGCGGTCTCGAACACCGGGTAGCCGAGGTTGCCGGGGCGGAAGAAGAACTTCTCGAAGAAGCCGGCCACCTGCGGGATGTGCGTCTTGCGGTACTTGCCCAGGTAGCTGCCGTCCGCGTCGATGACGGCGGCGGTGTTGTAGTAGACGCCCGCCATCTCCTCTTCGTAGATGGGCACGATCATGACCATCCCGTACTGCTTGGCCAGCTCCATCATCATCTGGGTGGTGGGGCCGCCCGGCATCGGCTCGGCGGTCTCGTACCACTTGGAATCCTGGGAGGGGCAGAAGTAGGGCCCGTAGAAGATCTCCTGCAGGCACAGCACCTGCACACCTTTGCGGCCGGCCTCCTCGATCATGGGGATGTGCTTGTCGATCATCGCCTTCTTGATGGCGTGGAGGTCGTCGTCACCCGGGATGGGGTTGGAAGCCTGAATCAAACCGCCCTTGACGGTGCGCGCCATGCGCCCTCCTTTCGTTCACGGGCCGTGTGCCGGCCCGCCTGGGGTTGCCGTGGTCGACGTGGCGTCGCGGCCAGCGAGGCTCGGCGGCGCCGCGTTGCACTATCTTACGGACTCGTGGGAATAGATGCGCATCGCGTGCGGCGCGCCGCGCGCGCCGTCCGCTGACCCACCTCCTTCCTCCAGCGGCCGCCGCTGCGGCTCACGCCACGTCCGCCAGGGCGCGCTCCATGCGCTCGGTGGCCTCGTCGACCTCGGCCGCGCTCACCGTCAACGGCGGCGCGACGCGGATGGCGTTGCCGTACAGGCCGCCCTTGCCGAGCAGCAGTCCATGCTCCCGGGCGGCGTTGACGAAGGCGGCGGCACGGCCGGCGTCCGCGGCCTTGCTGCCGTCCGGCACGACGATCTCGAGCCCCTGCATGAGGCCCATGCCGCGCACCTCGCCGATGAAGGGGTAGCGGCCCTGCAGCGCCTCGAGGCGCTCCCTGAGGCGCGCGCCCTGCTCGGCGGCGTTGGCCGGGAGGTCGTGCCGCTCGATGTACTCGATGGTCGCCAGCGCCGCCGCCATGCTGACCGGGTTGCCGCCGAACGTGGCGATGGTGAGCCTGTCGACCGCGGCGGCGATCTCCGGGGTGGTCACCGTGACGCCCACCGGCGAGCCGTTGGCGACGCCCTTGGCGAACACCATGATGTCGGGCTCGACGCCCCAGTGCTCTATGGCGCACATGTGCCCGCCGGTGCGGCCCCAGCCGGTCTGCACCTCGTCGACGATGAGCAGCCCCCCGGCCTCCCGCACGATCGGCAGGATGCGTTTGAAGTAGTCGCGCGGCAGCACGATGAAGCCGCCGACGCCCTGGATGGGCTCGGCCATGAACGCGGCGATCTTGCCGTCGGTCACCGTCGCGAGCGTCTCCTCGAGGTCCTGCACGCACAGGTCGAGAAGCTGGTCCTCGTCGAGCCCGAGCGGCGCCCGGTAGGCGTAGGGGCTACGCACGTGCTTGATGTAGCCGTCGTAGACGTGCCCCGAGCGCCACGACGCGTGCGCGGTCAGGCTCATGGCCGTCTGGGTGCGGCCGCTGTAGGCGTGCCGTAGCGTGATGACGTCGGTGCGCCCGGTGTACATCCGGGCCGTCATGATGGCCGTCTCGTTGGCCTCGCTGCCGGAGGAGGTGAAGAAGCTCGAGGAGAGTCGGCCGGGCGTGAGCTGCGCGATCTTCTCCGCCACGCGCACGGTGATCTCGTTGAGGTACAGCGACGAGGTGTGTTGCACCTTGTGCAGCTGCGCGACGGTCGCCTCGGTGACCTCGTCGTTGCAGTGCCCGACCGAGACGGTGAGGATGCCGCCGAAGAAGTCGAGGTAGTCGCGGCCCTCCACGTCCCACAGGCGCAACCCCTTGGCGCGCTCCACGGCCAGCGGGTGCTCGCCGTACATCAACATCTTGCTGACGATGGGGTAGATGACCTCGCGCTGGCGCTCCAGCAGCGCCTCGGTGGGCCGGCTCTGGGATTCGGTGATCACGCTGGTCCTCCTCGCGAGCGCGCGGCGGCGCTCAGAACGTGCGGCTCCAGTGATCGGGCCAGCGCTCGATCACGATCTTGGTCTGCGTGAAGAACTCGATCCCGTGATGCGCCTGCGCGTGCAGGTCGCCGAAGAAGCTCTCGCCCCAGCCGCTGAAGGGGAAGAACGCCATCGGCGCGGCCACGCCCAGGTTGATGCCGACGTTGCCGGCGTGGACCTCGTTGCGGAACTTCCGCGCGGCGGCCCCCGAGGAGGTGAACAGCGAGGCCTGGTTGCCGTAGGCGCGATCGTTGACGAGCGCGATCGCCTGCTCGATCGAGTCCACGTGCATCATCGACAGCACCGGCCCGAAGATCTCCGTGCGCGCGATCTCGCCGCCCGGCGGGACCTCGTCCAGGATGGTGGGATGCACGAAGTAGCCGTCGGCGAAGCCGTCGACGCCGCGTCCGCGGCCGTCCAGTAGGAGCTTCGCGCCTTCCTCGACGCCCTTGTCGACCAGCCCCGCGATGCGCGCCCGGGAGTCCGCCGTGATGACGGGCCCCATCTCCACGCCGTCGTCCATGCCGTAGCCGACCTTGCGGGCGCCGGCGTTGGCGACCATGCGCTCGGTGAACTCCTTGCGCGCCTCTCCGACGGTGATGGTGACGGAGGTGGCCAGGCAGCGCTGGCCCGCGCAGCCGAACACCGAGTCGGTCAGGATGCGGCTGGTCATGCTCATGTCGGCGTCGGGAAGCACCACGGCTGGGTTCTTGGCGCCGCCCTGGCACTGCGCGCGCTTGCCGTTGGCGGTGGCGTGGCTGTAGATGTACCTGGCCACCGGCGTCGAGCCGACGAACGACACCGCCTTGACGTCCGGGTGCTCCAGGATGGCGTCGACGGTCTCCTTGCCGCCGTTGACCAGCCCGACCACGCCCTTGGGGAAGCCGGCCTCCTCCAGCAGGCGGAAGAGGATCTGCGTGGTCATCGGCACCTTCTCGCTCGGCTTCAGCAGGAAGCAGTTGCCGGTTGCGACGGCGTAGGGCAGGAACCACAGCGGGATCATGCCGGGGAAG
>CAZBZU010000018.1:0-43288 GCA_964496495.1 uncultured bacterium
CGCGGCCCGGCCGGCGCACTGGAGGTGCTGGACGGGGCCGAGCTGCGCGTCGAGGCCGGCGAGGTGGTGGCGATCCTGGGACCCAGCGGCTCCGGCAAGAGCACCCTCATCCACCTGCTGGCGGGGCTCGACGCGCCCGATGCCGGCGAGGTCTGGTGGGGGGAGCTGCCCGTCCACACCCGCAAGCCGCGCGAGCTGGCGTCCGAGCGGGCGCGGCACCTCGGGCTGGTGTTCCAGAACCACTACCTGCTGGCGGAGCTGAGCCTGTTGGAGAACGTGATGCTGCCGGCGACCATCCGCGGGCTGCGCGACGACGCACGGGCCCGCGCGCTGTTGCAGCGCGTCGGTCTGTCCTCGCGCCAGGACGCCGTGCCCGGCAAGGTCTCCGGCGGCGAGCGCCAGCGTGCGGCGGTGGCGCGCGCGCTGGCGCTCGAGCCGCCGCTGCTGCTGGCCGACGAGCCCACGGGCAGCCTCGACCGGGCCAACGCACGCGCCGTCTTCGACCTGCTGCTCGAGCTCGCGCGGGAGCGCGGCACCGCCGTCGTGATGGTGACCCACGACGAGGACCTGGTGCGTCCGGTGGCGCGCCGCTACCATCTCGAGGGGGGCCGCCTGCAGCCGGTTTCGGCGGGCGGCTAGGACGGCGCGCCGGACGCGGCGGGCCGCCTGCTGGCGCTCAGGACTCGCGCGGGGGTGCCTCCCGGCCGGCTCTATCGTCGCGGGTCGGCAGGCGGCCGCCATCCTCCAACGAGCCCGACCGCGGGCCGGCTCGCGGCTGGGCGCGCCTCAGCCGCATCAGCCAGCTCCGCAAGCGCGGACGCAACCGGTTGAGCAGCACCAGCAGCGGTATCAGCAGGATCAGGGCCAGCCACATCACGGTGTCGGAGACGAGCACCGCGCTGCCGAACCAGGCGCTCGCCACCAGCCACGGGGTGCGGGCGATCATGGCCGCAATCCACAGCTCCAGCAGCGGCAGCGAGGTCAGGCCGGAGAGCAACACCACGAAGTCGAGGTTGAGCATGAAGTAGACCACGCCCCAGAGCGCCACCGAATGGATGCCCAGCAGCTCCTCCCAGTCGTCCAGGGCGTTGCGTCTCACCAGCAGCAGGAGCAGCGGACGACCGATCTTGCGAGCCAGCAGCAGGCCCACCATGGCGCCCAGGCCCAGCCCGAAGATCCCGTACGCCACCGCGGGCAGGAAGCCGAACGCCTTGCCGCCGAGCGCTCCCACGAGGGGCGTCGGGATGAAGGGCAACAAGGCGGTCGCCAGGAAGGACGCCACGTAGTAGAGGGGAGCGAGCCAACCGGCATCGTTGATAAAGTGCGAAAGGGCCTGGGTCATCGACTCTGGCCCCTATCGTATGCGGAAGCCGGCGTCTGGCGCACACCACGGTTGACCGGGCCGGCGTCCCGTGCTTGGAGTCGCATGTCCAACGGCGAGATCTATCCTCTGAGGCTCGACATTCGCTACAGCCGCCGCATCTGGGGGGGCGGGCGGTTGCCTGACGTGCTGGGCGTCCCGGTGAGCGTCGCCGGCGGCGACCCCGTGGGCGAGGGTTGGCTGGTGTACGCCGACAACGTCGTGCTCAACGGCCGCTTCGCGGGACGGAGCCTGCAGGGCGTGGCCGACGACCTCGGGGTTCGGCTGGTCGGAAGCGCGAGCGCCGCACGCTATGGCGACAAGGTGCCGCTGCTGGCGAAGCTCATCGATGCGCGCGAGCGCCTCTCGGTCCAGGTCCATCCGGACGATGCCTACGCCTTGACGCACGAGGCCGGCAGCGGCCACCTGGGGAAGAGCGAGGCCTGGTACGTCCTGGAGGCCCAGGGGGACGCCCACGTGCTCTGGGGCTTCCGTAGGGACGTCGAGCGCGACGAGGTGCGCTCGGCGGTCGCGGACGGGAGCCTGCCCGCGCTCATGAACCGTGTGTCGGTCGCACCCGGGGACGTCATCTACAACCCCGCCGGCACCGTCCACGCCATCGGCGCCGGAGTGATGCTGTTCGAGATACAGCAGACCAGCGACCTCACCTACCGCCTCTACGACTACCAGCGCCGTGACGCCAGCGGACGTCCTCGCGAGCTGCACCTCGAACGGGCGCTGGAGGTGGCATGCCTCGCGGGCGGCGAGCATGCCAAGCAGTCGCCTGCGGCGCTCGGCGGGGGCTGGCGGCGGCTGGTGGGCTGCCCACACTTCGTAATGGACGCCGTGGAGCTCGACGGGACGTCGCGCCAGGGGCGTTCGGACCCGAGCAGCCTGCAGCTGCTGGCCATGACCCGTGGGAGTGCGACGCTCACCTGGTCAGGCGGTGAGGAGCGTGTCGACCCAGGCGCGGCCGTGGTGCTGCCCGCCTCCTTGGGACGCTACCGCCTGGACGGCAGTGGCGAGGCGCTGCGCTGCGCCGTGGTGGCGCCCGACGGCGGCCCGCGCCACCGCGGGGGCGCTCCGTATGGATCGGGCGGGGCGGGGTGAGCCGTGCCGGCGCGGCTGCCGAGCGGGCTCCGATCGGCGGCGCGGTGGGGCGGCTGGCATCACTGCTGGCGCCCTACCGCTGGCAGGTGGTGGCGCTGTCGCTGGTCATCGCGGCCGGCGCCCTGGTGTCGCAGGTGGCACCGCAGTTCGCGCGTATCGTCATCGACGTCGCCATCCCGCGAGGCACCGCGCGCATCTTCGTGATGCTGGCGCTGGCCATGGCCGGCTACTACGTGCTGCGCGAGGCGCTGTCGTTCGTTGCCATGTACTTCAGCTACGCGCTGACCCAGCGGGTCATCCACGACCTGCGTCGCACCGCGTACGCCCACCTGCTGCGCCTGCCGATGGCGCGCTTCACCCGCGAGCGGTCGGGCTCGCTCGTCGCGCGGGTCGTGTCGGACGTCAACGCGCTCGAGTCGATGATCCAGGCGGGCGCCTCACGCATCCTCGGGCGGCTCTTCGGCATCCTGGTGGTACTGGCGATCCTCTTCGTCATGAACTGGCTGCTGGCGCTGGTGTGCCTCGGGATCGTGGCCGCCATGGTGGTGGTCACGCTGCGCTACCAGGAGCCGCTCAGGCGCCTCTCCCGACGGATCCGCTCGCAGGTGGGCGAGCTCACGGGCATCGCCAGCGAAGCCATTCAGAACGCCGGCGTGGTCAAGCTCTTCACCGCCGAGGAGACCGAGCTCGAGCGCTTCGCCGATGTCAGCGAGGGCTACCGCACCAGCGGCATGGCCAGGCGCCTGCAGTCCGGTCTGATGCAGGCCGGGGTGGGCCTCAGCTCCGGCTTCGGAACCGGGGCGCTGCTGCTGCTGGGCGGCTGGCTGATCGTGCTCAAGCAGACCGGGGCGCCGCTCCCGCTGGGAGTGGGGGGCCTCAGCACGGGCGAGCTGACCGCCTTCCTGCTCTACGTGAGCGAGCTGGTGACGCCGGTGGTGTTCGTTCTCAACTTCAACAACCAGCTCCAGGCCGGAGCCGCGGCGCTCGAGCGCATCGACGACCTGCTGGCGGAGGCGCCCGAAGCAGGCGGTGAGGCCGCGCAGCCGCCCGCAGGGGAGCTGCGCTTCCAGGACGTGTCGTTCGCCTACCCGGGTAGCGAAGCTCGGGCGCTCGACGGCTTCGATCTCACGGTGCCGAGCGGCGCCACGGTAGCGCTCGTGGGGCCGTCCGGGGCGGGGAAGAGCACCGTGGTGCGGTTGCTCGGTCGGCTCTACGATCCTCTGAGCGGCAGCATCCGGCTCGGCGGCCGCGACCTCCGCGACCTGGAGCTGCCCGCCTTGCGGGGCGCGCTGGCGGTGGTGCCACAGGACCCCACGCTCTTCTCGGGGTCGGTGCGCGAGAACATCCGCTACGCCAAGCCCGACGCCGACGACGCGGCGGTGACGGAAGCCGCGCGGCTGGCCAACGCGCTCGGCTTCATCGAGGCACTACCGGCCGGCTTCGACACCGAGATAGGCGAGCGCGGCGTCAAGCTCTCCGGCGGCCAGAAGCAACGCGTCGCCATCGCGCGCGCCTTGCTGCGCGGGGCCACCCTGCTGGTTCTCGACGAGGCCACCTCCAGCCTCGACAGCGAGTCCGAAGCGGTGATCCAGGATGCCCTCGCGGGGCTGTTCACCGGCAGGGAGGACGTGACCAGCCTGGTGATCGCCCACCGCCTGTCGACCGTGCGCAGAGCCGATCGCATTGCCGTTCTCGATGGTGGCCGGATCGTGGAGGTGGGCGACCACGTCTCGCTGCTGAGGCGCGGCGGCCTCTACGCCAGGTTGCACGCCATGCAGCAGGAGGAGGGCGACGGTCGCCGGGCGGGAGCCGCGGCGCAACATGGCTGAGCGACGGCCGAGCCGCCTGCGGTCCTGCGTGCGCGCGTGGCTCAGGGAGCGGTCGTGACGACGCCGTGGCTGGTCAGCCTGGGCTCCACCAACCCGGTGAAGCGGCGAGCGGCGGAGAGCGCCCTGCAGCAACTGCTGGGGGCGAGTGCCGCGCGGGTGAGCTGCGTCGAGGTCGACTCGGGCGTGCCCGGGCAGCCGTGGGGCGACGAGCAGACGCGCCTTGGGGCGTCGAATCGCGCGCTGGCGGCGCTCGAGGCGTGCGGCGCGGCGGCCGGGACCCTGGGTCTGGGCCTGGAGGGCGGGGTGGCGTCCGAGGCGGGGAGGCTGTGGGCGTTCTCCTGGGCCGTGGTGGTGGGCACTGGCGGCGAGCGGGGTGAGGCGCGAAGCGCCGCGTTCGCGCTTCCCGGCTCGGTGGCTGCCTGGCTGACGCGAGGGCTCGAGCTCGGCGACGCCATGGACCGCACCTTCGGGGTGGAAGGCAGCAAACGCGACCTGGGGGCGGTGGGCTTGCTCACTGGCGGCGCGCTGGACCGCGCCGCGCTCTACGCTCAGCCGGTGCTGCTGGCGCTGGCGGCGCTGTTGCGCCCGCTGCCGGGCGCGCGCTGAGGCTTCGGAATCGTGGCCGTCGCCGGGAGGCGACGCGCCGCCACGCGGGCGCTCACACGCCGCTGCTTACAAGGGGCCGCTCACATGCGGGCGCCGCTGCCGCTGGCGGGCTTGTCTTCCGCCGGCGGCACGAACTCGGCCCCGGCGGAGTCGCCCGGAACCAGCGTGCGTTCCAACACCTCGGTGAAGTCCTTGACGGGCGTCACGTCGAGATCCTGCAAGATGGCGTCGGGTACGTCCTCCAGGTTGGCCTCGTTGTCGGCCGGGAGGATCACGTGGTGGATGCCCGCCTGGTGGGCGGCGAGCAGCTTCTCCTTGACGCCGCCGATGGGCAGGACGCGACCGCGCAGGGTGATCTCGCCCGTCATGGCGATGTCGCCGCGTACCGGGCGGCCCGACAGGGCGCTGACCACGGCGGTGGCGATGGCGATGCCGGCCGACGGGCCCTCCTTGGGGGTGCCGCCCTCCAGCACGTGCACGTGCAGATCCTGCTTCTCGTGGAAGGACTCGGGCAGCCCGAACTCCTCGGCGTGCTTGCGCAGGTAGGCGATGCCCGCCTGGGCGCTCTCCTTCATCACCTCGCCGAGCTGCCCCGTGAGCGCGACGTTGCCCTTCCCCGGGACGGCGACGGCTTCGATGTCCAGAGTGACGCCGCCCACCGAGGTCCAGGCGAGCCCGTGCGCCAGCCCCAGCTGCGGCTGCTTCTCCGCCTGCTCGTCACGGAAAGGCGGCACGCCGAGGTACTCGCGGACCGTCTCGCCATCGACCGCTCGCGTACCCTCCCAGGCATCGGCGAGGTACTCGCGGGCCGCCTTGCGGGTGGCTTTGGCGATCAGCCGGTCCATGTTGCGGACGCCCGCCTCGCGGGTGTACTCGGTGACGATGCGGCGCACGGCCTCGTCCGTGACCTCCAGCTTGCCGTCGAGGCCGTGGTCCTTGACCTGCTGCGGGATGCGGTAGCGCCGAGCGATCTGGATCTTCTCGTCCAGCGTGTAGCCCGGGAGGTGGATGACCTCCATGCGGTCGAGCAGTGGCCGCGGCACGGTCGCCAGGGTATTGGCCGTGGTGATGAACATGACCCGCGAGAGGTCGTAGGGGATCTCCAGGTAGTGGTCGGAGAAGGTGTTGTTCTGCTCCGGGTCGAGCACCTCCAACAGGGCGGAGGACGGGTCGCCGCGGAAGTCGGCCGTCATCTTGTCGACCTCGTCGAGCAGGAACACCGGGTTCACCGTGCCGGCCGTCTTCATCCCCTGGATGATGCGCCCCGGGAGCGAGCCGATGTAGGTGCGGCGGTGACCCCGGATCTCGGCCTCGTCGCGCACGCCGCCCAGGCTCATGCGCACGAACCTGCGGTTCAGGCTGCGGGCGATCGATTTGCCGAGGCTGGTCTTGCCGACGCCGGGCGGACCCACCAGACACAGGATGGGCGCCTTGTACTCGGACTCCTCCTGCTCTCCGGTGAGCTGCCGCACCGCGAGGAACTCCAGGATGCGCTCCTTGGGCTCCTCGAGGGCGTAGTGGTCCTCGTTGAGGATCTCCTCGCTGTGCCGGATCTCCAGGCGCTCGTCGTCGGCCTCGCTCCACGGCAGCTCCAGCATGGTGTCGAGGTAGGTGCGCACCACCGTGGCCTCGGGCGAGCCGCCCGACATGCGCTCGAGCCGCTCGATCTCCTTGAGCGCCCGCTCCTTGGCGTACTCGGGCATGTTCTTCGCCTCGACGCGCTCGCGCAGCTCCTCGGTCTCGGAGGCGTCATCGTTCCCCAGCTCGTGCTGGATCGCCTTCATCTGCTCGCGCAGGTAGTACTCCCGCTGGTTGGAGTCCATCTGCTGCTTCACGCGCGCGCTGATCTGCTTCTCGGTGTCGAAGCGCTCGAGGTCGCGCGTGAGGAAGCCGTAGACGACCTCCAGCCGCTTGTGGGCACCCGCTTCCTCGAGCACGGACTGCTTGTCGGCGACATCCCAGGTGGCGTACTTGGCGATGACGTCCGCGAGCGGCCCGGCCTCGCGCAGGCCGCGCAGGTTCTCGAGGTGGAAGGAGTCGAGCCTGAGGTTCTTGTTCTGCTGGGCGTACTCGGCGAAGGCCTGCTTGGCTTGCTCCACCAGCGCCTGCGTGTCCTCGCCGTCCGAGGCCACCTCCGCGATGGCGCTCACCTGAGCGCGCAGCGCCGGCCCCGGCAGGTAGGCCTCGATGCGGGCGCGCTCGCGACCCTCGACCAGCACCTGCAAGGTGTCGTCGGGGAGCCGTATCACCTGCTTGATCACGCACAGCGTGCCGACGTCGTAGAGATCCTCGCCCGACGGGTCGTCGATACGGCCCTCGCGCTGCACTACCAGCAGCACCCGGTTGTCCCCGGCCTGAGCCTCCTCGAGCGCTCGCTTCGACTTCGGTCGGCCGACGTCCACGTTCTCCAGGGTGCGTGGCAGCACCACTTGTGTGCGCAAGGCGATGACCGGCAGTTCCCAATCCATGGCTCCAGTAAACCCTGCGCCTCTCGGCTCCGTCCGTAAGGTGGCTGACCACCGCGAGCGCCGGCGCTCGCCGCACCGCGCGCCGGGAGCCCGCCGAGCGCTACCGGCGGTAGCGCTCGGCGGGCTCGGGAACGGTCACTCGGCGGCCGTCGGCACGCAGCTCGCCGGCGAACGCATCCATCACCTCCGGCTCGCCGTGGACGAGGAACACCTCGGCGTCGCCGGTGGCGTCGAGCCAGCGGCGGATGTCGTCGTGGTCCGCGTGCGCGGAGAAGCCGTTGATGGTGTGAACGCCCGCCCGCACCTTGATCTCCTCCCCGTAGATGTGGACCCGCTCGGCGCCCCCGACCAGCGCCCGCCCGAGCGTTCCCTCCGCCTGGTAGCCCACCACCACCAGGCTGGCATCGTCGCGCCAGAGGTTGTGCTTCAGGTGGTGCAGGATGCGTCCGCCGGTCATCATGCCGGAGCCGGCGAGGATGATGGCGCCCCCCGTCACGGCGTTGATGGCCTTCGAGGCTTCGCTGTCCACGGTGAACTCCAGCGTGGGCGGGGCGAAGGGATCCTGGCCGCGAGCCAGCAGCTCCCGGACCTCCTGGCGGAACTCGTTGTGACCGTGCTCGTAGAAGCGGGTCAGGCGCGTGGCCATGGGCGAGTCGAGGAACACCCGCACGCGCGGGATGGCGTCGCGCTCCATCAGGCGGCGGATCTCGTAGAGCACCGCCTGGCTGCGTTCCAGCGCGAACGTGGGGATGAGGACGTTGCCGCCTCTCTCCAACGAGGCCTTCAGCACCGCGGCGAACTCGGCCTCGGTCGCCTGGCGGCTGCGATGATTCCGTTCGGCGTAGGTGGTCTCCACCAGGACCACGTCGCAGGCGTCGGGAAGCTCGGCGGGGGCCTGCAGGGCGCTCTCGCGGTTCCCCAGATCCCCCGAGAACACCACCCGGGTGCCGCCCTGCTCGAGCTGGATGGTGGCGCTCCCGAGCACGTGGCCCGCGGGCCTGAAGCGCGCCGTCACGCCGCCGGGCAGATCGACCGAGTCGTCCATCGTCACCGGCTGAAAGCGCTCCATGGTGCGGTCCACGTCGGCGTCGTCGTACAGTGGCGGCTCGACCTCGCCTTCGCGGCCGGCTCGGGTCGCCTTGCGCAGGGCGCGCCGATAGTCCTCCTGCTGGAGCCTGGCCGCGTCGCGAAGGATCACCTCCGCGATGTGGCAGGTAGCGGCCGTGGCGAGGATCGGTCCGCGGTAGCCGCGCTCCAGCAACAGCGGCAACCGCCCGACGTGGTCGAGATGGCCGTGGCTGACCAGCACCGCATCGACGTCGGCCGGCTCGAAGGGGAAGGCGGCGCGGTTCCGCTCCTCGGCGTCGCTGCCGCCCTGGAACAGGCCGCAATCGAGCAGCAGGCGCGCGCCTTGAAGACGCAGGTGATGGCAGCTTCCGGTGACGCCGCGGGCGGCGCCCGCACAGGTGATCTCCACCGCTGGCCCCCTTCGGCCGCGCGGCCGGGCCGCCCGCGACGCCACCCTGACTGGGCACTCCGGGCGCACCCTCGACCATGCCGCCGTCCCTTATACTACCGGCGACGCAGACGCCGTCGGAGCCTCGTGTGTTGTCTATCGACACTGTGCACCCCTATGCCACCGTCCGGATCGCCTCACCGGCAGACCTATCGGCCGTGCGCGAGGTCGCCAGCACCACCTGGTACGCCACCTACGACGGCATCCTCAGCCGCGCCACGATCGACACCTTCCTGAAGCGCAGCTACAGCGACTACCGGATCCTGGCGGCGGTCAACGACGGCGGCCTGTGGGTGCTCGAGGAGGACGGCAGGGTGGTGGGCTACGAGCGCCTCAGCATGCGCGGCGACGTCGGCTACGTGGGCGCCATCTACGTGCTGCCGGACGCCCAGCGTCAGGGCCACGGGCGCCGCCTGCTCGATACCGCCCGGCCCTGGTTCGCCGCCCGTGGCGCGCGCGAGATCCGGCTCACCGTGGCCGAGGGCAACCATGCGGCCCGCGGCTTCTACCGCCACCTCGGCTTCGAGGAGCGCGAGACCGTCAAGACCCAGCTACTGGGGGAGCCGCTCGACGAGCGCGTCTGCGTGCTGCCGCTGCTTCAGCCCTACCTGTTCGGATCCTGAGCCCCCGGGAATGGGCCTCAGGCCGGGTGCCAGCGAAGGCGTCCGCTCTCGAGCCGCGCCTCGACCCGACCGGCGTCGCGCAGGTAGCCGAGGTAGGCCGCCACCGTGCAGAAGTTGAGGTGGTAGCGGGGTAGATCGTCGATCACCACCCCGAGCGCTCGGCACGCCCCGGCGAGGACCTCCTCGGCTCCGACGCCCGTGGCGGCGGCGAGCACGGCAGCGGCGGCGGCATCGATGGCGGCCCGGTTGGCATCGGCCGCAGCCGCCAGGTCCTCGGTGGGATCGCCATGCCCCGGCAGCGCAACCCGGGCTCCACTGACGCGCACCGTCTCGAGGGCGGCCCGCTGGTTGCCGATGTCCTGGCCGAAGGGTAGGGCGTACTTGCCGAGCACGGCGTCGCCGAAGAAGGCGTCGGCGGCCAGCAGCACGTCATCCACGCGCAAGGCGAGCTGCCTGTGGGCATGCCCGGAGGTGTCCAGCGCGTCGAAGCGGATCCCGCAGAGCTCGAGCGGCCCCGCCTCCAGCTCGTGATGGACCGGCGACGCTTCGGCCTGCAGCCACTTGCTGGTCAGCTCATCGAGCGGGCGAGCGCCGTGGAAGAGGTAGACGGGCTCCAGGTAGGGGGCGCGGATGATGCTCGCCTCCAGCGGCGGGGCGTAGACCTCGAGCTCCGGGAACTGCCGCAGCAGGTAGGCGTTCCCGCCGAAGTGGTCGGCGTGGGCATGGGTGTTGACGATCGCCGCCGGCGCCACGCCCAGCACCTCACAGGCTCTGCGCAGCGCCCGCCCGTAGTCCTTGTCCTGCCCGCTGTCGACGACCACCGCACGGCCATCGCCCGCCAGCACCAGCGCGCAATTGACGCCGCCGGGGAGGTAGTAGACCCGTTCGCTGAGCTGCACCGGCTCCGCTCGTGCCACCCGCTCCTCCGTCCCGCTCGCCCAGGCCGGCGAGCATCGGCACACCCTACCAGCCGGCCAGGGCCGGCGACGCGAGGATCAGGCCCGTCGCAGGAGGCTGAGGTAGAAGCCGTCCAAGCCGTCGAGCGGGAGCAGGTAGATGCCGTGCGGCACCACGACGTGCGGCACCCGCGCCAGCAACTCGGCGGGCACACGCTCGGCACGGAGCTCCGGCCGCGCCGCCACGACGTCGCCGATCTGGCCCTCTCCCTCCAGGTACGTCAGCGAGCACACCGCGTAGACGAGCCGCCCCCCAGGCTCGAGCAGCGCCGCGGCGGTCTCCAGCATGGCGCGCTGGCGTGACGCCGCGGCCTCGACCTCCGCGGGCGTCAGCCGCAACTTGATCTCCGGGTGCCCGCGCAGCGTGCCACTCCCGCTGCAGGGGGCGTCGAGCAGTACCGCCGACGCCGGCGGCAGCAGGGCCGGCTGGCTGAGGTCGGCCACGCGGGACTCGGCGGCGAGCCCGAGCCGGGCGAGGTTCGAGGTCAGCGCGCGCAGCTTGCGGGCATCGAGCTCCACGGCGACCACGCTGGCCCCGGCGGCGGCGAGCTGGGCGGTCTTGACGCCGTTGCCCGCCGCCAGGTCGAGGACCCGCTCGCCGGGGTGCGGGCTCAGCAGCGCCGCCGGCAAGCTCGATGAAGGGTTCTGCGGCTGGACCTTCCCCTGGCGGTAGGCGGCCAGCGCATCCAACGGCACCGGCGCGCGTACGGCGAGCGTCGCCGGCAGCGGCCCTGGCTCCACCAGGCAGCCCTCGGCCCGCAACGCCTCCTCGGCATCGGCGGCGTAGCTCCGCAGCCACAGCGGACCGGGCTCGAGCATGGCCATGGCCGCCCGCTCCGCGGCCTCGGCGCCGAGTGCCCTCTCGAAGCGCGCCAGCAACCAGGCGGGCAGCGCCAGCCGCGCCTCGGGCTCGAGCCCTGGTGGCGGGCGCACGCGCCGCAGGACGGCGTTGGCCAAACCTGCCAGGCGCGGCTCGTGCGCCTTCACCACCTCGACCCAGGCGTGGACCGCGGCGTGGCGCGGGGTCCCTCGAACCAGCAGCTCGTAGGCGGCAAGGCGCAGGGCCGCCCGCGCCGCCTCCGGCAGACGCTCGGGCGCACGCAGGCGCGGCGCCAGCGCCGCATCGAGGCGGGCGAGGTAGCGCACGGTGCCGTACGTCAGGTCGGTGACGAAGGAGCGCTCGCGCCCCGGCAGGCCGGTCGCGTCGAGCTGGCGCCGCAGCGCGGGCGCAAGGAAAGCGCCGCGCAGAACGCGGCGCAGAACGCTCAAGGCAACCTCGCGAGCGCTGACGCCCGCCGTGTCGGAAGGGGGGCCGTCCCCCTCCCCGCTCCTCACCGGCGCGCAGCGCCGAGGAAGTAGAGCAGGTAGGCGATGGCCGTGGCGGCCGCGGCGACGTAGGTCATGGCGGCGGCTGTGAGCACCCGGCGGGCTCCCGTCTGGTCGTCAGCCGTGACCAGGCCGAGCTGCTTGAGCTGCACCATGGCACGCCGGCTGGCGTCGAGCTCCACCGGCAAGGTGACCAGGTGGAAGACCACTGCGGCAGCGAAGAGCCCGATCCCGACGGTCAGCAGCGGCCGGCCGGCGGCGCCCAGGAAGAGACCGAAGACGGCCAGCATGGGGCCGAACTGACTCCCGATGTTGGCTGCCGGCAGGATGGCCGCGCGCCACGACAGCGGAGCGAATGCGCGGGCGTGCTGAAGGGCATGCCCCGTCTCGTGGGCGGCCACCGCCATGCCGGCCACGCTGGCACTGCGGAAGTTGTCGGCCGACAGGCGGACGACTTTCTTGGTGGGATCGTAGTGGTCCGTTAGCTGGCCCTGCACCGCCACCACGTTGACGTCGGCGATGCCGTTGGCCTGCAGGATGGCGCGCGCCACATCGGCCCCGCTCAGGCCGGCGGCATTGGGCCGCTTCATCCAGGTAGCGTAGGTGTTCTTGAGCCACCCCTGGATCGCCAGCGATGCCACGAAGGCCACCAGGCCGATGAGGAGATAGCCGCCGTAGTACCCGAAGAACATGCTAGCTTTGGTCCTCCCTCTCTGCGGCCGCACCGGGCGGCCCCAACGAGCCGAACGGCGTGCCTTGGCGGGCACGCCACCTTGAGCAAAGTATACTCAGGTAATGTGAGAAACGTCTGGCCCGACGCGACGCGGCGCGGTCGCCGACCGGGCTGGGCGCCCCGCGCGGTGGTTCGAGGCGCCGCGCGCGCCCGGGTCCCGGCACCGTCAGGGCTTGGCGACCTCCATGGACTCCACGGCGAAGCGAACCGCCGTCCGCTCCTCGTTCTGCAGCTCGAGCTTCACGAACGACGGCACCGCGCGCAGGTCCAGTCCCTCCGCCTCGATGTAGGACCGGGCGATGGCGATGGCCTTGACCGCCTGGTTCACGGCGTGGGGTCCGATGGCCTGCACTTCCACCTCGCCCTCGTTGCGGAGGAGCGCGGCGATGGCCCCGGCGACGGAGTTGGGTCGAGACGATCCGGAGACGCGTAGGATTTCGATGGTGGACCTCCTGAGGGGTGGTGGGAGCGAGCCATGGCGCGCCGGGCACCAGCGCGCGTTCGGCAGTCAAGGCGGCTCGCGATCGACGAAGTGCGCAACTCCTCCTCTATATGGTCTTCCTTCTCTTCCTCGACGACAGTCGCTATAGTGTGCGGCATCGGAGCCGTGCCCCGCAAGCTTGGGTCCCACCTGAGATTCCTTGACACCCCACGGTGGCCGTACGTATACTCCCCCCCAGTGACGCGCCCAACCCGCAACCACGCCCGGCAGACCGGCCTGGTACTAGTACCCGGGGGGTGCGCTGCGTAGACGCTTCGGCCGATGCCTGTGACCCCGCCTGATCCCCGCAAAGGCGGGGTCTTTTCGTAGTTGGAGCCCGAGGGAACGAGGATGGAGGAGCCATGACAGGTGCAGAAGCTCTCTTGAAAGCGCTGGAACGCCAGGGCGTCGACGTCGTGTTCGGGCATCCAGGTGGCGCCATCCTGCCGGTCTATGACGCCCTCTACGATTCGCCGATCAAGCACGTGCTGGTTCGGCACGAGCAGGGGGGCGCACACGCCGCCGACGCCTACTACCGCGCCTCCGGCCGCGTTGGGGTGTGCTTCGCCACCTCCGGGCCTGGAGCCACCAACCTGGTGACGGGGCTGGCAACGGCGCAGATGGACTCCTCGGCGGTGGTCGCGGTGACCGGCAACGTGGCTACCGCCCTGATCGGCACCGATGCCTTCCAGGAGGCCGACGTCTACGGCATCACCGGCCCCGTGACCAAGCACAACTACCTGGTCAAGAACGTGGAGGACATCCCCCGCGTGGTGGCGGAGGCCTTCCACATCGCGTCGACCGGACGGCCCGGCCCCGTCCTCATCGACCTGCCCAAGGACGTCCAGCAGGCCGAGTTCCAGGGCAGCCTGGACGTGGAGGTCGACCTGCCGGGGTACCGCCCGACGGTGGTGGGCAACGCCAAGCAGATCCGCAAGGCGGCCGACGCCATCCTCCGAGCGGAGCGGCCGGTGATGATGGTCGGCGGTGGCGGGCAGGTCGCCGCAGACGAGGTGACGGCCTTCGCCGCCAAGACCGGCATCCCGGTCATCACTACGCTCATGGGGATCGGCGCCTACCCCGCCGGGGAGTCGCAGGCGCTCGGCATGCCAGGCATGCACGGTACCGTCACGGCCAACCGGGCGATCACGCACTGCGACCTCATCCTCGGCGCCGGCCTGAGGTTCGACGACCGTGTCACGGGCAAGATCAGCCGCTTCGCTCCCGAGGCGACGGTCGTGCACATCGACATCGATCCCGCGGAGATCTCCAAGCTGGTCAAGGCGCACGTTCCCGTCGTCGGCGACCTGCGCGACGTGTTGCCGCGCTTGGCGGACGCCCTGGAACGGCTCGACATCGACCCCTGGTGGCAGCAGCTGAACGAGTGGAAGGGCAAATACCCGGAGCGCTACAAGCAGGACCAGCCGCTGGTGTCGCAGGAGGTCATCCAGCTGCTGCACCGGGCGACCGGGGGCAACTGCGTGGTGACCACCGAGGTGGGGCAGCACCAGATGTTCTCCGCACGTCTGTTCCCCACGACGCGCCCTCGCACCTTCATCACCTCGGGCGGGCTGGGAACCATGGGCTTCGGCCTGCCCGCAGCCATCGGCGCCGCCTTCGCGCGCCCCGGGGAGCCCGTCGTCTGCATCGCCGGCGACGGCTCCGTGCAGATGAACATCCAGGAGCTCGCGACCGTCTACAAACACCAGCTGCCGATCACCATCGCCATCCTCAACAACGGCGTCCTGGGGATGGTGCGGCAGTGGCAGGAGATGTTCAGCGCCAAGCGCTACAGCGAGATCTACCTCGCGGACTCGAACCCCGACTTCGCCAAGCTGGCGCAGGCGTACGGGCTGGACGGGTACAACGTGTTCGACCGCGAGTCGGCGGCGGCGCTGGTGCCCGAGGTGCTGGCGAAGGGCAAGCCAGCGCTGATCAACTTCTTCGTCTACGAGGCCGAGAAGGTGTTCCCGATGATCCCCGCGGGCGCCGGCGTGGAGGACATGATCGTCGGCGACCAGGAGCCCGAGGGGGCGGCCGACGAGAGCGAGAGCGACGAGGTGCCCGCGTGAGACCTACGGCGGCTGGCGCCGCCCGCGGTCGGCACGACACCCTGGAGGTTGGCGAGTGAGCATCCACAAGCACGTCATGAGCGTCACCGTGCGCGACCGGCCTGGGGTCCTGGTGCGCATCGCCGGACTGTTCGCGCGGCGCGGCTTCAACATCGAGTCGTTGTCCGTAGCGCAGTCCGAGGAGCCTGGCGTGAGCCGCACCACCTTCGTCGTGACCGGTGAGGACGACACCCTCGAGCAGGTGCAGAAGCAGCTCCAGAAGCTGATCGACGTCATCAAGGTGATCGACCACAGCGAGTCGAAGTTCATCGACCGCGAGCTGATGCTCATCAAGGTGGCGGTGCGCTCGCCCGACGACCGCGTCGAGATCCGCCAGATCGCGCAGGACTTCCGCGCACGCATCGTCGACGTCGCCCGCCACGCGCTGGTGTTCGAGGTGACCGGCGACGAGGGCAAGATGAACGCCTTCATCGCTCAGATGCGCGACTTCGGCATCGTCGAGCTGATCCGCACCGGCCGCGTGGCGCTTCCGCGCAGCGAGACCGAACACGCACGACTAGCCAACAACGTCAGGACCCGGGCCGCCTGAGCCCGGGCCTGGCAACGACCGGCGCCGGGCCCGGGCCCGGCCCGACCGCACCCGCCGGTAGGGACGGCGGCCAGACGCGACCGGCCCCGCCCGACCGAGCCTCGAGCGAAGGAGACCCTTACCAGCATGGCGACCATCTTCTACGACGACGACGCGAACCTCGACCACCTCCGCAGCCAGACCATCGCCGTCATCGGCTACGGCTCCCAGGGACACGCCCACGCCCTCAACGCCAAAGACTCGGGGCTGAAGGTGGTCGTCGGCCTGCGCAAGGGATCTGCGTCCTGGCAGCAGGCCGAGCGGGCGGGCCTCGAGGTGATGGAGGTGGCCGCCGCCGCCGCGGCCGGCGACCTGGTGATGGTGCTGCTGCCGGACGAGGTGCAGGGCTCCATCTACCGCGAGCAGATCGCCCCCGGCCTGAAGGACGGCAACGCCCTGCTGTTCGCGCACGGCTTCAACATCCACTTCCACCAGGTGCAGCCGCCTGCCGGCGTGGACGTGTTCATGATCGCCCCGAAGGGACCCGGCCACCTGGTGCGGCGCGTGTACACCGAGGGGGGTGGCGTGCCCTGCCTGGTCGCCATCCATCAGGACGCCACCGGCACCGCCCTGCAGCGCGCACTGGCCTACGCCAAGGCGATCGGCGGCACCCGCGGCGGCACCCTTCAGACGACCTTCAAGGAGGAGACCGAGACCGACCTCTTCGGCGAGCAGTCGGTGCTCTGCGGCGGCGTGACGGCGCTGATGGAGTCGGGCTTCAACACCCTGGTGGAGGCCGGCTACCAGCCCGAGATCGCCTACTTCGAGTGCGTCCACGAGATGAAGCTCATCGTGGACCTCATCTACGAGGGCGGCTTCGAGCGTATGCGCTACAGCATCTCCAACACCGCCGAGTACGGCGACTACGTCACCGGCCCGCGCATCGTGACCGACCAGACGCGCGCGGTCATGCGGCAAGTGCTTCGCGACATCCAGACGGGCTCGTTCGCTCGCGAGTTCCTGCTCGAGAACCAGGTGGGTCAGCCGCGCCTCAAGGCCCAGCGGCAGGCGACCGGCGAGACCCTGGTATCCCAGGTGGGGCGCAAGCTTCGCAAGATGATGCCGTTCATCTCCGGATGAGCGCTTCCGGCGCCGTTCGCCCCGAGGGGGCGGGAGGGCGGACGAACCCCTGCAGCATCGATCGGCGAGAGGAGTGATCTCGGGACCATGGCCCACATCAAGATCTTCGACACCACCCTGCGAGACGGGGAGCAGTCGCCCGGCGTCGCGCTCAACTCCAAGGAGAAGGTCGAGATCGCGCGGCAGCTCGCACGGCTCGGCGTGGACATCATCGAGGCCGGCTTCCCGGTGGCATCCGAAGGGGACTTTCAGGCGGTGCGGGAGATCGCGCACGCCATCCGGCACGAGTCGCAACGGGTGATCGTCGCCGGGCTGGCGCGCGCCGCCAGCGGCGACATCGAGCGGGCCGCCGAGGCGGTCGAGGGAGCCGCCCGCCCGCGCATCCACACCTTCATCGCCACCAGCCCCATCCACATGGAGAAGAAGCTCAAGCTCAGCCCCGACCAGGTGGTCGAGCGGGCCGTGGACGCCGTCAGGAAGGCCAGGGGGTACGTCGACGACGTCGAGTTCAGCGCCGAGGACGCAGGGCGAAGCGAGCCGGACTTCCTGGTGCGCATCTTCTCCGAGGCGATCGCGGCCGGCGCCACCACCATCAACGTGCCGGACACGGTGGGCTACATGATGCCCTGGGAGTACGGCGCGCTCATCGCCGATCTTCGGGCGCGCGTGCCGGGCATCGAGAACGTCGACATCAGCACGCACTGCCACGACGACCTCGGCTGCGCCGTCATCAACAGCCTCGCCGGCGTCAGGAACGGCGCCACGCAGGTGGAATGCACCGTCAACGGTATCGGCGAGCGCGCCGGCAACGCCTCTCTCGAAGAGATCGTGATGGCGCTCGAGACCCGCAAGGACTACTGGGGTCACATGACCGCCATCGACACCACCGAGATCTACCGCAGCTCGCGCATGGTGGCGGGCCTCACCGGCATGCTGGTGCCGCCGAACAAGGCCGTGGTGGGCGACAATGCCTTCGCTCACGAGTCCGGCATCCACCAGGACGGGGTCATCAAGGCGCTGGAGACCTACGAGATCATGCGCGCCGAGACCGTCGGCCGCGACGCCGGCGTGCTGGTGATGGGCAAGCACTCTGGCCGCCGCGCCTTCCGCCAGACCCTCCACGAGCTCGGCTACGAGGACCTTCTCGACGACGACGTCAACGTGCTGTTCCGCCGCTTCAAGGACCTGTGCGATCGCAAGAGCCACGTCACCAGCGAGGACATCCGGGCGCTGGTGGATGCCGAGACCACCCGCGTCCCGGAGACCTACCAGCTGCAGGCGGTGCAGTTCCAGTCCGGCAGCGGCATGACGCCGGTGGCGACCGTGCGCCTGAAGACCGACACCGGCGTGTACGAGGAGGCCGCCACCGGCGACGGCCCGGTGGACGCCGTGTATCACGCCATCGAGCGCGCCACCCAGCTGAGCATGGACCTCGCCAGCTACGAGATACGCAGCGTGGGTGCCGGCAAGGACGCCCTCGGCGAGGTGACCATCCGGGTGAAGCAGCAGGACCGCATGGTCCATGGACGCGGCCTGTCCACGGACGTGGTCGAGGCCTCGGCACGTGCCTACGTGGACGTGCTCAACAAGCTCGCGGCCGGGCTCGGCCGCTCGTCCGAGCCGAGCCGCGAGATGACGGCGCCGTGAGCGGCCCCGTCACGCCAGAGCGCGCGCCCCTGGCGGCGCGCTGACGGGCCTGGGAGGCTACGCGTGGACCTACCGCTACCAGACGGCGCCATCGAGATCTACGACACCACCCTGCGCGACGGCACGCAGGGCCAAGGGTTCAACCTCACCGGCAGCGACAAGGTCGCCATCGCCCGCCGGCTGGATGCCTTTGGCGTCACCTACGTCGAGGGCGGCTGGCCAGGCTCGAACCCGAAGGACATGCAGTTCTTCGACATGATGCGCGAGGCTCCGCTGGAGCGCGCGCACCTCACCGCCTTCGGCTCGACTCGCCGCAAGGACGTGGCTGCCGAGGACGATGCCAGCCTTGCGGCCATCCTCGCCGCCGACACGCCGGTGGTGACGGTGTTCGGCAAGTCCTGGACGCTGCACGTCACCGAGGCGCTGAACGCCACGCTCGAGCAGAACCTGGCCATGGTCCGCGACTCCGTGGCGCTCCTCAAGGCGCGCGGGCGGACCGTGGTGTACGACGCCGAGCACTACTTCGACGGCTACCGGGCGGACGCGGCCTACGCCCTGGCCACCCTGGACGCGGCGCTCGCGGGCGGCGCGGACCGGCTGGTGCTGTGCGACACCAACGGCGGCTCGTTGCCCGAGGACGTGGCCGAGCGCGTGGCCGAGGTGGTGGCGCGAACCGACGTGCCCGTGGGAATCCACGCGCACAACGACGGTGAGCTGGCGGTCGCCAACACCCTTTCCGCCGTCGGCGCCGGCGCACGGCACGTGCAGGGGACCATCAACGGCTACGGCGAGCGCTGCGGCAACGCCAACCTCGTGAGCGTGCTGGCGAACCTGGTGCTCAAGCTGGGTCGGCCGCAGCCGCAACGGCTCGAGGGGCTGCGCGACCTGTCGCGCTACGTCGACGAGCGCGCCAACCTTCAGCCCTCGCTGCGGTCCGCCTACGTAGGCGATGCCGCCTTCGCCCACAAGGGTGGCGTCCACGTCTCAGCCGTGAACAAGCAGCCCGAAACGTACGAGCACGTGGCTCCCGAGCGGGTAGGGAACCGACGCCGGGTGCTGCTGTCGGAGCTCGCGGGGCGCGCCAACGTGGTGGCGAAGAGCCTCGAGGACGGCACCCCGCGGGATGCCAGCGCGACCGCCAGGGCGGTCGTCGAGCGGCTCAAGGAGCTCGAGAACCGGGGCTACGCCTTCGAGGGCGCCGAGGCGTCGTACCGGCTGCTGGCGGACAAGGTGCGTGGTACCTACACGCCCTATTTCGTGCTGCACGGCTTCACGGTGATGATCGACAAGGCGGAGGAAAGCACCTCCGCGCGCTGTGAGGCGACCATCCGCGTCGAGGTCGGGGGCGCTCTCGAGCACACCGCCGCCGAGGGCGACGGGCCGGTGAACGCGCTGGACCGCGCTCTGATCAAGGCGCTGGGACGGTTCTACCCGTCGCTGCAGGACCTGCACCTGGTCGACTACAAGGTGCGCGTCCTCTCCGGACCCGAGACCGGAACCTCCAGCCTGGTGCGGGTTCAGGTCGAGATGAGTGACGGGCACGAGAGCTGGGGCACGGTGGGAGCCAGCACCAACATCATCGAGGCCTCCTACGAAGCGCTGGTCGACGCCTACGAGTACCGGTTGCTCGCAACGGGTGCGCCGGCACGGGTCGAGCGGGTCTCGCGCGCCTCGGGCGAGGGTGCCGAGGCCGGGCCGTCGGCGGTACCGGGGTCCGCGCGAATCTGAATAGCGCTGTGCATAATCTTTCTCGGCAGGCGCCGGCTGGCCATAGGCCGCGCCTGAGGCAGGGTGTGGCTGCGGCCGCGCCGTGCGGCCACGAGATGCGCCTGCTACGACGTCTCCCTGTGCTTGGCATCGTTGACAGCGCCCCTCGTGAACGGTATCATTTGCCGCAAGGCCGCTTGTGGAGCGGCCGCGCCTGTAAGGAGTTGCCCCTACCTGCAACGTTGGCGAGCCGGGCTCGGCGCCTCGAGGCTTTGGGAACGGGCACGGCAACGGGCATCGCGAGGTTCGATTGAGCAAGCTACGCGCACGATTGCCGGGGAACGCCCCCGAGGATTAGCACCTCGCGGCGTCAATGATGTTGTGCGGCGGCGACGGCCGGCCGCGCTACCCGCCCTGCGACAGCCCGCCACCCCACTCGTTCGCCCCAAACGGGAGGATGTGATGCACCAGTACTCCGACGTCTCGACGCTCGCCTGGCCCGGCGAGCGCGACGCCTGCGGCGTCGGCTTCGTGGCCCACTCCGGCGGACGCCGAAGTCACGAGGTGCTGGCGTACTCGCTCCAGGCGCTGCACAACCTCAAGCACCGCGGCGCCGTCAGCGCGGACGGCAAGACGGGCGACGGGGCAGGCGTCCTGACCCAGATCCCGCACCGCCTATTCCGCCGGGAGCTGGAGGAGAGGGGCATCTACCTCGAGCGCGACCGCGACCTGGCCGTCGGCGTCTTCTTCGTGGCCAACAACGCGCCCTACAAGAAGATCTACGCCCTGGTACGTGACGAGATCGCGCGCAGCCCGCTGACGAGCCTGATGTGGCGCGACCCGCCCCACGACGACAGCGCGCTGGGAGCGCAGGCGTTGTCGCGCCGGCCCATCATCCGTCAGGTGCTGCTCGGCAAGCCCGCCTGGCTATCGGACGACGGCTTCGAGCGCCAGCTCTACCTCACGCGCAAGCGCATCGAACACCGGCTGCGGGAGGCGGAGCTGGGCCGCGCCTACATCCCCTCGTTCTCCAGCCGCACCATCAGCTACAAGGGGCTGATGGTCGCCGATCAGCTGTCCAAGTTCTACCTCGACCTCGCCGACCCCGACTTCGACACCGCCATCGCGGTGTTCCACCAGCGCTACAGCACCAACACCATGCCGCGCTGGTCCCTGGCACAGCCGTTCCGCTTCCTCGCCCACAACGGCGAGATCAACACCCTGCAGGGGAACGTCAACTTCATGCGGGCGCGCGAGCCACGGCTCTCCAGCCGTATCTGGGGCACCGAGGTACGCGACGTGCAGCCGATCATCGAGCCCGGCGGCAGCGACTCGGCCGCGCTCGACAACGCTCTCGAGCTGCTGGCGCTGTCGGGACGCGACCTCCTGCACAGCCTGCTGATGCTCGTGCCGCAGGCCTACGAGCAGGATCTCGACGTGAGCCCCGAGCTGCGGGGCTTCTACGACTACCACGCCACCTTGATGGAGCCGTGGGACGGCCCCGCGGCGTTGGCCCTGACCGACGGTCGCTTCGCGGTCGCCGGGCTCGACCGCAACGGCTTGCGGCCGCAGCGCTACTGGATCCACCAGAGCGGCCTCGTGGTGGTCGGCTCGGAGGCCGGCGTGCTGCCGCTGGAGGAGGCCGAGATCGTCGAGAAGGGGCGCCTGGGGCCCGGACGCATGCTGGCCGTGGACACGCTCGAGGGCAAGCTGCTGCGCGACGACGAGATCAAGGAGCGCTACGCCCTGCGCCAGCCCTACCGTGAGTGGGTCCATCGCTACGCGGTCCCGTTGCATCGCCTGGAGGAGCCCTTCGACGGCGATCCCTGGGACGACGAACACCTGGCGCGCACCCAGAAGGCGTTCGGCTACTCGAGTGAGGACTACGATCGCATCTTCGAGCCGATGTGCTTCGACGGCGCCATCCCGGTGGGATCGATGGGGGACGACACCCCGCTGGCGGTGCTCTCGGAGCAGCCGCAGCAGATCTACCGCTACGTCAAGCAGCGTTTCGCGCAGGTCACCAACCCGCCCATCGACCCGCTCCGCGAGCGCCTGGTGATGTCGCTCGCCACCGTGGTGGGGCCCCGCTCCAGCATGCTCGAGCAGGAGCCCGAGGCCGCGCGTGTGATGCGCTTCCCCAGCCCCATCGTGGACGCCGCCACCATGCGCTACCTCAAGCGGCAGCAGGCGCTCAAGACCGCGACGCTCAAGACGCGCTTCCGGGTGGCGGACGGTCCCGAGGCTCTCGAGCGCGCGCTGGAGGACCTCGCCGACGAGGCGCAGGCCGAGGTGGAGAGTGGTGTCAGCGTGCTGGTGCTGTCCGACCACGACGTGGACGCCGAGTGGGCCCCGGTCCCGATGCTGCTGGCCGTCGGCGCGGTGCACCACCGGCTGCTGCTGGTGGGCCGGCGCACCAAGGCGGCCATCGTTTGCGAGGCCGGCGAGCCGCGCGAGGACCACCACTTCGCCACCCTCATCGGCTACGGCGCGGCGCTCATCCATCCCTACCTGGCGTTCGCCACCGCCCGTCACGCGGCGGTGTCGGCGAAGCATCGCGACGCCATGGACCCCGAGGTCGCCGTCGCCAACTACGTCAAGGCCGTGGAGAAGGGCCTGCTGAAGATCATGTCGAAGATGGGCATCTCCACCATCGCCAGCTACCGAGGAGCGCAGGTCTTCGAGGCTGTGGGCGTCCACCAGGACGTGATCGAACGCTACTTCTACGGCACCCCCAGCCGCATCGGCGGGGCCACGCTGGAGACCTTCGGCGCCGACGTGCTCAGATTCCATGCGCAGGCGTACGGTGAGGCACCGGGCCTCACCGACAGGGGCTTCTATCGCTTCCGCAAGGCCGGGGAGTATCACGCCTTCAACCCACTGGTGTTCAAGTCGCTCCACAAGGCGGTGCGCGACGGCGACGTCGAGGCCTACCAGCGCTACGCGGACGAGGTCGCGGGGCGACCGCCGACGGCCCTGCGCGACCTGCTCGAGGCCCGGCCCCTGGGCGAGCCCGTTCCGCTGGAGGAGGTCGAGCCGGTCGACAGCATCGTGCGCCGCTTCACCACCCAGGCCATGAGCCACGGCTCGGTGTCGCGCGAGGCCCACCAGACCCTGGCAATCGCCATGAACCGTCTCCACGGCAAGAGCAACTCCGGTGAGGGCGGCGAAGACCCGGTGCGCTTCGAGCCGTACCAGCGCGACATGCCCGAGCTGAGCGAGGCGCCCGACTGGCACCCGGGCGAAGGGGACTGGGCCAACAGCGCCATCAAGCAGGTAGCCTCGGGCCGTTTCGGTGTCACGCCGCGATACCTGGTGAGCGCGGCCGAGATCGAGATCAAGATGGCCCAGGGCTCCAAGCCGGGCGAGGGCGGTCAGATCCCGGGCAAGAAGGTGTCCGAGGAGATCGCGCGCATTCGCCACTCGGTACCCGGCGTCACGCTCATCAGCCCACCACCGCACCACGACATCTACTCCATCGAGGACCTGGCCCAGCTGATCTACGACGTCAAGCGCGTCAACCGCCACGCTCGCGTGGGCGTGAAGCTGGTCTCGACCGCCGGCGTGGGGACCATCGCCGCGGGCGTCGCCAAGGGCTACGCCGACAACATCCAGATCAGCGGTTTCGACGGCGGCACCGGCGCCAGCCCGCTCTCGAGCGTGAAGCACGCCGGCGTGCCGTGGGAGCTCGGGCTGGCCGAGACGCAGCAGGTCCTGGTGGAGAACGGCCTTCGCGGCCGCGTCACGCTGCGCGTCGACGGCGGCATGAAGACCGGCAGGGACGTGGTGATGGCGGCGCTCCTCGGCGCCGAGGAGTACGGCTTCGGCACCGCGGCGCTGGTCGCGGCGGGCTGCGTCATGGTTCGCCAATGCCACCTGAACACCTGCCCCGTCGGGGTAGCGACGCAGGACCCCGAGCTCCGCAAGCGCTTCCAGGGCAGCCCCGATCACGTCGTCAACCTGTTCGTCTACGTGGCGCAGCAGGTCCGCATGCTGCTCGCCGAGCTGGGGGCGCGAGGCCTCGACGAGATCGTCGGGCGGGTCGACCTGCTGCGTCCGCGCCAGGTGGCGCTGGCGAAGGGCGTCAAGCTCGACCTCGCGGCGGTGTTGCGCGACCCCGATCCGACGGGCGACCGGGCGCGGCGCAGCCAGCAACGACACAACGACCGTCCGGAGGTGGTGCCGCCGCTCGACGAGCGCCTGTGGCGCGATGCCGAGCCGGCGCTGGAGCGCGGCGAGAGCGTCGCGCTCAGCTACCCCATCAACAACGGCGAGCGCAGCGTGGGCGCCCGCCTGTCGGGCGAGATCGCGCGACTGCATGGAGAAGCCGGGCTACCGCCAGGCAGCGTCCGGGTAACGTTCGAGGGGGCGGCGGGTCAGAGCTTCGGGGCCTTCACCAACCAGGGCATGTACCTGCGGCTGGTGGGGGAGGCCCAGGACTACGTCGGCAAGGGCATGGCGGGCGGCGAGGTGGCGGTCTTGCCGCCTCCGCGCACCACGCGCGCGCCCAACGGCAACGTCATCGTCGGCAACACCGTACTCTACGGGGCCACCGGCGGCAGCCTGTTCGCGGCGGGCAAGGCCGGCGAACGCCTGTGCGTCCGCAATTCCGGCGCTCGCGCGGTGGTGGAGGGCTGCGGCGACCACGGCTGCGAGTACATGACCGGCGGGGTGGCGGTGGTGCTTGGGAGAACCGGCCGCAACTTCGGGGCGGGCATGTCCGGCGGCGTGGCCTACGTCTACGACGAGGATGGCAACTTCGAAGCGCACTGCAACCCCGGCATGGTCGGGGTCACGAGATTGGAGGGCGGCGTCGACGAGGAGCTCCTGCGCGCGTTGGTGGAGCGCCACGTGCAGGTCACCGGGTCGCCGCTGGCGGGCGCGCTGCTCGAGGACTGGGCGCTCGCCGCCACGCGTTTCGTCAAGGTCGAGCCGCATCCGTCGCTGGAGGACCCCACGGCCGCGGAGCGCCAGGGTGCGGTCATCCAGGAAGAGCTGCTGCGCCGGGTCCGGGCCGACGCCATCGTCGGCGCCTGATGCCGGGCGCGGCCGGGCGCACGACCGTCCTCTCAGCCGTAGGCCGCGACCGTGCCGTCGAGCGCTGCCACCAGCACCAACTCGCCCAAGGGGAGGGGACTGGCCTGGATGGGACCGCTGCCGACGCGGTCCTGGAACAGCGGCTGGCCGCTGCGGGCATCGAAGGCGAGCACCTCGCCGCCCTCGGTCCCGAGGTAGAGCGCGCCGGCCGCCAGCGCCGGCGAGGCCGTGACGGCAGCCGGCAGGTCGCAGGTCCATAGCTCGTCGCCGCTGGCAAGCGACAGGCAGTACAGCCGCCGACCCCAGGACACGGCGTAGACCCGGCCGTCCCAGACGAGCGGCGTCGCCCACAGCTCGCCTTCCAGGTCGAAGGTCCAGCGCACCTCGTGGCGGTTCAGGTCGAAGGCGTGCAAGGCACCGGCGCGCTCCGGGATCAGCAGCGTGCCGTCGGCGGCCGACAGCGTGGCGACCACCGGACCCACCTCGACCTTGAACATCGACCTGCCGCTGTCCGCCCGCAAGGCGTGCAGCCAGCCGTCGTCGCTGGCGTAGAAGGCCAGACCCGCGTGCACCGTGGGCGGGGTGGCCGCCGGCGCCACGCCGTCGTAGTGCCAGCGCTCGCCGCCGTGCAGGTCCCAGGCGCGTGCGCCGCCGCGGCGGTCCGTGAGGATCAGGCCGTCGCCGAACGGCAGCACACCGACGACGTCGGCATCGTCGCGCCGCCACAGGGTCTCGCCGGTGGGCCAGGCGATGGCGTGCAGCGCACCGTCGCGGCTGGCGACCAGGATGCGGTCACGCAGGCAGGTCGGTGCCTGGCTGACCTCGTCGAGCAGCTCGAAGGTGGCGTGGACGCCGCCGTCGGCCGGCCGCAGCACTGCCAGCGTGTCGCTTCGCTGCCCCACCAGCACGAACCCGCCCGCCGCGGCCAGGCCCGCGGGCCACTGTGGACCCTCTTCCAGCTTGCGAACCCAGCGCCTCTCCAGCCCTGCGGGCGACGCCGGCCCGTGCGGGTAGGCGCCGCGCCTGCCCGGCCCGCCGAGCGCCACGTGGGTCGCGCGCTGCCTCTGGCTGTCGAGGATCGAGCGTAGCGCGTCCGCCACGGCGAAGCCCGACACCGGCCGCTGCTCCGGCTCCTTCGCCAGTAGCGAGTCGATCAGCCGGGAGAGGGTCGCGGGCACCTCTGGGTTGACCTCGACGGCAGGGCGAGGGGCTCCGTAGACGTGCTGGTAGAGCACCGCCTGGTCGTTGTCGGCATCGAAGGGTGCGGTGCCGGTGACGGCGCGGTAGAGAACCGCCCCGAAGGCGTAGAGATCGGTCGCGGAGCCGGTGGGGTCGCCGGTAGCCTGCTCGGGCGCCATGTACTGCGGGGTGCCCAGGGTGAAGCCGGTGCGTGTGAGCTCGCGGGAGGTCTCGGTGAGCTGTACCAGGCCGAAGTCCATGACCTTGGGATGGTGCTGCGAGGTCAACAGGATGTTGCGCGGGGTGAGGTCGCGGTGGACCATGCCCAGGCCGTGCACGTAGCCCAGCGCCTGCGCCACCGTGATCGCCGCGCTGAACAGCCGCTCCAGCGACTCCGGGTCGGCCTCGAGCGGCCCCAGCTCGGTGATCGGGCCGCCCTCGATGAGCTCCATGGCGAAGTACACGTGCTCGCCCAGGCCGAGATCGTAGATGCTCACGATGCCCGGGTGGTTGAGCCGTGCCAGCGCCCGGATCTCGCGCCGGAAGCGCTCGCTGTCGGTGTCGGTAAGGTGGGGGCGCAGCACCTTGAGAGCGACCGCCCGCTCGAGATGACGATCGCGGGCGCGGAACACCTGCGCCATGCCCCCGGCGCCGAGAACGCCCAGGATGTCGTAGCGGTTATCGACGACGTCGCCGGTCTGGAACATCGGGGAGGACGCTCAGTGCTCGTCGAGCGTCTTGAGGATCTCCGGGTCCAGCTTGCCTTCCTCGACGGCGCGGTTCAGCATCTCGATGCCGAGCCTCACGACCTCGGACTTGGACACGAGCCGTTCCGGGTTGGAGAGCTGGTAGGCCGTCTTGGTGAGAAGCGAGTCCTGGGCCTCGGTGATGACCACCTGTAACCGCTTGCTTTTCTCCCGCTTGGGCACGGCGTTCCCTTTCGCGCACACGTCGCGTGGCAAGCAACTATAGCATTGGCCGCATTTTCTTGACAATGCTCCGTTACCGTCCTAGACTACATCTGCCAAGCGTGTGTAAGTTGCTCATGATGTGGCAAATCTCACACCGCGATGTGATCGCCGCGCGAGGGACGGGATGCCCGACGACAACGATCTGCTAACCATCCAAGGCGGAACGCCCCTCGCCGGCGAGGTGCGCGTGTTCAGCGCAAAGAACTCGGCGCTCTACCTGATGCTGGCCGCCCTGCTCACCGACGAGCCGCTCGTGCTCGAGGACGTACCGCGCCTGAGCGACGTGCTGGTCACCGAGGAGATCCTGCGGCACGCGGGCGTGGAGACTCGCTGGGAGGGACGTGACCTTCACCTCCACGCGCGACGCGTCACCAACTGCCACGCCCCCTACCGGCTGGTGAGCAAGATGCGTGCCAGCTTCGTCGCGATGGGCGCGCTGCTGGCCCGCTGCGGCGAGGCGCGCATCCCCATGCCCGGCGGCTGCGCCTTCGGCCCGCGGCCGGTCGATCGCCATATCAAGGCGTTCCGCGACCTCGGCGTGGTGGTGGAGGAGGAGGGCGGCGACTTCGTGGCTCGCCGCGTCGGCCCGCTCCAAGGGCACGTGAGCTTCGAGACCTCCACCGTCGGCGGTACCCAGAACGTGCTTCTGGCCGCCGCCCTGTCGCCCTACGAGGTGGTCATCGACAACGCCGCTCTGGAGCCCGAGGTCCCGGACCTGGCGCGCCTGCTCTGCGCCATGGGCGCCACCGTCGAAGGAGCCGGCTCGCCGGTGATCCGCGTGCAAGGCGCCACGCGCCTGCGGGGCGCGCGCTTCCGTCCCATCCCCGATCGCATCGAGGCCGGTACCTACCTGTTGGCCGCCGCCGCCAGTCGCGGGCAGGTCGCCCTCGACAACGTCAGGACGGACCACCTGGAGGCGTCGCTGGCAGCCCTCGAGCGCAGCGGCGTGCGGGTGGAGCGCGGCGAGGCGCGGGTGTCGATCGATGCCCGCGGGGCGCTGGGCCCCACCGACATCAGGGCCGAGGCCTTCCCGGGGCTGCCGACCGACCTTCAGGCGCCCTTCGGCGCCTACCTGGCCACCGTCGAGGGCCACAGCACCGTTCGAGACGACGTCTACCCCTACCGCTTCACCCATGTCGAGCAGCTGGCGCTGGCCGGTGCCCGCGCACGGCTGGACGATCGCGTGCTGCGCATCGACGGCAACCGCCTGCACGGGGCCAGGATGCACGCCGCCGACATCCGCGCCGGCGGCGCTCTGGTGGTGGCGGCGCTCGCCGCCGAGGGCCGCTCCGAGATCAGCGGGGTCGGCTATATCGATCGCGGCTACGAGGACCTCGCCGGGCGCCTGGGCCTCCTGGGCGCCGATGTCCGGCGGCACCCCAAGGAGCCCGAGCTGGTGGTGACCGGCACCTACGGGCGCTAGCGCTCAGCTCACCTTCACGCGGACCTGGTGGTAGCCCGTGGCCCCGTCGGGCAACGGCTGGCTGCGCTTGCTCGTCTGCACCTTGCCGTCTCCATCCACCGCGCGTACCAACACCTCGTACTCGCCCGGGCCCGCGTCCCACTCCAGCCCCCATAGCGTCCAGGCGTACGGGTCGTCGGCCGGCCTGAGGCTGGCCGGCCGCCACGACGAGCCGCCGTCCAGCGACACCTGCACTGTTTCGATGCCCCGCAGCCCGGCGAAGGCGATCCCGCCGATGGCCGCAGCGCCGTCGAGCTGGGTGGCCTCCTTGGTGTCGATGCGGCTCATGGTCTGCACGGTGGCCTCCTGGCTCCAGCCCCGGCGCTCCCAGTAGCCGGTGACCTCGTGATCCACCAGCTCCACCTCGACCAGCCACTTCACGCTCTTCATGCCGTACTTGCCCGGGACCAGCAGCCGCGCCGGGAAGCCGTGGGCGGTCGTCAGCGGATCGCCGTCCTGCAGGTAGGCGACCATGGTGCCGTCCTTGCGGCCCCACGCCAACGGCAGCGACTCCAGGTAGTTGTCGGCCGCGCGCAGAAGCAGGTGCGTCGCCCCAGGCTTCACGCCCACCATGTCGAGGAGGTCCGCCACCTTCACGCCGGTCCAGGTGCTGTTACCTACCAGGTGGCCCCCCACCTCGTTGGAGATGCAGATGAGGGTGGTGGGGCGCATGACCGAGGGGAGCTTCGTGAGGTCGGCGAGCGACAGCTCGAGCTCGTGGTCCACGAGGCCGTGGATCTTCAGTCGCCAGCGCGACTCCGGCACCTTGGGGTCGCTGAAGTTCTTGGACACCACGTAGTGATCCTTGACCGTGGTGATGTCGCTCGGCAGCCCCTTGATCCGCGCCAGCAGCGTCTTCACGTCGGCCGCGCGGGCCACCGCTGCCAGCGCGATGCGCGCGACCCCGGCTCCGAGCGCCAGCACCAGCAGGCCGCGACCCGTGCGCCGCAGCGCGTCGCGGCGGCCGGCGTCGAGAGGCGCCTTCGCGGCGCGCTCCCGAGCGGCGATCAGCACGGCTCCGTACACCAGGCCGAAGAGGCCCGCCCACAGGTGCGTGGCGAGAGGAGGGTAGAGGTAGTTGTCCGGGCTCAGGCCGAAGGCGCTCAGGCCCTCCAGCGGCAACAGCACCAGGCCGGCGAGGGCCGCGGTGAGCGCCGCCGGCAGCAGCAGCCGCCAGATCCGCGCCAGGCGCATGAACAGCGGCGCCGCCGCCGCCCAGACAGCCAGGTAGAGGAGAGCCATGACCGCGAAGAGGGCGTACTTGGCGTAGTGGTCCAGATGGTACGGCAGCGAGTGGATGATGTTGAAGACCGCCGGCACTCCCAGCAGGTGGCCGGTGAGGTCGAAGATCATGTCGACCGGCGTCCTGGCGGACACCAGCAAACGCGCCACCACCATGGCGGCGCCCGACGCCACTGCCGCGACCAGGCCGATCGCCAGCTGGCGGCTCACCCTTCGTTCGCTCCTCACATCCTCGCCCGCAGCCATCTCGCGCCTCCTTCCCGGTGTCCCCGGTATAGCGCAGCGCTCGCGGCCGATTCCTCACGCCTTCATCACGGCGCGGCAGCCTCCGCGACGGCCGCCGTCAGCGGGCATCCTCCTCAGGCGGCGGAGGCTCGGGCGCCAGCCCTCCGCCCGCCGCGCGGCCGGCCTGGCGCTCGTCGGTGCCTTCCGCCGTCACCGCCTCCCCGCCGTCCGGCGCGGGCCGGGCGCTCGCCGCCGGGCCAGCCGCTTCGCTCTCGGCCAGCGCGCGGTCCACGCTGGTGTCGGCGTCCGGCCACAGGGTGGCCTCCTCGAGCTCGTCGAGGAAGCTCGGCTCGGTCGGCGGCATGTCGCCCCAATGGCTCGGCAGCTGCCGGCCGGACCTGCCGTCGTCCCGCGGGGGCGGCAGTGCCGCGATCGGCCCGCCCGCCGCCGGGCGCCGCACGCGCCGCCGCAGCACCGCCCCGGCGGCGGCGACGACCATGCCCAGCAACATCAGCAGCAGCCACCCCACGCCGTGGGTGGGGGAGCGGTAGGGGATCAGGACCCCGCTGTCGAGCGCATGCCGCTGGGCGATCTGGCTGCCAGCGAGAAGGTCGACGACGGGGACCTGCTGCGAGGTGCTGGAGAAGGCCCAGGGCGACACCGAGGTGCTGAGCGGTCGCCAGGCGTCGTTCGAGAAGGGGTCGTAGACGCCTGTCAGGGCGTACACGGTGGCGTGCTGCGGCCTAGGGAGGTCGGTACGGATGACCAGGGTCGTGCCCTGCACCTCGAGGCTGACCGGCAGGTGCGGCCAGGAGCCCGGATCGCCGTCCTTCTGGGGCGTGACGGCGTAGGCCTGGTCGCCCGTCACCCGCAGCGCCACGTTCCAACCGCGCTTGGGAGGCATGCGCATGGCGGACCCGGGGAGGAGCGCCCGCGCGCCACCGCTGGCCGTGTCGAGGTAGACCTCGATCACCGGGTTGGAGAAGCCGTTGGGCAGGTGGCCCGGGTTCGACAGCGATCCCATCGTCACCCGCACGGTGAGCTTGGGGTCGTCGGTGACGGTGACCGACTCCAGGTCGAAGTCCGAGGTGTTGGCGTACACGGGCGCGGTGGGGGGCGACAGGCTGCCGTCGCCGACGGCGTCGCCGGCAGGGTCCTGGAGGTGAAGCAGTGCGGTGGCGAGGATCAGCAGGTGGATCATGCGCGGAGTCCCGCCTTCCGTATGGCGGCCTGGCTGCGTGCCAGCTCGGCCAACCACGATGCCAGCTTCTCGCTGTCGTGCTGCGCTAGCTGGCCGCCGCCCAGCAGCGGCAGGCGCAGCGATTCCACCCCTGCGGCCGCCAGCCGGTCCAGCGCCGGCGCCACCAGAACGGCGCCCTCGGCCTGGTACGCCGCCAGGCGTGCGTCGTCGACCGGCGTGCTGTTGAGCACCACTAGGTCGGGCTCGCGTCCCAGGTGGCGCGCCAGGGCCTCCACGTGGCCGAAGGCATCGAAGCCGTCGGTCTCGCCCGCCTCGGTCATGATGTTGCAGACGTAGACCAGCGACGCCTCCGTCTCGAGCAACGCCTGCCGCACGGCCGGCACCACGATGGGGGGGAGGGTGCTGGTGAACAGGCTGCCCGGGCCCAACACCACCAGGTCGGCGCGCCGGATCGCCCCCAGCACCTCCGGAACCGACTCCGGATCGGCCGGCTCCAACGCGACCGAGTGCGCCGGCCCCGGTCGCTCGCGAGTGCGGCTCTCGCCCCTCACCACCTCGCCGGTCTCCTTGGTGACGGACAGGGTGACGGGGCTGCCGGTCACCGGATAGACGGCGCCCGAGAGGTTGAGGAGGTGGTTGAGCACCCGGATGGCCTGGCCGAAGTCCCCCTCCACCTCCGTCAGCGTGGCGATCAGCAGGTTGCCGAAGGTGTGCCCGGCGAGCTCGTCTCCCCGCAGGAAGCGGTATTGGAGCAGCCTGCTCACCTCCAGCTCGTTGTCGCTCAGTGCAGCCAGGCAGTCGGTGAGGTCGCCCGGGGGAGGCATGTCGAAGGCGGCCCGAAGGCGACCGGAGGAGCCGCCGTCATCGCTGACCGTGACCACCGCGGTGACGTTCGAGGTGTGCTCGCGAAGGCCGCGAAGCAGGTTGCTGAGCCCATTGCCGCCGCCCAGCGCCACGATGCGCGGCCCCTTGGCCAGCGACACCCGGCGGTGCAGGACGACGGCCGCCTGGCTGGCGTTCGGCATCCAATGGGAGAGCAGCGAGCGGTTGAGCCGGCCCACCGCCAGCACTGCGAAGACGATCCCCACCAGCGCCACCGCGAGCGACAGGTACCCTCCCGCGACTCGCCAGGCCCCGCTGATGAGCACGTGCTCGATGGGGCTCGACAGCTCCCGCCGGCGATCGTTGAGCAGCCACAGCACCCCGCCTATCACGCCGAGCACCAGTAGCAGCGCCCCCAACACCGCTACCACCACGTGCCGCTTCACGCCCATGCCGGGCGTGAGCCAGAAGCGCCACCGCATGACGCTCGCGAAGCGGTCGCGCACCCCGCTCACCGGCGCTCCTGCAGGGCCTCTTCGAGGTCACGATGCTGCGCGCGCGTGCGGAAGCTGTCCGCCAGGTCGTGCGTGAGCCGCTCCACCACCGCAACGGAGCGATGCTGACCGCCGGTGCAGCCGACAGCCACGCTGTAGCTGCTGCGCCCCTCGGCGCGTGCGCCGGTGGCCAGCTCGCGCACCAAGCCCCGCAGCTGCGAGTAGAGCTCCAGCGAGGGTGGAGTGAACACGAACGCTTGCACTTCCGGCGCCGTCCCCGGCAGCGGCTGCAGCGCCGCGTTGTAGAAGGGGTTGGGCAACGACCGGACGTCCAGCACGGTGTCGGCGTCCGTCGGCACGCCCCGCTTGTAGCCGAAGGACACCAGTTGAAGCACGAATCCGCCCTCGCTCCCGAAGCGGTCCCACAGCTCGAGCGTCAGCTCCCGGGCCGAGGTGGCGGTGGTATCGATGACGACATCCGCCAGCGACCGCAGCCCCTCCAGGGTCCGGCGCTCCTGCAGCAGGTCGCCCGTCAGCGTGCCTTCGGCCAGCGGATGGGTCCGGCGGGTGAAGCTGTAGCGCCGTACCAGGCTGGCGGGGGTGGCGTCCAGGAACACCACCGTCGTCGCCAGCCCGCGTCTCCGAAGCGCGGCCAGCGCATCCGGCGCCGCGTCGAGGAAGGCACGCGTGCGGATGTCGACGCCGATGGCGATGCCGCTGGCGACGTCCCCGGCCGTGTCCACCAGGCCCTCCCAAAGGGCCGGCGGGAGGTTGTCCACGGTGTAGAAGCCAATGTCCTCCAGCGCGTGCAGCGCCGTCGTCTTGCCCGAGCCGCTGAGCCCGGTGAGCACCACCAGGCGCCCGTTCACGGACGCGTGCCGTTCGCGAGCTCGCTGGATAGCGGCACCAGCCGGCACGCTACGACCTCGCCGCTGCGCTCCACCACTGCGGCGGAGCCCGCATGCCCGACGAGCTCGCCCGGGCACAGCATGCGCGTCCCGCTGGCAAGCTCCTGCGCCGCCCACGGCACCCCTCCGGGTCGCGCCTCGACGAAGTCGGCGTTGCTCGTCGCCGCCCTGGCGCTCGCCGTAGCGCCTGCCTGCACCACCTGCCAGTCGTCGCCCCCGAAGACCAGCTCGGCCCGGTGTCCGCCGACCTCCACGCTGAAGCTCGGCAGGCCGTCCTGCGACGGGAGTTGCTTCCAGGTCGCGGGCTTGAGGAAGCCGACGTTCTCGGACACGCAGCCGCTGGCCTTGCTCTGCACCCCCAGCGTCACCACCACGGCCTGCTTGGTGACGTGGCCCGACAGCGCGGTCGCCGCGGCCTGGGCCGCGGCGCGGTCGGTGTAGCAACCGACGCGCACCCGCACGAACTGCTGGCCGTCGTGCATGGCGAACTCGGAGAAGGCATCGAAGCCCAGGGCCTGCAGCTGACCCACCACCGCGTGGGCCTGGCGTAGATCGCGTAGGGCGACGGTCTGCACCGACCACCCTTGTGCGCTGGCGCTCGCCAGCAGCAGCCCGGCGGCCAGCGCCATCACCATGCCGAACGGCCTCATCTCATGCCTCCACGGCCCGCGTCGCGAGGCGGGCGAAGTTCTCGAGCACCCGCAGGCCGACGACCTGGCTCTTCTCGGGGTGGAACTGGGTCGCGTGCAGCATCCCGCGCGAGATGGCGCTCTTGAAGCTCACAGGGCCGTAGTCGGTGACGGCGCCGGGAACGTCGAGGTCATCGAAGGCGACGTAGTAGGAGTGGGCGAAGTACACGAAGGCCCCGTCGTCCACGCCGTCCAGCAGCGCCGGCCGGTCGTGCCGGCGCAGCTGGTTCCAGCCCATGTGCGGCACGCTCACGCCGGCCGCCGGGAAGCGCCGGGCGATGCCCGGCAGCACGCCCAGGCCGGGCACGTCGGGCGCCTCTTCGGAGGCCTGAAGGAGCAACTGCAACCCCACGCAGATCCCCAGGAACGGCCGCCCCTGCGCCAGGTGGGCGCGGATCAGCGGCTCGAAGCCGGAGGCACGGAACGCGCTCATGGCCTGCCCGAAGTGACCCTGGCCGGGAAGGACCAGCGCCTCCGCGCCGGCGGCGGCGGCCGGGTCGTCGCAACGCTCGACGGCCAGGCCGGCGAGCATCAGCGCCCGCTCGACGCTGTGCAGGTTCCCGGCGCCATAGTCGATGAGCACCGTGCGCACCGCTAGAGGAGCCCCTTCGTCGAGGGCACGGCGTCGTGGGTGACGCGCGTGGCTGCGTGCAGGGCACGGGCGAACGCCTTCATGATGGCCTCCACGACGTGGTGTGTCTCCTCGCCGGCGAGCACCCGCACGTGCAGCGTCGCCCCCGCGTGGTTGGCGAAGGCGCGCAGGAACTCGCGCAAGTGGTACGCGGTGAACCCACCGGCGTCTCCGGCGAAGCCGCCGGGCTCGAACGCCAGCGTCGGCCGGCCCGAGAGGTCCAGCACCACCTGAGCCAACGTCTCGTCCATGGGCACGAAGGCATCGGCGTAGCGTTCGATGCCGACGCGATCACCGAGGGCGCGTGCCACGGCCTGCCCCAGCGTGATCCCGGTATCCTCGACCAGGTGGTGGACGTCCACCTGCAGGTCGCCGCTGGCTTCCACCTCCAGCGCCAGCCGGCCATGCCTCACCAGCTGCTCCAGCATGTGGTCGAAGAAGCCCACCCCCGTCGCGGTGCGGCCGCCCGGGGGACCATCCAGATCGAGCGTCACGCGCACCGCGGTTTCGCCCGTGACCCGCTCCACCGACGCCTGCCTAGCCACTGACGACCTCCGTCGCGAGCACCTCGCGCAGGGCCAGCAAGAAGGCGTCGCTCTCAGCCGGCGCGCCGGCGGTGACGCGCAGACAGCCCTCGAGGCCGGGCAGGTGGTCCTGCCTGCGGACGGCCACGCCCCTGTCCAGCAGCCCTCGGTAGACCCGGGGGGCGTCGCCGACCCGGAACAGCACGAAGTTGGTTGCCGAGGCGAAAGGCTCCACGCCGCCGAGCTCGAGCAACCCGGCATGCAGCCGCTCGCGCTCGGACACCGCCAGGCGAACCCGCTCCCGCACGTACTCCGGATGCTCGAGCGCCGCCAGGGCCACCGCCGCTTGCAGGCTGGAGAGCGAGAAGGGCAGCAGCGCCTTGCGCACCTCGGCCGCCAGCAGCGGATGCATCAGGCCGTACCCGAGACGGGTGCCGGCCAGGGCGAAGGCCTTGCTCATGGTGCGGACCGACACCAGCCCGGCGCCCTCTCGCACCAGGTCGAGGTGGTCGCTTCCTGCGAAGTCGCCGTAGGCTTCGTCGAGCGCCACCAGCCAGTCGTCGCCCGCCCGCGCCAGCAGCGGCGCGAGCCCCTCACGCGGGTGCAAGTTGCCGGTGGGGGCGGCGGGGTTGGCGATGAAGGCGATGCCGCGCCTTCCCTCGGTGGCGGCCGCCAGCGCCGCTCCCGGCAGCTCGAACCCCGGGCCGAGCGGCACCTCGATCAGCTCGGCGCCCAGCAGCCTGGCCTGCAGGGCGTACACCGAGAAGGTCGGGGCCACGGTGACGACCGTCTGGCCGATGCCGGCGACGATGCTCAGGGCTTGCAGCAGGACGTTGGAGCCGCCCGTGACCACTACGCCGTCCGGGTCCCAGTGGTGGCGAGCGGCGATGGCGCGTTGCAGCGTCACCGGGTGCAGCTCCGGGTAGCGGTTCCAGGCCGCGCTCGCCACCCGTTGCAGGGCGGCCGTCTTGACTTCCTCGGGCAGGTCGAACGGCCCCTCGTTCTGATCGAGCTTGATCTCGGCGGTCCGGGGGGTGTAGTGGTAGCGCGGCAACGCGCGCACGCTCGGCCGGATGCTCATGGCGTCATGCTAGCGCACGAGGGCTGCCGGCTACTGCCCGCTCGCCTTCTGTTGCGCGTCCTGGCGGACCTTGGCGACGCTGGGCTGCAGGTTGGGGTCGAGCTTGACCGCCGTGTCGAACTCGCTCACGGCGTCGCTGTAGCGTTGCAGGCCGTAGTAGGTGAGGCCGAGGTTCAGGTGTGCCTGGGCGTTCTTGGGGTTGGCCTTCACGGCCTTGCCGAGCTGCTCGAGCGCCAGATCGAAGCGGCCGAGCTGCAGGTGGGCGTAGCCCAGGTCGTTGAGCACGATGTCGCTGTCGGGGAACGCCTTCAGCGCGGCCTGATAGTCCGCCACCGCCGAGCGCGGGTCGCCGGTGAGCTGCAGGGCGTAGCCCTCGAAGAACGCCGACAGGCCGTTGTCGTCGAGGCTGCGCGCCCGCTTGAACGCCTCCACGGCCGTCTGGTAGTCCTGCACCTCCAGCGCGTACATGCCCTGCTGGAACGCGGTGCCGGCGTCGGCGCTGAAGGTCACGTCGGTGCCCCCCGTGAGCTGGCGCTGCTGCTGCAAGAAGCTCAGGCCGCGCTTGGCGAGCGCGAGGTTGGGTTGGATCGCCAGGGCCTTGTTGAGCTCCGTCTCGCCCTCGGAGAGCTTGCCGACGCGGGCCAGCGCGAGGCCGTAGACCGCCAGGACGTTGGCGTCCTGGGTGCCCTTCGCCACGATCGGCCGCAGCAGGCCCAGGGCGGCCTCCGCTCGCCCGGCGGCGAGGAAGATGCGCGCGAGGTCGCCGTGGGCGCTGTCGCCGCTGCCCGACACGCTCTCGAAGGTGCGCTGCGCAGCCTGGATCTCGCCCTGCCGCGCTTGAGCGACCGTGAGCAGGTTGGCGATGGCGGCGTCCTTGGGCAGGCTGGCGTGGAGCGGGCTGAGGACCCCCTCGGCGCCCGCGTAGTCGCCTTTGTGCACCAGCAGCTCGCCCTCCGCGGCCTTCAGGATGGTGGCGTCGGGGTACTTCTTCTCGCCCTGGCGCACCAGGGCCAGGGCACCGTCGGTCACGTCGGCCGGCAGCAGGCGCGCCAGGCTGTAGAGGCCGGCCGACACTGCCATGGGGTCTTGGACGGCCTGCTGCAGGTAGGCGAGCGCGCCCTTGTCGTCGCCGGCGTTGATCACGTTCTGCACGATGGCGCGGCGCAGCGCGACCGACTCCGGCAGCGCGTTCTCACCGTTCCGCAGCGTCTGCAGCGCGTGCTGGGGCGTGTCCTGGAGGCTGGCGAGCTGCAGGTAGGCGTCGAGCATGCGGGGGTACGCCTCGATGGCCGCCTGCAGGTCCTGCTTGGCCTTGGCGGCGTCACTCTCCAGACTGGCCATGCCGGTCAGCGCCACGGCATCCGAGGGGTTGAGCTGAACGGCCTTGGCGAAGGCGGCCGTGGCCGCCTTGTTGTCTCCGGCAGCCTGCTCGACCACGCCGAGCACCACCTGGACCTCGCCGTCGTCAGGTTGCGCCTTGGCGGCCGCCTGCGCCACCGGCAGCGCCGTCTTGGCGTTCCCGCTCAGCGCCAGCAGCCGGGCGTACTCCGCCTTCACCCAGGCGGAGTTGGGGTCGAGCTGGCTGGCGGTCTTGAGGTCGGCGACCTTGGCGCCCGGCAGCCGCGACGCCGCCAGCGCGACCGGGCCCAGACTGGGGAGCGACGGCGTCTGTGCCGCCGCGCTGTCGATGCGCCCCAACACGGTGGCGCCCAGGTTCGGATCGAGGGCGGTGGCCAGGGTCCTGGCCGCCGCACGCGCCAGCGTGGCGGGCGTGCCGTCGGGGGCCCGGGCCGTGAGGGTCTGCGGGCTCCCCGCCCGGTCGACGGTGAGCGAGACGCTCATGCCGCTGCCACTGCCCGACACCGTGCCCTGGATCACCACGTCGGGCGAGAACAGCGCCCGCATCGTCGCCTGCTGGCTCTTGCCGGCCTGCTGGGCCTTCTGCATCACCAGGGCCACATCCCCGATGGCAGGGACGTACACGTTGGGGATCTCGTTCAACGCGCGCTGCAAGGCGGTGGGCAGCCCCAGCTGCAAGGTGGCGACCGAGGCGTTGGCGTCGAAGGGCTCGATGACCACCCGGGTGGTCGCCTGGGTGGAGGACTGTGCCAGCGCCAGGCTGGCGACCATCGATGCCGTCGCCGCGAGCAGCAGCGACGCGAGAACGCGGGATGGGTGCTTCATCAGGGGGGAGGATACCACCGGGCCCCGGTGAGAAGCCTAAGCGCCGCCACCGCCGGGCTTAAGGCCGAATCCGCGTGGAAGCAGGTTCGCGACCGTGAACGCCTCGCATGCGCCCGACCCGTTGACCAGGAAGATGGTCGCGTCGGGCGCGAACTCGTGGAGGATCTGGCGGCAGGCGCCGCAGGGGCTGGCCGGGGGGTCGGCCTCGGCGAACACCACCATCTCCCGGAAGTGCCGGCGGCCGCGCGTCACCAGCGCCTGTACCGCCGACTGCTCGGCGCACCGCGACAGGCCGAAGCTGGCGTTCTCCACGTTGCCGCCGGCGACGACGCTGCCATCGTCGGCGCGTAGCGCGGCGCCGACCCGGAACCCGGAGTACGGCGCATAGGCGTTGGCGTGCGCCTCGCGGGCCGCCGCCAGCAGGTCCGCCGGCGGCGAGGGCGTCACCGGAGCACCCCCATGCGCACCAGCAAGGGCGGGCCCAGCACCGCGACGCCGACCAGCAACGCACAGATCGAGGCCACCAGCACCCCGCCGGCGGCGATGTCCTTGGCCGCGGCCGCCAGCTCGTGACGCTGCGGCGACGCCAGGTCGACGAGGGTCTCGACGGCGCTGTTGAAGAACTCCGCCGTCACCACCAGTCCCGCCGCCAGGATCACCGGGACCAGCGGAGCGCCCAGCCACCATGCCAGGGCTAACGCGAGCACCCCGAGCGCCAGCTCGATCCGCAGGTTCGCCTCGTGGCGCACCGCGCGCCACACGCCACGCGTCGCGAACAGGAACGCCAACGGCAGGCTGCGCGAGCGCCTCATTCGGCGTCCCCGCCGTCCCGCCGCCGCAACGCCAGCACCCGCCGCTCCGCCTCGCGGAAGGGCCGCCAGGCCGGCTCGCCATCGTGATCGAAGCCGCGCAAGTGGGTGACGCCATGCGCGGCCAGCACCAGCACCTCGCCCAGCGGGTCGAGGCCGTGCGCTTCCGCCTGGCGCTCCGCGGTGTCCAGGCTGATGAAGATGTCGCCGAGGTGCGGCACGGCGGGGACGTCGATGTCATCGGGTTCGGCGGTGGGGTAGGACAGCACGTCGGTTGCTCCCTCCACGCCGCGGTCGCGGGCATTGCGCGCGGCGATGGTGGCATCGTCGACGAGGATCACGGTGACGTCGCGGTCCTCGAGCCCGAGCTCGGTCAGGAGGCTCTGCAGCGTCCGCTCGAGCGCCTCAGCCCGCGGGAACCGGCGTGTCTCGTCGAGTATCTCCACTGCCACGGCGAAGCCCCTTGACCTCCTCCGGGGAAGGATAGCTGATGCGACGGTGAAGGATGGCGGTGAGCATCCGCTCGAAGGTGTTGGCGATGACCTCCAGGTCGTGGAAGTTCAGCGGGCTCTGGGACAGCTGGTCGTCCTGCAGGCGTTGGTCGATGAGGCGGTCGATCATCGCCCGGATGCTCGACTGGTTCGGCTCGGAGAGCGTCCGCGACGCCGACTCCACCGTGTCGGCGAGCATCAGCACCGCCGTCTCCTTGCTGTGCGGTTTGGGGCCCGGATAGCGGAAGCTCAGCTCCTCGACGTTGGCGGCGTCCTCCAGGGCGCGCTTGTAGAAGTAGCTGAGCACGGTGGTGCCGTGGTGCTCGGCCACGTAAGGCGTCAGCTCGCGCGGCAGCTTGAACTCCTTGAGCAGCTCGAGGCCGTCGCGCACGTGGCTCGTGATGATCAGGAAGCTCAGGTGAGGGCTCAGCTGATCGTGGGGGTTCTCGTCGGAGAACTGGTTCTCCACGAAGAAGTGCGGCCTGCGCATCTTGCCGACGTCGTGGTAGAGCGCCCCGACACGGGCCTGAAGGGCGTCCCCGCCGATATTCTTGACCGCTTGCTCCACCAGGTTGCTGATGATGAGGCTGTGCTGGTAGGTGCCCGGCGCCTCGATCAGCAGCCGCTGCAGTAGCGGGCTGGTGGGGCTCGAGAGCTCCAGCAGCCGGTAGTCGGTGAGGAATCCGAAGCCGCTCTCCGCCAGCGGCAGCAGCCCCAACGCGGTGATGCCCGAGAGCACGCCGCCGCCGACCATGAAGAGGGCCCCCAGCGCCGTACCGCCCGCGGTCATGCCGCCATTGACCAGCACCAGGACCGTCAGCGTTGCGCCGCTGGCGACCCCGCCGACCGCCCCTGCCAGCAGCAGCGCCACCCGGCTGCGCACCGTCAGCACCGTGAGGCAGGCCACCACCGAGCCGACCAGCGTTCCGCCGACCGCGAACAGCGGCGTGAGCGGGGTCAGCAGTGCCACCGCCAACGCCACCCACACGCCCCACATCAGGCCGGCAGCCTCCGACACCAGCACCGTCACCACCAGCGACAGCAGCAGGCCGAAGAGGAAGTTGGTGGATGCCAGCAGCGCCAGGCGCTGCACCGCCACCACCGACAACGTCAGGATGGTCAGGAACGTCAGCTGCGACATGCTCAGCCGCGGGGCCAAGCTGCGCCGGGCGTACAGAAGCGGAGCGCTCAGCAGCAACGCCACCAGCAGCGAGCCGAGCAGGATCCAGGCGGTGCCCTTGAGCTGGGCGGTGCGCGCACTGTAGAGGCCCAGAGCCTCCAGCACGCGCAGGTTGTCCTGGGTGAGCTGCTGCCCCTCGCGCACGATCACCTGGCCGGCCCGCAGCGACTGCATCACCGGCTGAACGGCCGACGCGGCGGCATCACGCGCCGACTGGGTGAGGTCCGCGTTGGGCACGGACGTGGCTACCAGGTAGCGCTGCAGCAGGCGCCGCACCTCGCTCCGCCGGTCCGCAGGGGCACGCTGCGCCGCGGCGTCGATCAGTGCGGGGATCTGCGTCTGTTTGACGCCGTTGGGGTCACCGTAGGCGGAGGCGACGAAGTCGATGACCGCCTGCGGCATGTTCGACGATGTCACGGCGCTGGTGACGAGATTCTGCAGCTCCGGGTCGCTGGTGTAGATGGTGCCGATCTGCTCGCGCGCCGCCTGTTTCTGACGCTCGGTGGCGATACGGTCGATCACCTGGGTGTCGACAGGCGCCACGAACGTCTGCGGGCTCACCTCGCCCACCGCCAGCGAGGACCCGCCGCGGCCGCCGTAGACGCTGAACAGCAGCGCCGTGAGCGCGGCCACCGAGATGGCGAACAGCAGCCACAGGCGGCCGCCGAAGGTGCGGGATGTGCTACGGCTGCTGCTCATAGGCCCGGATGATCTGCGCGACCAAGGGGTGGCGAACCACGTCGGCCTTGCTGAAGGTGATGAAGTCGATGCCCTCGATGCCCTGGAGGATCGTCGCCGCGGTGGCGAGCCCGCTCCTCGCGCCGTCGGGAAGGTCGGTCTGGGTGGTGTCGCCGGTGACCACCACCTTGCTGTTGAAGCCCATGCGCGTGAGGAACATCTTCATCTGGTCGGGGGTGGTGTTCTGTGCCTCGTCGAGGATGATGAAGGCGTCGTTCAGCGTACGGCCCCTCATGAACGCCAAGGGCGCCACCTCGATGGTGCCGAGCTCCAGCAGCTTCTCCACCCGGTCGGCCGGCAGCATGTCGTAGAGCGCGTCGTACAGCGGCCGCAGGTAGGGGTCGATCTTCGCCTGCAGGTCCCCGGGCAGGAAGCCCAGGCGCTCGCCCGCCTCCACCGCCGGGCGCGTCAGGATGATGCGCTTGACCCGGCGGTGGGTGAGCGCTTCCACGGCCATGGCCACCGCCAGGTAGGTCTTCCCGGTGCCCGCCGGCCCGATACCGAAGACGATGGGGTGGTCGACGATGGCGGCCACGTAGCGTCGCTGGCCGGCCGTCTTGGGACGTGCGCGACCCGGCAGGCGGGCTGCCTCGTCGGCAGGCTCCCGCGTCTCCGTGGGCGCGCTGAGCTCCTCGAGATCGGTGTGCTGCAGCTCGGTCAACGACACCCGCCCTCCGCTTCGGATGGTGCCGATCAGCGACCGGAAGGTCCGCGCCGCCTCCTCCACCTCCCGCTCCCCGCCACTGAGGCGCAGCTCGTCGCCGCGGGCCACCACCGTGGCGCTGAGGCGGGTGCGCAGGAGCCGGAGGTTTTCGTCGTTCTGACCGAAGAGGGACAGCGCCTCAGCGGGGCTGCGAAGCTTCAGCGTGACCGAGGTCGCGATGATGCCCTCCGCCGCTTCCACGCCGGCTCGTCCAGGATCTCGTGCCAGATCAGGCCGTTGACGATGGCCCGACGATCGAACCGCAGAAGATCCACGGGCCCCAGTCTAGCCCCAGCGCGGGCCTGCCTGCGTCGCCCGTAGGCAGCGGCCGATCGCGCGGCTGCGCCCCGCCCGGAGCCGCGCATCGCAGCCTCGTCTCGCCGGGGCCGAGGCTCGCGCTGCGGGCTGCCGATCGGACGGCCCGGGGGTGTGCCTTCGCGCCCCAGGGTGGCGTCCTGCTGGCCGGCCGATGCGTCCCCTACCAGGCCCCGCTCGAAGGGGTCCTCCGGTACCAGGCCGCCCGGGCGCTCGCCGGGCACCAGCGTGCGGCCGCCGGCGGGCACGTAAGGAGCGGC
>CAZBZU010000018.1:43388-54065 GCA_964496495.1 uncultured bacterium
CGGGCACCAGCGTGCGGCCGCCGGCGGGCACGTAAGGAGCGGCAGCATCCTCGGGCACCAGCGTGCGGCCGCCGGCGGGCACGTAAGGAGCGGCGGCATCCTCGGGCACCAGCGTGGCATCGCCCGGACGGACGGCCGGCCCGAAGGGGTCCTGCGGCACCAGCGGCCGGCCTGGTGGAGCGGTCGACGCCTGCGGCTCGGCCTCCCCACGGGCCTCACGCACCCGCCGCTGCGCCTCAGCCAGCCAGGGCGGCGTGCCACCCTGCCCCTGGGCGGCATCGCCGGGCTGCCGCGGCTGCGGACGTCCCGGTGGTTGCGGGCGCCGACCGGGCGCGCCGCTCCCCGCCTGCGGTCCCTGCCGCATCACGCGCGACAGCAGCGGCAGGACGATGAAGATCAGCAAGAACAGCAGGCTGAGTATCGTGCCGAAGCTCACGACTCTTCCTCATCCCCCATGTCCGCGGCCCGGCCGATGCTGCCGCGCATGCTGGTATCGGACTGGATGTTCTGCAGATTGTAGTAGTCCATCACCCCCAGGTGCCCGTCGCGGAACGCCTGTGCCAGCGCGCGAGGCACCTCGGACTCGGCTTCGACCACCTTGGCGCGCATGGCGGCGACCTGCGCCCGGTTCTCCTGCTCGGCGGCGACGGCCATGGCGCGCCGCTCCTCGGCCTTCGCCTGGGCCACCCGCTTGTCGGCTTCGGCCTGGTCGGTTTGCAACTGCGCTCCGATGTTGCGCCCGACGTTCACGTCGGCGATGTCGATGGACAGGATCTCGAAGGCGGTGCCGGAGTCGAGCCCCTTGGCGAGCACCGTCTTGGAGATGGTGTCGGGGTTCTCCAGGGTGTCCTTGTGGCTGGCGGTCGAGCCGATGGAGGAGACGATGCCCTCGCCCACGCGCGCGATGATGGTCTCCTCGCCGGCACCGCCGACCAGCCGCTCGAGGTTGGCGCGCACGGTGATGCGCGCGGTGGCGATCAGTTCGATGCCATCCTTGGCCACGGCGCTGACGTTGGGCGTCTGGATGACGCGCGGGTTCACCGACACCTTCACCGCGTCGAGCACGTCCCTCCCCGCCAGGTCGATGGCCGCGGCACGGTCGAACGGCAGGTGGATGCGCGCCTTGTCGGCGGCGATGAGGGCGTCGGCCACACGGTCGACGTTGCCGCCGGCCAGGTAGTGCGCCTCCAGCTCGTTCTGCTCCACGTCGATGCCGGCCTTGTAGGCCTTGATGAGCGGCAGGATGATCTTGTTGGGCGGCACGCGCCGCAGGCGCATCGCCGCCAGGCTCGGGAGCCCCACGCGCACGCCGGCGGCGACCGCGGAGATCCACAGGCCGATCGGGATCACCGAGAACAGGATGATGAAGAACAGGATGATGGCGCCCGCGATGACCAGCACGGTGTAGTTCATGACACCTCCCAGATGTTCCGCAGCGGGGTCGGCCGCGGCGGCCCGGGCCTGCCGACCCGCCTACCGTGACCCGCCGGCACGCTCACGTGGCCGGGTCGCCTTCCTGCTCCGGCGCCCTGGCGCGCACCGTCACCCGCATCCCCTCCACGCGGAGCACCGTCAGTCGGCTCCCCGCGGGGATGAAGTCCCCTTCGCTGACCACGTCCACGCGCTCGTCGCCGAAACGCGCCACGCCGGCAGGTCGCAGGTCGGACAGCGCCAGCCCCTCGCGCCCGGCGAGGTAGGCGCGGTCGGCGCTCCACGGCGTCTCGCCGGACGCCGGCGGGGGCGGGTTGGTCAGGCGGGTGGACAGCCTGAAGGCTGCCGCCACCTTGCTGTTGGGCAAGATCCATAGCAGCGTCGCCAGCAGCACGCCGGCGAAGAGCGCGCTGTAGCCGAGCACGGTGGCGGCAGAGCCCTGGAAGATGCGGACGACCGCGACGATCACCGCGGCGATGCCGAGCACCCCGGCGACGCCGAATCCCGGGATCACCAGCACCTCCGCAGCCAGCAGCAGCACGCCGCCGATGATCAGCACGATGTCCACGGGCCCGGCTGGGGTGGCGATGAAGGCGCCCGCGGCGAGCAAAGCGAGCGCCACCAGGCCCAGCCCGCCCGGCACCCCGAAACCGGGGGTGAAGATCTCGATCAGCAGGCCGCCGATGCCGATCACCAGCAGGGCGGCGGCCGCGATGGGGCTGGTGAGCAGGCCGGCCAGGCGCTCGCTCAGGCTGGGTGAGAGCCGGGTGACGCTCGCGCCACCGTAGCCCCACTGCTGCAATGCGTCCCGCACGCTACTCGCCTGGATGTCGGCGATGTTGTTGGCGACCGCCTCCTGGGCCGTGAGCGTCACCAGCTCCTTGTCCGTGGCGATGCCCGGGATGGCGATGGTCTGGTCGACCATGCCGGCCGCGATCTGGGCGTTTCGCCCGCGCGCCTCGGCCACGCTGCGGAACTCGCCGCGCATGGCCGAGTTGAACTTCTCGTTGACCGGCTTGGCGCCCGTCGGGGTCAGGGTGATGGGCAGCGCCGCCCCGATCGAGGAGCCGGGGAGCATCGCCAGCTTCTCGGCGCTCATGGCGACCAGGGCGCCCGCACTGAAGGCGTTCTGCGCGACCGCGAGGGTCGGCACCTGAGCCTGGTTCAGCACCGCATCGACGATCTTCTGCATGGCGGTGATCTTGCCGCCGGGCGTGTCGAGGTACAGGAGGATCGCCAGCGGGCGCTCGCGATTGGCGCGCTGGATGCGCGTCTCCACGAAGCGCGCGGTCGCGGCGTTGATCTCGCTCTCGATCGGGATGAGCCACACGCTGTTGCTGCCGGACCCGGCGCCGGCCTGGCCGGCACCCTGGGCGTAGCCGACCGGGCCCGCCACCATCGCCAGGGCCGCGACCCCGAGGAGGGCGAGCCGCATCCGGCGCCGAACAGGACTCACGGGGACAGCATACCACGCCGCCTGGACGCTGCGGGATGCCGTTCTCCCGACGAGATGGCGTCCAGGACGGGTCTCCCGGGGATCACTCGATCATGGCGGGCGCCACGTGGTCGTTGCTGCTGCGGAGGGTCAGCACCGGCACGAACAGCGTCACCAGGAGGCCTGCCAGCACGACCACCAGGAGGTCCCGGTAGACGCCGGTGACCGCCGTCGAGAAGGCCTCCTTGATCGCCGTCGTGACCTGCTCCGCCACCGACTTCGCCTGCGTCGAGAACTGATCCTGGAGCTGCACCAGGAAGGCGTCCTTCGCCGTAGGGTCTTGGATCGCCCGGGTGGCTCCCATGATCACCAGGGTCTTCGCGGTGGCGGGCATGGGGCTGGCCGACACCACCTTACGAAGTTGCCCCTGGTCGCCTGTCCGTACCGCGTCGGCGATGGCCTGGTACTGCGCCTGGAAGGACTGTGCGATACCGGCCTGTACCTGATCGAGCCCCTCCGTGCTGACCTGGCTGCCGCCCCCGAAGGCCGAGGGATCGACGCCCGCGGGTGCCTGCATGCGACCGAAGGAGGCGGTCAGACTGGTCGCCAGCACCGTGCCCATCACCGCCGCCCCCACGGTGCCGCCGATCTGGCGGAAGAACTGGGAGGCGCTGGTAGCCTGACCGATGCGGCGCACGTCGACGGCGTTCTGGATCGCCAGCGGGTAGAGCGGCATGGTGGGTCCCACCCCCAGCCCCGCGATCACCATGTACACCGTCACGCGCAGGTAGGGCACGTCCGGTCCCATGCGTGAGAGCAGGTAGATGCCCAGCAACAGGATGCCCGCGCCCAAGAGCATGAACAGGCGGTAGCGGCCGAAGCGCGACACCAGCTGGCCGGAGATGACCGAGCCCACCACGAGGCCCAACGACAACGGGACGAGGCTAAGACCGGCGCGGGTGGCCGACACGCCCAGCACGTTGACCATGAACAGCGGCAGGAAGATCACCAGCGACAGGAAGGCGGCACCCAGGAAGAAGAGGGCGGCATTCGCGGTGGAGAAGACGCGGTTGCGGAACAGCGACATGTCGAGGATGGGATTGGGCGAGCGGAGCGACCGCAACACGAAGCCCACCAGCATCGCCAGGCCTCCGCCAAGCAGCCCCAAGGTGACCGGGCCTCCCCAGGGGTAGTCGGTCTTGTCGAGCTGCAGCGCCAGCACCGCCGGCACCAGGCCGGCGATCAGCAGCGCCGCACCCAGGGTGTCCATCGGCTTGTGGTCCTGCGCGGGCTTGAGCGGGGGCATCCGCCGCAGCAGGAACCACATCGCCACCGCCCCCGTAGGCACGTTGACGTAGAACACCCAGCGCCATCCCGCGACGCCGGGGATGACGCCGCCGGCGTAGTCCGTGAGCAACCCGCCCAGCCACGGGCCGATCACGCTGGCGATCCCGAAGGTGGCCCCCACCAGCCCCTGGTACTTTCCGCGCACGTTGGGCGGGAAGAGGTCGGCGATGATGATGAAGGCCATCGAGAAGAGGCCCGCGCCGCCGATGCCCTGCAATCCGCGGAAGATGATGAGCTGGTTCATGCCGTCCCCGAGGAGCGGCAGGCGCCCGAACTCGCCGGAGAGTCCGGAGAGCGTGCTGCCGAGCAGGAACGTCGCCACCGAGAAGACCTCGATCGACTTGCGCGACACCGTGTCCGCCAGCTTGCCGTAGATGGGCACGAGCGCCGTCGAGGCCAGGAGGTACGCGGTGGCGACCCACGCGTAGCGCTTGAGACCGCTCAAGTCCTCGACGATGCGAGGAAGCGCGGTCGCCACGATGGTCTGGTCCAGGGCGCCCAAGAACAGGGCCAGGAGGATACCCACCAGGATGAGGTTCTTGTCACGGGAGCTGACGGTCATGTGCGGCGGTCCTTTGCCAGGGTTCTCGAGCCTGGTAGTGGAGTCGGCCGGGGCGCCGTCCCGAGGGGACGCAGCTCAGGCCGCGCAGAAGCCGGGGTGGAAGCACCGGGCGGCATCGCGCCGATGCGCCTGCATGGCGCAACTATCTCAGCGGCGGCCGAGCGCCAGTGTAGCCTGCGCAGCAGCGTCCGGACACGAGCGCGGCCCTCCCGCTGACGGGAAGGCCGCGCGCCTGGCGGGCGCAGGAGGACTTGAACCCCCGACCTACGGTTTTGGAGACCGCCGCTCTACCAACTGAGCTATACGCCCAGGAGCGAGTACGGAGTATACCAGCCGCGCCCGGTGCTGCCAAGGAAGCCCACTCCGTGGCCCGCTCGGGTACGGCTGCGGTCCGAAGGCCGTGCTATAACGGTCGCAGGCGGCCGCCATCGAGGGCGACCGGCGAAGGAGCGCGCATGGAGCCAAGCACAGCGAGCGAGTCGCAGCTGACCGTGAGCGAGGCGGCCGCCGCCAAGGCGACCGAGCTGCTCGGAAGCAGCGGTAAGCCGGGTGCCGCCGTCCGGGTATTCGTCAAGTCCGGCGGCTGCAGCGGCTACCAGTACGGCATGGCCATCGACGAGCGTCGCCTCGAAGGCGACCGCGAGTTCGAGAGTTGCGGCGTTCCGCTGGTGGTCGATGCCCGCAGCTGGCCACTCCTGGCCGGCTCCCAGGTCGACTACGTCGAGAACCTCATGGGCGGCGGCTTCCAGGTCAACAACCCCAACGCCACCAGCTCCTGCGGCTGCGGCCACAGCTTCCGCACCGACGGACAGTCGGCCCCGGACGGCGACAGCGCCAGCTGCCACTGACGCGGCCGGCACCATCAACGCGAGCACGGGGCGGACCCGCATGGGTTCCGCCCCGTTGGCGTCATGCGCCCACGGTCAGCTCTCGGGGTCGCTGGCGAAGGGGTAGGCCAGCACCGGCTGCCGTGCCGCCGTGACCTCGTCGAGGCGCCGGACCGGCGTGCGGTAGGGCGCCCCCTCGAGATACTCCGGGTCCGCCTTGGCGCGCGCCAGGATCTCACCAAGCGCCTCGGCATAGGCGTCGAGCGTCTCGAGCGATTCGGTCTCCGTCGGCTCTACCATCATCGCTTCCTTGACGGTGAGAGGGAAATAGACCGTCATGGGATGCATGCCGTAGTCGAGCAGCGCCTTGGCCACGTCGAGAGTGTGGACGCCCTCGGGCGGGCGGGCCACGAACTCGTGCATGTTGAGACGCTCGTACGGCACGGTGAAGCCGGCCTGCTGCATCCGCACCCGCAGGTAGTTGGCGTTCAGCACGGCATGCCCGCTGACGCGCCGGAGCCCCTCCAGGCCGAGCGAGCGGATGTAGGCGTAGGCACGCACCAGGTTCCCCACGTTGCCGTAGTACGAGCGCATCCGCCCGATGGACCGCGGCACGTCCTCGGACATGCGGTAGCCGTCCTCGGTGGCCACCACCAGCGGCACGGGCAGGAAGTCCGCCAGATGCGACTTGACGCCGATGGGGCCGGTTCCCGGCCCGCCGCCGCCGTGGGGCGTGGTGAAGGTCTTGTGCAGGTTGAGGTGCACGACGTCGAAGCCCATGTCGCCCGGCCGCACGCGGCCGACGATGGCGTTGAGGTTGGCGCCGTCGTAGTAGAGCTGCGCGCCGGCGTCGTGCGCGAGCCGCGCGATCTCCAGGATCCGGGTCTCGAACACGCCCACGGTATTGGGGTTGGTGAGCATCACCGCCGCCACCTCTGGCCCCAGGGCGTCGCGGAGGGCGGCGAGGTCCACCTCGCCGCGTTCGTCGCTCCTCACCTCGATGACGTGGTAGCCGGCCATCGACGCCGTCGCCGGATTGGTGCCGTGGGCCCCGTCGGGGACGATCACCGCCCGGCGCTGATCGCCCTCTCCGCGGGCCTCGTGATAGGCGCGGATCATCAAGATGCCCGTGAGCTCACCGTGGGCGCCGGCAGCAGGCTGGAGGCTAACCGCGTCCATCCCGGTGAGCGCGCCCAGGTCGCGCTGCAGCTCGAACAGGAGCTGCAACGTTCCCTGCGCGGTCTCCGGCGCCTGGTAGGGGTGGAGCTCCTGGAACAGCCTGGCAGCCTCTTCGTGCACCTTGGGGTTGTACTTCATGGTGCAGCTGCCCAGCGGGTAGACGTTGCCGTCGATACTGAACTGGCGGTGCGCCAGCTGGGTGAAGTGCCGCACCAGGTCGAGCTCGGACACCTCCGGCAAGCGCGGCGGGCGCTCTCGCAGCTGCCCGTCGCCGAGCAGCTGCTCCAGCTCCGGCTCTCCGTGCCGCGGCGGCCGGGCGGCACGCCGCCCTGGCCTCGAGCGCTCGAAGAGGCTGGGGAAGTCCAGGTCGCGCGGCTCAGGCATGGGCCGCTCCCGCTCCCGCCAGCTCGCCGACGTCGCGAAGCGCCGCCAGCAGGGCGTCCAGGTCCGCGTCCGTCACCAGCTCGGTGGTCGAGAGCAGCACGGCATCGCCGAAGGCATACTCGGTGCCGACAGGCACGCCGGCGTGCACGCCGCGCCGGGCGAGCTCGGACCGCAGCCGCGCGGGCGGGGTGCGGGTGGCCATCACGAACTCGTTGAAGAACGGCGCCTCCAGAGGCAGCCGCGCACCGGCCGCTCGCAGCCGCTCCGCCAGGCGGTGGGCCTGCCGCACCGAACCCGCTGCCATCTCCCTCAGCCCCTGCGGCCCCAGGGCGGCCATGGTGACGGTCGCCATCAGGGCGGTGAGCTGGTGGTTCGAGCAGATGTTGGACTTGGCCTTGCTGCGTCGTATGTGTTGCTCGCGCGCCTGCAGCGTCAGCACGTAGGCGCGACGCCCCTCCGCGTCGGTGGTCTGGCCGACCAGGCGCCCCGGGAGCTGCCGCAGGTGCGCCGCCCGCACCACCATGAAGCCGAAGCTGGGTCCGCCGAACGACGAGGGGTTGCCGAGGGTCTGGCCGTCGCCGACGGCAACATCTGCGCCGTACGCGCCGGGGGGCCGAAGGACCGCCAGGCTGAGGGGATCGACCGCCGCCACCAGCAAGGCGCCGGCGGCGTGCGCCGCCTCCGCCAGGCCCCTCATGTCCTCCAGGACGCCCAGGAAGTTGGGCTGCTGGGCGATGACGCAAGCGGCCTCCGCCGGCGAGGCCGGCAGCGGCGTGCAGCCCCCCTCGAGATCGAGCGTCTCGACCGCGACGCCGAGCGGTCGCAGGTAGGTTGCGAGCACCGCGCGCGTCTCCGGGTGAACGCCCCGGCTGACGAGGACGGCGTCGCGCCGGGTCTGGCGCACCGCAAGCAGCGCCGCCTCCGCGACCGCGGTGGCGCCGTCGTACAAGCTGGCGTTGGCGACGTCCAGCCCCGTGAGCTCCGTCATCATCGTCTGGAACTCGAAGGTGGCCTGCAGCACGCCTTGCGCGACCTCGGGCTGGTAGGGCGTGTAGGCGGTGACGAACTCGCTCTGGAGAGCCAGGTGCGGAGTCACGGCGGGGATGAAGTGGCGGCGCATGCCACCGCCCAGGAAGTCCGGCCCGGCGCTGGAGTCCTTGGCGGCAAGGGCGCGCAGGTGCGCGAGGAGGCTGGTCTCGTCCATGGCTGGCGGCAGGTCGATGCCGGGGTTCAGGAGGCTGCTCGGCAGCTCATCGAAGAGGGCGTCGATGCTGTCGACGCCGATGGCCTCGAGGGCACGCCGCACGTCGTCCTGCGAGTGCGGGATGTAGGGCAACGTCAGCCCTCCTCGCTGGCCGCCTGTCGGTATGCGGTCGCGTCCAGCAGCTGCGTGAGCTCGGAGGCGTCGCTGAGGCGCACGCGGAAGAGCCAGCCGTCCTGGTAGGGGCTGTGGTTGATCTGCTCCGGCGCCCCGTCGAGCGCATCGTTGACGGACTCGACGGTGCCGGACACGGGAGCGTAGATGTCGGAGGCGGTCTTCACCGACTCCACCACCGCCACCTGGTCCCCCGCGCCGATCTCGCGGCCGGTCTCGGGCAGCTCCACGTAGACCACGTCGCCGAGCTGGTCCTGCGCGTAGTCGGAGATGCCCACGGTGACGACGCCATCGGCGGGCTCCGTGACCCACTCGTGCGAAGCGGTGTAGCGAAGGTGATCGGGGATGTTCATGCTGACTCCTCTGAAAGCGCCGGCGTGCGGCCGGCCCGCTCCGGACGCCGCGTCACTGGCCGAAGAACGGTGGCGAGACGATGGTCGCCGCCACCCGTTGCCCGCGGATCTCGACCTCGATGGCCGTACCCTCCTCGCTCGCCTGGCTCTCGACCCAGGCGAAGGCGATGCTCTCACGCGTGAGTGGCGACAGGGTCCCTGAGCTGACCTCGCCCACCTGGCCGTCCTGGTGGAACACGCGGTAGCCCTGCCGGGCGATCCCGCGATCGACCAGCTTCAGCCCCACCAGCCGTCTGCTGCAGGGCTTGCCCCACATCGCCTCGCGGCCGTAGAAGGGCTTGTCCTTCACCACCCACTTGAAGTCGGTGCACAGCGGGTTGGTGGTGTCGTCCAGCTCGTGCCCGTAGAGCGGGAAACCCGCCTCCAGGCGCAGCGTATCCCGCGCTCCGAGGCCGCAGGGCAGAGCTCCTGCGTCCGTCAGCACGTCCCACACGATGGCTGCATCGGTGGGGTGGCAGAACAGCTCGAAGCCGTCCTCGCCGGTGTAGCCTGTGCGGCTGAGCTTGACCGGGCAGCCCGACACCTTGGTGAGGACCGTGGCGTTCTTGCGCAGCTCGGTCAAGTCGTCGGCCACGACACGGCCGAGCAGCAGCGCGCTGCCGGGTCCCTGCAACGCCATCAGCGCCCAGGTGGCCGACTCGTCGATCACGTGGCAGGCGTAGTCCGCCACCAGCGAACGCAGGTGCGCCAGCACAGAATCGACGTTGGCGGCGTTCACCACGATCAGGTACTCGTCGTCCCCCTCGCGGTAGACGTAGAGGTCGTCGATCACGCCGCCGCGGTCGTTGGGCAGCATGTTGTACTGGCCGCGCGCCAGCTTGAGGCGGCCGGGATCGTTCAGGGTGGCGTAGCGCAGGAAGGCGGTGGCTTCGTCCCCGAGCACGCGCACCTCGCCCATGTGGCTCACGTCGAACAGGCCGACGTCGGACCGCACCGCGATGTGCTCCTGCTGGATGCCGCTCGGGTAGTGCACGGGCATGCTCCAGCCGGCGAAGTCCACCATGCGCGCGTGGAGCGCCAGATGCGTGTCGTAGAGGGGGGTCCGCTTCATTCGGCCCGAGGATATCACAGCCCGGACACGGCACAATCCGGCCCTGGCGCACTCCGGGCCACAGCTCGACGGCCGGGCCGTCGCTGCCCCCGCAGCGCGGGCTCAAGTCTTCTGGGCGAGCTTCTCCAGCACCAGCTTGGACACCGCGCGCAGCGGCTCGAACACGCCCTGGAACTCCGAGGCGACCGCCTCAAAGCTCTCCACCCTGCCTTCCGGGTCGAGCACCTGCCGCACCATGTCGGCAGGCAGCGCGTCGGGCAGGTCACGCTTGTTGATCTGCATGACGTAGGGCATCTCCGCCAGCCGCAGGTTGTACTCCTGCAGGTTCTCGCGCAGGTTGCGCAGGCTCTCGGCGTTGGCGCGCAGCCGGTTAGGGGCGGAGTCCGCGACGAACACGATGCCGTCGACGCCGCGGAGGATGAGCTTCCGCGAGGAGTTGTAGAACACCTGGCCCGGCACCGTGTAGAGGTGGAAGCGGGTCTTGAAGCCGTTGACGTTGCCCAGGTCCAGCGGCAGAAAGTCGAAGAACAGGGTGCGCTCGTCCTCCGTCGCCAGCGACACCATCTCACCCTTGGACTCGGAGGGGACCTGGTCGTAGATCTGCTTCAGGTTGGTCGTCTTGCCCGACAGGCCGGGGCCGTAGTAGACGATCTTGAAGTTGATCTCGCGCGCG
>CAZBZU010000019.1:0-14009 GCA_964496495.1 uncultured bacterium
TACAGGTGGTGCCCGGCAGCGAGACCGAGGCCACCAAGCTGATGACGGCGGTCCAGAGCGGCACGGGCCCCGACATCTACTACCTGGATCGCTTCACGGTGGCCCAGCGGGCTGCCAGCGGCCTGCTCACCGACCTCACGCCCTACATGCAGAAGGAGGGCGTCGACCTCAGTAGCGACTACCTGCCCTTCGCGTGGGCCGAGGTCCAGTTCCAGGGGAACGTCTACGGGCTCCCCTTCGACACCGACGCGCGCGCGCTGTACTACAACAAGGACATGCTGCAGGCTGCCGGCGTCGATCCGTCGCAGCTCGACCCGATGAACGGTCCGATCAGCATCGACCAGCTCATCCAGATCGCCGACAAGGTCAACAAGACCGACAGCACCGGCGCCTACACGCAGCTCGGGTTCGTTCCGTGGCTGGCCCAGGGCTGGGGCTACACCTGGGGCTTCGCCTACCACGGCAAGTTCTTCGACAAGGCAACCTGCCAGGTCACCCCCACCGACCCGGGCGTCGTCGCCGGCTACAAGTTCGTCTACGACTGGGCCAAGCGCCTCGACCCCCAGAAGGTCCAGACGTTCGTGAACACCTACTGGGAGTGGCCCGACAAGGGCGACATGCCCGACTCCCAGCGGCCGTTCATGACGCAGCACGTGGCCATGACGGTGCAGGGCAACTGGTACCTCTCGACGCTGGCGAGCGTCAACCCCGGCTTCCAGTGGGGCGTGACCTACATCCCCACGCCTGACAAGAGCAAGACCAGCTGGTCGGGCGGGTGGTCGCTGGTCATCCCCAAGGGGGACAAGAACCCCGACGCCGCCTACAAGTTCGTTCGCTACATGGCGGGCGAGCAAGGCCAGCGCTTCGTGGTCGAGGGCGTGCAGCTCTTCCCGACCTGGAAGGCCCTGCTCGACGACAGCTCGCTGTACTCCGGGCAGCTGGTGTTCTTCAAGGACCTGCTGCCGTACTCCAACTCGCGTCCGCCGCTCCCGGTGGGAGCGCTCTACTGGGATCACCTCGCGACGGCGTTGCAGGCCATGTTCCTGAATAGCCAGACGCCCGAGGCGGCGCTGCAGGCCGTGCATGACGCCGTGCAGCCTCAGATGGCGACCTTCTGCAAGTAACGGGTCCGTCACGGCTCGACCGGCGGGAAGCGGCGCGTATGCGCCGCTTCCCGCCGCCTGACAGAGGGGAGGGGCCGCCGCCATGAGGCTGGGCCGTCTTCAGCAACGCAAGCTCCGCACCGGCCTGCTGTTCATCAGTCCCTGGATCATGGGCTTCGTGCTGTTCCTCGCCTACCCGGTGGTGTACAACTTCTGGCTCGGGTTGACCCGCTTCTCGGGCTTCACCACGCCGGTCTGGGTGGGCCTGGCGAACTACCGGGCCATGCTCCACGACCCGCTGTTCTGGACGTCCATCTACAACACCATGTACTACGTCGTCCTGGCGGTGCCGATCGGCGTCGTGGTCGCCATCCTCATGGCGCTCGCCATGCACCAGCGCGTCCGCGAGGTGCCCATCTACCGGACCGCGCTCTACCTGCCCGCGGTGGCACCGGTATTCGCGCTCTCGCTGGTGTTTATCTGGTTCCTGAACCCGCGCTACGGCCTGTTCAACTATCTGCTCACGCTCGTTCACCTGCCCGCCGTCAACTGGCTGGGCGATCCGACCTGGACGAAGTTGGCCATGGTCATGCTGGCACAGCTCCAGGCCGGCCAGTACGCGCTGGTGTTCCTGGCCGCGATCCGCGCGGTACCCATCAGTCTCCACGAAGCGGCCGTGCTCGACGGCGCCAACGGCTGGCAGCGCTTCCGCAACGTGACCCTTCCCCTGATCACCCCGGTGATCCTCTACGACATCATCATTGGGCTGGGGCTGGGCCTGCAGATCTTCGTACCCGCCTACATCATGACGGGCGGCGGGCCGCTCAACGCCACCATGTTCAACGCCCTCTACATCTACAAGAACGCCTTCGAGTACAGCCGCATGGGCTACGCCGCCGCCATGTCGGGAACCTTGTTCATCATCAACGTGGTGCTCGCCGTGCTGGTCTTCTGGTCCTCCCGCTACTGGGTCCATTACGAGGTGACGTGATGGCAGCTCACGCCGTACCCCGGAGCAGCACCCGAAACTGGCAACGCCTGCAGGTCGTGCTGAACCGCCACATCGTGCCGAGGGTGTTCCTCGTGGCGATGTCGCTGATCTACCTCTCGCCCATCTACTGGATGGTGATCACGGGCCTCAAGTCGAACCAGGAGCTCACCGCCTTCCCGCCGCACTTCTGGCCGCACTCTCTGGCGCTCGGCAACTACGCCGCCGCGGCCACCAACTTCCCGTTCATGCTCTACCTCGCCAACTCCACGATCTACGTGGTGTTGACCGTCGTGGGCAGCGTGGTGTCGAACTTCCTGATCGCCTACGGCTTCTCGCGCGTGGAGTGGCCGGGGCGCGACCTGCTCTTCTACCCGGTCGTGGCCTCGATCTTCATCTTCATCCAGTTCCCGGTCAACCCCATCACCATGATCCCGCTGTTCGCCATGTTCACCAAGCTGCACTGGGTCAACACCTTCCTGCCGCTGGTGCTACCGACGTTCTTCGGCAACCCCTTCTTCATCTTCCTGCTGAGGCAGTTCATGCTGCAGCTGCCCATGGAGCTCTCCGACGCCGCCCGCATCGACGGCGCCAGCGAGTTGCAGATCATGGCGCGGGTGATCATGCCTCTCACACGGCCCGCGATCGCCATCGTCGCTCTGCTTGCCGGCGTCAACGCCTGGAACGACTTCCTGGGGCCGCTCATCTACCTGCAGAAGGACTCCCTCTATACCCTGTCGATCGGCCTGCAGTTCTTCAAGTCGCTGCACGGCATCCAGTTCAACCTGCTGATGGCCGCCTCCACGCTCGTGGTGGTCCCGGTGATGCTGCTGTTCCTGTTCTTCCAGCGCTACTTCATCGAGGGCATCACGCTGGGGAGCATCCGCTAGCATGGCGTCGGAACATCGTCCATCCGAGCGACGAGCCCGCCGCCGCGCACGGGCGCGGGCGATGGGAGGAAGCAGCGTGCCGAGCACGGACGACCCCACCACCACGGCCTTCGTGGTACCCCACACGCACTGGGACCGTGAGTGGTACCGGCCGTTCCAGGTGTTCCGGGCACGCCTCGTCGACGTCATCGACGAGGTGCTCGACATCCTGGATTCTGACCCCGCCTACCGGCGCTTCACCCTCGACGGCCAGGCCGTCGTGCTCGAGGACTATCTCGAGGTGCGGCCAGAGGCCCGCGAGCGCCTCGCTCGTCACGTGCAGGACGGACGGCTGCGTATCGGTCCCTGGTACGTGCTCGCCGACGAGTTCCTGGTCAGCCCGGAGGCGCTGATTCGCAACCTGGCGCTAGGGAGGCGCGTCTGCCAGGCGTTCGGGCCGCCTCTCCCGATCGGCTACACGCCGGACTCGTTCGGGCACGTCTCGCAGCTCCCGCTGTTCCTGCGAGGCTTCGGGCTGGAGAGCGCGGTCTTCATGCGGGGCGTTGGCGACGAGGGGGAGCGCCTCCGGGGCGAGTTCCGCTGGCTGGCCGCCGACGGCGACAGCGAGGTGTTCGCCGTCCATCTGCTGGGGACCTACTCCGCGGCCGCCGCGCTCGGCCACCTCGACTGGCAGCTGACCGACGCCTACGATCCCCGGCGCGCCGTCGAGCAGGTCAGCATGGTCCTGCACGGCGCCGATGGGCGCGGCATGCAGATGCCCGCCTGGATCCGGGAGACGTTCGAGCGCCTCCCGCGCGGCATCCTGCCGTACAGCACCGGCGGCGCCGTGCTGCTGCTCAACGGCTCCGACCATCTCTTCCCGCAGCGCGATCTGCCGGCCATCGTGGCGCAGCTCAACGAGGCCTTCCCCGACGTCCGCTTCGTCCACGGCGACATCGAGGAGTTCATGGCGGCCGCCCGCGAGGGCACGCGGGAACGCGAGCTGGAGACGTACCAGGGGGAGTTCCGTGGCAGCCGCTACCAGCACGTCCTCCCCTCGGTGCTCTCGACGCGGCTCTACCTCAAGCAGGCCAACCACGCCGCCGAGACGCTGCTCGAGCGCTTCGCCGAGCCGCTCGCCACCCTGGCGTGGCTCGAGGGGCACACCCACGACGGCGCCCTGCTGCGCCAGGCGTGGCGCCAGCTGCTCCTCAACCACCCTCACGACTCCATCTGCGGCTGCTCCGTGGACGCCGTTCACCAGGAGATGATGACCCGCTTCGCCGGCGTCACCCAGCTCGGCGAGGTGGTGATCGAGCGGGCCGCCCGTGCCCTGGTCGGCGCGCCGGGCGACGAGGCCGTCGCGGTGTTCAACCCGCTGCCATACGCGCGCCGAGCCGTGGCGACCCTCACCCTCGACCTCCCCGCAGGGCACGGCAGCGAGCTGACGGTGCGCGACGCGGCCGGGAACGCCGTGCCTTCGCAGGTGACCGCTCGCACGCTGGCCGCGGCAGGTCGCAGCGACCGCCAGGTCGACCACACCACGCTGCGCTTCCTGGCGTCGCTGCCGCCCATGGGCATGGCGGGATTCAGCCTGGCGTCGGGCGCAGGGACCCGGCCTCCCGCAACGCTGGAGGTCACGGCGGAGGCCGGGGGCGTGACGCTGCAGAACCCCAGCGTCCGTGTGGACGTCGCCGCCGACGGCTCGCTGACCCTCGAGGACCGCGCCACCGGCGAACGCTTCCCGCTGGGTCTGAGCTTCGAGGACGTGGCGGACGCTGGCGACGAGTACAACTTCTCGCCGCTCGCCGGCGATGCGCCGCTGACGATCGCCGCGCCGGAGGGCGGACCTCGGGTGCTGGACGCGGGCCCCGTGACGGCCCGGGTGGGCCTGACCTACCGCGCCTCACTGCCGGCTCGGCTGACCGCCGACCGTCGGCGCCGCGAGGGCACCAGCGAGCTCGCGATCGAGGTGGAGCTCTCGCTCGACGCCGTGGGGAGCGTGGTCGGCCTCAAGGCGATGCTCGATAACCGCGCCGAGGACCACCGCCTGCGCCTGCGCCTGGCAACCGGCTGCCGGACCGAGCGCGCCATCGCGGACGGCCACTTCGACGTCATCGAGCGCCCCGCCAGGCCCACCGGCGGTGACGGCTGGTACGAGGCGCCGCAACCCACCAGCCACCAGCGGCGGTTCGTTGCCGTGTCGGACGGCAGCCGCGGGCTCGCCCTGGTGAACCGGGGCCTGCCCGAGTACGAGGCCATCCCGACGGCGACAGGCATCGACCTGGCGATCACGCTGCTGCGCTGCGTCGGCTGGCTCTCGCGCGAGGACCTCGCCTCCAGGCCGCAGGGCGCCGGCCCCAGCATGGCCGCGCCGGGCGGGCAGTGCCCGGGCTCCCACACCTTCGAGCTGGGGCTGCTTCCGCTGATCGGCGCCTGGGACGAGGGGGACGCGCTGGCGGAGATCCAAGGGTTCCACGCCGCGCCGCACGTCGCGCGCTGCGCCGCGCCCGCGCCTGCGCGGAGCTGGCTCGAGCTCACACCGCCGCTCGAGCTGACCGCGTTCAAGCACGCCGACGCGCGCGAGGCCGTGATCGCTCGGGTCTACAACCCGAGCAGGCGACCGGTACGAGGCTCGCTCCGCCTGTGGGCGCCTCCCGCGGAGGCGTACCTCGCGACCCTGGCGGAGGAGCCGGGCGAGGCGCTGGCGGCGGACGGCCGCGACATCGCGCTCGAGCTGGCCCCGAAGGCGGTCGCGACGCTGTTCATCGTTCCCCAGGCGCTCGGCCCGAGCTAGCCGCTGCCCGGCTCGTAGAGCTCCGCGCGCAGCGATCTCAGCACCGGCTCCTGCAAGCGTTGGCTGCGGATCACCTCCAGGTCGAGCTCGGCGGCGGCGACGCCGGGCTCCGACGACGACGCCCGCGCCAGTACATCGCCACGAGGATCGGCGATCAGGCTGGCGCCGCAGTAGACGGCCGCTCCCTCGCGTCCCACGTGATTCACCGCGGCCGCGAAGACCTGATTGTCCTGCGCTCGCGCCCGGATCCTCAGCTCCTGCAGGTACTCGTAGCCGACGGGTACGGCGGACGGGTTGAGGATGAGCTGCGCGCCGCGGCGGGCCAGGGTCGCTGCGATCTGCGGGAAGGCGTGCTCGAAGCAGATGGCGATGCCGATGCGGACGCCGTCGAGGTCGAAGACCGGCAGGCTGCCGCCGGCCCGGAACCAGCGGTGCTCGGCCGGGTAGAGGTGGCTCTTGCGGTAGCTGCCCGCCAGCTCGCCGGACCGCGATATCAGGACCGCCGTGTCGTAGAGCACCTCGGGCACCTTCGCGTCTCGCTCCAGCACGCCGGCGACCAGCCCCGAGTGGAGGTGCCGCGCGAGCTGGCAGAGCCGCTCGGTCAGCGGGCCCGGCACGGTCTCGGCGAGCTCGACCAGAGCGCCGTCCCGGGCGTCGGGGTCGTACCCGACGTCGAAGAGCTCGGGCAAGCAGGCGATCGCCAGGTGGTCCGTCGAGGCCTCGAGGAGGTCGCTCGCGGCTTGAAGGTTGGCGGCCTTGTCGCCCAGGCGGCAGCGCATCTGCACTACGCCGAGGCGCACCGTCGACGGGCGCGAGCCTCCATCGCGGGTCTCCGCCATCACGCGCCACTCCTCACGCGCTACTCCTCACACGTCGCTCGCGCGCGCCGCGTCGCGGCCGTGGCCGCCAGCTCGGCCGGCTATCCGCACTTCGAGTAGCCGCAGTTCTCGCACTTCTGGCAGCCTTCCTCGAAGCGCAGCGGCGCGCCGCAGTCCGGGCAGCTCTTGCCGCGGTTGAGCACGTTCTCGGCGCCGGCGGTCTCCAGCGCCACCGCCAGCAGGTCCGCCTTCGAGGCTACCAGGCGGCCATGGTACGTGCCGTACATGCCGCCATTGATGCCGCGCAGCGTCTTGATGACCGCCTCGGCGGGCACGCCGTACTGCAGCGCGATGGACACCACCCGCCCGAGGGCCTCGCTGTCGGCGTTGGCCTCGTCGCCGGCCTTGCCCGAAACGATGAACACCTCGGTCGGCAGACCGTCCTGCTTGTTCACCGTCACGAAGAAGCCGCGCTTCTCACCGCTCGGGAGCATCAGCTTCACCGCGTCGGTGAACCCCGAGAGCCGCAGCGGGCGCTCGAAGAGCGGCTCGCTCGGCAACCGGTCGGCGCGCGCATCGCGCATCGCCGCCGCCGCGACCGCCGGGGGCGCGGGCACGTCGACACCGACCGACGCGCCCGCCGGCGCGGGCGCGCCTGGGCCGGCGTCGGCGGCGGGCTTGGACGCAGTGGTAGACAGCACCTGGAACTCCCGCGAGCCGTCGCGGTACACGGTGATGCCTTTGCAGCCCGTCTGGAAGGCGAGGGCATAGGCATCGAAGACGTCCTGCGAGCTGGCGTGCTTGGGCAGGTTGATGGTCTTCGAGATCGAGTTCGCGACCATCTTGCTGCCGTCGAACGCCCGCTGCACGACGCCCTGCATGCGCACGTGATCCGACGGGCTGATGTCGTGAGCGCAGACCAGCACCGCCCTGACGGCGTCGGGCACGAAGGCGAGCCCCTGGACGCTGCCGTGGTTGTCCTGCACCGCCGTCACCACCTTGTCCCAGTCCCAGTCGTCGCCGTCGGCGTAGTCGGGGTGGGGGGCGTGCTCGGCCATGAGCTCGCGGAACAGCGGGTGCACCAGCGCCACGTAGTCGCTGCCGATCTTGCGGTAGATGGAGGGCGCGAACACCGGCTCCACCCCCGACGACACGCCCATGACCATGCTGGTGGTGCCGGTGGGAGCGACGGTGAGCACGGCGACGTTGCGCCGGGGCTCGTCGAGGGTGCTCTCGCCCAGCAGCGGGAAGGTGCCGCGCTCCTTGCCGAGCGCCTCGCTGGCTGCGGTGGCGGCGTCGCGCAGGCTGGCGATCATGCCGTTCACGGCGGCCCGGCCCTCGTCCGAGTTGTAGGCGAAGCCCATGCGGATCAGCGCGTCCGCCAGCCCCATCACCCCCAGACCCAGACGCCGCAGCTTCATGCTCATCTCGCGGTTGTCCGAGAGCGCGAAGCGGTTGACGTCCAGCACGTTGTCCAGGAAGCGGATGCAGGTGCCGACGTCCGCACGGAAGCGGGCGTCGTCGAAGCCGGCCAGGCCCTGGCCGGGCTCGCGCACGTAGGCCGCCAGGTTCATGGCGCCCAGGTCGCAGGGCTCGCCGGGATACAGGGGGATCTCGCCGCAGTTGTGCGCGCGCAGCCCGTTGGCGTCGAACTCGTGCACGCGCTCGACGGTGACGTCGAACACCTCCTCCTCGCCATCCGGCGTGATGGCGACGATGGCGTCGACGAAGCGCTCTCGGTTCGGCGCGCGGCGGTAGGCTGCCAGCGCGCGCGTCAAGCGTTCCCGCTTGGCCTCGTCGCCGAAGCCGACCCGCCTGGCGAAGACGTGGAGGTTGCCGGCCGCGATCACGAGCTCGTGCTGCGCCTTGACCCGGTACTCGCGAGCGCCGCCACGGCCGTCCGGAAGCAAGCTCGTGCCGGACGGCCGGCGTTCCCCGTACAGCGTGGCCAGCACGCCGAGGCGCGCCAGCATGCGCTGCACGCGCCGCAGGAGGCCTAGGTCGGATTGCGCCAGACGCACGCTGATCCCCTTGGCCTGGCTCCCCTGCACGGACCCGTCGGCGTCGAACAGCCCGCGCAGGAAGCCGACCGTGAAGGCGCCACCAGCGCCCTCGACAGCGTCGGTGACAGTCTTGGCGCCACGCTCCACACCGAAGCGCGCGGCCACCTCGCCAAGCGCCTGCGACGCCACTCGGGAGCGGCCCTCACCGTGGGTGACCCACAGCTTGGCGAGCGGATGTCCGAGGCGCCTCAGCTGCGCGGCGCTCGCCTCGACGCGTGCCGCGGCGTCCTCTCCCCAGAAATCGAGTGCTGCCATGCCAGGCTTGTCGGTGAGGAAGGTACCGTCGCCGACCAGCATGCCCAGCGCCCAACCCTCGAACTCGCTACCGGGCCCCGCCCACAACGGCGCCTCCCGCTGATCGGCCAGCGCCACGAGGTCCCCCACAGCGAGCTCGCCGGCCGGCGCCCATGCGCTGTCCACGTGCTGCCGTGCCAGGCGCGTCACCTTGCGCAGCGGATGATCGGCGGTGAGGCGGAGCTCGTAGCCGCGGCGGGTGCGCACCTTGAGGACCGGCTTCACGCCCGTCGGGAAGAAGCCCAGGGACTCGAGGCCGTAGCGCTTGCCGTCCACCACCGCGCAGAAGTCCCGACCGACGAGATCCCGCACACGCCGCGCGCCCATGTGGGTGTGTACCCAGGTGTCGGCGGTGATGCACGGATTGGTCGACTTGATGTCGCCCAGCGCCTCGCGCATGGGGTTGAACTCGTTGATGCGGTCGAGGAAGATGAGCCCGGGCTCGCCGGTTTGCCAGGCATGCCGGGCGATCTCCTCCAGCACGTCGCCGCCCTCCCGCGCGATGCTCGTCTCCATGAACGCGTCGCTGACCAGCACGGAGATGTTGAAGGTGCTGATGTCGCCCTCCGCCTGCTCGCGGTCGAGGTCCTTGGCGGTGATGAAGTCGCGGATGTCGGGATGGGTGATCGACATGGTGGCCATGCCTGCGCCGCGCCGGGTGTTGTGGGTGACGAAGCCGCCTGCCAGGTAGGTCTCGTTCTCGTCCACCGACAGGTCGAGGGTGAGCGCGCGTCCGCCGTCGGCGACGCTCCGCACCGGCACGTAGTTCTCGTCGTAGGAGAGCTCGGGGAGCAGATCGGCGACGCCGGCACGCTCGCGGAGACGCTCGTACCCGGTCACCGTGAGGTTGCGGTCGCCGCGCATGTACCGTGCCAGCGCCTTCCGGGTCTGGGTGTAAGGCGACGGGCGACCCTTGGCACCGGCTGGCAGCGCCGCGTGCACGGCCTCCAGAAGTGCGGGTGCGTGCGGGAGCACCCAGGCCGACTCCTTGGACAGGTCGGGCTGGAACTGGGTGGCGGCCTCCAACCGCGAGCCGGCGACGAAGCCGACGCGCTCCACGAACCGCTCCAGGCCCTTGGCGCTCACCACACGTACGCGGTGGACGCCGTGGCGGGAGAGGCGGTCGGGGCGCGGTGCGGCCCCTCGCTGCGTGCTCGGGATGCCCAGCCCGGCCAGCAAGACCGCCACGTCCTGCGCCAGTCGTTCCGAGGCGGTCGACAGCGTGGGGTAGCCGTGGATCAGCGTGCCGTCCGCTTCGAACAGGCCCCGCAGGAAGGCGCCGAGAACCGGCCGTGGCGCAGAGCGGACCGCGCGCGGCAGCTCCAGCTGCCGCGCCTCCCCCTTGGTAAGACCGTTGGCCGCCAGCCACGCCGCCAGGTGCGCGGACCGCACCACGAACACGGCGCTGGCGTCGTCTTCCTTCTGGTCGAGGCGGGCCTCCAGGCCGAAGAGCTCGCGGAACAGCCTGGGCGCCTCGGTCATCATCGGCGAACCGTGGGCCGCCGACAGCCCGATCCGGTCCTGGCTGATGAAGCCGTCGCCCCACAGGTAGCCCAGGAAGAACGCCAGCCGTTCGTTCAGCACCTCCAGAGCCTGCACTGCCTCGGCGTTGCCGTGCGGCACGGGAACCGAACGCAGCAGCACGGGAGCGCCGGTGTGCTGATCGAGCACCTGGATGACGCTGTCGCCGTCTTCGAGGTCCTCGAGCCGCACCCACGCACGCTCGCCACTGGAGCGCATGACCTTGACGCGGTGGCTGGGCGTCCCCTGCAGGATCTGGCCGTTGCCCAACGTGACCTTCAGCGTGGGGGCGTTGCCGTTATTGAAGCCGCGCGGGCTCTCCTTCCAGCCCTCGTCGGTGGCCACCTTCAGGTGGTGCTCCTGCCAACCGTACTGGAAGCTGTCCACCAGCTCGGAGAGGCGCAGCGTGCCCCGGCTGGTGCTCACGAGCGTGTCGGGGTGAAGGCAACCGCCCTGACGAATGACCCGCAATGTGGGAGCGAACACGTACCGCAGCGTCGCCACCGGACCGGCGTGCTCGGCGCCGCCCAGCGACGCCCACACCGCGAAGTTGTCGAACACCTCCACGGCGAAGCTCGACGGCCCGCTGGAGCTGCCGCCCGAGCCCTTGACCGGCGTGCCTTCGGGCCGCAGGTCGCTGAGGTCGAGGAGCACGTCCTCGCCCCGCAACAGCGACTGGATCATGGCGCTTCCGCCCCCCCAGATGCTCTCCACGGAATCGCCGATCGCTCGCAGCTGGGCGCCCGAGGGCGCATCGCGGCGCTCCACGAAGGTGGCGCTGCGGTACCCGCGGGTGACGTACTCGCCCCGCACGAGATCGAAGAAGGTACCGCCTCGGACCTTCTCGTAATCGTCGTGGGAGGGGTCGATGGTGAGGAAGAGGCGGCCGCAACGGCCCTCATAGGCCCGCCGTGGGCGGATGGGGTCGAGGTTGAGGCCGTTGCCGCCCCCGACCTTGGTGACGAGCGCCAGCTTGGTGGCCAGCCGCAGTACCCAGTCGGTGGTGCCGGCCTCCTCTGGCGAACCGTCCTGTACGAAGCAGTTGAGGACGTTTCCGTGGCCCGTGGCGGCGCCCGCCAGCACCCGGCCGCCGGGACAGAAGCGCCGCTCGATCATCAGGTCGTAGAAGCGCTCGGCCATGTCGGCCTGCGAGCTTTCGGGCTCGGGGCTCGCCACCCAGCTCGCGACGCGAGCGAACATGTCCTCCAGCGTGGCGTCGCCCGCCTGGAAGTACTGCCGCCTGGCGATCGCGCGAGCGTGATCGTCGAACCCGGCAAGCGCGCCTGTCGCCTGCGACCTGTCTTCCCTAGCCACGATGACCCTCCCTGCCGCCGTGGGCACGCTGGCGGCGCCCCGGCAGGCTCGGTTGTGGACGTCATAGGGGAGGCGAACGCCCCCTCCTCGTGCTTGATGGCGCTAGATCCTGCTCGTTAGAGCGTAGCCAGATACAAGATACGGTCGCGATAGCAGATTTCACAGCACATCTTGTGCCCGTTCGCCGCGATCAGCCACCTCGGTATCCGCACCATCTCCGTTCCGGTAGACTAGCATTCGAGCCCGCACCCTTCAAGGCCCGGCATCCATCATCTGGGCCGTTTCCTCAGGTGCAATACAACATCTGGTAGGCCAGGTGAGATGCGCGCCTGGCGGGCCGCGGCCGGCCGCGGGCCGAGCGCCCGTGCCGTCAGGACCACCACCGCCGTCGGTTCCGTCAGGGTCGCTAGTGCCGGAAGTGCCGCTCTCCCGTGAGCACCATCGCCAGGCCGCGCTCGTCGGCAGCCGCGATGACCTCGGAATCGCGGATCGAGCCGCCCGGCTGCACCACCGCCGTGACGCCGGCATCGGCCGCGGCGTCCACCCCATCGCGGAAGGGGAAGAAGGCGTCACTGGCACAGGCGCCGCCCTGCGCCCGCCCAGCCGCCTTCCTGGAGGCGATCTCCACGGCATCGACGCGGCTCTGCTGGCCGGCACCCACCCCCACCACGCTGCCCCGGTTGGCGAACACGATGGCGTTGGAGGTGGTGTAGGCGCACACCCGGTAGGCGAGCTCCAGGTCGCGCCACTGGTCCTCGCTCGGCTGCGCCTCGGTGACCACCCGCCAGGCGCCGCGGTCCACGGCGACCGGGTCGGGCTGCTGCACCAGGAAGCCGGCGTCGACGCGCCGCAGCTCGAGACCGCGCCGGCCCGGCGGCTCGGCCTCCAGCACACGCATGTTCTTGCGTTTGCGGGCGAACAGCTCGAGCGCCTCGGGGGCGTAGCCGCGGGCGATCAGTACGTCCGCCTTGGGGTTGCCCACGATCGCCTGCGCCAGCGCCAGGTCGACCCTGCCCGGCAACGCCACGATGCCGCCGAAGGCCGACTTGGGATCCGCCTCGAAGGCGGCCGCGTAGGCGCTGCCGAGATCGCCGGTGACCGCCGCTCCGCACGGGTTGGCATGCTTGGCGATGACCGCCGCCCGGCCCTCCCCCAGCTCGAACGCCAGCCGCCAGGCGGCCTCGGCGTCGAACAGGTTGAGGTACGACAGCGCCATGCCGGAGTGCTGGGTGACGCCGTCCCACCAGCCGCGCTTGCCCACCTCACGGTAGCGGGCGCCCTGCTGATGGGGGTTCTCACCGTAGCGCAGCTCCTGCGCCCGCTCGAGCGCCACGTTCAGGTGCTCCGGCAGGGTCTGGTCCCGCTCCATCCACGCCACGATGGCGGCGTCGTAGGCGGCGGTGTGGGCGAACGCCTTGCTCGCCAGCCGGCGCCTGAAGGCCTCGTCCGGGCCGGCCTCGAGCGCCCGCAGCACCGGCTCGTAGTCACCCGGGTCGACCACCACCAGCACCGCCGGGTGGTTCTTGGCAGCTGCGCGCACCATGCTCGGTCCGCCGATGTCGATGTTCTCGAGCGCCTCGTCCCAGCTCACGCCCGGCCGCGAGACCGTCTCGCGGAACGGGTAGAGGTTCACCGCCACCACATCGATCGGCGTGATGTCGTGCTGCCGCAGCTCATCCAGGTGGGCGTCGTCGCGTCGCGCCAGCAACCCGCCGTGGATCCGGGGGTGCAGCGTCTTGACGCGCCCGCCGAGGATCTCGGGGAAGCCGGTCACGTCGGCGACGGCGACCGCCTCCACGCCGGCCTGACGCAGGTTCGCCAGGGTGCCGCCGGTAGACACGATCTCGTAGCCGAGCGCCGTCAGGCCCCGCGCGAAGTCCGCCAGGCCGCGCTTGTCCGATACGCTCAGGAGGGCTCTAGGCATCCCAATACCACCTCACATCACCTGCCCCGTGCGGCACGTGTGCCGCACGGGGTCGCGCTTCTCGTCTCGCACCGCGGAGGGCGTCCGGGGACGCCCTCCGCGGTTGTGCCTCAGTTACCGGACCCGCCTGCGCTCGAGCCGGTTGCGCCGCTGCCCGACGCCCCGCCCGAGCTGCCGCCCGAGCTGCCGCCCGAGGCCCCTGTCGACGCGCCGGAGCCGCCGGCGGAGCTCGAGCCGCTGCTGCCCGTGCTGCTGCCCGCGCTACTCCCCGCGCCGCCGCTGCCCGAGCCAGCGCTACCCGAGGCTGCGCTACCCGAG
>CAZBZU010000019.1:14109-53914 GCA_964496495.1 uncultured bacterium
GCGCTACCCGAGGCTGCGCTACCCGAGCCGGTGCCGGGCGAGGCACTTCCGCTGCCACTCCCGGCGGACCCGCCTCCGGCCGCTCCAGACGACTGCGAGGACTGCTGCGACTGGAGCTTGGCCTTCAGGTCCTGCTCGTACTTGGTGAGGTCGTTCACGACCTTCACCTGCTTCTTCATCTTGTCGAGCCAGTCGGTGCGGAGCTGCTGCTCCTGGTTGGTGAGAACGGCCTGCTGCACCTGATCCTTGACCTCACTGAAGCTGCGCGTCCGCTGCGGCGTACGGACGGCCAGCAGCACCACGTAGCTGGATACGGTCTGCTGCTGCGAGCTCGAGCCCGCTTCCCCAGCAGTGTTCTGTGTCGACGAGCCGGACGAGGAGGAGCCACCGTTGCTGCCGCTCGACGACGAGCTACTCGACGAGCCGCTCGAGCTCGAGCTGCCGCTCTGGCTCTGCGACGACGCGGGCTTCGTGAGAACCAGCACGTCGGTCATTCCCTGCTTGGTGTTGGGGAGCGGGGTGAAGGCGTTGGTCTTGAAGAGCGCGGCGTCGAGCTCGGTCGGGAGGTCGCCCGGCTGCACCGTGCCGAGGTTCTTCACCGTGCCCTTGGACGCTTTGGCCGCGGCGTCGACCGCCTTGCCGGCCAGCACCGCCTTGCGGAAGGCCTCGGCGCCGGCCTTGCTTGCGAAGTCGACGCGGGTGGCCACCGCCTCCGCCGGGATGGTGAAGGACGACTTGTTGCTGCCGTAGTACTTCTGCATGGCGTCCTGCGTCGCCTTGGCGTCGCGCGAGACGTAGTTGAGCGCCGCCTGCGCCACCATCTGCCTCGTGCCGACGAGCTTCAGGCCCAGCTTCTGGGCGCCCTGGTAGGCGACATAGGTGTCGATCATCTGGCCCAGCACCGCCGGCTTGAAGAACTGCGTGACGAGGCTGGCGCTCTGCGGCGAGAGGGCCTGTTGGATCTGGGGGTTCGAGTAGGTCGCCTGATCGAGATCGGCCGCGCGGATGGTGCTGTCGCCGATCGTGGCCACCACGGGGTTGTCGTAGCTCACGCTGCTGCCGGCGGGAACGACGACCTTGGCGTCGCTCATGAGCTTGTTGACGGTCTGCTCCACCACGCCGGACTTCTTCGCCTTGAGCGTGTCGGACTGCACCTGGTCCTTTACCTTGTCGAAGGCCTGCAGCTGTGCCGGGAGGTACTGCTCGACCTTCACGATGTAGTAACGGCCGGCGGCGCTCACGACGTCGGTGATGCCGGGGCCCTTGAGCCCGAAGGCGGCGTTCGCTACGGCGGTGGGCAACGCGGGCTTGCCGACGGGCTGCGGGGTCGACGTGCCCTTGGCCGCGCCCAGGGCGCCGCCGCGGTCGGCGAGCTCCTTGCTGTACTTCTTCGCCAGGGCGGCGAAGTCGGCGCCCCCGATCGCCTGCTTCTGCACGTCGACGGCCTGCTTGGCATCGTCGAGGACGATCTCGCGCGCCTTGATCTGCTCTCCGGTCTGATAGCTGCTGTGGTGGGTGTCGTACCACGCCTTCACCTCGGCGTCCGAGGTCTTGACGTCCTTGGTGAGCTGGCTCTGCCACTTCTGCTCCCGCAGCGACTGCCGCACGTAGCTGCGGAAGGTGGGGTCGGTGAAGCCGGCGTTGCCGATGAGGTTGAGGTACGCCTGGTCGTTCTTGCGACCCGCCACGCCGCGAGCCTTGCGGAAGTCGTCGACAGCCTTGTTGACGTCGCCACCGGAAACGTGGACCTTGGCCGACGCCTGCGCGAGCACTGCGCTCTGCACCAGGTTGTGCACCATCAGCAGCTGGAGGTCGGCGCCGACCTCGCCCGTCGATACGGCGTTGTAGAGGGGGTTCTGCCGGGAGCGAGCGACCGCGTCCTGGTAGATGGGCTGGCCGTTGACCTTGAGCTCTACCGCTCCGTGGCTGCCGCCCCCGCTCCGGCCGCCCAGGCGCCCGAGGGTGGGCGTGAAGGTGATGATCATCCCGAGGAGCAGCCCGATCGAGATGACCCACAGGATGATCGTGTTGGTGCGCCGGTCGAACTTCATTGCCTTGACTTCCTCCCAGAGCCTCTGTTAGCTTTCTTAGTTGACTTCGCGCGCCCGTAGCTCAGCCGGATAGAGCGTTCGCCTCCGGAGCGAAAGGTCACAGGTTCGAATCCTGTCGGGCGCACCATGGCTGGTGCTTCGCTGAGTCCTGCCGACCCGACGAGAACGTTGCTGCGTTTGCCTGTGCGGGCCTCAAAGCAGAGGAAGTGTACCACGCAATCCCGATGAGAGTTCCCAGCGCCCGACAGCCTTCGCGGGAGCGCCCCGGGCCGCTCCGGCGCGGCCGGCCGCCGCTTCAGAAGAAGCGGCCGGGCGTGAACGGCAAGCCGTGCAGCAGCGACAGGGCGGCGGCCACGGGGGCGTCGTAGCCGCGGGCCAGCTGCGGCAGGCGGGCCCGCGCGGTGACGTCGGGCACGACGCCGCCATCGAAGGCCCGACCGTCGGCGCCCTCGATGTTCGCGACGGCCAGCATCACCGTGCTGCCGTCGGGAAGGTCGAACCCGCGCACGGCCTCGACGTTGCCGCCGGTACGGGTGCCTACCACCCGCGCCCGGCCGAGATCCTGCAGCACCAGCGGCCCGACCTCGCCGGCGGAGCTGTTGTCGCGGTCGACCAGCACCACCACCGGGCCGCTGAAGCGCACCGGGTCCTTCAGCCGGCCCTCCCCCACCACCGTGCCGCCCGGCGTCACCAGGCTGGCGATGCCCTCGCCGCCCTCCACCCGGTATCGCCCTTCCCAGGCGACGTGTCCGTGGCTGACGGCGTCGGCCCAGGCACCATCGACGAACGCGCCCAGCACCAGCCCCAGCTGCACCAGGCGGCCGCCGTAGTCGCCGCGCATGTCGAGGATCAGCGCGTCGGCCCCCTGGGCGCGCAGGTGCCTCAGCAGCGTGTGGAAGCGGGCTCCGGTGTCGGCGAGGTTGAGGCTCGGGAGGTAGATGTAGGCGGTGTCGGGCGTCAGCATGCGGCCCGACGGCTCCTCGGCGAGGCGGCCCTGGGCCAGCATCCTGGGCGTGAGCGCAAGCGTGCGCGAGTGACTCGCGCGCCGAACGGTCAAGCTCACCACACCCCGGCCGACCGCCTGGGAGAGCACCACCCCGGCGTCCCACCGGGCGCCGCCGTCGAGCGCTTCGCTGCCGACGCGGGTGATGACGTCGCCGCGCCGCAGCCCGGCATCGTCGGCAGGGGAGCCGGGCAGCACTCGCTGGACCACCAGCCCCTCACCCTCCAGGTAGGCGGTCACCACGCCGATGGTCGGCGTCTCCCGCGGCGCGACGCCGCTGCCACCGAAGGCGGCCAGCCCCAGCCAGGTGGAGTGGTGGTCGTGGACGGCGTCGATCATGGTGCGCATGGCCTGGTCGAAGGCCGCGCGGCCGCCGGCGTCGACGACCGAGGCGCGGTAGCGCGCCGCCCAGGATTGCCAGTCCATCCAGCCGGGGTCCCAGTAGCGGTCGCGGAAGAGGTCGACCACCGCCTGGAACACCCGCGCTCGACCCTGGCTCGAGGCCCACAGCTGGCCGGCCGCCCGCGCCGGCGGCGCCAGCAGCGTCCCCGCGGCCAGCGCCAGCGCCAGCACCACCGCCCACAGCCGCCAGCGCAGCCTGTCACGCATCACCACACCGGCCTGTCGGGGGCGTCGGCCCGGCGCCAGGGGCTGGGTACCGCGATGCCCTCGCCCGAGAACGCCGTCACCTTGCGGCCGCCCACCTCGAGCACCACGCTGCTCACGGTCTTGGGGCGGGTGAGGGTGTAGAAGAGCTGGTTGAGCCGGCCGGTCATCATGGCGCTGCCGCCGCCCCGCTCGAAGCTCGGCGACAGGTCGATGGTGAGCGTGCCGCCGTCGAGCTGAGCGCTCACCACGCGGGTGTCGGCGGGCACGGCGGTGACCAGCCCCTTGGCGGCCTCGGCCGGCGTGGGGCCCGCGGCCAGCGCCGCCACCGCCGCCGCGGCGTGGGCCGCTGCATCGCCCCGTACGCCCCGGCGGTAGGTCGGCTCGAGCTGGAAGGTGCTGCCGTCCGAGGTGATGAAGTAGACCACCGTGTCGGGTACCCGCCCCAGCGTCCGGACGCTCAAGGCGGCCACCAGTGCCAGCAGGAGCAGCAACGCCAGCGCCACCACCCGCAGCACGACGGTGCGCATGGCCTAGCCCGGCCGCCGCCGTATGGGAAGGTAGCGCGCCTCCCACATCGCGGCGCCAACGGCGTCGGAGAGGTCGCCCTCGGGCTGCTCCCGCGCCACGCCGGCATCGAGCGCTTCCTTGGCAACGGCGCTCGCCACGAAGCGGCTGACGCGTCGCATGGCGCTGACGCGCGGGTACACCGCGCCCTGCCGGATGCGGCCCTGATCGGTGTACTCGGCGAGCGCCTCGGCGGCCGCGCTCAGCATCCCCGGCGTCACGGTGGATGCCTTCACCACCTTCACCCCCAGCCCCAGGCCCGGGAAGATGAAGGCGTTGTTGCCCTGGCCCACGCTGTAGCGCACGCCCTTCCAGGCCACCTCGGGGAAGGGGCTGCCGGTCGCGACGATGGCGCGGCCGCCGGTGAGCCGGTAGATGTCTTCGGGCACGGCCTCGCTGTAGTCGGTGGGGTTGGACAGCGGGAAGATCAGCGGCGACGGCGTGTTGGCCGCCACCGCTTCGATGGTCTCGGCATCGAAGGCGCCGCGCTGGCCCGACAGGCCGATGAGCGCGGTGACGTTCCCCTGGCGCACCGTCTCGAGGAGGCTCGGCCCCGACCCCGCGACCTGCCAGCCGGCGACCCGGTCCGGGTCCTGCGCCAGCCCAGCCTTGTAGGCATCGAGGTTGGGCCGGCCTTTCAGGACCAGGCCGCGCGAGTCCACCACGAAGATGCGCTCGGACGCCTGGCGCGCGTCGAGGCCCTGACGGATGAGACCGTCGCGGATCTGGCTGGCCACGCCGATGCCGCCGGCACCGGCTCCGTGGACCAGGAAGACCTCGTCGGTGAGCGGTCGGCGCGACTTCCGGGAGGCCGCCAGCAGGCCCGCCAGCACCACCGCGCCGGTGCCCTGGATGTCGTCGTTGAAGCTCGGCAGCTCCGCCTGGTAGCGGTCCAGCACGGTGAACGCCTTCTGCTTCGAGAAGTCCTCCCACTGCAGCACGGCCTGCGGGAAGCGCGTCTTGAAGGCCGTCACGAAGCGCTCCATGAAGTCGTCGTAAGCCTGGCCGGTGAGGCGCTCGTGGCGCACGCCCAGGTACAGCGGGTCGTCGAGCAGGTCCTGCCGGTTGGTGCCGACGTCCAGCTCGATGGGCAGCGTGGTGGCGGGGTCGATGCCGGCCGCGGCGGTGTAGATCGACAGCTTGCCGATGCAGATCGCCATGCCTCCGTAACCCTGGTCGCCGATGCCGAGGATGCCCTCCGAGTCGGTCGCCACCACCAGTCGCACGTCGGGGATGGGCGCGTTGCTCAAGACCTCGTCGACGCGATCGATGTTCTCGGTACTCACCACCAGGCCGCGAGGCCAGCGGTAGATGAGGCTGAACTTCTGGACCGCCTCCGCCACCGTGGGCGTGTAGATGATCGGCAGCATCTCCTCGAGGTGACGCTCGATGAGCGCGTAGAACAGGACCTCGTTGCGATCCTGCAGCACCCGAAGGTAGATGTGCTTGTCGAGGTTGGTGGTGAAGCGCCGGAAGTTGGCGTAGGTGCGCTGCACCTGCTCGTCCAGCGTCGACACGTGGGGCGGGAAGAGCCCCTCCAAGCCCAGCTCCTCGCGTTCCTCGGGAGTGAACGCCGTGCTCTTGTTCAGGAGCGGCATGCGCGTGAGCACCAGGCCCGGGAGGTCGGTGGCGAGGTAGGAGTTGCCATGGTCGTCGGTGAGGCGTTCGTACTGCTTCATGCCCTGCTCCTGTCGTGGTGTCCCGCGCCGGCGTGGCTCATTGGCCGGCGAGACGCTTCGCTTCCCGTTCGAAGTAGACGTAGCTCTGGTCATCGGGCTTCAGCTTCAGGGCATGAGCGAAGGCGGTCGCCGCCTCGGCGTAGCGCTGCTGCTGGAAGTAGAGCCGCCCCAGCGTTCCCCAGGCGGCCGGGAAGGCGGGGTTGGCCGCGGTCGCCGCCTTGAGGTCCTTCTCGGCGGCGCCGAAGTCACCCGACTGGTACTCCTGCACCCCCGCAACGAACGCCTTTCCGGCGTCGGTGCCGTAGTCGAGCTGCTGCTTGGCCTGGTTCAGGAAGTACTGCGCGCGGCTGTCTCCCGGCGTGCGCTGCAGGACACCCTGCCAGTAGACCACGGCGTTGCCGTAATCCCCGAGCTCCTGGCTGGTGCGCGCCGCCCACACCCAGGCGTCGACGTAGCCGCTGTTCGCCTGCAGCGCCGTCACGAAGGCGTCGTTGGCGGCCTTGACCTGCCCCTTCTGGTAGAGGGCCTGGCCCTGATAGAAGGCCTGGCCGGCCTTCACGCCCCAGCTGGATTCGGCCCGTGCCAGCTCCAGGAAGTACTTGGCGCCGGCGTCGTCGGGCTTGGCTTGCACCACCTTCTGCCAGTAGCTCGCCGCCATGTCCGGTTGTCCCAGGTCGAGGCTGGTGCGCCCCGCCCACACGGCGGCCTCGGTGTAGTCCGGGTTGGCGGCCAGCGCCTGCCGGAACGCCGAGAGCGCAGCCTGCTTCTGGCCCTTGTCGTAGAGGTCGACACCGCGGCTGAAGGCATCGCTCGCCTTCACGCCGACCTGGAGCTGTTGCTGGGTGCGTTGCAGGTAGTACTGCGCCGCCTGATCGTTCGGCTTCTGCTGCACCAGCGCCTGCCAGTAGGGCAACGCCTCCGAGGGCTGGTTCATCTCGAAGTAGATCCGCCCCAGCCAGCGAAGCGCCAGCGGGTCGCTCGGCAGAATCTCGTGCACCTTGAGGTAGTACCCGAGCGCCTGCTGCTTGTCGCCGGCCTGATAGCGGGCGTAGCCGAGCTGGGTGCCGACGTGCTCGAACATGTCCACGTTGCTGGTCGCGCCCGGCGCCAGGCCGCTGGTGTCGTCGAGCGAGCCGCCGTCGGACAGGTAGGCGAGCCAGCTGTTGTAGGCCCGCGCGTACCAGTCGAGCTGGCTGTAGGTCCTGGCGAGGAAGCGCTCGATGGCGGTGTCGTGCGGCGCCAGCTGCAGTGCCTGCTCGCCGAGCCGCCAGGCCTGACTCCAGTGGGGCCGATCGGGTTGGGCGGGCTCGCCGCTCGCCACCGCCTGCTGTTGCGCCTGTTGCGCCTGGGTGAAGAGCTGGTCGGCCTTGGCCGGCCTCTGCGCCATGGCCGCGGCGGCGAGAGCCAGGCTCCCGAGCGCCACCGCCAGCACGACGAGGTGGCGGCCGTTGCGGCGCGTCAATTGGACTTCGCGGTGAGCCATACGACCTCCTGTGACGTCCGAATCACGTACAGCAGGCGCTTACCACCGTCGCTTCCCTCGAAGACGATGCGGGTACGAGTCTCGGCCCCGACCTTGGAGGTCTTCTGGTCCGATTCGAAGAAGCCGGCGACGGCGAACGCCGTCTCGACCTGGTGCACGTAGGCGTTCTGCAGGTGGCTCGCGAGCCCGCGAGCGACGTAGACCTCCCAGCCGGTCCAGCGGTCTCGGTCCGACACGCGCGCGATGATGGCATCCGTGCCGCTGCCAACGGCGCGCAGGCTGCCACTGGGGAGGTGGATGGAGGGGTCGAACTCGGTCGCGATGGCCGTGCTCACCATGACGTCGGCCAGCAACTGAGCGTGCGCCAGCGGCGAGGCGAGGGCCGCGAGCAGCAGTAGCCCAACCGCAAGCGGCGCCACGCCATGGGGACGGGTACGCGCCGAAACCGCCACGTGCCGAGTCTACCACCGGGCGCCGAGGCCGCCGCCGAAGGCAGGAGCGCACGTGGAAGCACCCCCGCGCGAGGTATGATCGAAGGCCATGTTCCAGAGCCTCGGCGACCGGCTGCAATCGGTATTCGACGGCCTCAGGGGGCGCGGACGCCTCAGCGAGGCGGATGTCAAGGCCGCCTTGCGCGAGGTTCGCATCGCGCTGCTGGAGGCGGACGTGAACCTGGAGGTCGCCCGCGACTTCACCAAGCGGGTGCAGGAGAAGGCGGTCGGCTCGGAGACGCTGCTTTCGCTGAATCCGGACCAGCGCGTCATCGCCATCGTTCGCGACGAGCTGGTGGAGGTGCTGGGCGGCAAGGCCGTGCAGCCGACGCTTCAGAGCGATCGCAACGTGTGGATGCTCATGGGCCTGCAGGGCACCGGCAAGACCACGACCGCCGGCAAGCTCGCCTACAAGTACAAGGCCCAGGGCCGCCGCCCGCTGCTGGTCGCCGCGGACACCCAGCGGCCCGCCGCGCGCGAGCAGCTCAAGGTGATCGGCGGCCAGGTCGGCGTGCCCGTGTTCGAGGTGCGCGACGACGAGTCCCCGGCCTCGGTGGCGCAGCGTCTCGAGGCTCACCTGAGGCAGGACTACCGCGATCTCGTCATCGTCGACACCGCCGGTCGGCTGCAGATCGACGAGGCGCTGATGGCCGAGCTGGCCGACCTCCGAGACCGCATCGGGCCCAGCGAGAGGATCCTCGTCGTCGACGCCATGACCGGGCAGCAGGCGCTGCCTGTCGCCAACACCTTCGACACCCGCATCGGTGTCACCGGCCTGGTGCTCACCAAGATGGACGGCGACGCCCGGGGCGGCGCGGCGCTATCCGCCAAGCACGTCACCGGAAAGCCGATCTACTTCGCCGGCATCAGCGAGAAGCTCGACGGTCTGGAGCCCTTCCACCCCGACCGCATCGCGGGCCGCATCCTGGGCATGGGCGACGTGCTCACCCTCATCGAGAAGGCCAAGGCGGTCGAGGGCGACGACGACGGGCCCGGCGGCAAGAGCCTCTCGGATTTCAGCCTCCAGGACATGCTCACGCAGATGCGGCGCATCAAGCAGATGGGCTCGTTCACCGAGGTGCTCAAGATGATCCCGGGCGCCTCGCGCATGCTCCCTGCCGGCGGTGTGGACGAGCGCGAGATCCTGCGGGTAGAGGCGATCATCTCCAGCATGACCGAGGAGGAGCGGCGCAAGCCCCGGCTGCTCAACGCCAGCCGCCGCAAGCGCATCGCCAGGGGCTCGGGAACCACCGTTCAGGACGTGAACCGGTTGATGCGCAACTACGAGGAGATGCGCAAGGTGATGAAGCGCATGGGCAAGCGGCGGCCACGCAGCGGGATGCCGCCCGGGCTGCAGGGTTGAGGTTGCGCTTCCGCCGGCGCGCCCGATCCCTTCGCCGTCTTTGCGCCGGAGCAGGTCGACCGTGTAGAGTGGAACACTGCCACGGGAGTGCCGCCCCCGCACCCCCTGTTCATACGTACGTGACGGAGGAAGCATGGTCAAGATCCGCCTGACGCGCATGGGCTCGAAACGCAATCCCCACTACCGGATGGTCGTGGTGGACGCGCGCAAGAAGCGCAGCGCCGACTACATCGAGCAGATCGGATACTACGATCCGCGTGAGACCACCGACAACGCCTTGCGCGTCGAGGCCGAGCGCGCGAGCTACTGGCTGCAGCAGGGCGCCCAGCCCACCGATACCGTGGTGCGGCTGCTGGAGAAGGTGGGCGTCGACGTGCCAGGCGTGCAGGCCAAGAAGCGCGCCACCTACACCCGGCGGGCGGAGGCGAAGGCCTAGCCGACGCGGGCCACCACCATGCCGCTCGAGCTCGTCACCTACATCGTCCAGAACCTGGTCGCCGACCAGGAGCAGCTGGGTATCACGGCACAGCGCAACGACAAGGGCCTGCGCATCGAGATCCGCTGCGCACCCGACGACGCCGGTCGTGTCATCGGGCGGGGCGGACGCATCATCAACGCCATCCGTACCCTGGCGCGCGCCGCGGCCGACGGCCGCCAGCGCGTCGAGGTGCAGCTCATCGACTAGGGCGGCCGGTCCCAGCCCGCCCGGGAGGGGGCGCGTGCCCGGAGACCCCACCGCCACCACCCCACCGCCTAGCCATCGCTACGTTGGCCGCCTCGGGCGCGCCTACCAGCTCGAGGGCGGCATCCACCTGCGCCTCGAGGACGCCGGCCGCGCCGCCACCGTCAAGGCGGCCTTGGAGACCACGCTACAGTCCGGCGGGGAGCTGTTCGTCGTCGGCTACGGTGCCGCCACCTTGCGCGAGGTGAGGTTCCAGGGCAGCGTGCCGGTGCTCTACCTGCGGGGCGTGCGCGACCGGGACGCCGCCCGCGCGCTCACCGGCAGCGAGCTGTACCTCACCGAGGGCTGCCTCGCCAAGGAATATCTCGCCGGAGCCTCCGACGATCGGGGAGCCGGGGCGAGCGCGGCCCCGACCGCCGGGGCCGAAGCACCCGCGCTGGAGGACCTGCCTGGCGCCGAGGTGCGCCTGCAGGGCCGCGCGCTCGGCCGCGTCCGTGAGGTTCGCGCGTCCGGCCCGAACCCGCTGCTGGTGGTGGACGCCGGCGCCGGCGAGCTGCTGCTGCCGCTGAACGCGCCGTACGTGAGGCCTGGCTACCTACGGACGGAGCCGGGCACGCTCACGCCGGTGGTGACGCTGGAGGACCCGCCGGCGGGCCTGCTCGAGCCGCGATGAGGGTCACCCTCTACACGCTCTTCCCGCAGCTGGTGACGCCCTACCTGGGCGAGGCGCTGCTCGGCCGTGCCATCGCCCGCGGGCTGCTGGAGGTCCAGACGCGGGACCTGCGGCGTTTCGCCGGCAACCGCACCGGACGCGTGGACGACGCCCCCTACGGCGGTGGCGCCGGCATGGTCATACGGGTGGACGTGGCCGCCGCCGCGCTGCATGAGGCAGCCGGCGACCGCCCGCCGCCCGACGAGGCCGTCCTCCTCACGCCTGCCGGCGAGCCGCTCAGCCAGGAGCTGGTGGAGCACTTCAAAGAGCTCGACCACCTCCTGCTTCTGAGCGGCCGCTACGAGGGCTTCGACGCCCGCACCGAGGCGCTGGTCACACGCGAGGTGTCCCTCGGCGACTTCGTGCTGATGGGCGGCGAGCTTCCCGCCCTGTGCCTCATCGAGGCCGTGGCGCGACTGTTGCCGGGCACCCTCGGACACGCCGACAGCCACCGCCAGGACTCGTTCGCCACCGGCTTGCTCGACTACCCCGAGTACACGCGCCCGCTGGAGTTCGAGGGCGCCACCGTCCCGGACGTGCTGCTCAGCGGGCACCACGCCCGCATCGACGCCTGGCGGCGCCGCGAGGCTCTGCGGCGGACGCTGGCGCGCCGTCCCGAGCTTCTCGGCAGCGCGCCTCTGAGCGAGGCCGACCGGTCGACCTTGGAGGAGCTGCGCAGCGAGCCGGGGGATAGCGAAGACCAGGGCTAGGCGCCTGCAGAGGCGCGGTGGCCGCCGGGCCCCTGGCGGCCGCATGGACGACGGCGACCGGCTTCACAGCCGGCCGCCGCTGTCATGACGTGCCTGGGTGCCGCGACTACTGGCCGGAGCTGCCGCCGCTCGACGAACCCCCACCACCCGACGAGCTCCCACCCGACGAGCTCCCACCCGACGAGCCGGTGATGGCGCCGTCGGCCTTCATCTGGTCGATCACCTGCGGCGTGATGTCGAGGTTCTGGTCGGCATAGACCACCAGCCCGCTGCCTCCTTGACCGGCGGCGCGCGAGTCCAGAACGATGGTGAAGCCGTCCCGCTGAGCCACTTCCTTGATGGCCTTGTTCACCGCGTCGACGGCGGGTTGGGCCGCCTTCTGGATGTCGCTCTGGTAGCGCTTCTGGACGGCGTTGAGGGTGGTCACCAAGGTCGAGTAGCGCTCCTGCTCGGAGGCGGTGAGCTGCTGACCCTGCTGCTGCTTCTGCGCCAGCGCGTTGATCTTGTCACGCAAGCCGTTGATCTCGGTCTGAGCTTGCTGCTTGAGCTTGTCCGCGGACTGGCCGGCGGGGTGCGCGTTGATGGCGGCCTGCGAGTCGACGAACGCGATGCGGGCGGGCTGGCTCTGCACGCTCGGGTTGGCCGCGACGAGGGCGACGAGCAGGGCGGCGGCCAGAGCGACGAGGGTGAGTCTCTTCATAGCGGGGGTAGTCTACCACCCTCATGATGAGAAGCTAGGTCGTCCGAGGTTACGTCTGTGCGCAGGTTTCTGCCCTCTCATCCGCCCCTCCGGGCACACATCCCGACCCCCCTCGCGCACCCGGCGAGCGCCGGGTGAGCGCCTACCTCGTCGTCCTCGCCGGAGTGCTGGGCGCGCTCGTCGGCAGCTTCGCGAACGTCGTCCTGTACCGCCTACCCAAGCGCGAGTCGATCGTCTTCCCGGGCAGCCACTGCCCCCACTGCAACCACCCGCTGGGCCCGCTCGAGCTCGTTCCCGTGCTGTCGTTCCTGGCGCTCCGAGGCCGCTGCCGTTCGTGCGGCGCGACCATCAGCTGGCGCTACCCGGCGGTGGAGGCGTTGATGGCGGCGGTGTTCGTGGCGGTGGCGCTGCGCTGGCCGCCACTGCTGTTCGGCGCCAGCCTGCTGCCGTTGCTGGTGGTCCTGGCCATGCTGATCATGGCGGCAGGCATCGACCTCGACCACTTCACCCTGCCGGACGCCCTGACCTTGCCCGCGCTGGCGCTGGCGGTCGCGGGCAGCCTGCTGTACGCGCCGAGCTCGGACCTGCCGACGCCGGTGGAGGCGGTAGCCGGCGCAGCGATCGCCGCCGGCGTGCTGTTGCTCATCAACCGGCTCGGCGCCCTGGTGCTGCGCCGCTTCGCCGACACGCGCGAGAGGCTGTGGCCGCTGAGCCTCGACCAGGCCAACCTGGCAGCCCTGGCCGGCGCGCTCGGCGGCTGGCGCATCGGCCTGGCGGTCGGCGCGGCGAGCACGCTGCTGAACCTCGTCACCCGGCGCACCGTGCGCCTGCCGGAGGGACCGCTCTACGGCCTGTGGGCCGTGGCGCTGGTCCTCTCCGCCACCAGCTTCACCGTCTCGCCCACCGCCGCCATCGGCGGAAGCCTCATCGCCGCCGGCACCTTCGCCCTGATCGGCGCCGTGTACTGGTGGCTCCACGATGCCGCGGACGGCTCTGCCGCTGAGGAGCCGGACGCCTCGGCGGACGAGCCGGTCGCCATGGGCTTCGGCGACGTCAAGCTGGCGGCGGTGCTGGGCGCCCTGCTGGGCTGGCAGGCGTTCCTGGTGGCGCTGCTGCTGGCCGTGGTCGCGGGTGCGCTCGGCGGCATCGCCGCGCGCCTGGCGGGCGGCGAGCGCGTGGTTCCGTTCGGGCCCGCCCTGGTGCTCGGCGGCGTCCTGGCGCTGTTCTTCGCTCATGACATCCTGGCGTGGTACCTGGGCCTGCTGGGCACCGCCTGACCGCGCAGACGCGGTCGGCTCCGTTCCGGACGAGCCGTAGACGCGTGGTAGAGTCGAGGCCATTCGCCCGGGCCAGTCGCTCCCGACACCTCACCCCCTCGAAGGGCCCGGCTCGGGGCGCCCGGTTCGGAGAGGGGTGCGCATGGACGTCTTGCGAGTGCCCAGCCTCAAGGGCCGCGACCTGCTGTCTCTGGCGGAGCTAAGCTCCGAGCAGTTCCATGGGCTGCTGCAGAGCGGGCTGCAGCTCAAGCGCAACTGGAAGGCGGGGGTCCGCCCGGAGCTGCTCAAGCACAAGACCATCGCCATGATCTTCGAGAAGCAGTCGCTGCGCACGCGCTCGACGTTCGACATCGCCATGGCGCAGCTGGGCGGCCACTCGGTGCTGCTGAGCCAGAACTACATCGGCTGGGGCGTTCGCGAGACCATCCGCGACGTCGCCCACAACCTGGATCGCTGGGTCGAGGGCATCATGGCCCGCACCTACGGGCACGCCACCCTCACGCAGCTGGCCGAGCACGCGGAGGTGCCGGTCATCAACGCCCTGTCCGACCTGGCACACCCCTGCCAGCTGCTGGCCGACTACATGACGCTGAGCGAGACCTTCGGGGAGCTGCAGGGCCTCGAGCTCGCCTTCGTGGGCGACGGCAACAACGTCTGCAACTCGCATATCGAGGCCGCCGCGCACGCCGGCGTGAGCCTGACCATCGCCTGCCCGGAGGGCTTCGACCCCGATGCCGCCATCGTCGAGCGTGCCCGCGCGCGTGGCGGGAACATCCGCATCGTGCGGGACCCGCGCGAGGCCGCCGCGGGCGCCGACGCCCTCTACACCGACGTGTGGATCTCCATGGGCATGGAGGAGGAGGCGGAGCGCCGGCGCCAGGCGTTCGCCGGCTTCACCGTCACCCCTGAGTGGTTCGACCTGCTCTCCGACCGCGGCGTGTTCATGCACGACCTGCCGGCCCACTACGGCGAGGAGTGCACTGAAGACGTCGTCTACCACGCGCGCAGCGTGGTCTTCGACCAGGCCGAGAACCGCCTGCACGCGCACAAGGCGGTGCTGGTGCAGTCGCTCGCCGACCTGCCGGAGGGCTGAATGGCCGAGCGGCTCCAGGTTGGCGTGCTCGGCGCCAGCGGCTACGGCGGCGCGGGGCTGCTCGAGCGCCTCACCCGGCACCGCGGCGTCAGCGTCGCCGCCGTCGGCTCGCGGCAGTACCAGGGGGAGCCACTGGAGGCGTGCTGGCCGCAGTTCGCCGGCCTCTTCCCCGAGCAACGTTTCGAGTCGACCGAGGCGGTGCTCGAGCGGTGCGAGGTGGTGTTCTGCGCCACCCCGCACGGGGCCACGGCGCCGCTGGTGAAGCGCGCACTCGACGCCGGCCTGGCAGTCGTCGACCTCTCCGCCGACTTCCGGCTGCCGCCGGAGACCTACACCACCTGGTACGGCCTGGACCACCCCCATCCCGAGCTCTACCCGCGGGCCAGCTACGGCCTGGTGGAGCTCCATCGCCAGGAGCTGGCCGGCGCGCGGCTCATCGCCAGCCCCGGCTGCAACGCCACCGCCGCCAGCCTGGCGCTGGCGCCGCTCGCCGCCGCCGGCCTGCTGGGCCCCTCGGCCGTGGCCGGCATCGTGACCGGCGTCTCGGGCGCCGGCCGGGCGCCCAGCCAGGAGCTGCACTTCAGCGAGATGAGCGAGAACGCCCGGCCCTACAAGGTGGCCGGCACCCACCGCCACACCGCCGAGATCGAGGCCACCGTCGGGCGGGCGCGGGCCCAGGGCAAGCAGCTCCGCACCCACGAGCCGTTCCATCCCTATCCGGTGAGCTTCAACCCCGTCGTGGTGCCCATGGCGCGTGGCATCCTGGCGAGCTGCACCACCGCGCCCGACGGCGCCGGGCAGCTCTCCGACGACGCCCTGGTAGCCCTCTTCGACGAGTACTATGCGGATGATCCGATGATCGTGGTGCAGGGAGACCTCCCGCAGACGAAGGCCGTGGCCGGCAGCGATCGCGCGGTGCTCAGCGCCCGGCTCGACGCCCGCAACGGTACGGTAGCGGCGTTCTGCGCCATCGACAACCTGGGCAAGGGGGCAGCGGGTCAGGCCGTCCAGGCGTTCAACGTGGCCTTCGGCTTCGAGGAGGCCGAAGGGCTGGCACGAGGGGGGATGTGGCCGTGAGAGTGCCGCTCGGTTTCGAGATCGCCGGCGTGACGGCGGGCCTGAAAGCGTCGGGCAAGCCCGACCTGGGGCTCATCTACTCGCCCTACCCGCTGGCCTGGGCGCTCGCCAGCACCGACAGCCTGGTGAAGGCCCCCTGCGTGTCACGCAACCGAGCACGCTACACCAGCCGGGCGGCGGTGCGCGGGCTGGTGGTCAACAGCGGCAACGCCAACTGCGCCACCGGCGACCGCGGCATCTGGGACAACGAGGACGTGGCCGGCGCCGTGGCTGCCGCGCTCGCCCTGGCACGCGTGCAAGACATGTTGACTGCCAGCACCGGCGTCATCGGCGAGCCGCTGCCGGTCGACAAGGTCCGGGCGGCCGTCCCGGAGCTCACGGCAGCCCTGGGAGAGGACTCGGGCGCGTTCGCCGAGGCCATCCTCACCACCGACACGACGGCGAAGCAGGTGGCGGCCACCCTCGACAAGGGCGGCCGGGTGCTGGGGATCGCCAAGGGCTCCGGCATGATCCACCCCAACATGGCGACCATGCTGGCGTTCATCCTCACCGACGTCGACATCAGCCAGGACGACCTGCGGGCCCTGTGGCCGGGCGTCGTCCAGCGGACCTTCAACCAGGTGACGGTCGACGGCGACACCTCGACCAACGACATGGCCATCGTCCTGTCGTCCCGGCAGCTGGCGGCCGACAAGGAGACCTTCGCCCACTCCCTCGAGGAGGTGGCGGCGCGGCTGGCGCGCAAGATCGCGCGCGACGGCGAGGGAGCCAATCACCTCGTCACCGTGCGCGTGTCGGGCGCCCGCACCGGCGACGAGGCGCGCGCCGCCGCCCGCACGGTGGCCGGCAGCGCGCTGGTGAAGGCCGCGGTCCACGGAGCGGACCCCAACTGGGGCCGCATCCTGGCGGCGGTAGGGCGCTCCGGCGCGGTCTCCGACCTGGCCAACATCCGCATCGCGCTTCAGGGCGAGCTGGTGTACCAGGGCACGGTGCAGGCCTTCGATCGCCAGGCGTTGAGCACCAGGCTGCGGGAGGAGGAGGTCCTCATCGAGGTCGACATGGCCGCCGGTGAGAACGTGGGCGAGGCCTGGGGCTGCGACCTCTCCCCCGAGTACGTGCACATCAACGCCGACTACACCACCTGAGTGCGGTCCGCCACCGCCCCGAACGGCGCGCGCCGTCAGCGGCGCCGGTTCGCGATGTGGATGGCTTGCCCGTGGGCGTGCTCGGCCGCCTCCATCACCGCTTCGGCGATGGTGGGGTGGGCGTGCTGGGTCAGCGCGATGTCCTCCAGCGTGGCGCCCATCTCGATGGCCAGGGCGGCCTCGGACACGATGTCGCCGGCATCCGGGCCGACCATGTGGAACCCCAGGAGCAGGTCGGTCTTCTCGTCGCCAACGAGCTTGACCATGCCGTCCGTGACGCCCAGGGTCGTCGCCCGGCCCGACGCCGACAGCGGGAACCTGCCGATGCGCACGCTGTAGCCGGCGTCCCGGGCTTCCTGCTCGGTCATGCCCACGCTGGCGTGCTCGGGGCTGGTGTAGATCACCGCCGGGACCACGGTGTCGTAGCCGCTGGGCTTGCCGGCGGCGTGCTCGGCCGCGGCCAGTCCCTCCTTCATGGCCTTGTGCGCCAGCAGCGGCGGGCGTGCGACGTCGCCGATGGCGTAGACGTGCTCCACGTTGGTCTGCATGTGGTCGTTGGTGACGGACACGAAGCCGCGCTCGTCGACCTCCACGCCGATCTCCTCGAGCCCCAGGCCTCGGCCGTTGGGGGCACGCCCCACGGCCACCAGGATGAGATCCACGGTAATGGTGTCGCGCTTGCCCTGGGCATCCTCCAGCTCGACCTCGGTTCCCTTGGACGTCTTCTTCTGGCCCACCGCCTTGGTCGAGGTGCGAAGGGTCATGCCCTTCTTCTCCAACGCCTTGTGCAGCTCCTTGGAGGCGTCGGCGTCACCGAGGGGCACGATGCGGTCCATCATCTCCACCACCGTCACCTCGGAGCCGAGGGCGCCGTAGACGTCGCTGAACTCCAGGCCGATGGCGCTGCCGCCGATGGCGAGGAAGCGCTTGGGAACCTTGGTGACGGTGAGCGCTGCGGTGGAGTCGATGATGCGCTGGCCGTCGAACTCGAAGCCGGGGATCTGGATGGGCCGCGAGCCGGTCGCGACGACGAAGCGCTCGGCGGTGACCTTGCGCTCGCCGACCTGCAGGGTGTGCGCGTCGAGGAAGCGCCCCTCGCCCTCGAGCAGCGTCACCTTGTTGCCCTTGAAGAGCATCTGCACGCCGCCGGTCATCTTCTTGACGACCTCGTCCTTCCAGCCGTTCATGCGCTTCAGGTCGAGCTTGGGCTCGCCGAAGCCGACGCCGTAGTCCTTGGCGTGCGCCGCCTCGCGCACCAGTCCTGCCACGTGCAATAGCGCCTTGGTGGGGATGCAGCCGGTGTTGAGGCAGACGCCGCCCACGGCGTCCCTCTCCACGCAAGCGGTCTTGAGCCCGAGCTGCGCGGCGCGCAGGGCGGCGTGATAGCCGCCCGGGCCGGAGCCGATCACGATCAGGTCGAAGTCCATGGATGCCTCCAAGTGTGGCGCGTCAGTCGTCCGGCGTCGCCGGTCACGCCCACGGGGCGTTCGGCCGTGCGGGGCGGCGCGGCTCGCGGCCGGGCGCCGCCGCGCGCTTCGGATGCCCGTCCAGTCTACCCTCCGCGGGAGGAGGCGCGATGCGGCGACCGTAGGGGCGTAGCACGCCCTCGAGCCGAGCGGCGTGCTCCGGCTCGCCGCCGGCGGCTGCCCGGCGTGCAGGGGCCGGCAATGTCGGCGCGTTGACACCTCCGGGGTCAGCGGCTATGCTTCGCGCATGGCGACGCATCGCGTCGGACACGAGCACCGTGGCGAGCAGCTAGCCCTCGGAAGGCCGATCGGCTGAGCCCTGACACGCTCTGGGCACGCCGTCGGCCCCGGCTCGCGTTCCGGGGCCGTTCCTTTGGTCCACGACGGCGACCGCTCGCTCTGGAGCGCCTCCTGGCGCTTCGTAGACTGGAGAGGTTATGACCGAGACGGAGCAGGTCGAGGCGGCACCCTACCGCAGCGACCGCTACAACCCGCAGGAGATCGAGCCCAGGTGGCAGCGACGCTGGCACGAGCAGCGCCTCTACGAGGTCGACCTGAACGACGACAGCCGGCCGCGCTACTACTTCCTGACCATGTACCCCTACCCTTCGGGAGACCTGCACGTCGGCCACTGGTACGCCATGACGCCGTCGGACGCCGCCGCCCGCTACCGGCGCATGCGCGGCTACAACGTGCTCTTCCCCATGGGCTTCGACGCCTTCGGGCTGCCCGCCGAGAACGCCGCCGTGAGGGCCGCCAAGGAGGGGCGCGACGTGCACCCGGCGCGGCTCACCTACCAGCGCATCGCCCGCATGGAGGAGCAGTTCTCGCAGATGGGGGCGATGTTCGACTGGTCCAAGAAGGTTGCCACCTGCGACCCGGAGTACTACCGCTGGAACCAGTGGTTCTTCATCGAGATGTGGAAGCGCGGCCTGGCCTACCGCAAGGAGTCCTACGTCAACTGGGACCCGGTGGACCAGACGGTGCTCGCCAACGAGCAGGTGGTGAACGGCCGCGGCGAGCGCTCCGGCGCGCTCATCGAGCGTCGGCTGATGCCGCAATGGCACTTCAAGATCACCGACTACGCCGACGAGCTGCTCGACTTCGACGAGCTCGACTGGCCCGAGCGGGTCAAGGTCATGCAGACGAACTGGATCGGCCGCTCCGAGGGCGCCGACGTCACCTTCCGCAGCGAACGCGGCGACGAGATCGTGGTCTTCACGACCCGGCCGGACACGCTCTGGGGGGCGACCTTCATGGTGCTGGCGCCGGAGCACCCGCTGGTGGCGGTGCTCACCAGCGACGAGCGGCGGGCCGAGGTGACGGCCTACGTGGAGCGCGCCTCGCGCCTGACCGAGGTCGACCGCCAGGCGGAGGGCAAGGACAAGACCGGCACCTTCATCGGCGCCTACGCCATCAACCCCGTCAACGAGCAGCGCATCCCCATCTGGATCGCCGACTACGTGCTGATGGGCTACGGCAGCGGCGCCATCATGGGGGTGCCCGCCCACGACGAGCGCGACTTCGACTTCGCGCGGCGGTTCGGGCTCGAGATCGTCCCGGTCATCCAACCCGGCGACGGTGCGCCGCTCGACGGCGCCACCATGGAGGCCGCCTACACCGGCGACGGGCAGATGGTGAACTCCGGCCCCTTCGACGGCACCCCCAGCGGCAAGGAGGGCAACGTCGCGGGGATACGGCGGGTGATCGCGTGGCTCGAGGAGCGTGGCATCGGCAGCGGGAAGGTCAGCTACCGCCTGCGCGATTGGCTCATCTCGCGTCAGCGCTACTGGGGGACCCCCATCCCCATGCTCTACTGCGACCGCTGCGGGCTGCAGCCCGAGGACGAGGAGAACCTGCCGGTGCTGCTGCCGGAGGACGTCGCCTTCATGCCCACCGGCGAGTCGCCGCTCAAGACGCACGAGGGCTTCCTCAAGGCCACCTGCCCGAGCTGCGGCGGCCCCGCGACGCGCGAGACCGACACCATGGACACCTTCATGGACTCGTCCTGGTACTGGTTCCGCTACCTGAGCCCGCACAAGCAGGACGGCCCCTTCGACGCCGAGCTGGCCGCCCGCTGGACGCCGGTGAACACCTACACCGGCGGCATCGAGCACGCCATCTTGCACCTGCTCTACGCCCGCTTCTTCACCAAGGTACTCCGTGACCTCGGCCTGGTCACCGTCGGTGAGCCCTTCGTGCGGCTTCGCAACCAGGGGATGATCCTCGGCGAGGACAACGAGAAGATGTCCAAGTCACGGGGCAACGTGGTCAACCCCGACGCGCTGGTGGCCGAGTACGGCGCCGACACCGTGCGCACGTACCTGATGTTCATCGGCCCCTGGGACCAGGGCGCGCCCTGGAGCTACCAGGGCATCGAGGGCGTGACGCGCTTCCTGGGAAGGGTGTGGAGCGTGCTGCTGGAGCCGCCGGAGGCCGACCGCGGCGCGGCGGCCGACGAGGCCACCCTGGGCGAGCTTCGACGTGCCGTCCACGGCGCCATCAAGTCGGTCACCGAGGACTTCGAGGGGTTCCAGTTCAACACCGCCGTCGCGGAGCTGATGACGCTGCAGAACGCCATGAGCAAGGCCAAGAGCGAGGCGGTCGCGGCGTCCGAGGAGTGGCACGAGGCACGCCGCAGCATGCTGCTGATGCTGGCACCCATCGCCCCGCATCTGTGCGAGGAGCTGTGGGCGCGGCTCGGCTTCGAAGGCTCGGTGCACCTGCAGAGCTGGCCGGACGTCGACCCCGCCGCCCTGGTACAGGACACCGTGCCCATGGCCGTGCAGGTGAACGGCAAGGTGCGAGGTCAGATCCGCGTCCCCGCCGACGCCGACGAGGCCGCCGTCTTGCTTGCGGCTCGCAGCGAGCCGAACGTGGCCCGCTACCTGAAGGACGGCGGCATCGAGCGCGAGATCGTGGTACCTGGCAGGCTCGTCAGCTTCGTCGTGCGTTGAGCGCGCCACGGCGCCGCGCCGGGCCCTGGCAGCATGCTGCCGGCCCTACTGCGGCGCCAGCAGCACCACCTCGCTGAGCGTCGACAGGTCGACGGCGGGGCGCACGATGAAGCTCCGGCGGAGCTCGTTGGGGTTGGGGGGCAGCACCTGCTCCACCGTCCCGACCAGCACGCCGTTGGGGAACAGACCCCCGTAGCTGGAGGTCTCCACCTGATCGCCCACCTTGACCGGCTTGTCGGCGATGAAGTCGTTGACCCGGATGCGCCCCCCGACCAGGCCGACCGCGATCCCCTGACCGCCGCGTCCCCGCACCGTGACGCCAACGCGCGACTGCGGATCGAGCACCGTCCGCACCACCGCGTCGTGCAGCGCCACGCCCGTCACGATGCCCACCAGCCCGGACGGCACCGTCACCGGCATGTTGACCAGCACGCCGTCCTGCTTGCCCTTGCCGAGGTCGAGCCGGGCGAAGGCGGGCCCGCTGCTGCCACCCGTCACCGGAGCGGTGGTCACCACCCCGGGCGACTGCTCCTGGCGCACCGCCAGCACCTCCTGCAGGCGCTTCAGCTGGAGCTGGAGGTTGCGGTTGCTCTGCTGCAGCCCGGCGATGCGCTGGCGCATGTCGTAGACCTCGGCGAGCAGGTCGTTGCGGTTCGTCAGGCTGCTCAGCGTCGAACGCAGGTTGCGGCCGGTGCGGTAGAGCACGTCGTGCGGCATCGCCACCGAGGCGGTCACGTCGACGGGGACCTCGCCGACGAAGGCGGTGATCACGAATGTCAGCAGGCCCAGCGCGAGCAGCACGTACCAGGCGCGGAGCAGGCTAGACAAGCGCCACCCCCAGCCGTCGCGCCGCCTCGACCACGGCGGCCACGCTCAAGCCCACGACGTTGAAGTAGCAGCCGTCGATCCCGCTCACCAGCGCCGAGCCGCGACCCTGGATGGCGTACCCGCCCGCCTTGTCGCTCCCCTCGCCGCTGCTCACGTAGCGATCGATCTCACCGTCGTCGAGCGCGCGCAGGCGCACCTCGGTGTCGACCACCCGGCACTCGCGGCCCCCGCCGTAGAGCAGCGTGTGGCCGGTGTAGACCCGGTGACTGCGGCCCGCCAGACGCGCCAGGAAGGCGCGGTTCTGGGCCGCGTCCTCGGGCTTGTTGAGGATCTCGCCATCGACCACGACCACCGTGTCGGCAGCGATGACCAGCGCTTCGGGCCGGCTGGCGACGGCCGTCTCGGCCTTGCTGCAGCTCAGCCGCCGAACCAGCTCGACCGGCCCCTCGCCCGCGCGCGGCGTCTCATCGATGTCCGCAGGCACCACCTCGATGGGGAGCCCCAGGGCGCCCAGCAGGTCGCGGCGGCGTGGCGAGCCGCTGGCCAGCACGATCGTCGTCACCCCGACAGTGTACCCGGCCCGGATGGCCGGGCCGGCGGCCGGGCAGCCGGTTCGACCGACGGCGGGGCGGCCGGGCGGCCGGGCGGCGGCATGCCGGGTCGGCACACACCCGCACCGGCGCGGGCCGGCACCCTCGCGAGGACGCGAGCGGCGCCCCCGGGGGCCGCAGGCGGACGGTAGACTACCGCGGGAGGCAGGACATGGACCCACTCGAGCGCCTCAAACGCGACGCCGCCGAGCGCGCGCTGGCCCTGATCGAGCCGCACATGGTGCTCGGTCTCGGCAGCGGCAGCACGGCACGGCACTTCATCGCCGGCCTGGGCGCGCGGCTCGCGGCCGGGGCGCTGGGCGACGTGACGGCCGTTCCTGCCTCGCGCGAGAGCGAGCGGCAGGCGGCGGAGCTGGGCATCCCGCTGATCGACCTGCCGGCCGGCGGCGTCGACCTCGCCGTCGACGGCATGGACGAGGTCGATCCCGACCTCAACGCCATCAAGGGCCTGGGCGGCGCACTGACCCGGGAGAAGATCCTCGCCTCCTCTGCCCGCCGCTTCGTGCTGGTCGGCGACCGCCGCAAGCGCGTGGACCGGCTGGGAACGCGTGCGCCGGTGCCGGTGGAGGTGATCCCCTTCGGCTGGCAGCGGACGCGCGAGCGGCTGCGCGCGCTCGGGGGCGACCCGCGCCTGCGCGGGGGCGAGGACGAGCCCTACCGCACCGACAACGGCAACCTCATCCTCGACCTCGCCATGGACGCCGCCTTCGATCCCGCGACGCTGGCGCTGGCGCTGTGCCAGCTGCCGGGGGTGGTGGAGCACGGTCTCTTCCTGGGGATGGCGGAGCGAGCTTTCATCGCGCTGGAGAGCGGCGTGGTCGAGCTGACGCGGCAGAGCGCGGAGCCGCCGGCGTGACACCCGAGCGGGCCGGCACCCCGCGGGCACGGCGTGGCGCAGTGTACGGCAGCGCATGATCGTCGCGGTCGGCATCGACATGATCGAGCTCGAGCGCGTGCGAGCGGTGCTGGCGCGCCACCCGAACCGTTTCCTGGGGCGCCACTTCCACCCTCGCGAGCTCGCCGACCTGGAAGGCCGCCTCGACCCCGTACCCGGCCTGGCCGCCCGCTTCGCCGCCAAGGAGGCCTTCCAGAAGTGCTGGCCCGAAACGCACGGCTGGCGCGACGTGTGGGTGGTCAAGGAGGGCCCGCGGCCGAGCCTGGCCTTCGCGCCGGCACTCACCGCCGCCATGCGCGAGCAGCGCCTCAGCGCGCACCTGTCGCTCTCCCACACGCGAGAGCATGCCGCGGCCGTGGTGGTCTTGGAGCGGGCGTCGGCACAGGAACGGGGCTAGCTCGTGACGGAGGGCCTGAAGCGGGTGACCGCCTACACCGACGGCTCCTGCGAGACGCGCACGGGAGACGGCGGCTGGGCGTACCTGCTGCTGTTCAACGGCGCGCGCAAGCGCGCCAGCGGCTACGAGGCCGGAACCACCAACAACCGCATGGAGCTCACGGCGGCGGTGCGCGCGCTGCAGGCTCTGCACGAGCGCTGCCAGGTCACCCTGGTCACCGATAGCCAGTACCTGAAGAAGGCGTTCAGCGACGGCTGGCTGGACGCCTGGCAGCGCAACGGCTGGCGCACGGCAGGGCGCAAGCCGGTCAAGAACCAGGACCTGTGGCGTGAGCTGCTGACGCTCGAGCAGCGCCACCGGGTGACGTGGGCCTGGACCCGTGGGCACGCCGGGCAGGCGGAGAACGAGGAGGTCGACGCGCTGGCCCTGGCGGCCCGCCGTCGACGGCGCGGCCAGCCCTAGCCGCCTCGGCGACGTCCGTGTGGGGGGTCCGGCGGCGCCCTACAGCCGCGCGTCGGCGAGGCACACGAGCAGCCGCTCGAAGGCGCGATAGCCCCGCAGCAGCGAGGCGGGCTCGATCCACTCGCTGGTCCGGTGGGCGTCGCCGCCGCGGTAGACGCCGAAGGCGATGGCGGGCAGGCCGCTGGCCATGGCCGCGTTGGCGTCGGTGCTGCTGGCCACCACCGAGCCCTTCTCGCCCACCGCATCCAGGGCGCGCAGCGCGCAGGCCACCAGCGTGTGGTTGTCGGCGAAGGCCGCCGGGCGGTCGCCGACCTGCTCGAGTGCCACCTGGCAGCCGCTGCGCCGGGCGGCCGCCTGGATGGCGTGCCGTGCCCTGCGCTCGAGATCCTCCAACACGTCGCCGTCGAGGCTGCGCAGATCGAGATTGAAGCCTGCCTGCTGGGCGATGGCGTTGACGCTGGTGCCGCCCCACACCTGACCGACGTTGAGCGAGGTGCGCGGCTCGCCGGGGACCGCCAGCCTGGTCAGCGCGTGGATGGCTTCCCCTGCCGCATGGACGGCGCTCGCCGCCGGGTAGTCGCCCCAGGAGTGGCCGCCCGGGCCCTGGAAGCGCGCCACCAGCCGGCGGGAGCCGACCGCCTGTGCCACCACCGTGCCGAGGTGTCCGTCGAGGGCGACGAAGGCGTCGGCGCCCTCGTGGTGATCGGCCACCAGCTGGCGAGCGCCGCGGAGGTCTCCCACGCCCTCCTCGCCGACGGTCGCCGCCAGCGTCAGCCGCGGCCGCACCGCGGCGCCGCCGCCGGCCAGGCGCTCGGCGAACGCCGTCAGCACCGCCAGGCTGGCGCTGTTGTCGCCGATCCCCGGCGCGCACAAGCGCTCCCCGTGACGCCGCACGCTGACGTCGGTCCCCTCGCCGAACACGGTGTCCAGATGGGCCGCCACCAGCACTCGGGGGCCACGGCCGCCGCCCACGGGCGCCACCACGTTGCCCACCGTGTCCCGCGTCACCTGAAGGCCCGCCGCGCGCCACAGCTCCGCCACCAGCGTGGCGCGCGCCTCCTCCCCGAAGGGGGGCGCGGCGGTCTCGGTGATCTCTCTCAGGTGCCGTTCGACGCTCGTCTGGAGGTTGGCACCCACCGCCGGGCGGGGACGGGGCGGCACCTCAGCCGTTGTCCTGCAGTGTGGCGATCCCCTCGCGCAGGGCGTACAGCGCCGCCTGCGTGCGGTTGTTCAAGCGGAGCTTGGAGAAGATCTCCGACAGGCGGTTGCGCACCGTCTTCTCGCTCACGCCGAGCGACTGCGCGATCTCCTGATTCGACGAGCCCTGCGCCAGAAGGCGAAGGATGTCCTCCTCACGCTCCGTGAGCTCGCTGATCTTGTGGTCCGGGTGTTCGGGAAGCTCCCCCACCTTGCGGAACTCGTCCAGGATGGAGGCGGCCATCTCGGCGTTGAGCAGCGTCTCCCCCGCCGCCACGCGCCGGATCGCGTCGATGAGGTCGTTGGCGTCGGCGTCCTTGAGGAGGTAGCCGCGGGCGCCCACCTTGATCGCCTCGAAGACGTACTTGTCCTGACGGTACATGGTGAGGATGATGACCTTGGCGTCAGGCTGTTCCACCAGCACTGCCTTGGTGGAGGCGACACCGTCGAGCTCCGGCATCTGGATGTCCATGAGGATGACGTCCGGCTTCGTCTCCAGGGCGTAGCGCACGGCTTCACGGCCGGTCGACGCCTCACCGATGATGCGGAAGTCCTCCTCGGTCTCCAGGATGCTCCGGAGACCCTGGCGGAACATCGCATGGTCATCGCACAGGAGCAACCGGATCATGATGTCCCTACTCTACCGCAGCGCGGCTCGTGATAGCGTTGACTCGCAGCTGCCGGGCTCGTGCCAGGCCGGATCGGTCGCACCCTCATGGCCCCACCAGGCTCGAGTGCGGTCGGCGGCGGGGCGGGAGCCCGGCAGCTGCCCGAGAGAACGCCGATCACGCGAGCCATCTGAAGAGGAGGACGCATGGCGCACCCCAAGGGCGTCCTGATCGAACGGTTGCAGAAGCGGGGCATGGATAGGCCCGAGTTCCGCAGCGAGCGCACCGGTCCGGACCACCAACCGACATTCCTGAGCGACGTGCTGGTCGATGGGCAGGTGCTCGGCACCGGGCAGGGAAGCAGCAAGCGCGAGGCCGAGCGCCGCGCTGCCGAGGAGGCCCTGGCCGCCCTCGAGCAGGGCGGCGTGGCGCCCGACGACCCCGCGGACGGCGCGGACGCCGTGGAGGGGCCCGAGGACGACGTCGACGAGCGCGCCTTCGAGGGCCCCTGGCCGGTGTTCGAGGAGGTGCTGGCCGGCAGCCTCGTGATCGCCGACCGGCGCATCCCCGACCACCTGCGCGGCGACGAGGCGCGGCAGGCCGTGCGCGACTTCGCGCTGGCGCTCTACAAGGACCTGCTGCAGGATCTCGGCGACATCGTCGAGGAGGACGAGGCGGAAGGGTAGCGCCAGCCGGCAGCGAGGCGGGCGGCGGCGACCGGCGCGCCGGCTCCGCCGGCCGGCTGGCCGCAGGCGCCTGCCATCAGGCGCCGGCGTGCTCGCGTGCGAAGCGCTCGATGCGGTGGAGGTCGGCCGTGGCCTTCTCGCGCACCAGCATCTCACGCATGCGCTCCCCGCCGGTGAAGCCACCGAGGCCCTGGCCCTCGATGATGTCGACCATCTTCGCCGCGAACGCGCGCAAGGGGGTGGCCACCGGCAGCTCCTGGACGGTGGCCGCGTCGGCCATGCGGAGGCGGAGTAGGTCGGCGTCGAGGCCGGCCGCGTCGGGTCTGACCTCGACCACCACATCGCCGTGATCGGTGGTCACCAGGAAGCGGCGCGCCGGAGCCGACATGGCTGGAAGCCTAGCATGACGCCCGGCCGCCGCCCGGGCCGCCAACCCGCTCGGCACCCTCGCCGTCAGGTCAGGGCAGGCCCTCCGCCCACGCCGGGTGCTAGCATGTGGGCACCCCTGACCCGTCCACGCCCGAGGAGGCCCTCGTGAGCGTTCCGCCTGCGCACGGAGCGAGCCGGACCCCCCCACCCACCCGCTGGACACGGCTCCCTACCCCCCGCCCGGGATGCCGTCCGGCCGCGGTGCGGCCACCTCGCTCGCGGCTCCCCGAGCGCGCCACGGCGCCATGAGCCACCGCCGGCTCGAGCGCGATCTCGGTCTCTATGCCGTGATCACCGTCAGCGTAGGGGCGATGATCACCGACGTCTTCGTGCTGCCGGGCCTGGCCGCCAAGATCGCCGGTCCCGCGGTGATGCTCGCCTACCTGCTGGCCGGCGTCATCACCCTGCCGGCGGCCCTCAGCCAGTCCGAGATGGCCACCGCCATGCCGGAGGCTGGCGGCACCTACCTCTACGTCGACCGGGCGCTGGGACCGATGCTCGGCACCGTGGCCGGCATCGGCGTGTGGTTCTCGCTGGTGCTCAAGAGCGCCTTCGCCCTGGTGGGTCTGGGGGCCTACCTGCGGCTCTTCGTGGCGCTGCCGACCAAGCCGGTGGCGTTGGTGCTCGCCCTGCTGGTGCTGACGGTGAACGCGCTGGGGGTGAAGCAGACCGGGCGTCTGCAGGCCGTGGTCGTCACGGCGGTGCTCGCCGTGATGGTGCTGTTCGTTCTGCGCGGCGCGGGCGCGGTCGACCCGCAGCGCTTCCGGCCGTTCCTGAGCCACGGGCTGAGCGGCCTGCTGGCGGCGACGGGCTTCGTGTTCGTCGGCTACGCGGGCGTGACCAAGATCGCCAGCGTCGCCGAGGAGGTGCGGAGCCCCAGCCGCAACATCCCCATCGGCATCCTCTTCAGCCTAGGCATGATGATGGCCGTCTACACCGCACTCATCTTCGTCGTGGTGGGAACCACGCCGGCGGCCACGTTGCACGCCACCCTCACGCCCATGGCGACCTCGTCGAAGGACATCCTGGGCCTCGGCGGCGAGGTGATCATCGGCGTCACCGCGGTGCTGGCGCTGATCAGCATGGCCAACGCCGGCGTGCTGTCGTCCTCGCGCTACCCTTTCGCCATGAGCCGCGGCGACCTGGCGCCGCCGCTGTTCCGGCGCGTCCACCCCCGCTTCGGCACCCCGCTCGCGGCCATCGGCCTCACGGGCGTGGCGTTGCTGGCCCTCATCGCCTTCCTGCCGGTGATCGATCTGGCGAAGCTCGCCAGCGCCTTCCAGATCCTGGTGCTGTCCTTCGTGAACCTGGCGCTCATCGCCTTCCGCGAGGGTCGGTTGGCGGGGTACCGGCCCAGCTTCCGCTCGCCGGGCTACCCCTGGGTGCAGCTCGGCGGCATCGCGGCGGGCCTGCTGCTGCTCAGCCAGATGGGCTGGCTGTCGGTCGTGGGCGCCGTCGCCATCGTGGCCGTGGGCCTGGTCTGGTTCCGCATCTACGGGCGGCCGCGCACCGAGCGCGAGGGGGTGGCGCTCGCCGCGCTGCGGCGCAGTACCGACAGCGCCGCCGTGGGGCACACCCGCCGCGCCCTGCACGCGCCCGGGCCGATGACCATGCTGCTGCCGGTGCACCCGCACCTCTCGCCCGAGCGCGAGGGAGATCTGATCCGCCTGGCCCGCCTGCTGGTGGGCGCCGACGACCGTCTCCGGGCGATCCGCTTCGAGCAGGTTCCGGAGCAGGTGGAGCTGGTGTCGGTGGCCGACGAGCTGCCGCCGGAGGACGTCTACTTCGAACGGCGCATCCGCGCCGAGTTCGGCGACCTGGGGCCGCGCCTCACCTGCGGCGAGGTCGTGGGCCACGACTGGAAGGACGGCATCGTTCTCCACGCCCGCGAGCATCGCGTCGACCTCGTCCTCACCGACGAGATCCGCGCTCTCAGCGCGCTCAAGCCGTTCAGTCGCGACACCGGCTGGCTGATGGACCGCAGCGGCGCCGACGTGGTGGTCCTGGGGCCGAGGCCGCTCGGCTCCATCGGCGAGGTGCTGGTGATGGGCACCGGCGGCCCCTTCGACGCCCTCAAGGTGGACCTGGCGAGCCGCATCGTCCGCGCCGAGGGCGCGCGCCTACGCTTCGTGCACGTGGTCGGCGAGCGCGTTCTGGAGAGCCAGCTCGACACCCTTCGCGCCTACCACCAGGAGCTCTCGGAGCTGTGCGGCGTGCCCACCAGCAGTGACATCCGCCGGGCGGCGGAGCCGCGGGCGGCGTTGGTGGATGCCTCGCGCGGCAGCGACCTGGCCATCCTCGGGGCGACCGTCCACCGCTACCTCGGCGCGCGCGGCGCGCGCGACCTCTCCCACCGGCTGGCGGCCAGCCTGGAGTGCCCCGCCCTGATCGTCCACGCCCAGATCTCCCACCGGCGGACCGTCCTCGGCGCGATCCTCGAGCGCGTCGCCTATCCGGCGTCCTCGTGACGCACTTCCTGGGCGCCCATCCGGCGTTCGCCATCGCCGTCATCGTGGCGCTGGGGGTGGCCGCCCAGTGGCTGGCCTGGCGCCTGCACCTACCCGCCATCCTGCCGCTGCTGGCGGCGGGCTTCCTGGTCGGGCCGCTGCTGGGCTGGCTGCGCCCGGGGCAGGCGTTCGACCCGCTGCTCTACCCCGCCATCTCGCTGGCGGTCGGCGTGGTGCTGTTCGAGGGCGGGCTCACCCTGAGGCTGTCGGAGCTGCACCAGACCCGTGCCATGGTGGTGCGCCTGGTGAGCGTGGGCACGCTGGTCACCTGGCTGGTCGGCACCGCCGCCGCGCGCTGGATCGCCGGGCTGGAGCTCCCCCTGGCGTTGCTGTTCGGCGCGCTGGTGATCGTCACCGGGCCGACGGTGATCACGCCGCTCCTGCGCATCGTGCGCCCGCGCGAGCGCATCGCCAACGTGCTCAAGTGGGAGGGCATCGTCATCGACGTAGTGGGTGCGCTGGTGGCCGTGCTCGTCTCCGAGGCCCTGCTGCTGGGCGGGGCCCAGGTCGCGCCCGCTCGCACCGTGCTGCTGCTGGCACGCTTCCTGGTGGTCGGCGCCGCCACCGGTGGCCTCGCGGGGGTGGTGGTGGCCTGGCTGCTGAGGCGCCGGGCGCTGCCGGACTACCTCGTGAACGTGGGGACGCTCGCGATGCTGTTCGCCGCCTTCGCGGTCGCCAACCTGATCGCCGACGAGTCCGGGTTGCTGGCCGCGGTGATCATGGGGGTCATCATCGCCAACGCCGGCGTGCCCAACCTGGAGTCGCTGCTCAGCTTCAAGGAGGACCTCAGCGTGCTCCTGGTGAGCATGCTGTTCGTGGTGCTGGCCGCCAACCTGGATCTGGGCACGTTGCTCTCCGAGCTCAGCTGGCGCTCGCTGGGGCTGTTGCTGGCGCTGGTGGCGGTGGCCCGGCCGGCGGGGGTGTTCCTCAGCGGGGTGCGCTCCCCCTTGAGCGGCCGCGAGAAGCTGTTCCTCGCCGGCATCGCCCCGCGAGGCATCGTGGCGGCGGCGGTGAGCTCGCTGTTCGCCACCAAGCTGCAGGCCTTCGGCTTCGAGCGGGCGCCATCGCTGCCGCCACTGGTGTTCCTCATGATCCTGGGGACGGGGCTGCTGGCGAGCCTCGGCGCCCGGCCGCTGGGGGTGCGACTGGGCGTGGCCGACCCCGACCCGCAGGGGTTCCTCGTCCTGGGCGCCCACCCGGCCGCGCGCGCCATCGCCCGCGCCCTGGCCGGCCAGGGTCTCACCGTGATGCTGGCAGACACCAACTGGTCGCACGTGGCAGCCGCGCGCGTGGAAGGGCTCGAGGCGTTCTACGGCAGCCTGCTGTCCGACCGCAGCGACGACGATCTGCGCCTCTCGGGGATCGGCAGGCTGCTGGCGCTCACCTCGAACGACGAGGCCAATGCCCTCACCGCCCTCAAGTACGCCCGAGAGTTCGGCAGCGCCAACGTCTACCAGCTGGCACCGGGACGGAGCGCGAGCCAGCGCGGGAGGCTGGCGGGGGGCGGCGCCGGACGCACCATCGGCGCGGACGACGTGACCTTCCAGCGCGTCGAGGCGCTCTTCGCAGCGGGAGCGGTCGTCAAGCGCACGCGCCTCACCGAGCGCTTCGGCCTCGAGGCCTTCAGGGGCCGCTACGGCAGCGCCTGCATCCCGTTGTTCGTGGAGCAGGGTGGACGGCTGCGGGTGCTGACGCCGGAGAACGGCGCACCGGAAGCTGCGACGGCGGTAGTGGCTCTGGTGATGCCACAGGACGACGAGCGCGGCGGCGCTCCGGCGAACGACGCCGCCTGAGCCGGGCTACTCGCTGGCTTCGTCCAGGAACTGCTGCAGCCGGCCGACGTGAACCGTGATCGGCGCGCGGCGGCGGCGCACGGCGCCGTACTCCAGCAGCCTGGCCAGGCAGTGGCTGACCGTCTCGCGGGTCGCGCCGATCATCTTCGCGAGGTCCTGCTGGGTGAGGTTGAGGTCGATCACGGTGCCGCGGTCCCCGTCGACGCCGAAGTCGTTGGCGAGCCTCAGCAGCAGGTTGGCGAGGCGGCCGGGGGCGTCGAAGGCGCCGACCTCGGCCTGCCACTGCTGGGCCTGCCACAGTCGGGTGCTCATCACCTGGATGAACTTCATCGCGATCTTCGGGTACTGCGCCAGCAGACGCTGGAAGTCCTCCTCGGGCATGACGATGAGGGTGGTGTCCACCACCGCCTCCGCCTGGTTGGGGCGGCGCTCGCTCTCGAGCAGCAGCAGCTCGCCGAAGATGTCGTACTGGCCGAGCAGGCCCAGGATCATCTCCTTGCCGTTGGGGAAGTACATGGAGATCTTGACCATGCCGTCGCGGATGAAGTACAGCGCGTCGGCCGGGTCCTCCATGTGGTAGATGATCTCGCCCGCCGCGAAGCGCTTGTACGGGGTGATCCTCGAGAGCTGCTCGAGCTCGTCGGCAGACAGGTCTTCGAACAGCTGAGTGTTCTTCAGATGCCACACCAGGCTCGGATATTCATGCATTACCTGCAGTCTACACGACCCGCCGAATGCGGTAAAGCGCAATCGTGCCGTGCAGGGCGGCACTCCGGACGAAAGCGGCCCGTGCAGGCGACGCCCTGCGGAGCCCGGCCGAATCCAGGAGAGCCCCTCTGAAACGGCGTCCGTAGCGTGTGCGGGCTGGGGTCGCGGGTACGCTCAGCTGCCGATGGGCGCCAGCAGATACGCTTCCATCAGCGCCGCGGTGCGCGCCAGCGCCTGGCGGTGGGTGCGCTCGAAGCTGTGCGAGGCGTCCACTCCCGGGCCGATGAGCGCCGCCCGGTGGTTGGCGCCCGCGCGCCAGGCGGCGGTGGCGTCCGACGAGTAGAACGGGTAGATGTCGACCTTCAGGGGGATGCCGTGCTCGCGCGCCAGCGCGCGCAGGCGGCGGTTCATGGCGGGATCGTACGGCCCACCGGAGTCCTTCACGCACAGCGTCACGTCGTGCTCGCTGCTGGCCTGGCCCTCACCGACGGCGGCCATGTCGACGCACAGCAGCTCCGCCACCTCCTCCGGGATGCCGGTGGCGGCGCCGTGGCCGACCTCCTCGTAGTTGGAGACGAAGAAGTGGGTGTCGCCCTCGGGCTCCCGCTTGGCGGCCACGAGGGCGCGCGTGACGGCCAGCGCCACCGCCACCGCCGCCTTGTCGTCGAGGTGGCGCCCCTTGATGTAGCCGCTGTCGGTGGCGCGGGGCCGGCTGTCGAACGAGATCACGTCGCCCACCTCGATGCCGAGCGCTCTCACCGCGTCGGCGCCGCTCGCCTCGACGTCGAGCCGCACCTCCATCACGCTGGCGTCTCGCTTGAGCTCGCGCAGCTCCGGTCCGAAGACGTGGGCCGACTGCTTGGTGTTCACCACCGTGCCGCTGAAGCTGGCGCCGCTCTCACCATGCACCTCGCACTCGGCGCCCTCGATGGTGGCCCAGTCGTAGCTGCCGATCGGGCTCAGCTTCAGGCGGCCGCTAGGCTTGACCTCCTTGACCATGGCACCCAGCGTGTCGATGTGCGACGCCACCGCGCGCGGCTCGCCGGGCGATCCCGGCAGCGTCCACAGCAGCGCTCCCTTGGGGGTGCGGCGGGCCTGCACGCCCAGGCTCTCCAGCTCGGCCTCCACCAGGGCCAGCGCACGGTCCGTGAACCCCGTGGGAGAGGGGATGGCGAGCAGCTCCAGCAGCACCCGGACGGCATCGTCGATGTCCACCTCCGGGAGGCTCATGAGGACCATCCTAATCCCGGCGGGCGGGGCTCCACCCCGCACGTCGGCGCGGGGCCGGGCCGCGCGCCGCGTGCCTAGCGGCCCGAGCCACCGGCGCTGGGCGCGCTGCCGCCGCCCGCCTGGCCGCCTGCCTGCGAGCTGGCGCGCAAAGCGTCGGAGAGCGCGAGCAGCCGCGTGAAGCTGTCGAGCTTGGTGTAGTCGCCCACCTTGAGGTTGTCGACGAACAGCGTCGGGGTGCCGTCCAGGTGCAGGTCGGCGGCGGCCGCCCGGTAGGCCTTCTCCACCCGCCCCTGGTAGGTACCTTCGCGGATGCAGGCCGCTACCCCGCCGGTCTTCAGGCCGGCGGCGGCGGCGATCCCCACCAGCGACGCGACCGGGTCCGGCAGCTGGGCCCAGCTGGATTGCTGGGCGAAGAGGGCGTCGTGGTAGGTCCAGAAGGCGGCGGGGTCGTTGGCGGCGGTCACGCACTCGGCCGCTTCCGCCGCGCTCATGGCGTTGGGGTGGATGCTCTGCAGCGGGTAGTCGTGGAACTCCAGGCGCACGTCGTGCCTGGCCACCATCATGACCTTCAGCGCCGGCATCGTGTCCTCGGCGAAGCGTTTGCAGAAGGGGCACTCGAAGTCGGAGAAGATGCGGATGACATGGCTGGCGTCCGCCGGGCCGAGGCTGTGGCTGGCGGGCGGGAACAGCGACGGGTCGACCGTCTGCGGCCCGAAGCGGAAGCTCAGGTGGAAGGGTGCGGCGCCCGTCACCGTGAGGTGCAGGACGTACTCCTCCACGCCCACGCCGACCTCGCCCTGGCCCACGAAGCCGGCGAGCTGGGTGCGGAGGAACTGGGCCACGGGCCCGGCGATGGCCTGACCGTAGCCGCTGGCCGCCCCGAGGAGGTCGGCCATGAGGCGAACGTTGGCGTCGTCGAGCGTTCCCTCGCCGCTGACGCCGGTAGCCACGCCGGAGGCGCTGGCGACGGAGAAGTGGAAGCCGTCGCCGGCCGTGTAGCCCTGCTCCGTCGCGCTCGGCTGGTAGCTCTTGAGCGCGTCCAGGATGGTGGAAGGCGCCTCGCCGATGGCGGCGAAGGCGGTGGGAGCGACCGCGGCCACGAGCGCCAGCAGCGCCGTGAGCAGGGGGCGGTGTCGGAGGTCGAGCCGTGCGTTCATGCGTTGGTCTCCTTAGGCGGCGCCGTCCGGGGCGCCGCTGGTGCCGCCGGGCGCGGTCAAGGGCAGCCGACGCCCCCCGGTCGCCTGCTGCAGGGTTCCGACGTCGAGCCGCAGCATCGTGTCCGCCGCCCCGCCCCCTCCATAGACGACACCTAGCTCCGGGACGCTGATGCTGTCGATCAGGGTGGCGAGCGGCCGGCGGTGCCCGAAGGGCGGCATGGCACCGACCGGGTACCCGGTGATGGCCAGGGTGGCGCCGGGCGACGCCAGTCGAACGCGCCGCCTGGACACCCCCAGGGCACGTGCCAGCGCCGGCATGCTCACCCGCGACTCGCCCGCGGCGATCACCAGCAGCGGCACGCCGTCGGCGTCGAACACCAGGCTCTTGAGGATGGCGCGGGTGCCGACGCCGAGCGCCCTGGCGGCGTCCGCCACCGTGGGCGTCGGTTCGCCGGGCCGCAGCAGCTCCCCGACCAGCCCCTCGTCTCGCAGGTAGGCGGCGAGGTCACGGTCGTTGCGGGCCGGCTCGGAAGGCATGGAGCCCAGTCTAGCCTCGGCCCGGGACCCCCTCAAGGAGCGTCCGTCCCGGCCTCGGCGACGCCGTGGCGGGCGGGGCCGGTGGGTGAACTCGCGAGCGGCCGCGACGCGGCCCGTGATCGCGCGCGGCCGCGCCGCAACCCCCACCTGCGGCGGGTGCCGTCACTCGCCGGCGTGGCGCCGGGCGGCGGCTCAGCTCAGGCCGTAGAGCTCACCGAACTTGCCGGTCAGGTAACGCAGGTAGGGTCGGGCGTCGAGCTCGGAGCCGGTGGCGCGCTGCAGGAGCTCGTCGGGGAGATACCGGGCCCCGTGCCGATGAACGTTCTCGCGCAGCCAGCCGAGCAAGGTGGCGAACTTGCCGGCGCGGATCTCACGCGGGATCTGCGGGTGAGCGGCGGTGGCGGCCTCGAACAGCTGCACGCTGACGAGGTTCCCGAGGGTGTAGGTGGGGAAGTAGCCGAACAGCCCGATCGCCCAGTGCACGTCCTGCAGCAACCCGCTCGCGTCATCCGGCGGCGTGATGCCGAGCATCTCCTGCATGCCCTGGTTCCATGCCTCCGGCAGGTCGGCGACCGAGAGGGAGCCCTCCAGCAGCGCCAGCTCCAGCTCGAAGCGCAGCATGATGTGCAGGTTGTAGGTGACCTCGTCGGCCTCGACCCTGATGAAGCTCGGCTCCACGCGGTTGATGGCGGCGTAGAAGGCATCCAGGCCCACCCGCGTGAGCTGCTCCGGGAAGGCGCGCTGGAGCCGCGGGTAGGCACCCTCCCAGAACGGGCGGCTGCGGCCCACCAGGTTCTCCCACAGCCGCGACTGCGACTCGTGCACGCCGAGGCTCGCGGTGTTCTCCAGCGGGGTGCGGTAGAAGGCGTCGGCCACCCCTTGCTCGTAGAGCGCGTGACCCGCCTCGTGCATGGTGCCGAACAGGGCGGTGTTGAGGAAGTGGCGCCGGTAGCGCGTGGTGATGCGCACGTCGTACTTGCTCAGGGCCGTGGCGAAGGGGTGGACGGTGCGGTCCAGGCGGCCGTGCTCGAGGTCGTACCCGAAAGCGGTGACGCAGTCGAGCGCGAAACGCTCCTGGGCGGCCTCATCGAACGCCTGGCGGAGGATGGCGTCGTCGATGCGGCTACCGGCCTCGCGGATGCGGGACACCAGCTCGCTCAGCTCGCGCCGCAGCGGCGTGAACAGCGCCCGTACCCGCGACGCGGTGGAGCCGGGCTCGAAGAGGTCGTGCAGGGCATCGTAGCGGTGCTCCCGGTAGCCGAGCGCGTCGGCCTGCTCGCGCTTGAGCTCGAGCATCCTGTCCAGCTCGGGCGCGAAGGTGGCGAAGTCGTTGTCGTGGCGGGCTCTTGCCCACACCGCGCGCGACCGCGCCGCATGGGTGCCGAGCGCCTCGACCAGCGCCGACGGCACCTTGGAGGCCTGGTCGACGGCGCGCCGCGCCTGCCTGACGGTGGCCGCCTCGATGCCGCCCTCGGGTAGCCCGGCCGCCTCCAGCGAGGCGAGCAGGTCGGCGAGGGCCGGGTCCACCAGCCGCTGGTGCACCACCATCTCGACCGTGGCCATCTGGCGGCCGCGCGCGTCGGCGGCCCCCTCCGGCATGTAGGTGTTCTCGTCCCACGAGAGCACGGCATGCGCCTGCGACAGGTCGCTCACCACCGCCATGCGCTCCAGTAGTCGACGAAACGAGGCCTCGGGTTCGCTCATCGCCGCTCCTCTCGTGCCAGCCGCGCCAGTGTACCGTCGCCGTCGGCCGCGCCGGCCGGGATGGCGGCGCCGGGCCGCCGTGGCGCTTCAGGCACGAAGGCGCCGCCGGGCCGCCGCGGCACGCCCGGCGTGCGTGCCCGTGGCCGCGCCGCGCCGGCCGACCGCTGCCCCTCCGGCGAGCCGGTCGAGTGGCCGGATTCCCGTGGTGAACGGGGCAAAAGGCGCCTCGAGGGCATGGTATCGTAGGGCATGGACGTAGGCGTTTCCGACGTCGCTCGTGACATCGTCGGGCAGGAGCGCGCGCTCCTCGCCGACCTGCAGGCCCTGCTGGCGCGCCTCGAGGCAGAGCGCGACCATGTCGCCGACCTGCGCAACGCCATGCTCGATCTGGACGGCATCTTCATGCTGGTCGTGTGCGGCGAGTTCAACGCCGGCAAGTCGACGCTGCTGAACGCCCTGGTGGGCGAGGCGGTGATGCCGGAGGGCGTCACGCCCACCACCGACCGCATCACCGTCGTCACCTACGGCGAGACGCCCAGCGAGAGCGAGGAGGCGCCCGCGCTGGTGCGGCGCAGCTTCCCGGCCCCGCTATTGCGCGACCTGGCGCTGGTCGACACGCCGGGCACCAACGCCATCATCCAGCGCCACCAGGAGCTCACCGAGCGCTTCGTGCCGCGCGCCGACCTGGTGCTGTTCGTGACCAGCGCCGACCGGCCCTTCACCGAGAGCGAGCGCGCCTTCCTGGAGCTGATCGCCTCCTGGGGCAAGAAGGTGCTGATGGTGGTGAACAAGGTCGACATCCTGGAGGGCGACGGCGCGGAGGCGAAGGTGCTCGCCTACGTGCGCGACCACGCCAAGGCGACCCTCGGCAGCGAGCCCGAGGTGTTCGGCGTGTCGGCCAAGCGCGCCTTCAAGGCGCGGGTCGCCAACGATGCGGCGGCCGTGCAGGCGAGCGGGCTGGGCGCGTTGGAGCGCGCCATCGCCGCCCGGCTGGGACGCGACCGCCTGAAGCTCAAGCTGCTCACGCCGCTGGGGGTGGCGCGCCGCACCGCCGAGCACTACCGCGGGGTGTTGAGCACGCGCCTCGAGCTGCTCGCCCACGACCGCGGCACGCTGGAGGAGATCGAGCGCCAGCGGGCGCAGTTCGAGAAGGACATGCGCCGCGAGTACGAAGGCTACCTGGCCCGCATCGAGAACGTGCTGCTGGAAGTGGAGAAGCGCGGGCACGAGTTCTTCGACGACACCGTGCAGCTCAGGCGGCTGTTCCTGCTGATGAACACCAGCCGGGTGCGCGAGGCGTTCCAGACCCGCGTCCTCCGCAATGTCGAGCAGGACGTCGACCAGGCCGTGGGCCAGCTGGTGGACTGGTTCATCCAGCGCAACCTGCAGCTCTGGGAAGACGTCATGACCTTCGTCAACGAGCAGCGCGCCGCCGAGCGCGAACGGGTGATCGGCGAGGTCGGCGGGCGCTTCCAGTACGACCGTCAGGCGCTGGTGCGTGCCCTGCACGAGCGCTCCGAGAAGGTGCTGGAGGGCTACGACCAGAAGGCGGAGGCGTCGCGCCTGGCCGACGCGCTTCAGGGCGCGGTGGTGCAGTCGGGCCTGCTGGAGGTGGGCGGCATCGGGCTGGGCGCGGCGGTCCTGGCGATCCTCACCACCACCGCCGTGGACGTCACCGGGATCGCTCTCGGCCTGGCCCTGATGGGCGTGGGGCTGCTGGTGATGCCGCGCCAGCGCCGCAAGGCCAAGCGCGAGCTGAGCGCCCGCATGAACCAGCTGCGCGAGGGGCTCAAGGAGAGCCTCGGCGGGGCGCTCGAGTCGGAGCTGGCGAGCTCGCAGGAGAAGCTCTCCGGCGCCATCACCCCCTACACCCGCTTCGTGCGCGCCGAGCTCGACCGCCTGGAGGAGCTCGACGCCGAGCTCTCGGCGCTGGAGGAGCGCATGACCGGCGTACGGCGCGAGGTGGAGGGGCTGGCGTAGGGCCCGGCGGCTTTCGCGGCTGGACTGAGGGCGCCGGTTGTGCCCGCGAGCGGCGGCCGGCCGCGGGCCCCAGCCGACCACGGGCGCCGGCTCGCGGCGAGCCGCGCCACGCCCGACCCGCGTGCGCCCGTGCGGCGGCACGCCGGTGCTACACTCGCCCGCATGGCACGAGAGAGCCGCCCCCGCATCGCTTTCCAGGGCGTCGCCGGCGCCTTCAGCGAGGAGGCGGCGCTGGGCTTCGCCCCGGACGCCGATCCTGTGGGGTACAGCGAGTTCGATGAAGCCTTCCAGGCCGCGGTGAGCGGCGAGTGCAGCTACGCCTGTCTGCCCGTCGAGAACAGCCTGGCGGGCTCCATCAACCAGACCTACGACCTGCTGACCGATTCCGTCCTGCACGTGGTGGGGGAGCAGGTCGTGCGGGTGCACCACAACCTCCTGGCGAGGCCGGGCGTGGCGCTAAAGGACGTGAGGCGCGTCTACAGCCACACCCAGGCGCTGCAGCAGTGCCAGCGCTTCATCCGCGCCCACGGCTTCGAGGCGGTCACCGACTTCGACACCGCCGGCGCCGCCAAGCTGCTGGCCGAGAACGGTGGCGAGGGCAAGGCGGCCATCGCCAGCAAGCGCGCGGCCGAGGCCTACGGCCTCACGGTGCTGGCCGAGAATATCGAGGACCTCGACTTCAACTACACCCGCTTCTTCGTGCTCGGCACCGACGAGCGCCCCAAGGAGGGCGGGCAGAACAAGACCAGCCTGGTGCTCGCCACCCGGCACAAGCCGGGCTCGCTGGTCTCCTGCCTGGAGGAGTTTCCCCGCCACGGCATCAACATGACCAAGCTGGAGTCCCGCCCCCGGCGCGACAAGCCCTGGAGCTACCTGTTCTACGTGGACATCGAGGGGCACATCGAGGACGAGAACGTGGCCGAGGCCATCACCGGCTTGATGCGCAAGGCGGCGTTCGTGAAGTTCCTCGGCAGCTACCCGGCGGCGCCGGAGATGCGGGAGATCGGGTAGGGC